>DATNIN010000059.1:0-50631 GCA_035604415.1 Candidatus Acidiferrales bacterium
ATTGCGCAGCTTCTTGAACGTTCAAGAGTCGCCGTTGGGTCCCGCCTCGCGTCTCGGAATCGACTTGAGATTTCTGATCCAAGTGATTGCTCCCGGCGTGCAACGTCAAGAACTGGCTTCGCTCGAATGGCTCGGGTTCGCGCCGCCTTCGCTGAGGAGAGAATGCACAAGCAGAGCTATCAAAACGACGACAGCCAAAATCAGCAGTACTCCGACAACTGTTATCTTCATTCCTTCGATTTCCACGGCACGACCTCCCGACAGTTCTTAGCTGGACAACGGAATCCCTGAAGGCTTCCATCGAACATGCTCGTTTTCGCTCGTCCGGGTTCGAGCCAAAAGTGGCATCCACATGCGGGACATTTCAGGTAGTAGCGGCGCTCCATTTCGGCGAGCCGCGTCCATAAATCCTCAACTTCAGCTCGGTCGAGTAGTTTGTCGAAAGCGGCGATTCCGGCAGGACCCCTAACGAAAAGCTGAATCCCGCACGGATCGCAAGTTATGTATGGCTTCTTCTTTTTGGTGATCCGCACCTCACGCGGATGCGTGCAGACCGGGCACGGAAACATCCGCTCGCCATTCAAGACTGTCATCGCTACCACTCTCCACTTCTTCGATGGGCTAATTTGCTCTTCTTCTGATTGAATTATAGGGCTGGTTCTCAGAGGCTCTCAGAAGCGCAGCGAGAAGCAGACAAAATCGGGGAAACATTCCCCGCATAATTCCGCTTCGTTTGCCTAGAACTTCCCGTAAAATTCAGTCTCGGTTGTCAGGAACTCTCCGCAAAAATGCCAAGACGCAAAACAGCGCCCAAGATTTCGAAAGTGCCTCTTGACACGGGGTCAACAAAAGCACGCAGAGGCCGCCCTGGTGTTCATCAGTCAGAGATCGTTGGGAGGGCACAGAACTACCGCCGCATGTTCTGGGACCGTCGCTTGAACAAGAAAAAGAAGGAGTGGGTCCGAGATAAACCTTATGAATGGGCAGTGGCGCTAGTTTCAGCGAAAACGGAAGACGCCATAGGCCACGCGCTCGACTCAGCACCTAGCTACGCTCAAAATGAATTCAAGCCGCTGATTCCGCTCATTCTCCGAGTCTTGCGAGAACGTGAATTCCCGAGGAGGCAAGAGAACCAATTCGATTTTCTTGCGGATTCGCTTGCTGGCTATGGCCGAGTTAGCCCACGGCGATCCCGCGACATTTGTACAAAGCACCGCGCAATCGAGCGGGCCAAATCGCCCTATAAAATCCTTCGGAGAGAATTCTACGTCGAGTGTTCGTGCGGATATAAAGGTCCCGCACGCAATGATGCTTGCCGCAAGTGCCGCGCGGAAATTCCCATGTCGTTGGAGGGATTGTTCGGGCCAAGGCTATTTTGACTGCTTTCCGACCGCCTTTCGTTACGTACGTACGTTACGTTAGGCGCATAGCCCGGCTGTCTTGTTCCGTCTATTTGTCGAATTACAACCCGCGATTTCATATAGTCCTCGCAAATGATTGGGCTTCCCATCCGGTTACCGGAACAGGACCAAACCAGCGCGCCGGGCTACCAGGAACTTGACAGCCCAGATGGCGGGGAATTCCAGAGCAATTCAAAGACGTTGTTAAAGAAGGAGCAAAACTGATTCGACGCGGAGTTTTGACAAATATGGCCGGAGACTTGCGGGATAGTTCGGCGGCGCAGCAGACAGCGGACGCGGGAAATCTGTTGAGCTGGGTTCCACCAAACTGCGCGTCGATTTTGGTGTCTTGGGCCATGGCTCCACGCCCTTCGTACGCTCAGGGTAAACTAGCAGAAGGGAAGCAGCTGTCAAGCGTGCGGCCCTGTGGACTTCTGTGAGACGCACCCTTCTTGGAAGAGAAGAGTGCGGCGCCCACAAATTTTGTCCGAGACGTTGAATGAGCTCCGGTGTGGCCTGCTCATGCGCGGACGAGTATTGATGGGATGCAGTGCTGCTTTAAGGATGCGCCACCCGCCGGATAACCATTCTTAATCGGCCATTCCCCTCGCCAGGTGGCTGGTCGGACGCGACATTCGTGCCAGAAGCGCTCCAAATGAATAGGAAATTGCGCTGTACAGAGGCAAGGTAATTCCGAGTTGGTCCGAACAGTGGTTCTCGGGTCGGCAACCCCAGCCGAAGAAATGTGAGAGGCGGGCCTGAAGTGTTAACGAGCTCACCTGCGGAAGGGCAACAAAGGCAAGGCCCAGGGCCAGTGCTGGCAAGACCCATACCCAAAGCATTGATCGGTGACGTAGCCATCGACCCAAGATCCATCCGAGCACGAGTCCTAACGCGATCTGGACAGGAAAGTAGGGAGTTCCACTCAATATCCAGTATGAGTATCCAATGGAGTACACGCGACCCGAGAAGAGTCGAATCACATCAAACGCCAAACCGGTTGCCAGATTAGCCAGCAAGAGTATGCCGATTGTGGCCGCGAATTGATGTGTCGCAAACACTAGAACCGACTTTGCCTTCGATCTGTGATGAAGCGTTTCAAAAGAACTCTTCAAGTGCTATCTCCTTACGCTACCTGGCCTCCGTTAATGGTTCTTTTGTTTTTTGGGGGGCAGAGCCCACACGTTGCCCATGCATTCGGCGGCGCTTGCAAAATGGCCCACCCCACCCGCCACACGATCAACCGTGGGTGAGTTGCCTCCCACTGGATTGTAGACCCGTTGAGTCCCTCTATTGGTCCGAGTCGTTCTTTGTCCATTCATATGGCCTACGGGTGTGTCTGTGGAACCGTTCGGGGCGCTGACTCCCCAGCCGGCGTCCTGCTTTGCATAATCGGGGGGTAGGCCTGCAATACATGCGATAGTTTGTATCAATTTGTCCAGCAGGGAACGAGGCTTAACTGGCGGCGGGGGTGATCCGGCGCCCACTGTCGTACTGTCAGCGCACGAGGCTTGGTCGCCGCAGCCGCTTGGGTCAGGGACATCGCAAGTGACCAGCCGCATTGTATCGTCGTAGCAGACACTGGGCGAAAGAAAGCCAAACATCCCCGGCATGGGATCAGGAAGGCCTAAGGCCCAATTCAGAAGGTGCATCCACGAGTAATCAATGCCTGGGCCGGTGGCGAAAATGCCGGACGGGAGACCGGAAGTTGCTGGAGCGCCAGGGAGCGTATAAATAGCGAGAGGCATAAAGGGAATAGTCGGAACGGGTCCCGACCCACAAAAGTAAATTCCGCAAGAGCCGATACAAGTAAAATCGCCCGGGGCGCAACCGTTGTTCCCTCCGCCGTCATCTAGTCCCAGAGGATCGGTCAGCGTCAATGGGCTGTTGCGGACATATGCGTAGCGATCCCAGGTCTGCGGGTCTGTGGGGTCAACGGACGAGATCCCGGCCGGATCAGGCGAGGGCCAGCGGCCCTGAATGCCGTACTCGCGGGCCGGGAAATCGTAGAGATTCGAGACTGTGTCCTGGTTCATGCCGGTGAACGAGAGGTCGGTGCTCCCCGTCTGGGCGTAGGTTTCACCAAATGGGGCGTACGCTCCATCAGAGTACATGGCGCGGCTCGGTGTGGAAGCAAACCGCGAGCTGCCAATCCAGTCCGAGTGCCGGTAGTAGGCCAAGCCGGTCGAATTGTACACGGCCATGGTTCCGCCAGTGAGTGGCACGAAGCCCTTCTGCAATGTGGACCCAGTCATAAGCGCCAGCTTGTCGCCCGCAGGCGTGTACACGATCTCAGTATATGCCCCGCTGCGATTCTGCTCCACCACGCTGCCGAGGGCGTCGTAGGTCACGTTAACGCTGTCGATTGTCACGGGGTGGCCATCGGCATCCCACGCGTAGGTATGGAGGAAATCGTTGGTCACGTTCCCGTTCGAGTCGTAGGTCGGTGTTGAACTCCCAATCGACGTCATTCGATTCGTGGACGAGGAATAGGATGCGGAGAACGAGATATTCCCGCTCTTGTTGATGTTGCCGAAGGCGTCGTAGCTGAAGGTTTGGGACCAGACCGATCCACAGTTGGCGCTGGCAATCCGGACTAGATCGTCGTGACCATACGAACACGTCTGGGCATTAGAGCCGTTGAACGGATCGGTTATGCCCAGGCTTCCGAGCGTACCGACGGCATTCCAGGTGAGACTTCCAACGACCGACTGGCTGTTCACGTTGAAGCTGTACTGGGTCATACGATTCGTATTTGAATCGTAGCCGAAGGAATCGCCATCCGAAGAACCGAGGTTGACGGCCGTGGGCAGGCTTGCGACGTTGTACGTGGTGCTCGCAAGCGGATTCTGGCCGGAGGAAGCATTCGCGGAGTAGACACGCCCCTCCCCGTCCACGCCGTACGTAATCGTGGGCAAGCCGGATAGCCCGCTGAGTTGATTTGTCGTGCCGTTGGCCCAATAGGTCTGGTTCACGTGGTAATAGCCGCCGGAATGGGGCGTGGACTCGTAGAGATCGCTCGATTCCCCGCGGGCCGTGTAGCTGAAGCCCTCGTCGGTAAGCTTCGTGCTGCACGGCGAATAGCATGTGTAGGCCTCGGCCAATCTCGTTTTCACGTTGGTCATGGCTACGCCGTTCACCGTTGCGCTGTCATAGGCAAAATGCTTGCTCGGCGTGACCGCGGCGTAGGATCCGGAGGGATACGTAACGGCTGTTACCCGGTGCAGAGTGTCATACGCATAGCAGGTCGAGTTCCCGAGTGCGTCCGTCACCTTGACCAGATCGCCATTCGACGTGCCGCAGGTTGTGTCGGTGTCGTACGTATAATTGGTAATTCCGGATTCCGGATTCGTTTCGGAGGTCGTGCGCCCGAGATCGTCGTAGGCGTAGGTTCGAGTCTGCGTGCTTCCTGATTGGGCGTTCTGCGTGACGCCGGTCAGGTTGTTGTTCACGTCATATGTGTATTGCGTCCAGTATCCGGTCTGTGGGTTATTTTGGCCGCATGTGCCGCTACCGGTGGCGCTGGTGATTTCGCACACCGACGTAAGTCTCCCGAGACCGTCGTATTCAAGCTGCCTGCGCTTCGTGTTCTCTCCGTTTGGGTGGGGACCGGCCGTCACGGAGATGTCGTTCCATGTATGGCTATAGCTGATCGTGCCGCCTCCGCCGTCGGTAACTGAAGCGGGGCGCCCGAGCGGGTCGTAGACCGTGATTGTCCCCGGGCAGGACCCGGAACAGACCTGGCCTGCAGTTCCGGCGTAAGGCAGGGTGGTCTTTGACGGTCTGCCGAGGCTGTCGTAATCGGTCTCGGAAGAAGCATATGTGGTCGAGCTGGGGCTCTGTCTAAACTGCTTGAATCTTGGCCGCCCCAGGCTGTCCACCGTAGCAAGCACGTCGGTGGTGGAACTACCGAAAGTCATTGCAGTTTCAACGGAGAGATCCCCGTTGTACGTCAGGTTTGTGGCATTCAAGAGCTGATCTGTTATTGAATGCGGGCGCCAGAAATGCGGATCGGTGTAGGAGGTCGAGACTGTCTGGCCGTTTTCGTCGGTGATAGAGGTTGCGACGCCGCCGGTGCAGTTCCACACCACTGATTCGGAGAGACTCAACGGCTCGCTGACGGAAGTCGGAAATGAATTGCCGCAGGAGCCCGTCCCGTAGGTCAAAGTGGTCTGAGCACCGTTGACATCGGTTGCGACGTTGACATTTCCTGTGTCGTAGTACGTGAATATCTTTCCCAGCGTGGTCGAGCCGGAGGCGAGCTGCGCAATCGTCGTCACATTTCCTCGCGAGCCGCTCACAGCAACGTGCTGTGGAGTGTTATTCGTTTGCGTCGGAGAGCCTGCCGCGTTACACGTGGTCGTCCCTGATGGAGTGCCCTCATCGTAGCAATAGGTCGTCTGGGCCTTGATATTACCGGAGGCATCCTTGACGGTCACCTGCGACGGCTTGCCGACGATGCTGTTGCCAAGGCTTGCGTAGGTAATAAGCGTCTTGCGGACGAGCGAGCCCGGCGCTCCATTGCCGTAAGCGTATTCGTCGTTTTCTTTGGCCAAGCCGTTGCTGCAATTGCTGTTGCCGCACGCCTCTTCATCGTAGAGGGTGTTAATTTCGGATTCCAGGCCGCCGGGCCACAGTTTGTAGGTCGTTTTCTGGGCGATAGGCAGCGTGACTGCGGTGGAGTTGCAGGGTGCCGCAGAGCCGTTGTAGCAGGTGTAGATGGTCTTGAGCAGAGTGCCGCTCGTTGAGGAGCCCTGATAAACTTGCGTCTCGGTGGGATAGATGGTTTGAAAATTCATGACGGTTTGGTTTTGCTGCGCGCTCGGATCGGTGATTGTCGTGGTCCACGCGGCGCCAGATTCCGTATGAGCGTAAGTCCAATAGTTCGATCCGGTGTCGGGAGTGTTGCGGATCAGGGTAGCCGTTGTGCCGTCGGGCAGAATTCCGTTGTTGCCGCCTGAATAGGAGTAGGTGATGGTCCCTCCGGTCGGTAGCTTAATCGACGTGAGCCGACCCGTGACGCACGTCGTGCCAGCGTATGGGGTGCACGCGCCCGACGCTGGAATGCTTGGCGTGGATTCGTAATTGACTGTGTACTGAGAACCGTCCGGCAGGACGATGCTGGTTACGAGCGAAACCGCGGCGCTTGATTTGTACTCCGTGATTCCGGGCACTCCGAAGTTGGTCGCGACCGTATAGTTGGTGTAATTCATCGTGTAGGCGGCGTTCGCACCCGAAGGTGCCGTATAAGTGAACGTGTTTGGACTTGCCGGGGTGCCCGACCCTCCGATAGTCAGCGCCGTCTGCCCGAGAGTATCGGTGAAGACGCCTGAGCCATTCACGCTGATTTGATTGCCATTTGAGTCCGTCTCACCTGCCGTTCCAGTGTTGGTATTCTGGGGCGGTATGGTGGAGGTTCCCGAGGGATTGGTAATGGCGATGTCGGGAGGCACATTGTTGACTACGAGTGCGTACCCAGAGCCATCCGTCGATGGGCACGAACCAGGATACGAGTTGATCACTGTTCCGTTACACTTGTAGGCGACCGTGCTGAGGTTGCCCGCAGCTTCGAGAGGAATCAGGTGTGGGACGCCGAACGGATCAATGTAGCCAAAGTTGGTCGAGTCATAGCTGCACCCGAAAACGGGGAAACAGTAGACGGTAGTAGTAAAATCAAGCGAGCCTGTAGCGCCCTCGGTTTCTGATATCCAGCCCCAGTTTTGAACCGGCTGCCAGGTTTGAGAACCGCTCACGCCGACAGGGTACCAAACGGAAGTGTCGTAGCCGAGATTATAGGAGAAAGGCAGTCCGCGTCCCGCCTTATTCACGACTGGTATTGAGATGTGCGCATTCAGGTTGGCGAGGTTGATGGTGTCCACTGGACCGCCGCTAAAGCTGCCGAAAGGCGGAGTTCCGGTGACCACTTGAGCAGGGGCCGCCCCAGCGCAAACAGAGAGCAGGCCAAGCCACAGCAGGATTTTGTGAGCGGATTTCATTGAGGTGTCTTCTCTCCTCACTGGATGTCGAAGGCCGAAGCGGCCAGGCCGGAATTGACCGTGGCGTGGCTGAATTGGAGGTCGAGTACAAGGCCGTTGTTCAGGTATTTCTGGACGTGGAACGGAACCTGGACGTCGTTTATTGGCTGGTAGTCCGAGAATCGAATGTCGGTGGGGATGTCGAGGCCCGCGTTATTGTCCGGGTGGACATTGAATGCCAACGCGGCGGGCAGCAGGGTGCCAGGATCGAGGTATAGGTCCATTTGGCTTACGTGCTGTACCAATGCTGCGAGTTGTTGAGGAGCGTTCACGCTCGCCGGAAACGGCTGAATAATTTCGAGATGCGTCACGGACTGGCCGTTCAAGGTTTCGGGCCCGATATAGGAGAAAACGTATCCTTGAGACGAGAGAAGTCTGGTAAGCGTGGCGGCCGGGAAGAACCACGCAGCGTCTGTCATCACGTTCTGACTAGCCATGCCATGTATTGCGCCGTCGGGGCCGGACCACGCCCCGACTGGCTGCAGAGCTTGTGCTGCCGCGGCCGGAACACCGGGAGGCAGGCTTCCGGCAAGCGGCACGCTGGCGTGGTTGCGAATCTCGCTGCGTTCGCCAGACGGGAAGCTGAAGTCCCCCCGGCTATCGCCAGCAGCCGTGGCCTTCAGGGTGGCCGTGCCGGTTTCGTCGTCCGAGCCAGCGATACGGTGGGCCGTGCCCGTGAGCGTCACATCGCTCACCGGCGCGCCACCGGTAAGCGCGGCCAGAGAGCGTTGCAGGAGCGCGACGGCCTGCGGATCGCTAGTGGTGGGTGCCGCTGCGGGCGCCGAAGCGGACTGCTGCGCTGAAAGAGACGCCGGAATCAGCGAGCAGAGGAAAAGCAGAAGTGCGGGCCGCGAGATGCGCATAAGCCCTCCCGAACAACAAGATTTTCGGGTGCCTATAGCAATCGTACGTGTAGGGCGTACCTAAGTGATAAACATGCTCGTGATACTAAGCATTTGTCATGTAAGTCTCCAGTTTTAGATATGTTCAGCGGTGGCCTTGCGGCGCGAAAACGACGCTCATGCTTTCATTGCCAAGCAGGGATGCCACCATTATAATTACAACCGATACGGTAACAACTAAATTACAGCTTGGACGAGGATTTGAAATGGTCATTGGTGAGAGGTTGCGAGCTTTGCGCGAAGAGAAGCATCTTTCTCAGGGTGACGTAGAAAAGCGCACTGGTTTGCTTCGCTGCTACATCTCGCGTGTCGAGAACGGCCACACCGTGCCGGCGATCGAGACCCTGGAAAAGTTGGCCCGAGCCATGGAAGTCCCGCTCTACCAGCTTTTTTATGACGGCGAGGAACCTCCCAAGCTGCCCAACTTTCCAAAGCGGAAGGCGGGAGAGGACATTGCGTGGGGAAGTTCCGGCAGGGATGCCAAAATGCTCGACAAGTTCCGAAGACTTTTGAGCCGGGCGGATGAAAAGGACCTGAAAATTCTACTCTTTATGGCTCAAAAAATGGCCCGGCCACTCCGAGCGAAAGCCTAGAAGCGATAACCTGGGGCCCGAAAATCCTTGCCGTTTGCATTTCTTACTTTGACCGATAAGCTGTCCAAGTGATTCAGGAGAGTCGAAAAGAGCGAGCAGAACCTGTGTGAATATGTGGGCATCGGAGATGCCTTGACGAATAACTTGCCCATTTCATACATGACGTTAAGTCCGAGGGCCAACGAGGCGTCGCAAGTCGCGAGAAGAGCCATTAGTTCGGAGGGCTCCACGCCCTGATGGCACAGGCAATTCCACGCCGAAGTGTCGGGATAAACAAATTCCATAGTCATCAGGATGCTACACTTTTCGAGTGTACTCACATCGTCGCAAATCCTAGCGTGAACTTATGGGACTTTTTTCAAGACGAATCGTTAAGCGTCTGTTGGACGAGAATAGCGGGTTCCTAGCAAACGACAAATTGAATCTCCATATCAACCACCTCAATGGGGCAAGCGCAACCCAAAGGCTCACGACCGAGTGGGAGGTTGCTGTTCTGAACGCACTACATAGACTCGGCGTTGAGCCACAATATGAGCCAACTTTTCCAACGGGAACTTCAGTACCGGATGTTCTCATCAAGTATCAGAGCAATGAGGCGGTTATCGACATAACGACAGTTTCCGACCGGGGCCTCGATGACCAGAATCCGGTAGAGCGACTTGCCGATGAGTTGATCCGACGGGTGCAGCAGCGCGGCCTTAATCCCGACAATTTTGGCCTTCGGGCTGAGGGCAACTGGCGGGACCTACATTTGGGCGGCCCCAAGCCCCGCCTGTTTATTCCCCGGCCAGAAGACTTCGACTCACTGATCTTCGATGAAAACTTCTCACAGTTTCTAGATCGAATTGCCTCCTCGGGTCAGAAATCATTGTTTCGCCCTCTACGCAATCCACAAGTCCTGGTGTCAATTACATACGATCCCGCTCAGAAATTCTTTTCAAGCAACCACCTCGATTACACGGTGGCGTTCACTCAGAACAAGAATCCGGTCTACAACCGCTTGGACGCAAAGGCATCCCAAATGAGAAACGCCGGGTTCGCTGGCCTTATGGGCATCGTCCTTTGCGACGCGGGATGTGGGCTCTTGCGAAAGTCAGGGCGACAGGGATTAAGTCTCGGCGCTAGCCAAGTAATATCGAACTTTTTGCGCAACGAGCCACGAATAGGTTTTGTTCTGACCTTGTGCGTGAAGTCTGACCATTCAGGATGGCTGGGACCAGAGCATCTGAAGGTAGTCTCAGAAGTCTTCTGTTCGCAGAAGAATCCGTTGATTGAGTTTCTGGGGCAAAATCTTGCGGAACAGCTCCCAAGACCAGAGACTATTCCAATTAACGCATACTCTACGAGAGACGAAGGTAAGAGTTTCTTAGGAGGCGGCGAAATGTCATCCCACAAAATAAAGATGTCGGCGCGCGCTGTGCTCGGCGTGCTGTCCGGACAGGTGAAACAGGACGATTTTATCCGTGATAACCAGAGTTTGGCCGACCATTTTGGACGGATGGCGGCGGAAGGACGAGTCTTGGCCGATGCAAAAATCGAACACGTCTTGGAGCGGGACGATGATTGGATCGAGTTTCATTTTTCAGAACCCGACCCGGCGGTTAGCCGGTTTACACGTAGTCGCACGGAATAGCACTCGCGGGGACGTAGTGTCGCTTTGACCATGCTCACACCCGTATTCTTCGCGAGTCATCAGAATCAGCAGTTGGCTTTTTCGGTGAGGTTGCAACGCCATTCCGCTGCGGGACTTAGCAGATTGCGGGGTGTTTTCAAATCCGATCGCTCAACCCACCAGTCCTGCCGTATGGCACTCAAGACGATCTGTCGAAGACAGCTCTCATTCAAGACCCGTCCGAGCCTGCGCCAAAAATCAGTCGTCGTTACAGTATTTCTTGCACAGCGTGCAAGTTTCATGCGGGCAGCTAGATACGTGTGAGCGTGTGACACTCATCTGCGCGAGGGATTGAAACCTTCGACTGTCACCAAATTGTCACTAAAACTCGCGCAAAACGGGCAAAAATCACGCAAACCAGAAAAATTCAAATTCGAGCTATCTGACGGCTGGCAAAGGGATTTAGTTGGATTTTGTGTCAGATAGCAAAACGGCGATTTAGTTTTAGCAAACCGCCGCCTTCAGCCTCTCGGCCACCTCTCCGCGGCAATTCGAGCGTGCAGCAGAAGGCTGCCCGGGTAGTATAACGGAAACTGCTCTCCACGCACATACAACCCGGACGCCCGATCCCGCTATCATCCCTAGCATGACCCCCCGGCTCCCCGGCCGAACCGCGTCCCCCGGATTCGTTTCCCGCTCTGACCGGACCGCTTTCGAGCGGTGTCTATGTAACAAGGAGGAAACCATGTCCACACGCAGCGCACGAATCACCGGTACGGCCGTCCTCGCGGCGATCGTTCTGCTTCTGCCGCTCGCGGCAAGACTAGAGCGCGTCCGCGCGGCAGGCGTCGCCGGCCAGCAGACGAATCCGGATGCCGCCGCGACCACTCAGAAGGACCAGACGGATCTTTCCGTCACGGTTTACAACTCGAATCTCGCGCTCGTCCGAGACGTCCGCCAGATTCGGCTGCAAGCGGGCGTTGCTCCGCTGCGCTTCGAGGACGTCGCGGCGTCGATCAATCCCGCCACCGTGCACTTCCGCTCGCTCACCGATCCCACGAAGCTCAGCGTCGTCGAGCAGAATTACGAATACGATTTGCTCGATCCGCAGAAGCTTTTGCAGAAATACGTCGGCCGCGAGTTGACTCTCGTCCGTCCGGAAACCGACGGCGGCACGACGAAATGGGTGCAGACGAAAGCGGTGCTGCTCTCCGACAACAACGGACCCGTGTGGAAGATCGGCGATGAAATCGTCACGGGGATGGGCGCCGATTCCTACCGCTTTCCCGACTTGCCCAACAATCTCTACAGCCGCCCGACGCTCGTCTGGACGCTCGACAATCGCGGCGCGGACGCGCAGCGCGTGGAGGCTTCCTATCTCACGAGCAACATGAACTGGAACGCGGACTACGTGCTCACGGTCGCGCGCGACGAGAAAAGCGCCGACCTCGACGGCTGGGTGACGCTGGTGAACAACAGCGGCGCCGCGTACACCAACGCGAGGCTGCAACTCGTCGCCGGCGAAGTACACCGCACGCAGCCGCAGTACCCGGCGGATCGTGAGGTGATGTCAAAAGCAATGGTTGCAGGCGTCCCTGCGCCGCAATTCCAGCAGGAGGGATTTTCGGAGTATCACCTCTACACGCTTCAGCGGCGCACTTCGATCCAGGACAAGGAATCGAAACAGATCAGCCTGCTCACGGGAACGGGCGTGCCCGTCGAGAAATATCTTCAGGTCGAAGGGCAGCCTTACTACTACCGCAACCCGCAGGGGATCGGGAACGCCATCCCGCAGCCGGTGAAAGTTTTCTATCGCTTCAAGAATGACGAGAAGTCGGGTCTTGGAATGCCACTGCCCGCCGGAACGGTGCGCGTCTATCAAGCGGATTCAAAGGGCGGGGCGCAGTTCGCCGGCGAGGACACAATCACGCACACGCCGAAGGATGAAACGCTGCGAATCTACGTCGGCAACGCGTTCGACGTGGTGTGCGAGCGCAAGCAGACCGACTTCAAGAAGCTTGCGAGCAATCTCTACGAGCTGGAGTACGAAATCACTCTGCGGAACCACAAGGACGGCCCGGTAACGGTCGAAGTTCGCGAGCCAATCGGCGGCGACTGGGACATCGTGAACTCGAATTTCAAATGGACCAAGCTCGACGCTACGACGATCGGGTTCACGATTCCGGTGGTGAAGGACGGGACTTCGACGCTCGATTATCGCGTTCGCGTGAAGTGGTAGCGCGCGCGCCGCGGATTACGGCTTGCCGACGCCGCTGTTGAGCAAAGCGAGCTCGCGGGCGTAGATGAGATTCGAGGGAAACTCGCTCGCGAGGCCGGAAAAGATCGCACGTGCGCGATCCGTTTGATGCTCGCGCTCGAGTGCGAGCGCCAGCAGAATTTTCGCGTAGGGCTGAAGGTAATGGCCGTGATCGGCTGCTTGCTGCATTTGTTGGATTCCCCGGGCGCGGTCGCCGTGGACGCCGCCGAGCCACACGAACGCGCGCTTGTAGGCTGGCAGGCAGCCGACGATGTAGTTGCCCGCGCCGAGCGCGACGTAGGCGTCCTGCGCCGAAGGATCGACCGCCAGAAGATTCTTCGCCTCGCTCTCGGCCTGGCGAATCAGGCTCAGGCTCGCGAGCTGCTTCTTCTCGATCAACGTAACGTAATCGGCTTCCATCCCATCGGCTAGCGTGAGAACGAGAAGACCGTGCGCGTCGCGCGGATTCGACTGCAACCACTGGAGCGCCATGTCGCGGGCGCGGCGGTTCGCGTCGAGAAACGCGTCGTTGCGGTTCTCCGAAGGCTCCCCATCCACGCCGCCGAGCAATTTCGCGTCATCCAGAAAAAACGCGGAGGTGAAAACGCCCTTGGCGTTGAACTGCTCGAAGAGGTAGCTGGCCGCTTCCGCCGCTTTCCCGAGCGGATCTTCCGGCTGCGCTTTCTGGTAGGAGAGAAACTGCGCGCGGGCCCCCTGGAAATTCAGCTGGTAGAGTTCATGGAATCCGGCGTCGAGCATTCCGGCGGGAGGGCTCACGGCCACGCTCGGCAATCCCGCCGCGTCGTTCTCCGCCGCCGCGGGCCGCGCCGCGATCGAATGCGGCGCACACAATACGAATACCGCAACGGCGCACGCCGCCAGACTCACGCGATTCGCTTTCATTGCGGCGAACATTCTCAAAATGACTCCATGGCCGGATGAAGTGTTTCCCGGCGCCTTTGTCAGGCTCCCCATCCATATCTATTGGAGCGGTTCCGGATTCCGGGGGGTTGCATGGGGACTTGTTGCCCTAGAGATTATTCAACAGAAAATCCGTGACTCCGCGGAAGAGCGTGATGCGCGCGGGCAAGTCCGTCATTCCATGGCCGCGGCCGGGGAAAATCATCAGGTTGGCGGGATATTTTCCGGCAAGGATCAGTTCGTTGATCACTTCCGAAGTGTTCGTGAAGTGGACGTTGTCGTCCCCGGTCGCGTGCGCGAGCATCAGCTTGCCCTTGAGTTTCGCAGACTGGTTGACGGGTGACGCGTTTTCGTAGCCGTCCGGATTATCCTGCGGGCGGCCCATGTAGCGTTCGGTGTAGGTCGTGTCGTAGAGCCGCCAATCGCTCACGGGCGAGATCGCGACGCCCGCCTTGAAAACGTCCGAGGCGTTGAACATCGCCTCAAGCGTCATCGTGCCGCCGTAGCTCCATCCCCAGATGCCGATGCGCGAGGCATCGACGTACGCAAGCGACTTCAGATACTTCACGCCCGTAAGCTGATCTTCCAGTTCGACCCTGCCGAACTGGTGATAGATCGGCGCCTCAAACGCGTGGCCGCGCGCATACGAGCCGCGATTATCGAGCGTGAAAATGATGTAGCCTTTTTCCGCCATCATCTCGAGCCACAGAAAATCCACGCCGTCCCATTCGTTCCGCACGTTCTGGACATGCGGCCCGCCGTACACGTCGATTAGCACAGGATACTTTTTCGAGGGATCGAACGACGGCGGCTTGATAACGCTCGCATAGAGCTTGGTGCCGTCGTCCGCGGAAAGATTCAGGAATTCCACAGGCGAAAGGTGGTAATCCCGAAGCTCGGACACTTTGTTTTCATCGATCACCGCGACGCGGGATGTGTCGATGCGATCGAGGTCCTGGCGCGGCGGCGTCATCGTGTTCGAGTAGGTGTCCACGAATGCCGAGGCATCGGGCGCGATCAATACTCCGTGCGCGCCGTCCTCGTGCGTGATCCGCGCGATGGTCTTGTCCGCCAAGGAAAGCCGGTAGAGCTGCGTGCCGCAGACGTCGTCCCGGTTCGAGAGGAAGTAGATGAAGCCGCGCGCCTCATCAACCGCCGGATGGCTCGCGGAGCCCGGGCCGAATCCGCCGTTGCCGGTGATGCCCCAATCGCCGCTCGTCAACTGATCGAGCCGACGGCCGGAGAGATCGTAAAGATAGTAGTGGCGGAAGCCGGTACGCTCGCTCGACCAGAGGAAGCGCTTGCCGTCCGAAAAAAAGTAGAGATCGTCCGCGATGTTGATCCAGTATTTGTCGCTCTCGGTGAGGATGGTTTCGGACGCGCCGGTGACGGAGTCCGCGAACAACAAGTCGAGGCGATTTTGCGCGCGATTGAGGCGCTCGATCGCGACGCGGCGGCTATCCCGCAGCCAGACAACGCGCGGGAGATAGACGTCGGTGTCCGCGCCGGAGTCCATCCATTTCGTTTCGCCGCCGTCCACCGGGACGACGCCGACGCGCACGATCGGATTCGCCTCGCCCGCCTGCGGAAAGCGCGTGTACTCGATCGCGCCGACCAGCGAGCTCATGTCCATGATCGGGTAGCGCGTCACCGGCCGCTCGTCCATTTCGTAATACGCGATCTTCGAGGAATCAGGCGACCACCAGTAGGCCGTCGTCGCGTCGAGCTCCTCGGGGTAGAGCCAGTCGAGCTGGCCTTTCAGAATTTCCTCGCTTCCGCCGGCGGTCAGCGCTTTTGTCTCACCGGACGCGAGGCTCGTCACCCACAGATTCGAGCCGCGCACGAAGCTGATCCATTTGCCATCGGGCGAGAATTTCGGATCCTCGATCGCAGCGTCACCGCGAACGAGCGGCCTCGCCGCCATCGTTTTCAAGTCGAGGATCACCAGATTGCTGCTGCCGATGAAAAGCAGCGCATCGCCGCCCGGAGACCAGATGTATCTGTCAGCCTGGACGCGGCCAAGGCCCGTCGATTGAATCGCGCTCGCTCTTTCAGGCTGCATCACGTCCTGAAGCGTGCTGGCCTTCACGAGGACTTTGCGCTCGCCCGTCGCTGCGTCCATCGTCCACATTTCGACGCTTGAGCCTTTACGCTCGAGATACGAGATGCGCTTGCCGTCAGGGCTCCATTCGACTCCCTGAGTGAGATAGCCGCTCAGGCTCGGCGCGCCATAGATGCGCTCGACCGTGAGCGACTTTGCCGGCTTGGGCGCCGCGAGAGCCGGCGCCGTGCCGAATCCCACCGCCAGCGCAAAGAGCAAAATGGGCCGCAAAACAGCGGCAACAAACCCCTCAGATTTGTACCGATTAGACTTGGGCGCAATCCTTTGTTTCCAGTGGGTTAGCGCGGATTCTAATATTCCGGTGTACCGATTAGAAAATGGAAGCCGCACCCCTAAGGGAATGCGAACGAACGAGGTATGTTTCAACCCGCAGCCTGCCAAGCGTCGGCGCCAGCTTCCAAAACGCATCAAGCCTCCAAAATCTCTCATTATCATGATGCATGACGCGGAAATCATTTCAAGGATGTTGTTGTGTGGATTATTGGTACGGGGCCGGGGAGGGATTGTTGACAAGGGATAGGTGCTGGCGGAAGATGGCCCGGCCATTATGATCCGTCTCGATAACTTAACGAAACAGTATGATCTGCCGTCCGGCAAGGCCGGTGCGATACTCGCAGCCGATCGACTGACCTTCGAAGTGCCGGACGGAGAAATCTTCGGCCTCGTGGGCCCGAACGGCGCCGGCAAGACCACCACACTCAAAATGATTTGCGGCTTGCATGCGCCGACGGCCGGGCGCGTGACCGTAAATGGAATCGACGTGCAACGCGAGCCGGAGGAGGCGCAGCGACACATCGGCTACCTGGCGGACTTTTTCTCCCTCTACGACGATCTCAAGGTCTGGGAATACCTCGATTACTTTGCGCATGCCTACAAGATGGACGAAGGGACGATTCGCGGACGGGTGGACGAAGTGATTGGCCTGATGAATCTCGAAAGCAAACGCGACCAACTCATCAGCGGGCTTTCGCGCGGCATGAAACAACGCCTGGGCATCGGACGCGCGATCATTCACGACCCGCCGCTGCTCGTGCTCGACGAGCCGGCCGCGGGACTTGATCCGAAAGCACGCGTCGAGCTGAAGGCGCTGTTGAAGGAGCTACACGCCCAGGGCAGAACCATCTTTATCACGTCGCACATTCTGGCGGACCTGGAAGAGATTTGCACGTCGATAGCGATCATGGAGAAGGGGCGCCTTCTTCGTATCGGTAAGCTCGAAGAGGTTATGCGCGAAGGAAAGAGCGTTCGTCGCTTTCGGGTCCGGCTTGCGGCGGCAGGCTTCGCCCTAGCTGAATGGCTCGCCGCGCGCTCTGGCGTGAGCGAGGCCGTGGAGGAAACGATGGCGGTGCGGTTTGCCTTTGCCGGAGATGACCTCATTCTGGCGGAACTGTTGAGAGAAATCGTCACGGCAGGGGCGCCGGTGTGCGGGTTTGAAGAAGTGACCGAGACACTCGAGCGGTTGTACTCGCGCGTTTCGAGCGGAGAGGTAATGTGAGCCTACTTTTCTCGAACCCGGAGATCATCCGCAACGCACGCATCCAGCTGCGGGCCGGCCGGATGATTGCTGCGGCGGTGATTTGCGCGGCGGTCTCGATCACGACGTGGGCATCGATCGTGCATACGGATATCGACTTCAGCGTGAACGGTCTGCACAAGGCAGGCGCCGTGTTTGGGTTTGTCCTGAATGTCCAGATTGCCGTACTTTTGATCTGCGGCGGTTTCTATTGCCTTCAGGCGGTACACCGCGAGAAAGAGCTCAATACCTTCGACTTTCAGCGAGTCACGCGGCTCACGTCGCTCGAAATGGCGATCGGGAAGCTATTCGGCGCTCCGATTCTGGCGTATTTCGTAACGCTTTGCCTCATGCCGGTGGCGCTCATCGGTGCGATTCGAGGGCATGTGCCGCTGGGCATCGTCCTCGAAACCTACGTCTTGCTGGTACTCGGCTCGATTGCCTATCATGCGTTGGCCCTTCTAGCATCCGTTCTTCTGGGACGGGGCTCGATTGCCGTGTCAGTTCTACTGTTCCTCGGGTTGGTGGGCATCAGTTCACTCGATCTCTTCGATGTCACGATTTCGTGGAGCGGCCCCTTCTTACACCTCCACGCTGTGAGTCCATTTGTCCTGGGAGATCTGATCGCCCAGCCTCCCTCTGTGATCGAACGCGCCTCCACGGGGCTCGCACAAAGCTATTCGTGGACCGACCTTTTCCTTGGAAAGGCGGTTCCCCATTCGCTTGTTTTGACAGGGCTTTATGTCACGTTTACCTGCTGGTTTCTGCTGGCAATCACGCGAAATTTGAAGCGCGATCCGTCCGTTTACGAGATCTATTCTCCCATCCAGGCCTTCCTTGTCGTGTCGTACATGAATTTACTCCTACTGGTGTTCAACCCGTGGGCGGAAAGGTTCCGGGTAAGCGACGTTACTATCGGCGACAAGAAGTACCACTTTCCGGGTGCGTCGCCGTACGCCGTCGAACAGGGGCTACTGGCTGCCAGCTTGTGGCTATTCGCGATCCTCGCGGTGATCTTACTGCGCAACCGCGAGCGAGTGCGGAGGCGCGTGCGCGAGTTCGGCGGCCGGGCTGCCGGATGGTGGGCGGCTATGTGGCCTGTGCCATACCTGGTCGGCGGAATCGCGCTGTTCGGTAGCGCGGTGATCGGGTTGATATCGCACTACCGGAATCCAGGCTACTGGAACCTGCGGCTGGCCATATTCGAGGTTGCATTCGTGGCGACGTGGCTCGCAAGAGACGCGCTCTACTTTCAATGGATGAACTTGCGCCGAGTGAGACATCCGCTTGCTTCCGCCGCGCTTTATCTGGTCATCTTCTACGTATGCACAAGCATCGTCTTCGGCGCGCTGAACTTCTACCACAATTCCCACGGCGCGGCGCTCACTGCGATTGTCCTTCCCTGGTCTGCCTTCTTCTTGAGCCCGTGGACGTGGAGCCTTGAAGCTCGGCTCTTCGTCGGCGCACTTGTTTTGCAATGCGTTGAGGCGTCCGTCTTCGTCTGGTTGCACCAAAGGAAGCTCCGCGAATTTCTGGACGCGCCATCCACTGCCGTTGCCCCCACGGAAGAAATCGCGCAACACGCCTGACAATTGCCGCTTTCGTCGCCCGCGCTGCGGTCTATAATTCGGGGCGGCGGCACACCGCGATGAAGCAGGTGATCGAGAAATTCATTCTGTATCTGCGCTACGAGCGCAACGTCGCGCCGACGACCCTCGACGAATACGGGCGCGACATCCGGCAGTTCGAGGCGTTTCTCACGCCGCCCGGCGAGAAAACGCTGCCGCTCGAAGAGGTCGATCACAAGATCGTGCGCGAATACGTGGCCTCGATGTACGACCGGAAGCTGGAACGGGCTTCGGTGGCGCGGCGGCTGGCCTCGCTGCGGACGTTTTTCAAATTCTGCGTGCGCGAGAAATACGCCAAGCAGAACCCGGCGCGGCTGGTGGCCACGCCGAAGCTGCCGAAGCGAGTGCCCCGCGTGCTGTCGGCCGAGGACCTGAACGCATTCCTGGACAATCTCGGGAAAGGCCCCTCGGCGCAGCAGTCGCGGCGCGCTCGGCGGCCGACCGCTCGCGCCGAAGAGGAAGCCAAGGTGATCCTGAAGCGCGACCGCGCGATCCTCGAGCTGCTCTACGCTTCGGGGCTGCGCGTGAGCGAGCTCGTCGGGCTCGACCTCGGCAGCATCGACCGGCGCGGGCAGATGTTGCGCGTGCTCGGCAAGGGCCGCAAGGAGCGCGTCGTGCCCTACGGAGCCAAGGCCCAGGCGGCGCTCGAAGCGTACTGGCCGGTGCGCGAGGAAATCCTGGCGCATCCGCCGTCACGGACAAAGCCCGCTCCGGAGGCCGTGTTCCTGAATCATCTGGGCGGAAGGCTGACGAAGCGGTCCGTGCACATGCTGGTGAAGAAATATTCGCGGCTGGCGAACGTCAACTGGGACATGCATCCGCACTCGCTGCGCCACGCGTTTGCCACGCACCTGCTGGCCGACGGCGCGGACCTGCGCGCCATCCAGGAGCTGCTGGGCCACGTCTCGCTCTCAACCACGCAGCGCTACACACAGGCGAGCATCCGCCAGTTGATGGACGTGTACGACAAGGCCCACCCGCACGCGTGACGCTGCTCCTCGCGCAGTAAGATTCGTGCCTCAGGGGCTTCCCGACAGACACCGTCGGGACGCAAACTGCGCCAAAGCCCCCTTTATTTTTTCTGCGAGCTTTATGTCGGAGCTGAAGCTCCGACCCCCTAAACCCACGAGCCGGGAACCCGCGCAGGATGTTGAGGTATCCTCGTAGGATGAACCGGCGGTTCGGCGCGATCATCGGGGCGGCTATCGCGGGGACCATGCTGCTCGCCCTGCCCGCGGTGGCTTTCGCGCAGACCGACGAGATTCAAGTGTACGACGCCTCGATTGCCGATCCGGGCGCGATCAATCTGACGCTGCACAACAATTTCACTCCCGCCGGGCTGACGACGCCGGCGTTTCGCGGCGGCCTGATACCCGACGATTCGTGGAACGGAGTGTTCGAATGGGCGTACGGTGTGACCGACTGGCTCGAAGCGGGACTTTATCTGCCGCTCTACAGCGTCTCGAAGGACCGCGGCGCGACGATCAACGGCGGCAAGCTGCGCCTGCTGTTCGTCGAGCCGCATGCGGCGGAACACACGTTCTTTTACGGGGTGAATTTCGAATTCAGCGACAACGCCAGGCACTGGGATCCGAGACCTTTCACGTCAGAGATCCGGCCCATCTTCGGCCTGCACCTGCACCCGTGGGACTTCATCGTGAATCCGATCCTCGACAATTCGTGGGCCGGCGGCTTCAAGAGCCTCGACTTCGCGCCCGCGTCGCGCATCGCATACAATCTCTCACCCAAATGGGCCCTGGCCGTTGAAGAGTATAGTGACATTGGCCCGTTGAACAATTTCCACACGGCCGGCGAGCAGTCCCACGAGCTTTGGGGCGTTTTCGATCACAGCGCCAAATGGGCGGACGTCGAAGCGGGTATCGGATTTGGATTGACGCCTGCGTCGGATAAAGTAACTTTGAAGTTGATCCTGTCGCGCGACCTCTACCATCCAAAAAAGCATTGAAATCCTACGCGATTTCGCTCGTCCTGAATTTCCGCCGGCGGGCGCTCCCTACTTCTCCAATCCTTTTGCAGGGCCGCGCGGCTAATTGGCGGTGAGCGAACTGGCGGGGATGAATTCGCCGGAGGCGCCTGGGCGCGGCGGCGCGGCGGGCGGCGGCATGGTCGAGCGATCGACGCGGTTGTAGAGCGTGTCGCGCTCGACGGGGACGCGTCCTGCGGCGCGGATCAGGCGCTCGAGCTCGGCGCGCGTCAGGTGCTCGGGAGTGGTCGCGCCGGCGTCGTGGTAAATCTTCTCTTCGACAACCGTGCCATCGATATCGTTTGCGCCAAAACCGAGAGCGATCTGCGCGATGCGCGGCGTGAGCATGATCCAGTACGCCTTGATGTGATCGAAATTGTCGAGCATGAGGCGCGAGACCGCGATCGTCTTCAGCGCGTCGAAGCCGGTCGGCTTGGGAATGTGCGCCAGGCCCGTATTGGCCGGGTGAAATTCAAGCGGGATGAACGCGACGAAGCCGTGCGTCTTGTCCTGCGTTTCGCGCAGCCGGAGCAGATGATCGACGCGCTCCTCGAGCGTTTCCACATGGCCGAAAAGCATCGTGGCATTCGAGCGCAGGCCGATTTCGTGCGCGGCGCGCGCGATCGAGAGCCACATGGTTCCGGAAACTTTGTGGTCGCAGATGATCTTTCGCACGCGCGGATGAAAAATTTCGGCGCCGCCGCCGGGGAGCGAATCGACGCCCGCCTCTTTCATTTTCAGCAGCGTGTCGCGAATCGAAAGCTTCGAGATGCGCGCGTAGTAGTGCACCTCGACCATCGTGAACGCCTTCAGGTGCACGTGCGGGAAGCGCTGCTTCAGGCCGCGGATCATATCTAGATAGTAGTCGAACGGAAGATCGGGGTGCAGCCCGCCGACGATGTGAAATTCCGTCGCGCCCTCGGCGACGCCCTGCGCGCCCCGCTGAAAAACTTCCTCGAGCGCCATCGTGTACGCGCCGGATACGTCGGGCGAGCGTCCGAACGCGCACAATTTGCAGTGCGCGACGCAGACGTTCGTCGGATTGATGTGCCGGTTGACGTTGAAGTAGCAGACGTTGCCGTGGCGCTGCTCGCGGACGTGGTTGGCGAGCCAGCCGACGGCGAGCAGATCGTTTGACTGGAAGAGCGCAAGGCCGTCATCGGCCGTCAGGCGTTCGCCCGCGAGGACTTTCTGCGCGATCGGTTCAAGCCGGGCGTCCGAGATGTGTAGTTCTGACATTGCTTGTTGGCACCGCTTCAAAGGCGCCCGCCTGAAGGCGGCCGCTACGAAACCGGCGAGCCATTCTACGGGCGCATCACGACTACAGCAGCGCCCCAAAACAGCAGGAACAACAAACTAATATAGCCATTCACGGTGAAAAACGCAGCATTCATTTTGCTCAGGTCGTTCGGCTTCACGAGCGAATGCTCGTAGGCCAGCAGCGCGCCGACCACGCCGATTCCCGCCCACGCCGGCCATGCCAGATGAAAGCTCCACGCGAGCCAGATAAGCAGCGTGACCATGAGAACGTGCATCGCCCGGGCGATGCCGAGCGCCTTGGCGATGCCGAATCTTTTCGGAATCGAATGCAGGCCGGCCGCGCGGTCGAATTCGACGTCCTGGCAGGCGTAGAGCACGTCGAAGCCGCCCACCCAGAGCGTGACAGCGGCGCAGAGAATCAGCATGCGCCAATCGAGCGAGCCGCGAATCGCGATCCACGCCGCTGCGGGCGAAATCCCGAGGCAAAGTCCGAGAACGAAGTGCGACCACGACGTGAACCGCTTCGTATAGGAATAGAGAAAGAGAATCGCGAGCGCGACGGGCGAGAGCTTCAGCGCCAGCAGATTCAATTGCCACGCCGCGACCACCAGCACAGCCGATGCGAGGACCGTGAAGGCGGAAGCGAAGCCAACCGAAAGGTGCCCGGCCGGAAGCGCGCGACTGGACGTGCGAGGATTGCGGCGGTCGTATTCGAGATCGGCGATGCGGTTCATGGTCATCGCAGCGGAACGCGCGCCGACCATCGCGACCACGATCCACAGAATCTGCCTCCACGAAGGCAGCGCGCCGCCCGCGCGGGCCGCAAGCAGCGCTCCGACAAGCGCAAAAGGCAGCGCGAACACCGAGTGCTCGAACTTGATCATCTCGAGCACAACTCGAATTCGGGTCTTTGTCATACGGGGGTCATGTTCGGATCAGCCACGGAGACACAGAGGCACGGAGGGAAGAGGAAGGCGTGACTCGTGATTTGTGACTCGTGACTCGTAAAATCGTCTCGTAAATTGGGGTCGCCAGCATACGGATTGTCCTCAGGGGCTAAAGCCCCTTTTACTCTGCTAAGTTCATGTCGGAGCTAAAGCTCCGCCCCCCTAAAAAGCCACCGCAGCTCGGTGTTGCCTCGCCGCTCACGCCTCGCCCCTCATCCCTCGCGCCTCGTGCATCCCTCTGTGCCTCGGTGCCTCTGTGGCAAATTCCTAGCGCTTGCTTCCCTTCCACCGATACTGCTTCTCCTGCGGCAGGCCGAGCTGCGCGAGAACGCGATGGCAGAACTGCTCGACCGTGTCCGCGATCGTCTTCGGCTCGTAGTAGTACGCGGGCATCGCGGGCATCACGGTGGCGCCCGCGTCGTGCACCCGCAGCATGTTTTCGAGATGGATGCGGTTGAGCGGCGTTTCGCGCAGGCAGAGGACGAGCGGGCGGCGCTCTTTCAGGCAGACGTCCGCGGCGCGCGTGAGGAGATCGCTCGCCGTGCCGGCGGCGATCGCGCCGAGAGCGCCCGCCGAGCAAGGGATCACGACCATCGCGTCCACGACTGCACTGCCCGAGGCGATGCTCGCGCCGATGTCCTTGTTCGGGAGGTATTCGATTTTCTTCGCGGCCGTGCCGGTCAAAAGCGCGGGAAGCTTCTTGCCATCGGCGGCAACGATGCCGAGCTCGGACGAAACCAGCCGGAGCCCGGCATCGCTCGCGACGAGAAAAACGTGCTGCACGCGCCGATCGGCGTCGAGCAGACGCAGAAGCGTTTGCGCGTAGACGGCGCCGCTCGCGCCCGTCACTCCGACCGTGATGATGCGGCCCTCGGTGTCCTTTGTTGGCATGTGTCGAAACTTCGAGTCTAGGCGGGCGATTTTGGCAATGTCAAGGCAGGCCTCGCTGGCTTCAGGGGCTAAAGCCCATTCGTTCCTGCGCAACTTACGGCGGGGCTGAAGCCCCGCCCTTCCGGGATGATTCGCGCGGCCGCCCCTACGCGCGCTTGAGCGCGCGGACCAGCAGGAGCAATATCACGGCTCCTACAAACGCCATCACCAACCGCCCCAACAACCCGAACGCGGCAAGACCCAGAAGCCCAAAAACAAAACCGCCGAGAATCGACCCAACGATGCCGACGATCAGGTCCACGACGATACCCATGCCGCGGCCTTTCACAACCTGCCCTGCAAGCCAACCCGCGATGATCCCGATGAGAACGGTCCAGATCAGCCACATGGTCACACCTCCGAAGGGAATTTGTTTGTAAGGCTCAAGAGTGGGGGCCGAGCGCTTGAGCGCCGCCTACTCTAGCACGAACGCCTGTGCAAGGGCGGCCGCGAGCGCGGTAACGGCTGGATTCCTAGCCATCCGTCTCCAAGCGCAAATCTCGAAAGTCCGCTTGGTCTTGAAGGATTTTCCTAACGACGTCCAGCATAGGATCGTTCTCAGTGATCTTCCCCTTGCCGGTCATTCGGTCCCAAATCGAACGACTCTTCTCGACGATAATTCGCCATTCACCCTCGTCTCGATTCACGCCGCCATCGGAATTGCCGCCGACACACAAGTAATACAAATCGTTGCCGTGTTTTACGTCCAGATACCAACCCCAATCTTCTTGTCCGGGTTCAGAGGCATGAATGTCCCTTTCGGCCAGTCTACTTCGAAGCCAAGCCGCTAGGTCTTCACCAAAGCAGCAAGGATTGATGAAGTGCTCGTGGACCTTCGACAGGTTGAAACGGCCCGTCCTAAACAAGAGATGGCGCGCGTTCATTTCGTGCTCCTGTTCAGAGGAGTGCAGATGCGAGGGCGGCGGCGAGCGCGGCTTCCTCGTCAGGGAACACGGTGCGCAAATCGAGGATGAGCTTGCCATCGGCGATGCGCGCGATCACAGGCGTGCCGCGCTCGGGCTTGCCCGCCCCGGCGGGCTGGCGAAGGCGCTCTTCGAGCTGCGCGGCGGAATGGCGGCGGCTCGCGATCGAGATGAGATGCGTGGGCAGCTTTTGGTCGGGCGTGGAGCCGCCGCCGATCACGGAAAATCCCACGTGCGCTTTGATCTCGACCTCGGGCGGCACCGCCGCGCGGAGCTGCTGCGCGAAAGACTCCGCCCGGCGGGCGACTTCGCTCAGGGGCTGCCGAATCATGCGCAGCGCCGGAATTTCGTCGAGCGCGCCGCGATGGTAAGCCTTCAGCGTCACTTCGAGCGCGGCGATGGTGAGCTTATCGACGCGCAGTGCGCGAAACATGGGATTGCGGCGGATGCGCGCGACGATTTCTTTCTTCCCGGCGATGATTCCCGCCTGCGGGCCGCCGAAGAGTTTGTCGCCGCTGAACGAAACAATCGCGGCGCCCGCGCGGCAGCTCTGGCGGACCAGCGGTTCGACGATTCCGGCCGCAACCAGATCGGCGACGCATCCGGAGCCGAGGTCCTCGAATACCGGGACGCGCTTCTTCCGCCCGAGCGCGACAAGCTCCTCGAGCGACGGGCGCTCGGTGAATCCGGCGATGCGGAAATTCGACGGATGGACGCGCAGCAGCAGGCGCGTGCTTTTGTCGATGGCGCGCTCGTAGTCGCGGATGCGCGTGCGGTTCGTCGTGCCCACTTCGCGCAGCAGCGCGCCGCTTTCGGCCATGATGTCGGGGATGCGGAATCCATCGCCGATTTCGATCAGCTCGCCACGCGAAACGATCACTTCGGCGCCCTTGGCGAGCGTGTTGAGAACCAGAAAGACCGCCGCGGCGTTGTTGTTGACCACGATGGCTGATTCCGCGCCGGCGAGATCGGCGAGCAGGCGCGCGGTGTGGACGTCGCGCTTGCCGCGCGCGCCGGTTTCGACGTCGTATTCGAGATTCGAATATCGCGCGGCCGTTTCGGCCACCGCAGCAACGGCGGCTGCCGAAAGGGGCGCTCGGCCGAGGTTCGTGTGGAGGATCACGCCCGTGGCGTTGATCACGCGCCGCAGCGACGGCGCGAGCAGCGCGTCCACTCCGGCGGCCACCTGAGACTCGATGGTTTCGCTGGAGGTGGCGCCCGGCTCCGGCGCAGCTCCGGCGGCCTTTTTCAGCCGCGCGCGCAAGTCCGCCAGCACGCCGCGTGCGACCTGGGTCACCACGCCGCGCCCCGCCGATTCAGCAAGCGTCACGAGGCGCGGACGGCCAAGCAGCTCGTCAACTGACGGAATTTCGCGCAGGCGGGCGCTGATCGCCCCGTTTTTCTCCACTTTCGACGCAGCTTGCGCACGGGCCGCCATGGGACGCCTATTTGAACACGCGCCCGCGAAGGGGTGCAACCTCCGGGCTTTCCCTTTGCGACAAGCCCGCAAACGCCCGGGTTGACGCAGTCGGCCCCTGCCCTTAGGCTGGAATCTCGCTGGTCTCACAGCAATTATGGCCACCACAATCGACGAAGATCTGACACAAATCGAGCGGGATATCCGCACGCTGAAGATCGAGTACGAACAGTTCTTCGGCGGCGGCCGGCCGCGCCCTCCCGCGGACACGCAATGGCGCGTCGACACCGCGCTGCGCCGCACGAACGAGAAGCTGGGGGAGCTGAATTTCGGCCAGCGATTCCGGCTCAACAACGTTTCCCAGACGTACGCCAAGTACCAGGACATGTGGCGCAAGAAGCTGATGCAGAAGGAAGGCGGTATCGCGCAGCACCATTTCGGCGCGGCCGCCAAAGCCGTCGAAGCTGAGCGCGCACGCAAAGCGGCCATCGAGCACGCCGCCGAACCTCCCAAGCCCATCGTGCAGGTTCCGCTCGATCTCCGCGCCGCCGAAGCCGCCGAACGCGCGGCCGCCGTGCAGCAGGCCTCCAATGCTTTCGCTCTATCTCTCTCCGATCCGGATCACGAAAAGGAAAAAGTGTACGCGCTCTACGAAAAACTGATCGAGGCGCGCACGGAAACCGGAGAGCGCGCCAGCACGCCGAACCTGAAGGATTTCGAACGCTTCGTCCGGCAAAAGACCAAAGAGCTCAAGGACAAGGGCGGCCGCATGGTGGAATACACCGTCAATATCGAGAGCGGCCGCGTCAAATTGAAAGCCCGCATCTCGAGCTGATTTCCGCAGGCCGCTAATTTTGCAGGACTCCTCTTTCGAATTTCTCCGCAAACGCTTAAACTGACCCGCTCGTTTCCTTCAGGCGCAATCGGGGAGGCACGGCAGTGGCGATCGAGCGGGCGCTCATCAGCGTCTATGACAAGACCGGAGTCGTCGAATTCGCGCGGGGGCTTGCCTCGCTGGGGATCGAGATCGTCTCGACGGGAGGCACCGCCAAGCTGCTGCGCGACGCGGGAATTCCCGTGCGCGACGTGGCCGAGCTGACCGGATGGCCGGAAATGCTCGGCGGGCGCGTGAAGACGCTGCACCCGAAAGTGCACGGTGGAATTTTGTTTCAGCGCGGAAAAGCTGAGGACCGCAAGCAGGTTGCGGAGCATTCCATTGTTCCGATCGATCTGGTGGTCGTGAACCTGTATCCGTTTTCAGCGACGGCGGCGAAGCCGGGCGTCACTCCTGAAGAGCTGATCGAGAACATCGATATCGGCGGGCCGGCGATGGTGCGCTCGGCGGCGAAAAATTTTCAAAGCGTGGGAGTGGTCACCGATCCGGGCGATTACGCGGCCGTGGCCGCGGAGCTGCGCGAGAAGCGCGAGCTGAGCCTGGCGACGCGCCTCGCGCTCGCGCGCAAAGCCTACGCGCGGACCGCGCGATATGACGGAGAGATCGCCACGGAGCTCGAACGCCTCGCGGCCAACGGCGGCGTAAAGATCGGCCCGCTCGAAAAACTGCCGGAGCGAATTCACATCGCGCTCGAACGCCGCCAGGCGATGCGCTACGGGGAAAATCCGCACCAGGCTGCGGCGCTCTATATTCCCGCGGGCCGGCCGGCGGCGGGACTCGCCGGCGCGAAGCAGCTTCAGGGCAAGGAGCTTTCCTACAACAACCTCGTGGACCTCGATGCCTCGTGGGCTCTCGTCTGCGAATTCCATCGCCCCGCGGTCGCGATCATCAAGCACAACAACCCGTGCGGCGCGGCCGAGCAGGAATCGCTGCGCGATGCGTATCTGAAAGCGCTCGAATGCGATCCGGTTTCCGCCTACGGCGGCGTGCTCGCGTTCAACCGGGCGATTGACGCGGCAACCGCGGACGAAGTCGCGAAGCTGTTCGTGGAATGCATCGTGGCACCGGGTTACGAGCCAGCCGCGCTGGAGCGATTCGCGTCGAAGAAGAATCTGCGCCTGCTCGAAATGCCGCGCGAGGCTGGGCTAGCCGAACTCCAACTCAAGCCCATCTCGGGCGGCATGCTCGTGCAGGACCCGGACCGCCACGAGCTCGCCGAAGCGGAGCTGAAAGTCGCCACCGACCGCGCGCCGACCGATGCCGAGCGACGCGCGCTGCTCTTCGGATGGAAGGTGGCGAAGCACGTGAAATCGAATGCGATCCTTTTCGCGCGCGAGGGGCAGGCGGTGGGCGTGGGCGCCGGACAGATGAGCCGCGTCGATTCCGTGAAGATCGCGGTGATCAAGGCCGCGACGGCGGGCCTTTCACTCAAGGGCAGCGTGGTGGCGTCCGATGCGTTTTTCCCGTTTCCCGATGGAGTCGAAGAAGCCGGGAAGGCCGGCGCGACGGCGGTGATCCAGCCGGGCGGCTCGGTCCGCGACGCGGACGTAATCGCCGCGGCCAACAAACTCGGCATGGCGATGGTGTTCACCGGCGTGCGCCACTTCCGGCATTAGAATGCAGAGATGGAAGAGCGAACCAAGCCGGGCGGGCTGAGCGGGCTGCGGGTGCTTTCGCTCGAGAGCCGCCGCGCGGCGGAAATGGCCAAGCTGATCGAGAATTACGGCGGGCGCGCGATCATCGCGCCGTCGATGCGCGAAGTTCCCTTGGAATCCAACACCGACGCGCTCGCTTTCGCCCGCACACTCGCCGCGGGCGGTTTCGACATCGTCATCTTCCTCACCGGAGTAGGCACTCGCGCGCTCGCGCGTGTTGTCGAGACGGTTTATCCGATCGACCGGTTCGCGGCGGCGCTCCGGCGGATCGCCGTGGTGGCCCGCGGGCCAAAGCCCGTGGCCGCGCTCAAGGAAATCGGAGTGCCGGTGACGCTCGCTGTGCCGGAACCCAACACCTGGCGCGACCTGCTGCGCGCGCTCGACGAAAAGGTCGGTTCGCTGCCGCTCAAGGGGCGGCGCGTCGCCGTGCAGGAATACGGCGCGTCGAATCCCGAACTTCTCGCGGGGCTGGCGGAGCGGGGCGCGAAGGTGACGCGCGTGCCGGTCTATCAATGGGCGCTGCCGGAGGACACAGGGCCGCTGCGGGCTGCCGTGGAAGCCATCGCGCGCGGCGAAGTCGACATCGCGCTCTTCACCACGTCGATTCAGGTGCCCCATCTGTTGCGGATTGCGCGGGAGATGAAGCTGGAAGACGAGGTTCGGCGGGGCCTCGCGCGAATTCTGGTGGGTTCGATCGGGCCGGTGACGTCCGAAGAATTGCGCGAGCAGGGTTTTTCAGCGGATTTCGAGCCGGCGCATCCGAAGATGGGGTTCCTCGTGAACGAAGCGGCGCAACGAGGTGCACAGTTGCTGGAGGAGAAGCGCCGGAGGGTCTCGGGCTGATCTACTTCGGGGGGTTCGGCGAGCGACCGGGCCTCGGAAGGTTTGGGTGGGGGGGAATGCCGCGACCCGGTCGCATCGGCGAATGCAGGCATCCTAGCAGGCATCTTGCGCGGCGCGTTCGTCGAATTATCGATTGAAGCGATTCGTCTTCCGAATCCCCGTAACTGATTGATTTATTTTGCCTTCCCTTCCAGTCTTTACGGAACATTAACATTGGCGAGGTTCATTTTCGCTTGCGTTGGCGCAGGAACTCCTCGAAAGAAACCTTGCTCGCGAGCCGGTGCAGCAGAGCGCGGCGGCGAGACGGAGAGATTGCCCGGGCGAAGAGCGTCTTCCGCTTCGCGCCGAGTTGCTTGAGCCATCGTGCGTATTCCCTGCCGAAATCGCGCTCGATCTGCTTCCTGAGCCGCTGTGCGAGCGCCGGACTGTGCCCGCCGGTCGAGATCGCGATCTGCAATTCGCCGCGCCGGACGACCGCGCCGTAATAGAAATCGCAATGCTCCGGATCGTCGACCACGTTGCACAGCACCGCGCGGCGCCGGGCCTGCCGGTAGATTTGCGCGTGCAGCGCGGGAGAGGATGTTGCGGCGACCGCGAGGAACACGCCGATGAAATCCGAGGGCCGGAATTTGCGCGCGGCCCAGCGAATTTTTCCCGCGCGCGCCCAATCGCGAATGCGGCGCGTCGCAACCGGCGCAACCACTCGAACGTCCGCCTCGGCGCGAAGCAAGCCCTCGATCTTCTCTTCCGCCACGGGACCTGCTCCGACGACGAGACAGCGGCGGCCGGCGATCTTCAGGAAGGCGGGGAACAGAGGCATGGATTCAAGCCTTTACAGTAGCTCGCCGCGAACGAGGTCGTCGTATTTCTCGCGTTGCCGCGCGATGGCGAAGCGGCGGCCTTCGACCAGGACCTCGGCGGCGCGGCGGCGCGCGTTGTAGTTCGATGACTGCACGAAGCCGTAGGCGCCGGCCGTCCATATGACGAGAAGATCTCCCGATTTCACGGGCGCAAGGGGCCAGTCGCGCGCGAGAAAATCTCCCGATTCGCAGACCGGGCCGACCACATCCACGCGCTTTGTCGCCGCGGCACGCGCGTCGCGAACGGCTGGCGTGATCGGATGCGTGGCGTCGTAGAGCACCGGGCGAATCAGATCGTTCATCGCCGCGTCCACCACGACGAAGGTTTTCCCGCGATTCTCCTTCACGTAAAGAACGCGCGTGAGCAGCACGCCCGCCGGGCCGACCAGCATTCGCCCGGGCTCGATGAGCAGGCGGCAGCCAAGCGGCCGGACGATCTCCGCGAGCGCGCGTGCGTAGACGCCGGGAACGATCGCCGGCTCGTCCGTGTAGCGGATTCCGAGACCGCCGCCGATATCGATGTAGTCGAGGCGAACTCCGTTGCGAGCGAGGTCGCGGACGTAGGACGCGAGCCGCGTGAGGGCGCGGCGATACGGCGTTACGCTCGAGATTTGAGAGCCGATGTGCGCCGTGATTCCTCGCCAGGCAATCCAGCGAGAATCGCTCTGCGCCAGATAAAGGCGGCGCGCTTCCTGCCAGTCCACGCCGAATTTGTGCTGATGCGCACCGGTCGCGATGTGGGGATGGCCGCCCGCCAGGACGTCGGGGTTCACGCGGATCGCGGCAGAGGGACGCGCGCCACCCGCCTTGACGTGCCGGGCCGCTTCGCTGAGCAGAACATCGAGTTCGGGCGCGGATTCGACGTTGAAGAGCAGAATGCCACCGCGCTTTGCGTCCCTTCCCGGGTAACGAAGCGCTTCGCGGATTTCGTCGCGCGTTTTCCCTACACCCGAAAAAACGATTCGGCTGCCGGCGACTCCGATGCGGCGCAGGCGGTCGAGTTCGCCGCCGGACACGATATCGAAGCCGCTGCCGAGCCGCGCGAGGACGCGCAGCACCGAAAGATTCGAATTCGCCTTCATCGCGTAGCAGAGCGTGTGCGGAAGCGAGCCGAACGCCCGGTCAAGCCGGCGGTAGGCGGCCTCGATGCTGGCGCGGCTGTACACGTATGCCGGCGTGCCGGCGGCGTCCGCGACGCGAGCGAGCGACACGTCTTCGCAGTAGAGAACCTGATCTTGCCGCCCGGCTCTCCGATACGCGTAGCACGGCGTGTACTGCGTGGGATCCACGCTGCGGCGGGCCTTGGTCCTGCGCGACGAGTTGTGTCCGCGTGTCATCGTGAGCGGCCGTCGTTGCGCCGGCGGTGGCGCGGAAAAATCATGGCGCACCATCATACAAATTTTGCGAGGAAAAGCCATGGCCCGTGGGTAGCAAGGAGAGTTTCGCGGGCTCGGGGCTTGCGGCGCGCCCATTCCCAAAAGTGATTCTATCGAGCGCAAATTTGGATTGGCTTGAGTCTCCGGGCGCTGGCTAGACTGCGAGGGATGATCGAGACCCCCGGCCCGGACGACTTACACGACATCGACTTCTTGCACGAGATTGGAAGACGCCTTTCCGCCGCTCCGCTTCCGCAGGTGCTGGGACGCATCGTTCGCTTCCTTTCGGATTTCGTGAAGTGCGATTCCTGCTTCGTTTACATTCTGGACGGACGCGAACTCGTCTTGCGGGCCTCGAAGAATCCGCATGCCGAGTCGCTGGACCGGCTGACCATCAAGGTGGGACAGGGCATCACCGGCTGGGTGGCCCAGCACAAGAAGCCGGTGGCGATTCCGCGCAAGGCATATGAGGATTCCCGGTTTGAGTCATTCAGCGAGCTGCCGGAGGACCGTTTCGAGGCGTTCCTGTCCGTGCCCGTGATGTGCCGGGAGAGGCTCGTCGGCGTCATCAACGTGCAGCACCGCTAGCCGCACTTCCACAGCCGCCGGGACGTGCAGTTGATCTCCGTGATCGGATACCTGGTGGGAGCGGAAGTCGAATTGGCGCGCCTGGAGGCCGAGAACTGGAAGTATTCTCGAGAACTCCGCACGCGAAAATAGGTCCCGCAAACGGCTCCTTCCGCAACCAGGTCTTGCCTGAGCGGGAATTCGCGCCTTACCATGGGCCATGCTCACCGTCATCCTGCTCGTGATTTCAAATGTGTTCATGACCTTCGCTTGGTACGGACACTTGAAGCACCGCTCCGCGCCCATGGTGGAGGCCATCGTCGTAAGCTGGCTGATCGCGTTCGGCGAGTACTGCTTTCAGGTGCCGGCCAATCGCATCGGCTACGGCCACTTCACCGGATACCAACTGAAGATCATCCAGGAGTCCGTCACTCTGACGGTCTTCGTCGTCTTCGCGTACTTCTATCTGGGCGAGCCGGTGCGGTGGAACTACGCCGTATCGTTCGTTCTTCTCTTTGCCGCGGTGGCGTTTGCATTTTGGGGAAGGGCATGATGATTGGGCGCCCTTTCTTTGATGAGAAGGGCGCGAAGCCGGCGTGAACTGCCTATCGATCGATGGTTCCGCTGTCGTCCCGCTCGTGGATTTCGAACTTCAGATAAAACGTATGACCCGGAAACTTGACCGGGACGGCGTAGGACACTTCGATATCCACATCGGCGGTTTGATGAGTGGGAGCCGAATCGTCCATGAGCGAAGTGACCGTTCCTATGGGAGCGGAGTTGACGGACGATTCAGCCTTGATTTCGTCTTCCTCGACGGGCAGATCGAGCGCCTGGGCCTTTTGGTAGAGCGTGTCGCGTATGCGGTCGGCCGATTCCGCGTTTGTGACAGCAAGCTGCGTTTCCTTGTACGCTGCATTCCGAAACTCGTAGGCTTTCACATAGATTGGAATGATCGCAATGCACGTGTACGCTACGACTCCGACCGCCGCGCCCGCGAGCAAGCCCCGCAGCGGTTTCGCGGTGAGCCACATCATCAGGCCAGCGGATTCCAAGGCGCGTCCCGCAGGCTCGGTGCGAGGTACTTTGAAATTAGGTAACTGAATCGGCATAGTCCAAACAAAAAAGTAGCACCCCGAAATGAGCGTGTCGAGTGGTTTGTGGACCGCGTTTTCGCAGGAGTCACGCCTCAAACGCGATGCTCGGGGGATTTCTTGACTTGAGTGCCGGGCGCCGATAAACTGAATTCGTACTTGGTAGAGGTGCGGAGGCCATGAGTAGCCGGGCCGGAAGTTCCGAGCAGCTTCGGAGGCCGGGTGAAAGGGGTTTTACGGGCAGTTCGCTCCGCCGAAATCGACGCGATAGCTGATATCGTGGCGGTTGGGGGATAAGCCCAATGGCTTGTCCACTGTCATCCGTTGCAAAACGGATGGAGCGCTATCGAGGAGTGAAGACACGAGCCGCATCTCTCGCGTCGCCTTCCCTTCTCCTTCCGTTCCATCCCAAAGCAGGCAAGCGATGAATGTTTTCGAGCTGACTCGAGCGCTGGTGGACATCGAGTCGATCACCGACAATGAAGCCGCGGTCGCGGCCTATCTCGAGGACCATCTGGCGAAACTCGCGGCGCGATCCGGCGGGCAGGTCGAGCGAATGGAGGTCGAGCCGGGCCGGTTCAACGTGCTGGCGACCTGGGGCGCGCCGGTCGTCACGCTCTCGACGCACATGGACACGGTGCCGCCGTTTTTCCCGTCGCGCGAGGATGCGGAGTTCATCTGGGGGCGGGGCTCCTGCGATGCGAAGGGCATCCTCGCGTCGATGGTCGCGGCGGCGGAAAAACTGCTCGGCGAGGGCGTGAAGAATTTCGGCCTGCTGTTCGTGGTGGGTGAGGAGCGCAACAGCGCGGGGGCGGCGGTCGCGTCGCGCGCGCCTCGCGGCTCGAAGTATCTGGTCAACGGCGAGCCGACGGAGAATAAGCTGGCGGTCGCATCCAAAGGAGTCCTGCGCTTTGAAATCACGGCGCGCGGAAAAATGGCGCATTCGGCCTATCCCGAGCTGGGCGAATCGGCGATTGAGGCGCTGCTCGATGCGCTGGAAGCGATTCGCCGCGTGCCGCTGCCGCAAGACGCGCTGCTCGGCAAGTGCACGCTGAACATCGGAACGATTTCGGGAGGCCGCGCGCCCAACGTGATCCCGGACGCAGCCAAGGCGGAAATCCTGGTGAGGCTGGTCGGCGATCCGGCGCCGCTGCGCGAGGCATTCAGTCGCGCGGTCGGGAAGCGCGCCGAATTGAACGAAATCCTGTGCATTCCGCCGGTTCGCTTCCTGAACGTCGATGGCGTGCCTACGACGGTTGTATCCTTCGCGACGGACGTCCCGGTATTCGGCAAAAGCTGGGGCGAACCCCTGCTGCTCGGGCCGGGAAGCATCCATGTGGCGCACACGCCGGAGGAGCGAATCTCGAAACGAGAACTATCGGATGCCGTCACGATCTACGCGGATGTGGTAAAGAGACTGTTGGCAAAGGCCTGAGAAGACTCACATGAACCTCGCGATCGTCGGATACGGGAAAATGGGGCGGCTGATCGATCAGCTCGCCCGCGATTACGGATTCGAAGTGAAGCTGCGTCTCGACATCGACAACAACGCGAACTTCGAGGGGCTGACGAAAGAGAACTTTCGCGGCATCGACGCAGCGGTCGAATTCTCGACACCCGCTTCGGCGCTTGAAAACATCGAGCGCCTTGCAGGACTCGGCGTGAATTCGGTGATCGGGACAACGGGCTGGTTCGGCGAAATCGAGCGCGCGAAGAAAGCGGTCGAGCGCGCGGGAACCGGCCTGGTCTGGAGCCCGAATTTTTCGGTCGGCGTCAGCATGTTCTCGCAGATCGTCGCGGAAGCCGCGCGGCTGATGGCACGCCAGCCGGAGTACGGCGCGTGGGCGTGGGAGATCCACCATGCGACGAAAAAAGACGCGCCCTCGGGCACGCTGCTCGCGCTGGTCGATAAGATGAAACAGAGCGGCTACGGAAAGCCCATCGACGCGAGCAGCAGCCGCGCCGGAGCGCATCCGGGAACGCACGAGATCGGCTTCGACTCCGCGGCCGATACGATCACGATCCGCCACACGGCGCGGAGCCGCGAAGGATTCGCGCGCGGGGCTTTGCGCGCGGCGCGGTGGGTGACCGGCAAGAAAGGCTTCTTTGATTTTCGGGAGATTGTGAACGAGCTGGAGTAAGGTTGTGATTCAGGAGGAGCAAATGTTTACGGGATGCGGCACGGCGCTGGTGACTCCCTTTCGCAAGGATCTATCGCTCGACGAGGACGCGCTGCGGCGGCTGGTGCGGCGCCAGATCGACGCGGGCATCAACTTCCTGGTGCCCTGCGGCACCACCGGCGAAAGCCCCACGCTGAACCGGGCGGAACAGCGGCGCGTGGTGGAAATCACGGTCGAAGAGGCGCGGCCGCGCAAAGTTCCCGTGGTGGCCGGCGCGGGCGGCAACAACACCGCGCACGTGATCGAAATGGCGCGCGAGTTTCAGTCGCTCGGCGCGAACGGAATCCTTTCCGTCAGCCCGTATTACAACAAGCCGACGCAGGAAGGGCTGTATCAGCACTACAAAGCGATTGCCGCGGCGATTTCGCTGCCGATTATTCTCTACAACATTCCGGGGCGCACGGGCGTGAATATCGAGCCGGCCACGGTGGCGCGGCTCGCCGAAATCGAAAACATCGTGGGCGTGAAGGAAGCGTCCGGAAATATTTCTCAGATGGCCGTCATACTCGATCTCGTGCCGGAGCGGTTTATCGTGCTTTCGGGCGACGACGCGATCACGCTGCCGCTGATGGCGCTCGGCGGCCGCGGCTTGATTTCGGTTTCCTCCAATGAGATTCCGGCCGAAATGACGCGCCTCGTGCAGCTCGGCCTCGCAAACGATTTTGCCGCCGCGCGCGAAATTCACCGGCGCTACTCCAAGCTGCTCGAAGCGAACTTCATCGAAACGAATCCCGGCCCGGTGAAAGCCGCCATGGCGCTGATGGGCCTCCTCGAGCCGATTTTCCGGCTGCCTCTCGTCGCACCGAAGCCGGAGAATCTCGCGAAGATCCGCAGCGCGCTCGAATCGGTCGGGCTGATTCAACAGGTCTATGCCGCCCGCTGAGATCAGCCGCGAGATCGAGCGGCTGTTCGACGAAAACCCGCCGCAGTTCACCGACGAGCACCGGCGCTTGTTCGCTCGCTTCAAGGGCGCTCTGAACGCGGGCGAAATTCGCGCGGCCGAGCCGGATTCCGCTCGCGCGAGCGGCTGGCGCGTGAACGCCTGGGTGAAAAAAGGAATTCTGCTGGGATTCCGGATGGGCGCGGTCGTCGATATGTCGATTGACGTGTCGCGCCAGCCGTTCTTCGACAAGGCCACGTATCCGGTGAAGACATTCACTGCCGCTTCGGGCGTGCGGATCGTGCCGGGGGGATCGAGCATTCGCGACGGCTGCTTCGTCGGCAAGGGCGTGACGTGCATGCCGCCGATGTTCATCAACGTGGGCGCGTACGTGGGCGACGAAACGATGGTCGATTCGCACGCGCTTGTAGGAAGTTGCGCGCAAATCGGCAAGAAGTGCCACATTTCGGCCGGCTCGCAAATCGGAGGCGTGCTCGAACCGGTCGGCGCGATGCCGGTGATCGTCGAAGATGAAGTGCTCGTCGGCGGCAATTGCGGCGTCTATGAGGGCACGATCGTGAAGCGGCGCGCAGTGCTCGGAACGGGAACCATTCTCAACCGCTCGACGCCGGTGTACGATATCGTGAACGGCAAAGTGCTGAGCGCGACCGATACGGAGCCGCTCGTGATTCCTGAAAACGCCGTGGTCGTCGCAGGTTCGCGCGCCATCTCCCACGGCCCCGGCAAGGAGTGGAATCTTTCGCTCTACACCCCCGTGATCGTGAAATACCGCGACGCAAAGACCGACGCCAAGGTCCAGCTCGAAGATCTGCTGCGCTGAGACCTCAGCTTCAAGACCGCAAGTGTTGGAAGTTATCGTCCACAGGACGCGGCGCTTGACAAAAGTTGCCGCGTATCATAATTTCGATGAGGTCATGAAACTGCTGCGGACACATCATAGTCATCGCCATCACGTGAACCCGTGCCCGCGGCGGTGTGGCTAGCAGGAACGAAATAGCTGCACTCATCAGCCCGCTGGCGCGGCAAGCGCCGGCGGGCTTTTTCGTTTTTGAGGGGACAATTTTTCGGGGAGAGCCAATGGAACTCGATTTCGAAAAGGAAAACGGACTGATTCCAGCGATCGTGCAGGACGACGCGAACGGCGAAGTCCTCATGCTGGGATTCATGAACCGCGAAGCCCTTGCGAAGACGCAGGAGACCGGCTTCGTCACGTTCTACAGCCGCTCGCGCAAGAAACTCTGGACCAAGGGCGAGAGCAGCGGCCAGAAACTCCTTCTGCGCGACCTGCGCGTCGATTGCGACCTGGATGCGCTGCTGGTGCGCGCCGAGCTCGAAGGCGGCGCTGTGTGCCACGAAGGCTATCGAAGCTGCTTCTTCCGGCAGCTCGGGCGCGACGGCGAAGCGAAGGTAGTCGCGGAACGAATCTTTTCGCCCGAGGAACTCTACGGGAAACCCGCCAGCGAACGGCGCGGCAAGGGGGAAAAGCAATGAGCCGCTTGAAACTCGGCATCCCCAAGGGAAGCTTGCAGGATGCGACGGTGGAGCTTTTCGCGAAGGCCGGCTGGCGAATATCGGTCAGCTCGCGCAGCTACTATCCGGGCATCGACGATCCGGACATCGAATGCATGATGGTCCGCGCGCAGGAGATGGCGCGCTACGTCGAAAGCGGCGCACTCGACGCGGGCCTGACGGGCAAGGACTGGATTCTCGAGACGGGCGCCGACGTCGAGGAAGTCGGCGAGCTGGTGTACTCGAAGACCGGCCTCGGACGCGTCCGCTGGGTGCTCGCGGTGGCCGAAGACTCCCCCATGAAGACGGTGCACGACCTCGAAGGAAAAGTGATCGCCACCGAAGCCGTGAAGATGACGGAAAAGTATCTCGCAAAGCACGGCGTAAAGGCGCGCGTGGAGTTTTCCTGGGGCGCGACGGAAGTGAAAGTCCCGCAGCTCGCCGATGCCATCGTGGAGGTGACGGAAACGGGTTCCTCGCTGCGCGCGAACCATCTGCGCGTCGTGGACACGCTTATGGAATCCACAACCTGCTTCATCGCGAATCGCGCGGCCTGGCAGGACGGCTGGAAGCGCGAAAAAATCGGAGACATGATGCTGTTGCTCGAGGGCGCCATCAAGGCGTACAGCCGCGTGGGCCTGATGATGAATCTGCGGAGCGCGGATCTCGAAAGAGTGCTGGCCGCCCTGCCGGCGCTGAGAAATCCCACGGTCGCGCACTTGAGCGATCCCGGATGGGTCGCCATCAATACGATCGTCGAGGAAAAAACCGTCCGGCAACTGATTCCCAAGCTGAAAATGGCCGGCGCGGAGGGAATCGTCGAGTACCCGCTCAACAAGGTCGTGTACTGATGCGCGTTCTCCGCCTTACGGGCGCCGTCGAGGAAAAAGTGCTGGCTTCGCGCCGCGCGAGCAGCCGCGAAGCCGAGCGCATCGCCGAGCGCATCGTCGCCGACGTGCGCCGCCGCGGGGACGCCTCTCTTTTCTCCTGGACAAAGCGTTTCGACCGCGTGGCTCTCACTCCGCGCAGCGTCTGGGTTTCGCGCGCGGAACTCGCGGCCGCTCGCAAGGGCATCTCGAAGAAATTCCTGGCGGCGATCGATCATGCCGCGCGCAATATCCGCGCTGTCGCGCGCCGGCAGAAGCCGCAAGAATGGACCATCCAGGTCGAGCCGGGAGTGCGCGCCGGACAGCTCGTCCGGCCGATCGAATCGATCGGATGCTACCTGCCCGGCGGGCGATTTTCTCTCGTTTCCACGCTGCTTATGACGGTGATTCCCGCGCAAGAGGCCGGCGTGCGCGAGATCGTTGTGGCCAGCCCGCAACCGGGGCCCGCGCTGCTCGCCGCGGCTGAAAAGCTCGGCGTGAAGCGAGTGGCGCGCGTGGGCGGCGCGCAAGCCATTGCGGCGCTCGCCTACGGGACGCGCTCGATTCCGCGCGTCGACAAGATCTTCGGCCCGGGCAATCGCTTCGTGACTGCCGCGAAAAAGCTTGTGAGCAACGACTGCGCCATCGACATGCTGGCCGGGCCCACGGAAGCGCTCGTCTTCGCTGCGCGCGGCAACGCGCGATTTATCGCGGCGGACCTGATCGCGCAGGCCGAGCATGATCCCGACGCGATTTCGCTGTTCGTCACTACGTCCGCGCCGCTGGCGCGCTCCGTTGCCGCCGAAATTGACCGCCAGCTGGCGGAGCTACCGAAAACGAATCTCGCCCGGCGATCGCTTGCGAAAAATGGCGCTGTGCTCGTGGCGCCAAACATCGCGGCAGCCGCGCGCTTTGTGAACCGGTTCGCGCCGGAACATTTGAGTCTGCCGGACGGAGGAGGCGAGCTGCTCGCGCGCATCGATTCCGCTGGAAGTATTTTTCTGGGCGATTGGAGCGCGCAATCTTTCGGTGACTACGCGAGCGGCACGAACCACGTACTGCCCACGGGCGGAGTGGCGCGGACCCGCGGCGGTCTTTCCGTCTCAGACTTCGTGAAATGCATCAGCGTGCAGGAAGTGTCGCGCGGCGGCGTCAAGCGGTTGGCGCCCGTGGTCGAGGAATTCGCGCGGGCCGAAGGCCTTGACGCGCACGCGCGGTCGGTCGAGGTGCGGCGATGAAAGTGGCGATTCAGGTAAGGCGCGCGGTCGAACGAATGCGTCCTTATAATCCGCCGCTCGAAGGACGCACGGACAAACTGCGCCTGGATTTCAACGAGAACCCGATCGGCTGCTCTCCGGCGGTGCGCCGCGCGCTGGCGAAACTCAGCGCCGCATCGATTTCGGCTTACCCCGAACAGGAAACGGTCCGCCGCAAGGTGGCGCGCCATTTCGGCGTCCGTCCGGAAGAGCTGCTGCTGACCAACGGGACGGATGAAGCGCTGAGCCTGGTGGTGAACACCTTCGTCGAATCGGGCGATCGCGTGCTGCTGGTCGAGCCGACGTACGCCATGTATCGCTTCTATTCGGAGCTGGCGGGCGCGCGCATTGTGGCCCCTCGATATGACGCGGAGATGTGTTTCCCGTGGAACACTCTGCTGGCGGCGCTGCGCGCGGGGCCGCGAGTCTTCTTCCTCCCCAACCCGAATAGCCCGACCGGCAACCTGCTATCCACGGCCGAGTTGCGTCGGATTCTGAATGCCGCCAAGCGCACGATGGTTGTGATCGACGAAGCGTACTTCGAGTTCTCGGGCGTCACGGTGATCCCGTGGATCCGGCGCTACAAGAATCTGATCGTCACGCGCACGTTTTCGAAGACGGCAGGGCTGGCCGGGCTGCGCCTCGGTTGTATCTTCGTCCATCGTGAGATGGCCGCGACCATGCGAAAGACGCAGTCGCCCTATCCGGTGAATGCCGCCGCGCTCGTGGCCGCCGAAGCAGCGATGCGCGACCGCGCGTTCATCGCGCGAACCGTGCGCGAGGTTCGCCGCAGCCGGAGTGAATTCGCGCGAGGTCTCAAGCGGCTCGGGGTGCGCTGCTTTCCAAGCGCCGGCAATTTCGTGCTGGTGCATTTTGGCGAGCGCGCGAAGCGAGTCGTCGCGGCGCTGGCGCGCAAGGGAATACTGGTGCGCGACCGCTCGAGCGATTTCGGCGGAGAAGGCTACGTCCGCATCACGCTGGGGACTCACGCGCAGACGCGGCGGCTGCTGCGCGAATTGAAAGAGATTCTATGAGAAAAGCAAACCTGCGAAGAACGACCAAGGAAACCGACATCCAGCTGCGGCTGAATCTCGACGGGCAAGGCAAGTCGGAGATCGCGACGGGCATTCGATTTTTCGACCACATGCTGGAGCAGATCGCGCGGCACGGCGGCCTCGATCTCACGCTTGCGGCGCGCGGCGATCTGGACGTGGACCAGCACCACACGGTCGAGGACGTGGGCATCGCGCTCGGCGAGGCCGTGAAAAAAGCGCTGGGATCGAAGCGCGGAATCCTGCGCGCGGGGTATTTCCTAATGCCGATGGACGATTGCCTGGCGGCCGCGGCGCTCGATTTTTCAGGGCGAGCGCACTGCGTGTGCAATTTCAAGATTTCGGCGGCGCGCGTGGGTGATTTCCAAACCGAGCTGATGGAGGATTTCTTTCGGGCGTTCGCGCAGGCGGCTTCCGCCAACGTGCATCTGAAGCTGGTGTACGGCCGGTCGTCGCACCACCAGGTCGAATCGATTTTCAAGGCGTTCGCGAAGGCGCTGCGCTTTGCCGTGACGCGCGACAAGCAGCTTCGGCGCGTGCTGCCTTCCACGAAAGGGCTGCTGTGAAGATCGCGATCGTCGATTACGGCGCGGGGAATCTGCCGTCGGTCGAGCGCGCGCTCTGGAAACTCGGCGCGGAGACCGAGCGGGCCATCGAGCCGAAGCAGGTCGCAGCCGCAAAGGTGATCGTGCTTCCCGGCGTGGGCCATTTTTCCGCTTTCGTTGCGGGCCTGCGCGAGCGAAACCTCACGTCATCGCTGCGAGCGGCGTTCGAAGCGGGCGTGCCCATTCTCGGAATCTGTCTTGGATTGCAGGCGATGTTCGCGTCGAGCGAAGAAGCGCCGGGCGAAGCGGGCCTCGGATTTTTCCCCGAGGAAGTCCGCGCGCTACCCGCGAACGTGAAATCTCCGCACATCGGCTGGAATCAATTGCGGCGCGTGAAGGAAAGCGCGCTGCTCCGCGAGATTCCGGACGACGCGTACTTTTATTTCGCGCATTCTTTCGCCGCGCCCGCTTCGGCCTCGGCCACGGTCGCGGCATGCGATCACGGCTTCCCATTTGCGGCCGTGATCGAGCAGAGCAATCTGCGGGCCGTGCAGTTTCACCCGGAAAAATCCGGCGAGACCGGCGCACGCGTACTTCAGAATTTTGTGGAGTCCGTGCGATGACGCTCGCGCGAAGGATCATCCCGTGCCTCGATGTGGACGCGGGCCGCGTCGTGAAGGGCATCGAGTTCGAGGGCCTGCGCGACATGGGCGATCCCGCCGAGCTTGGGGCGCGCTACAACCGCGAGGGCGCGGACGAACTCGTGGTGCTCGACATCAGCGCGTCGTTTCAGGGGCGCGCGACGTTCCTCGAAACGATTCGCCGCGTCGCCGAGCAACTGAACATCCCGCTGACCGCCGGCGGAGGCATCCGCAAAATGGAGGAAGGCCGTGCGGTGCTGCTCGCCGGCGCGGACAAAGTGACGGTGAACACCGCGGCGGTCGAGCGGCCGGAATTGATTTCGGAGCTCTCGCAGCAATTCGGCGCGCAGGCCGTGGTGCTCTCGCTCGACGTGAAGCGGAAGGGCAATTCGTGGGAAGCGTACACGCGCGGAGGGCGCGACGCGACGGGGCTCGATGCAGCGGAGTGGGCCGCCGAAGCCGTCTCCCGCGGCGCGGGAGAAATTCTGCTGACTTCGATCGACCGCGACGGCACGTGCAGCGGCTTCGATTGCGAACTCACGGCCAAAATCGCGGCCACGGTCCAGGTGCCCGTGATCGCTTCGGGTGGCGCCAGCACGTTCGAGAATTTTCTCGATGTTTTCGTGAGGGGCTGCGCCGACGCCGCGCTGGCCGCTTCGATTTTCCACAGCGAGACGCACTCGATCGCCGCGCTGAAAAAATTCCTGGCCGAGCGCGGCGTCCCCATCCGCCTGAGCCGATGAACGACGTTGCGAAAGGAGTCCGCCGTGAGTGACGACCAGAAATTGTGGCGTGGCATTCGAACAGGAATAACACTTGGTTTGATCTTATTGGCCTCGGGGATATGCGCCGGGACTTGCGCCGCGCAATCCGACAAATCTCTGCCGATTGTCACCAGCGCCAGTGTGCCGTTCTACCCTCGCGTGCCCCAGACCGCGCACATCGAGGGAGTGGTCAAGCTCCGAATCTGGACCGATGGGATAGGGGTTTCGTCGGCGAAAGTCGAGAGCGGCCCTGTAATGCTCGGAAAGACGGCGGAGGAAAACATCAAGTCGTGGAAGTTCGAACAACATACGCCAACGACTTTCGAGGTGACGTTTCGCTATGTACTGCTGCCTTCCAAATGTGATCCGGGGTGCCGATGCGACGACACGGAGAACCCGACGGTAGTGCTTCATTTGCCGAGCCTCGTGGAAGTGAGCGCGAAAAGAGTCATGACTTGCGATCCCGTGGAGAACAGATAATAAGCTTGCGATGATTATTCCCTGCATCGACCTCCAGGACGGAAAAGCCGTGCAACTGGTGCGCGGCCGCAAGCGTGCGCTCGCCGTGGACGACGTGCTGGGCCTGCTCGACCGCTTCAAGAGCTATCCGATTCTGCACATCATCGATCTCGACGCCGCCATGCGAAAAGGTTCCAACGCGCGCTGGATCAAGCTGCTCTGCCGCAAGGCGAACAGGAAAGTGCGCGTCGGCGGAGGAATCCGCACGGTCGCCCGCGCCGCGCGAATTCTCTCCTGGGGCGCGGAGAAGATCATCGTGGGCAGCGCGGCCTTCCGGAACGGAAAAGTGGACCGCGATTTCCTGAAAGAATTGGCCGCGCGCGTGGGGCGAAAGCACGTGATCGTGGCGCTCGATACCGAAGGCGGCCGGATCGTCGTGCGCGGCTGGCGCGAGCGCTTAAAACTTCGTCCCGGCGACGTGATTCCAGAGCTGGAGCCATTTTGCTCCGGGTTCCTTTCGACGTTTGTCGATAACGAAGGGACCATGAAGGGGACGGACCTCTCGTGGTTCCGGCAGTTGCGAAACGTGACAGCCCTTCCCATCACGGCTGCGGGCGGAATCCGCAGCATGCGCGAGGTCAATGCCCTCGAAAAAGCCGGCATGGATGCCGCTGTGGGAATGGCGATCTATACGGGAAAGCTCGCCGGCGACAAAACCGGCCTCCGGCGACGGTAGCTCTTCCACAAGATTTCTCCTCATTCCAGCAGCTCGTAAGCCAATGACAATAAGCTAGTTCCATCGAAGACCTAACCCGTGGGTCAGGTACATGACTGAACTTTGGTACCAGTCGATTGGGAATCCTGGCCTATAGGTCCCACCCGGAGCGGCCCAGTACCCTTATCTCCGTTGGACGAACAAGCACTTCGGCCCCGGCCGCAACGGGGCCTGCGAGTGGGGGAGATGGACATGAAAATCACTGAGGGCCTCCGCAAGTCCGCACGCAACATACTGATTCTGGCCGGCTCGCTGATATTTTGCCAGCCGCTCTTTGCGCAGCACGTGTTCACGGTGCTGCCGCGCTTCACCGAAGGCAACGAAAACCCCGTCAGCTTCATGCGCCCGCATTACGCGATTCATGCGGCGGTGGCCGCCGGGCAATCCGCCCCGCCGAATTCCGCATTCGCCCCCTCCCAGGTGCGCCACGCCTACGGATTCGATCGGGTCGCCAATCAGGGCGCCGGGCAGACGATCGGAATCGTGGACGCGTACGACGACCCGAACGCGGAATCCGATCTCGCCGCTTTCAACGCGCAATTTGGATTGCCCGTTTGCACGAGCAACAACGGTTGCTTCCGAAAGGTCTATTCGAGCGGGAAGAAGCCGGCGACGAACGCCAACTGGGCCGTGGAAATCGCGCTCGACGTGGAATGGGCGCACGCCATCGCCCCGAAAGCCACAATCCTGCTGATCGAAACGCCGACCAACAGCCTGAGCGACCTATTCAACGGCGTGACCTCTGCCGTCAAGAATGGCGCGTCCGTCGTATCGATGAGCTGGACCACTGGAGAGTTTTCCAGTGAAACCAGCTACGACAATCGCCTCGTCTCGAACGGCGTGACCTTTCTGGCAGCCTCGGGAGATAGCGGGACCGGCGCGGCTTACCCGGCTGCCTCACCGGACGTCATCGGAGTCGGCGGCACTTCACTCTTTCTGAATGGCGACGCAAGCTACCAGAGCGAGACCGCGTGGAGCGGCAGCGGCGGAGGGTTGAGCAAGGTCGAGCGCGAACCGTCGTTTCAATCGAAGTTCGGGATTCCGAACGATCCGCGCGGGTATCGCGGCAATCCGGACGTTTCCTACGACGCAAACCCCGGCACCGGCTACGCCGTGTACGACTCGGTGGGCATCAACGGCTACTCGGGATGGTTCCAGGTGGGCGGGACGAGCGCGGGATCGCCGCAGTGGGCCGCGCTGATCGCCATCGCCAACTCCCTGCGAGTCGCCGCGCGCAAAGCCAACCTGTCGAGCACGAATACCATCCTGTATTCCCTCGCGCAGGCGGCTCCGGCCGCCGATTTCAATGCCGTGACGCAGGGCACCAACGGCTCCTGCGGCGCGGTGTGCACCGCTTCGGCCGGATACGACTACATCACCGGCCTCGGCACGCCGCGCGCGAGCGCCTTGATCGCCGCCCTCGTGGCGCAGCGCTAGGCCAAGCGTGTTTTAGCCAGGCCGTCCCGCTTGATTCCGGGACAGCCTGCGGAACCTGAAGGAACTCTCCCGCCGCTGCACTCCCCGTTTTGCCCCTGCAACAACAGACCGGCTGGCGTCGCGCAAATTCGCCCCGATAGTGTATAGTTTTTTGAGGCGCGGCCATCCTGAACGCCGGGTTGCTTTTCGCATCAGGCCGCTTCAAATCGCTGGGCGCCGGATCCTGCTAAAAATGAACAAGCCCTTGCAAGTGATGAAGTTCGGCGGCACGTCTGTTGGCGACGCCGCGTGTATCGCCCGCGTGGCGCAGATCGTGCGCGATGCGTCGCTCGAACGCCCCGTGGTCGCGGTCGTCTCGGCGATGAGCGGCGTTACGAACCGCCTGATCGAAGCCGCCAACTGCTCGGCGGCGGGCGATGGCGACCAGGCCGGCGCGATCTTTGCGGCCCTGCGCCAGCAGCACAAGACCGCGCTCGCCTCGCTGATCCGTGACGATGCCAAGCGCGCGCGAGTGGCGGCTTGCCTTGAAAAAATCTTCGACGATGGCGAACGGCTCTGCAAGGGCACCGCGATGCTCAGGGAGCTGACTCCCCGCACGCTCGATGCGATTTCGAGCCTCGGCGAGCGCCTTTCCGCGCCGATGGTCGCGGGCGCGCTCGGGGAACTCGGCGCGCGCAGCGAATCGGTGGAAGCCACCGAGTTGATCGTAACGGATTCCTCCCACGGCGGCGCCGATCCCCTGATGGATCGCACGCGCGAGCGCTCCGAAGCGCGCCTGCGGCCGCTGCTGGAGCAGGGAGTAATTCCGGTGGTCACGGGTTTCATCGGCGCGACCAAGGACGGCATCCTGACGACGCTCGGGCGCGGCGGGTCGGATTATTCCGCAACGATTCTGGGGGCGGCGCTCGGCGCGGGCGAGGTGATCATCTGGACCGACGTGGATGGCGTTTTGACGGCCGACCCTCGCCTGGTGCCGGATGCGCGCACGATCCCGGAGATTTCCTATCGGGAAGCGAGCGAGCTGGCTTATTTCGGCGCCAAGGTGCTGCATCCGAAGACGCTGCACGCCGTGGCGCGAGCGGGCATTCCCGTCTGGATTCGAAATAGCTTTGCGCCGGAGCGCACGGGCACCAAGATCACCCCGAAGGGACGCAGCAACGGCGGGGGCGTGAAAGCGCTCACGGCAATTCGCGACGTGGCGCTGATCACGATCGGCGGGCCGGGAATTGTCGGCGTGCCGGACGTGGTGGGCCGGACGTTCTCGACCACGGCGGAGGTGCACGCGAGCGTGCTGCTGATCTCGCAATCGTCGTCGCAAAACGACATCTGTTTCGCGGTTACCGCGTCGGACGCCAAGCGCACGGTGGACGCGCTGCGCAAGGAGTTCGCGCAGGACGTGGCGCACGAAAAGGTCGAACACATCACGGTCGATTCGAACATCGCCATCGTGGCCGTGGTGGGAGAGAACATGCGCGGCTTTCCGGGGGTTGCGGGGCGCACGTTCAACGCGCTCGGCCGCGAGGGCGTGAACGTCATCGCGATCGCGCAAGGATCGTCCGAAAGCAACATCTCGTTCGTCGTGTTCGAAAAGGACACGAAGGCGGCGCTCATGGCGACGCACCGCGAATTCGGGCTGGCGGCGCCCGTCGAGGAATCAAAAGCCAAGGGTTCTTGAGGGGTTCTTGAAATGTTCGGCAAGACCGCAAAAGAAGCGACCCGGAATACCGACAGGGCCGTGCAGCGCTGCATCGATCCGTCGTGCGGCGGCACGTACGGCCTTCGCGAGCGGATCTACGTATGCCCGCGGTGCAGCGGGACGCTCGAGATCGATTGCCGCCTCGTGGCGCGCGAAGATGCGGCGGCGGTGCGCAGAAAGTGGGCGGAGCGCGCGGCTTCGCGGGATCCGCGCGACCAAAGCGGCGTGTGGCGCTATCGCGAGATGCTGCCCTTCGACGAAGACGCGCCCTTCGTCACCCTGTTCGAAGGCAACACGCCGATCTACGACGCTCCGCGCTCGGCGAAATATTGCGGCCTGGACGGCCTGCGCCTCAAGCATCAGGGGTGCAATCCCACCGGCTCGTTCAAAGACACGGGCATGACGGCGGCGATCACCCAGGCGGTGGTGCTGGGCGCGCGCACGGCCGTCTGCGCCAGCACGGGAAACACCGCGGCCAGCCTGGCTGCGTACGCCGGGCGCGCGGCATTGCAATCCGCGATTCTGCTGCCGCGCGGGCAGATATCGGCGGCGAAGCTCGCGCAGAGCCTCGACTACGGCGCGCTGGTCTGCGAGATTGACGGCAATTTCGACGATTGCATGCGCCTGATTCAGGAGCTGGGCGACGATCCCTCGATTTACGTCGCGAACTCGATCAATCCGTTCCGCATCGAGGGGCAGAAGACGGTCGCATACGAGATGATGGAGCAGTCCGCGTGGCAGGTGCCGGACCACGTGGTGGTTCCCGGCGGAAATATGGGGAACAGCACGGCGCTCGGAAAAGGTTTTCAAGAGCTGTTCGATCTCGGTTTGATCAAGCGGCTGCCCAAGCTGAGCGTGATTCAAGCGGAGGGCGCCGCTCCCCTGGCGCATCTGTTTGCGAATCTCGATCCCGCCAAATCGGCCGGCGGAGAGCATCTCCCGGAAACGATGGCGCCAGTTGAGAATCCGCGGACACTGGCTACAGCGATCAAAATCGGAGCGCCTGTCTCATGGAAGAAGGCGCTGCGCGCCGTCTTGCGCTCCAGCGGGAAGATCATCAGCGTGAGCGAGCAGGAAATCGCGGACGCGAAGGCGATGATCGGCCGCGACGGAATCGGCTGCGAGCCGGCGTCGGCCACCACGGTCGCGGGCATGAAGAAACTCGTGGCCGCGGGCCACATTCGCCCCGGCGACTCCGTGGTGGGCGTGCTCACGGGCCACGTGCTCAAGGACCCGGATTACGTGAGCCACTATCATCGCGGAACGCTCTCGCTCGAATCGGGGGCGAAGGACGGCGCCGCGCCGCAACGCATCGCGGGCGCGTTCCAGAATGCTCCGGTGAACGTGGCCGCGAACAAGGCCGCGATTCTGGCAACTCTGGAGCGACGACGATAAGGAGCCGGCGGTAAACGGAGAGCGCCGCACCAGGTCTCCGGCAAAACCGCTTCGCGAACCCGACCAGCCCAATGAGCGCCTCCCGCCAAAGTTCGTTTGAAGTGCGCGTCCCCGCGTCCACCGCGAATATGGGGGCGGGCTTCGACTGCCTGGGTCTCGCGCTGGAGATGTATCTCAGCGTCCGCGCCACTCTGCTCGTCAAATCCGAAGGGAGGGCTCTCGCGCGAAGCCGCGGCGTGCGCGGCACCTCCGAGCTCCCCAGCGATCCCGATCAAAACCTGATTTTTCGCGCCATGCGCCACACGGCCGAACGCGAAGGCTTCGTTCTGCCGCGCGTGCGGATCGCGGTGCAAAATGAAATCCCCGTGGCGGGCGGACTCGGCAGCAGCGCGGCGGCCACCGTCGCCGGCATCGCCCTCGGATTCGCCGTCACCGGCCGCGCGATTTCAAAAGACGCGACACTGCAATACGCCACGGAAATGGAAGGCCATCCGGATAACGTGGCTGCGGCGCTGCTCGGCGGATTCGTCGTGACGTTCACTCGCAGCGACGGCACCGTGGCGGCGGTCCGGAAACACTGGCCGAAAGTGATCCGCGTGATCGTGGTCACGCCGAACATCAAGCTCGAGACGAAAAAATCGCGAGCGGTGCTCCCTCAAACCGTTTCGCGCGCCGACGCAGTGTACAACTTGCAGCGCTCCGCACTTTTTGTCGCCGCGCTCGAAGACCGGCGCTACGAGCTTCTCTGGGACGCGATGCAGGACCGCTTGCATCAGACCGCCCGCCAGGCGCTCATCCCCGGGCTTGCGGACGTGCTGGCGCTGCCGCGCATGTCCGGACTCCTGGGAGTAGCTTTGAGCGGAGCCGGACCGAGCGTGGTGGCCTTAGCCACCGGCCGATACGACGAAATCGGGAAGATCATTGCCCGCTGCTTCGAGCGCCACGATCTGGATCCGACCGTGCGGCATCTCGAAGCCGCGCAGGAAGGCCTTACGTCCACGCAGAAGTACGTTTCGCAGAAGTGACCGCGCGATTCAGACTATTTGACCTGCGTTGATCTCGCCTGGCGCAGACGCATCGTTTCTTTCAATTCCCTGTGCCAATGCCAGAACATGACTCCCAGGGCCGTCAGCGGGGCGAAGATGCACAGAATTGCAGCCAGGATGAGGAGACCGAGGAGAATTGCGTTCATTACCGTTCCCGCCATGTGAGATTCCCTCCGGCAGGGCGCTGGCTCGTACCGTTGAATTCTGGCTCGTGACCGCGCATTCGTCAATAGCCTGTACTCGTCCACATGATTAGTGACACTCGGCTTTCTTTTGTTGAGATTTCCAGCGATGGAGGAATTCGAGCGGAGTGAGATAGCGGAGCGCCTGGTGAGGACGCACGGTGTTGTAGATATGTTCCCAGCGGCGAAGCTG
>DATNIN010000060.1:0-44421 GCA_035604415.1 Candidatus Acidiferrales bacterium
CCGCTGGGAACATATCTACAACACCGTGCGTCCTCACCAGGCGCTCCGCTATCTCACTCCGCTCGAATTCCTCCATCGCTGGAAATCTCAACAAAAGAAAGCCGAGTGTCACTAATCATGTGGACGAGTACACGTACTCCAAAGATCCAGCAATATAATCTCGACGTTCAGTACGAGTTTGCAAGGGGATGGGTTGCCGATATCGGCTATGTGGGAACGCATGGAATCCACCTCTTCGATTGGAACCGCGATCCAAACCTGGCATATCTCGTTGACTGTGGCCAAGCTTCGGCTACTTGCAATCCGCCGACGGATCCAGTCAACATAAATCTGGAGCGGCCCGCCGGTTCATTCCCGATAAATGATGCTGCCAACACGAACCCCAACAACCGGGTCATGGTCAACACCTCCAGCAATTATCTTGGCCGTGTCGCTTACCTGGGCGTGAACCCAGGAAATTTGCAGCAAGTCGAAACTGACGGGAATCACCGCTACAACAGCTTGCAAGCCCAGCTCCGGCACACGTTTTCCCACGGTCTGACCCTTCAGGCTTCGTACACTTGGAGCAAACTCATCACCGATATCAACGCCAGCGCAGCCGGGGCCGGCATTGCCACGCCCGGCAACGTGCTTTCCGGCAGCGCATCCTCCAACGACCCCTTGAACCGCCGGCAGCAGTACGGGCTGGCGGCGTTCAATCGCCCTCAGCGCTTCGTCGTGAGCTATAGCTACGAGTTACCCTACAAGAGCGAGGGGTGGAAAGAGAAGGCTTTGGGCGGATGGAGCGTTTCCGGTGTGACCACGATTCAAGACGGCCTGCCTTTCACTATTACTGACGGAATCAACGGCAATCAGGCGAGCCTTCTGTACGGCAGTTCGATCCCCCCTACGGGCCCGGTGGACCGAGCCGAACTCGCGCACCCGGTCGATTGCAACCTGGTCACCGGCAATTGCAAGTCGAGCGTTCCGTACGCCACTACTGGCAGTCTGACGGCGCGCGTGCTCAGCGGACTCGCCGGAACCCCGGGCGGTGGGCTGATTAATCCAGGCGCATTCATGGCAGCGCCCCTGTTTGGCGGGGCTCAAAACACCAACTGGGTCCCAGGAGACGGCCAGACAGGTTGCTCCGGGACCCCTACAGGCGCAGGAGGTACTCCTGTTGCACAGTTTGTGGGATGCGGCACGGGCTTCGGTGACTCCGCTGTCGGAATCATGAGTTGTTGCACGCAGCTCAATTTCGACATGGCAATCATTAAGAATACGAAGGTTGGAGGGCTGCGCGAAGACGCCACTCTTCAATTCCGCACGGAATTCTTCAACCTTTTCAATCACGCGCAGTTCAATGAACCCGGCAACGCTTTCGGCACCGCTGGTTTTGGAAAGATCACCTCGAGCGCGGTTCCAGGGCGAATTCTTCAATTTGGCTTGAAGTACACCTTCTAGCTATCGCTCTGAGCGACAGCATGACCGATGCAGGGCACACGGCGTCGGTCATGCCTCGGGCTTTCTTTCCGGCCGCTCGCTGCTCCGCATCCATCCGCCGGGTAGTGCGCTGCTGGGGTCCCCCACCGGCCCGCATTCTCCGGATCGTGCGGGACATCTCCAGCGGGTGAATGTTATGTCTCTCGCCGCGCCCGCAATTGCCTTATCAATACAGAGGACACGCTCGTACATAACAATGACGTACTCTCATATAAAGAGGATGTATGTGTATTCGGGCTTGACAAGCGAGAACGCCGGTAGTAATCCCTATGGCGGCTCGCGGTGGGCGAGCATTCAAAAAACCACGTATTGGAAGACATAAGGGGGAGTACATCATGGCATTTCGGAGCATAGTCAAAAGCTCGAAGGCGCTTCGTTTCGTTTTGATTGGCGTCTCATGCGCGCTGCTGCTTATTGCGGCAGGCGCGACTCGCATGGAAGCACAAGGTGTTGCCACGGCGACGATTTCCGGCACCGCGACCGATTCCTCGGGCGGGGCATTGGTCGGCGCCAAGATGGTGGCCACGAACGCGGAGACGAGCGCTTCACAGTCCAGCGTGAGCGACGCGCAGGGCCGCTACAAAATTCCCGATCTTCCGATCGGCACGTATGGCGTTCAGGCGTCCCTGACGGGCTTTGAGACCGTGGCTCGCAAGGGCATCACGCTAACCGTCGGCGCTCAGATCGTCCTCGACTTCTCTCTCCCCGTCGGCAAGGTTTCGGAGGTCGTCAACGTGGAAGGCGAAGTCTCGCAGGTTGAAACCCAAACCGCGGCAGTGTCGTCTCTGGTGAGCCCCGAGCAGTTGCACGATCTGCCCCTGAATGGGCGCAATTTCGAGCAACTGATTTCGCTGTCGCCGGGCGTGTCGGTGGTTCCCCAGGTCACAGCGGGCGTGTTAACGAGCGCCTGGTACGGAAACGAGAACAACTACTCGGTTTCCGGATCGAGACCCGTGGGAGAGTCGTTCCTGCTCGACAACACGGATGTTTCCGACTTCTTCAATCATGGCACTGGCTCGGCGGTCGCCGGCACGTCTTTGGGAGTCGATGCGATCGCGGAGTTCCAGGTGCTGACCAATACTTACAGCGCGCAGTTCGGCGGAACCGGCGCCGCGATCAACGAGGTGAGCCGCGGAGGCACGAACACTTTTCACGGGTCGGCGTACGAATTCTTTCGCAACAACGCGCTCGATTCGGCCGGTTATTTTGATGCCAGTTCGGCGCCGCCCTACCGCCGCAACCAGTTTGGCGGCAACATCGGGGGTCCCATCAAGAAGGATAAGTTGTTCTTTTTTGTGAATTACGAAGGGTTGCGATCGTCTCTCGGCACAACCAACAATGTGAATGTCCCGGAGCCTTACGTACTCAACGGGCAGGTCTGCGCCGTCCCCAACCTGCAAAAAACAGACCCCAATATAACGCTCTGCCCCGCCCTGACCACGGTGGTCGCGTCGGTTCCCGCGGCGCAGGCGGCAATACTGGCTCTGTATCCGGCGGCCCCGGCGGGCAGTCTCGACCAGGGTAATTACGCCCAGGTCCCGGAAGTCGGCAGCTTGGTGAGCAGCGAGAACTACGTTCTCGGCCGCATGGACTACACTTTCTCGTCCACGGACTCGCTCTTCGGGCGTTACGTTTCCGACCGAGTCAATCAAGTGAACCCTTTCGCGGGCTCGCTGTTGCCGCTCTGGCCCGACGATGAAATCACACGCAATCAGTACTTCACGCTCGAAGAAAAGCACATTTTTTCGCCCACGTTGCTCAACTTGCTGCGAGGCAGCGTTGTGAGAACGCACTCCGAGGGCGTGACCACGGGAGAGACTTCCGCGCTCGATTTGTTTCCCGGCTCGGGGCGGCAAAATGCCGACGTCGGCCCAGGCGGTGGACTTACTCCCGTAGGCGCCAGCGGCTTGGATCCCTTCCGCGCGGTTCAGAACAAATTCACCGTGGGCGATGACCTCATATGGAGCCGCGGAGCGCACAGCCTGCGCTTCGGGGCGTCCCTGGAGAGAATCGAGACCAATATTTACCAGCCATTCGTTTACGGCGGGGACTTTATATTCTTCAGCCTCAACAATTTCCTGAAGGGCAAAGCTGATGGCTACCTCGGGTCCGCGCCTCCCGCGCCGGGCTTCAACATCAAGCGCTACTTCCGTCAAAACGACTTCTTCCCCTACGTGCAAGACGATTGGAAAGTCAGCTCCAAGCTCACTTTGAACCTGGGCTTGCGCTGGGACTTTGCGACCAATGCGGTTGGCGCCGGCGGCGTCCCGCTCGAAGCGATCCCCAATCCCTTGACGGATACCGGATTCACGGTGAGTCATACCGTGGTTGCGAAGAATCCGAACTGGGGCAACCTTGACCCGCGGATCGGCGTGGCTTTCGATCCGTTTAGCGACCACAAGACGTCCATTCGTGCCGGCTTCGGGATCTTCCACGAACAGCTCGAAGCTCGGTCGTACGGAGTCAACTACATCATCTCGCCGCCCTCGGGAGCCGTTCTCGACTTTCCCCAGGGAGGTGGAATTCCCTTCCCGACCATTCCGAACGTGCCCTTCGCTCAATTCCTGGGCATCAGCTACAAGGGCACCACGCACGTTCCTTACGTGATCCAATACAACCTGACCGTGCAGCGTGAGGTCCTACACGGCACGGTTCTTTCGGTGGGCTTCGTCGGATCGCAGGGCGTCCACCTGTTTTCGATTCACAATGAGAACCTTCCCGTGCCGTGCAGCCAAGCCACCGCGCCCTTGCCGCCCCAGTGCCCCGCGAGTCCGTCCGGGATACCGGGCTTTGCAAACAACCCCTTCACCGGCCTGCTCACGAATCCGAATTTTGGCTCACTCAACGATGCAACCCCGACCAGCCACTCCACCTATAACTCGCTCCAGGTGGCCCTCAATCGCCAGTTCAGCCACAACTTTCAAGGACAGTTCTCGTACACGTTTTCAAAGTGCCTTGACGACGGTTCCGTCACGTCGGCCGGCGAACAGGGCGCTTACGGCGTGGTGGACCCCTACTATCAGGCCTTGGATCGAGGGCCGTGCACCTTCAATCGCGCCCAGAATCTGGTCATCAACGGCCTGTATTCGTTGCCCTTCAAGGGAAACCGGCTCGTCGCCGGGTGGCAGGTCAGCGAAATCCTGTCCGCATCCAGCGGCCTCCCCGTCAACGTCATGGACGGATACAATGTCGCTCTGACCGGGGGAATCGAGGGGCCTCGCCCGAACTTTTCCGGCGCCCCTGGATGCCATCCGAACCACATCCTGAATACGTTGGTACCAGGGTCCCGCGACATTCAATATTTCGATCCAAGCTGCTATTTCCCGGAGGCTACGGGAACCGAGGGGAACGTACCGAGAGACGGGATTTACGGTCCGGGCTTTCTCGACCTCGATTTCGCGCTGATGAAGCATACGAAGATCACGGAGAAGCTGGATTCGGAGTTCCGCGCCGAGTTCTTCAACATCATCAATCACACGAACTTCGCGCAGCCTAACGGTACCGCGCTCACTTTCATCAGTCCCACAGCCGGTCAAATCACTGCAGTTGCCGGCCAGCCGCGGCAGATCCAGTTTGCGCTGAAACTGCTGTTCTAATCAGTGTCTGCGGTGACCTGACCGATGCCGGATCCACGGCGTCGGTCAGGTCTCGCTTTCTTTCTCCGCCCTCGCTCGCCACTCGCCACTGCTTTTGATAAGATGAACGCACGTATGAGCAAAGACACGCCTGAACTCCGCCGGATGAGCCGTTCGCTCGAAGAAACCGATCCCGCCATCGCCGAGATCCTGCGCAACGAAGTCCGCCGCCAGGCCACCGGCCTCGAACTGATCCCGTCGGAGAATTTCGTTTCCGAGGCGGTGATGGAGGCGATGGGCTCGGTCCTCACCAACAAATACGCGGAGGGCTATCCCGGCAAGCGCTACTACGGCGGCTGCGAATTCGTCGATCAGGCCGAGCAGCTCGCCATCGACCGCGCGAAGGCGCTCTTCGGCGCCGACCACGCCAACGTGCAGCCGCACTCCGGCACGCAGGCGAACATCGCCGTCTATCTGACCGTGCTCCAGCCCGGCGACACCGTGCTGGGAATGAATCTCGCGCACGGCGGCCACCTGACGCACGGCCATCCGCTGAATTTTTCCGGCAAGACGTACAACTTCGTTCCCTACGGCGTCTCGAAAGACACCGAAACGATCGACCACGACGATCTCGAGCGCCTCGCGCGCGAGCACAAGCCGAAAATGATCGTCGTCGGAGCGAGCGCCTATTCGCGGACGTTCGATTTCCCGCGCATGGCGCAAATCGCGCAGTCGGTGGGCGCGCTGCTCTTCGTCGATATGGCGCACATCGCGGGACTCATCGCCACGGGCGTCCATCCGAGCCCCGTGCCCTACGCCGACTTTGTTGCCACCACCACGCACAAGACTCTGCGCGGCCCTCGCGGTGGGCTGATCCTTTGCCGCGAAAAATACGCCAAGGATCTCGACCGCGCCACGTTCCCCGGAATTCAGGGCGGCCCGCTGATGCACACAATCGCGGCCAAGGCCGTCTGCCTGAAGGAAGCTGGGGAGCCCGGATTCGCCGAATATCAAAGGCAAGTGGTAGCCAACGCCAAGGCGCTCGCCGCATCGATGGCCCGGCGCGGCTTCCGCATCGTCAGCGGCGGGACCGACAATCACCTTTTCCTCGTCGATATCAATTCTCGCGGGCTCACCGGCAGCGTCGCGCAGCCCGCCCTCGACCGCGCCGGCATCACCGTGAATAAGAATTCGATTCCGTTCGATCCGCTGCCGCCGCTGAAGGCGGGCGGAATCCGCATGGGCACTCCCGCCGTCACCACGCGCGGCATGCGCGAACCTGAAATGGAAAGAATCGCCGGATGGATCGCCGAAGTGCTCGATCATCTGGGCGATGCCTCGACCGAGCAGCGCGTCCGCGGAGAAGTGGCCGCGTTCGCCGCGCAATTCCCTCTCTACGCCCGCCGTCTGGAAGCCGCGGAGGCCATGCTCGCCGGCGCGCGCGCGGCCCGCTAAGTTACCCTCCGGTCAATCGCCTTGGGATCGCGGCTCGGGCCGCGGCGGAAATGGCTCAGAATAGAGCGATGGCCCCTTCCGGAATCGAGGCTCCACCTGTGAACGAGATACGCTTCGGCGGCCCTATCACCGAATTCGAAAGAGAAGAAGCTCGCCAGATTCAGCAATCGCTCCTGCCCGAGCGCGCGCTTTCAGGCCCCTCCTTTGAAATCGCCTATCGATTCTCTCCGTACGCGGGAGTGGGAGGAGACTTCGCCGATTTCTTCAATCTGCCGAACGGCCAGGTCGGCATTTACGTGGGAGACGTTGTCGGCAAGGGCCTGTCCGCGGCGCTTTACGCCGCGCTGGTGATGGGCCTGCTGCGCGGCATCCACAAGACCGGCGAGGACACCGGCTCGGCGCTTACGCTCCTGAACAAACGCATGCTCGTGCGCCCGGTCCCGGGCCGCTACGTTGCCGCGCTCTACGCGCTGTTCGATCCGTCCTCGCGCAAGCTGACTTTCTCGAACGCCGGGCTGCCTTTTCCGATGCTCGTTTCGGAATCGGTGTGCACGCTGCTCGGCCAGGGAGGCCTGCCATGCGGCCTTTTCCCCGGTACCCTCTATGACCGCCATTCCGTCGAGCTGCATGCAGGCGACGCCGTGCTGTTTGCCACGGACGGCCTCCACGAACTCCGCGACCGGCAGGATCACGATTTCAGCTGGGAAAAGCTCAGGGAAATCTGGGAGCAGTGCCGTTGCAAGTCGGCCGAGGAATCGCTCGGCTTGCTTTTCGACGAAGCGCGGCAGTTCGCCGAAGGCGGCAGCGAACAGCAGGACGACATCACCGCCGTGGTCCTGAAAATCCCTGGCTAGACGATTTGGATATCGAGTTCGGTCGCATGGCCATCGCGAATCGAAAATGCGCGCACGGGCTTCGGCGCATCGGGTTGCGGTGAAACGATGAAGTAAGCTTCTTCCGAGTAGTACGCGAGCTCGATGTCGCGTGCCGAAGGCGCATTCTCGCCGTTCGGATGCGAGTGGTAGATGCCGAGGAATTCAAGCCCCGCGGCGCGGAATTCGCGCATCAACCGGACGATCTCCTTGGGCGCAATCTCATAGCCCTTCGATGGATCCGCCGCCACATTTTCGGCCGGAAATGCGTGCGTGATGACACCGTCGCGTCCCGCCAGCAGCCCGCAGCATTCATGTGCGGGGTCGCGCCGCGCGTCAGTGGTCAATCGGCTGGGAATGTCCATCCTGATTTGAATCGCAGGCATCGACTGGAACCGCAGGCGTGAACCGAGAATCAGTAGGGGCGCAGCAAGCAACGCCCCTACAATCCGAGCCGTTTACTTGGCTACGCCTTCTGCGCCTGGCGACGAAGGAACGTGGGTACGTCGAGATCGTCCGCCGGCATCTCCGGCACGACATCGCTGACGTTCCGCGCCACCTGCTGCACCACGTTCGTCTGCTGCGGCGCCACGTTGGCTTCCCGCCCGGTCTTCCACGTCTTCGGCAGATACGACGGCCGCGTGTGCGTCTTCTTCGCAGCCACTTCGCGGAAGCCCGCCGCGATCACGGTGATCTTCACGGACTCCTTCATCGCATCGTCCTGCACCGCGCCGAAAATGATGTTCGCGTTTTCGTGCGCCGCTTTCTGGATGATGGACGACGCCTCGTGAATTTCGTGCAGCGAAAGGCTCGACGAGCCGGTGACGTTGATCAAAATTCCCTGCGCGCCGTTGATGTTGTTGTCCTCGAGCAGCGGGCTGTTGATCGCGCGGTTCGCGGCGTCGATCGCGCGGTTCGAGCCCGAAGCGACCGCCGTGCCCATCACCGCGTATCCCTGGCCGGACATGATCGTCTTCACGTCCGCAAAGTCCCGGTTGATGATCCCGGGAATCGTGATGATATCGGAGATGCCCTGCACGGCCTGACGCAGGATGTCGTCCGCAATGCGGAAAGCCTCGAAAAAGCTGGTACCCTGCTCGACGCACTCCATCAGCCGCTCGTTGGGGATCACGATCACGGTATCGACGCAGCCGACCAGCTCGGCGAGCGCCTGCTCGGCCTGCTGCATGCGCCGCTTGCCCTCGAACGCGAACGGCTTCGTCACCACGGCCACCGTCAGCGCGCCGAGCTCGCTCGCCAAATTCGCGACCACGGGCGCCGCGCCGCTTCCCGTGCCGCCGCCGAGTCCCGACGTGACGAACACCATGTCCGCGCCGTCGAGCGCTTCGAGAATTTTCTCCGTGTCCTCGAGCGCCGCCTTGCGGCCGACCTCGGGATTGGCGCCCGCTCCGAGCCCCTTCGTCAGTTTCGCGCCGAGCTGCAATTTCACCGGCGCCTGCGAGAGTTTCAGCGCCTGAAGGTCCGTATTGGCGGCGATGAATTCGACGCCCTCGACCTTGGCGCGGATCATGCGGTTGACGGCGTTCGATCCGCCGCCTCCCACGCCGATCACTTTGATCCTGGCGCCGTCCTGCGGCTCCTCGCTGAATGAAACGCGGATATTCGATTCTTTCGGTGTCATGCTGTCTCCCCCAGTCTTGAACTGTGCAGCAAATTTCGAATCGTGTTTTATGCCCCCGCAAACATGCTTTTCAGCTTGCCCATGAAGCCCGCGGGACGCGCTCCGGCGAGGCGCCGCGTGCGCGCCCCGTAAAGCACCAGACCCACGGCCGTCGAGTACTCGGGCTGGGAAACCTCTTCGCTCATCTCCGCGAGGCCCCGTGGCGTGGCCACCCGCACCGGCAGGTTGAACACGCGCTCGGCCATCTCGAGCAGGCCGCGCAGCCGCGCCCCGCCGCCCGTCAGGACGATTCCCGCGGGGATCTGCGATTCGAGACCGCCGCGGCGCAATTCGTCGCGGATGAGCATCAGCAATTCCTGCGCGCGCGGCTCGACGATATCGGCCAGCATGCGCGCGAACACGGTTCGCGGCGGGCGGTCGCCCACACTCGCGATTTCGATGGCGGAGTCCTGCGTCAGCAGCTCGCGAAACACCTGCGCGTGCTCGCGCTTGATCTTTTCGGCTTCCGGCATCGGAGTCCGCAAACCCACGGCGAGGTCGTTTGTGAAATGGTCGCCGCCGACCGGAATCGCCGCCGTGTGCCGCACCACGCCGCCCGCGTAGGCGATCATCTCGGTGGTGCCGCCGCCGATATCGAGCAGGCACGCGCCCAGCTCGCGCTCATCCTGCGTGAGGCACGCCTCGGCCGAAGCGAAAGGCTCGAGCACCGTGTCGTCCACGCGCACGCCCGCGCGATTCACAGCCGTCACGATATTCTGCGTCGCCGTCCCCGATGCGGTCACGATGTGCACGTTGGCCTCGAGCCGCTGGCCGACCATCCCGATCGCGTCGCGGATGTTGTCCTGCGCGTCAAGAAAGAACTCTTGTGGCAGCACGTGCAGCACTTCGCGGTCTTCCGGCAGAGTCACGCCGCGGGCGGCCTCGATCGCGCGGCGCACGTCGTCGCGCTGGATGTCGCGCGGCCTCGCGCCCACCGTGATCCCGCCGCGGCTGTTCACTCCGCGCACGTGCCCGCCGGCCACACCGATCATCGCCGACTCCACCGGCACGCCGGTGATCGTTTCCGCCTCCTCGACCGCGCGGCGAATCGAGCTGACCGCGAGATCGAGATTCACGATCTGCCCTTTCCGCCAGCCCTTGGATTCGGCGGCCCCGAGCGCCGCGAATTTCACCGCTCCTTCGTCGTCCTGCTCGCCGATCAGCGCGCAGGTCTTTGTGCTCCCGATGTCCAGCGCCACAATGTGCCGTTCTTTCTTGGTCAAGTCCCCGGCTCCCCGTACTTCGACTGCCCGATCATCGCGAAATGTTCATCTCGGCTTCTTCGCCGCGTGCGCCGCCTGCTTTGGCGCACGCTTCTGCGCGACCGCCGTCGTATCCTGATTCACGACCGCCTCGCGGCTGAACCGCAAATCCACCGATTCGACGCGCCCGGCCTTCGCGCGCCACTGCCCGATGTCCTCGACGAGCGTCTGATATTTTCCTGCGAAATCGTTGTCGCCGAAATGCACCAGCACGGGCGCATCCGCGTCGCTCCCGGTGGCCGCGCCGCCCTGCAAACCCGAAATCGTCGCGCGCAGGTCGTGTTCGTCCGAGAGATCGACTTCGCTCACCTGCTCGGCCGCCCCGGGCCGCGCCGATTCGATCTGCTCCATGAAACCCGAGAAAAGCTGCATTCGCCGCTCGCGGTCTTCCAGCGCCATGTCCGCGTCCATTCCGGTGACGACCGGAAAGCGGAAATCCCCTTCGACCGGCCGCTCGAGGATCACGCCGTGCACGTCCACCAACGCCATGTCGCTCGACTCGCGCAAAAACGCGATCGGCGTCCGCTCGGTGATCTCGACTTCGATTCTGTTCGGGAGCGCCCGGCGCACGGTCGCCTGCTCGACCCAGGGAATTTCCTCGAGCTCGCTGCGCCTCCTCTCGAGCGGAATGCGCAACACGCTCCTGCCTCGGTCCGCGACGAAAATCTCGCGCACGCTTTCCGGCGGGACGTAATGGTTTCCCTTGAGGCTTACCTGCTCCGGATGGATGAGCGCCATCTCCGGCGAGGCCAGCAAGAAACGGGCCGTCTCGAACGCCACCCCCGCCCCCGCAAGTCCCACGGCCGCCCACATCGTCACGCGCAGATACGTGCTCCACGCTTTCCGGCCGAACTTCCGCCGCTTGATCTCGAGCGGCTTCTGCCGCCGGAGATACTTCGGCTCTTCGTCCGCCAGGACCTCCTGGGGATAGGTCTCCGCGTCGATGGCCTTTAGTTTCGCCAGACGATCACCTCGTTCTCGAGCTCGATCCCGTACGCGCTGCGCACCCTTTCCCGCACTTCATCGATCAGCTTCAGCATGTCCGCGCTGCTCGCGTGCCCTGTGTTGACGAAGAAATTCGCGTGCCGGTCGCTGACCATCGCATCGCCCACGCGGTGGCCCTTCAATCCCAGCTCGTCGATCATGCGTCCCGCGGAGCCGCCCGGAGGATTCTTGAAGATGCACCCGGCGCTCTTCTGGTTCAGCGGCTGGCTCGACCTGCGCTTTTCGTTGCACACCTTGATACCCGCGAGAATCTCCTTGAACGGATTCGACGGCAGTTCGAGCTTCACGCGCAGCATCACGTCGTCTGGCGCGAACGACGTGTGCCGGTAGTCGAAGCGGATGTCGCCGCCGCGCAGCGTTTCGATCTCGCCCGTGGCCGCGCGGTAGAGCTCCACTTCGCGCACGTGCGGCCCGATTTGCGTGCCGTACGCTCCAGCGTTCATTCGCAGCGCGCCGCCGACGCTTCCCGGCACGCCAATGAGCCCTTCCATACCGCCGAGATCGTGCTTCGCGCAGAACGTCACCATGCCGCCCAGATCGGCCGAGGCATCCACGTACGCCGCGTTGCCTTCGACGCGCATCCCCGGATGCGCCGTCGGAAGGTGCATCACCACCCATGGCAGTTCGCCATCGACAATCAGCACGTTCGTGCCGCCGCCGAGAAAACGGTGCGGAATATGTTCGTTTGCGAGCAGGCGCATCACCTCGGGAATCGTGTCGTAGCGCCGCAGCAGGATTTCGTCCGTCGTCCCGCCGATGGCGAGCGACGTCTCGTCCGCGAGCGATATTCCCTGCCGCAATTCGACGCCAAGCTCTTTCAATCGCGCCGCCACTGTGTCGCTAATCCGCATGCGAATTCGAGACCCTTGAATCGAGCAGCATCGCCAGCTCTTCGGTGACGCGGCCTACGCTGCCCGCTCCGATCGTCAACACCGCGTCGCCGGACCGCGCCTCGCGCAGCATGAACTCGATGCCGCCTTGCAGCGTGCTCGAGTAAACGACGCTCTTGTGTCCCGCCGTGCTGATGGCTTCGGCCAGAGTTTCGCCGGTGATGCCTTCGATCGGCGCTTCGCCCGCCGCGTAAATGTCCGTAATCACCAGCACGTCGGCATGGTTGAACGAGCGCCGAAAATCCTCCCAGAGATGCTGCGTGCGCGTGTACCGGTGCGGCTGGAATAGCACCAGCAGGCGCTTGTAGCCGCAGCCGCGCGCCGCTTCGAGCGTGGCGCGGATTTCCGCCGGATGATGCCCGTAATCATCGATGAGCGTGACGCCGGAAAACTTTCCTTTGATCTCGAATCTCCGCCCGACGCCCGAGAAATGGGCCAAGCCCCCGCGAATCAGGTCGGCCGGCACATTCAAAGTCAGCCCCACGGCAGCAGCCGCCGCCGCATTCCGTACGTTGTGGATTCCCGGAGGCGCGGGCAGCTGGAAAATCCCCAGGTCTTCGCCGCGATATTTCAGGCGAAACTCGCTTGCCAGACCATTGAGCTTCACGTCCGCGATCACCAGGTCCGCCTGGCTCGACGTGCCGTACGTAATCACGGGCCGCTTCACTCGCGGAAGAATCGCCTGCACGTTCGGCTCGTCCAGGCACAGCACGACCGAGCCGTAGAAAGGCACGCGATTGGTGAACTGGAGAAATACTTCCTGAATTTCCTCGAGCGAGCTGTAGTGGTCGAGGTGTTCGCGGTCGATCGTCGTGACGACGGCGATCACCGGCGAGAGCAGCAGGAACGACCGGTCGCTCTCGTCCGCCTCAGCAACCATGTACTCGCCTTGGCCGACGCCCGCGTGCGCGCCCGCATGGTTCACGCGCCCGCCGACCACGAACGTCGGGTCGAGGCCCGCGGCCGCCAGAACCGCAGCAATCATGGAAGTGGTTGTCGTCTTCCCGTGCGCGCCTGCGACAGCGATGCCGTACTTCAGCCGCATAAGTTCGGCGAGCATCTCGGCGCGCGGGATCACGGGAATCTTCAGCCGGTGCGCCTCGACGATTTCCACGTTGTCCGCCGGAACGGCGGACGAAACCACCACGACGTGCGCGCCCTGCACGTTTTCCGCTTCGTGGCCTTCGCGAATCGTCGCGCCCAGCTTCCGCAGCCGTTCGGTAACAGGCGACGACTTCAAATCCGAGCCCGAAACGGCGTAGCCGCTCGAAAGCAGCACCTCGGCGATGCCGCTCATGCCGCTTCCGCCGATCCCGACCAGATGGATCCGCTGAAAGTTGCGAAACGTGACGTTCATGGCCGGACCACCCCTTCGATCACGTCCACAATCTCCTCCACGGCTTTCGGCCGGGCGAGCGCGCGGGCGCGGTCTTCCATCTCTTGAATTCTCCGGGGCTGGTCCAGGAGGGAAAAAATCTCGGTTGTCAGGCGTTCGGGCGTCAGCTCGTCTTGCGGCAGCAGCCGGGCCGCGCCCGCGCTTTGCATGGCCTGCGCGTTGCGGGTCTGGTGCGCGTCTGTCGAGGCCCCGAAGGGGATAAAGATGGCGGCGCGTCCGGAGGCCGATACCTCCGCGACAGTGATTGCGCCCGACCTGCAAACGATCAGGTCGGCCTGGGCAAACCTCTCCGCCATATTTTCGATGAAGGGGACGACCTCCGCCTGAAATTGGCGACGTGCATAAGCCACTCGCACCGCATTATAGTCGCGTTCGCCGGTCTGATGCACGATGAAAAGCTGGTTTTTTCGCTCAGCAAGCCGGTCGAGCGAATCCACCACCGCGCGGTTGATCGGCAGCGCGCCGCGGCTCCCGCCCGTGATCAGCACGGTGAACGGCGCGCGATGCTCCTTGGGCGGCGCGGCGAAGAACTCCTTCCGCACGGGGCATCCTGTCACCACCGCCTTGCGCCCCAGCCGTAGCGCCGTTTCCTGGTTCGCGACGGCGATCCGCGTCGCCAGTCGCGCGAGCACGCGGTTCGTGAATCCCGGCTCGACGTTCGGCTCGAAGACCACGCTCGGAATCCGGTGCATCACGGCGAGCAGCATCATCGGCCCGGAAGCGTACCCTCCGACGCCGAACGCCGCGCCGAAGCGATGCCTCCGGAGAATTTTCTCCGAGTCCCACAGCCCCGCCGGAAGCATCGCGAAATTGCGCAGCAGCTTAGCGCCGCCGATGCCTTTCAACCCCGCCACGCGAATCGTCTCGAGCGGCATCCCCGCCTGCGGCACGAGCCGCGCTTCCATTCCGCGCTCGGTTCCCACAAACACGACGCTTCGCTCTCCCCGCCGCAGCCATTCCCGCGCGACGGCCAGCGCCGGAAAAACGTGCCCGCCGGTGCCGCCGCCTGCAATCAATAAACTGTTCGCATCCGCGCTCACGTCTCATCCGCGTGCTGGCTGATGTTCAACAGCACGCCGGTTGCCAGCAGCATTCCGAGCAGGCTCGACCCGCCATAGCTGATGAACGGCAGCGGAATGCCTTTCGTCGGCAGCAGGCCCAGCACGACGCTCAAATTGATCAGCGCCTGCCCCACCACCATCGCCGTGATCCCGATTCCCAAAAACTTGCCGAATGCGTCGGGCGCCTTCATCGCGGCAACAAATCCGCGCCAGCCGTACACCGCAAAGAGCGCCAGCACGATTGCCGCGCCGATGAATCCGACTTCCTCGCAGATCACCGAAAAGATGAAATCGGTATGCGCCTCGGGCAGGAAGAACAGCTTCTGACGGCTCTCCATCAGGCCCACGCCGGTGAATCCGCCCGAGCCGACCGCGATCAGCGACTGCGCCAATTGAAAGCCGTGCCCCTGCGGGTCGGCTCCCGGCGAGAGATACGCCTCCACGCGTTGCAGGCGATAGGGCGTGCTCGCAATCGCGATGTAGATCAGCGGGATGGCCGCTAGGGCCGCTCCGGCGATGTAACGGTACGAAAGGCCGGCGATGAACAGCATCACGGCCGCGATGAAAAAAATCATGCAAGCCGTTCCAAGATCCGGCTCTTTGTACACCAGCCCGACCATCACCAGCACCGTCCCCACCGCCGGCAGGAGCGTATGCGTCACGTTGTTGACTCCCGGGCCGCGCGGCTCGCGGCGCACATCCAAAAACCACGCGAGATAGAAAATCACCACGAGCTTCGCGAGCTCCGAGGGTTGCAGGCCCAACGGTCCTAAACGGATCCAGCGGTGCGTGGCGTGCGACCGGTCGAGAAAAAACACGGCGATCAGCAGCACCAGCGTCACCGAGAGCGCCGTGAAAATCACGCGCGGCTGGCGCAGCTTGCGGTAGTCCGTGTTCATCAACCCGAACATCCCGGCGATTCCGAGCACGATCCACAGAAGCTGGCGGATCAGGAAGTAGTAGCCGTTGCCGTACCCTTCCCGCGCAGTGATCGCCGACGCGCTGAACACCATCACCGCGCCGATCAGACACAGCGCCAGCGTCACGCCGAACAATTGACGATCGTGTTGCAGGCTCCGGGGCATCCCTTATCCTTTCCGCGCGGAAGCAGGCGCGGCCGATTGATTTTCGAGCTTTCCGACGAGCTCCTTGAACGCGCGTCCGCGTTGTTCGTAATTCTCAAACTGATCGAAGCTCGAGCACGCCGGCGCGAGCAGCACCACGTCGCCGATCTGCGCGCGGTCGCTCGCGATCTGTATGGCGCGGTCGAGCGTGCGGGCGTTTTCGACGGTTACCGCATCGCCCAAATCGGCGGCGATTTTTTCCGCAGCAGCGCCAATCACGATCGCCATCCGCGCCCGCTCGCGCAGCGGCTCCTTCAGAGGCGTGTACGGGCTGCCCTTGTCCTTGCCGCCCAGAATGACGATGAGCGGCCCGGGAAACGCCTCGATGGCCTTGAGCGCCGCATCCACGTTCGTGGCCTTCGAATCGTTGTAGAACTGCACGCCGGCGACGTCGGCGACGAATTCCAGGCGGTGCTCGACGCCGCGAAACGTTTTCACGCCGCTCGCAATGGCCGCGGGTGTCGCGCCCGCGAGGTACGCCGCCGCGCACGCCGCCAGCACGTTCTCGACGTTGTGCTCGCCGCGCAATGGGATTTCGTCGCGCCGCCCGAGCGCCGCTTCCGATCCGTCGCTGCGAAACACGATCTGGCCGTCCCGCAGAAACGCTCCCTGCGCCACCTGCTTCTGCCGGCTGAACCAGAAAACTTGCGGCCGCGCGGGCATGCGGCGCGTCACCTCGGGATCGTCCGCGTTGAGCACGGCGATGTCGCGTTCGACCTGGTTCTCGAACATGCGCACCTTCGTGGCCGCGTACTCCTCAAACGTTGCGTGGCGATCGAGATGATCGGGCGTCAGATTCAGCAGCACGCCGATTTCCGGCCGGAACTTCTCGATCGTTTCGAGCTGAAAACTGCTGATCTCGGCGACCGTGACGCTCGAATCCGTCGAGGATTCGACCAGCGAAAGCAGCGGTACGCCGATATTGCCGCCAACGAGCGTTGGAATTCCCGCGCTCGCCAGAATGTGCGCCACAAGCGACGTCGTGGTCGTCTTGCCGTTCGAGCCCGTGATGGCCACGAGCTTCCCGCGTAGAAACCGCCACGCGAGTTCCACCTCGCCCCACACGGGAATTCCCGCAAGGTGCGCCAGCACGAGCGCCGGCAGGTTGGCCGGCACGCCCGGGCTCACGACGATCAGATCCTGATCGAGAAACGCATCGGCTCTGTGCCCTCCGAGCTCCAGCTTCACGCCCGCCGCCCGCAGCTTCGCCGCTGTCTCGGCGAGTTCGCTCTCGGGCTTTTCGTCCGTGGCCGTCACGGTCGCGCCGTAACCGGCGGCGAAAAGTGACACGGCCACGCCCGTCCGCGCGAGCCCCACCACCAGCACGCGCTTCCCAGCGAAATCGAATCCGGGTCTCACTTTCCTCTACCTCAATTTCAGCGTCGTCAGCGAAAACAGCGCAAACACCAAAGCCATGATCCAGAACCGCACGATGATTTTCGACTCGCTCCAACCCATCAGCTCGAAATGGTGATGCAGCGGCGCCATGCGGAACACGCGCTTCCCCGTCAGCTTGAACGAGCCGACCTGAATGATCACCGAAAGCAGCTCGAGTATGAAAATGCCGCCGATCGAAAGCATCAGGATTTCCTGCTTCAGAATCACGGCCACCGTTCCGATCGCTCCGCCGAGCGCGAGCGACCCGACGTCGCCCATGAACATTTCCGCGGGATGCGCGTTGTACCAGAGAAACCCGAGCGATGCGCCTGCAAGCGATCCGCAGAAAATCGTCAACTCGGAGGCGTCCGGAATCTTCTGAATGTCGAGATACTCCGCGAAGCGCGCGTTGCTCGAAAGATACGTAATCACCGTCAGCGCCACCGAAGAAACCAGCACGCAGCCGATCGCCAGCCCGTCGAGTCCGTCGGTCAGGTTCACGCCGTTCGATAGGCCGGCGATCACCAGCACGAGGAACAGCACAAACGGTATATAGGCTATCGGCCAAACGAACCGGTGGCCGAGCAGTGAATCGATTACGAGATCCGGATGCAGCCGCTTCAGGAATGGCACGCTCAACTGCGTCGAATACGCGCCCCTGGCTTCGAGGCCAATGAGCACCGCACCGACAAACACGCACGTCAGCACTTGCAACGCGAATTTTCCCGCCGCCGTGAGGCCCCGATTGTGCTTTCGCACCACTTTGTTGTAGTCGTCCACGAAACCGATCGTGCCGAACGCCAGCGTGGCGCCGAGCGCGAGCAGCACGTAAGGGTTCCGCAGGTCGGCCCACAGCAAGGTGGGAATCACGATCGCGGCGACGATCAATATGCCGCCCATCGTCGGCGTTCCCGCCTTCGCCTGATGCCGCTTCGGCCCCTCTTCGCGGATGTACTGCTTCACTTGCAGCGCGCGCAGCCGCTCGATCATCCACGGGCCGAACACCAGCGACAGCACGAGCGCCGTCAGGCTCGCCACCGCGGTGCGCACGGTGATGTAGCGGAACACATTCAGCGGGCTGAAATGCGGGCGGAGCGCGAAGAAGAAGAGGTAGTAGAGCATCTCAGTGGGATCCCTTCCGGCCGGCTTCGAGGGCTTCGGGCACATCCTTCGAGCCGGCGCGGCGGTGCCGCGCATCGATCGCTTCCAGAATCTTTTCCATCCTCACGCCACGCGACCCTTTCAAGAGAAGCAAATCGCCGCGCGTGATGAATTGCTCCAGAAATTTCGCCGCGTCCTGAGAACTGGCGAAGAATTGCGTGCGCTCCTGCGGGTGACCCGCCGCCACAGCTGCCGCGATGAAATCCTCCGCGTGTCCCTGCACGCCGAAAATCCAGTCGATCTTCCCCAGACTCGCGGCCAGGCATCCGCATTCGCGGTGCAGTTCCGCCGACGAGTTTCCCAGCTCGAGCATCTCGCCCGCCGCCACGATTCGCCGCCGGTATCCGGGCGTCGCCGCCAGCAGCTGGACCAGCGCGCCCAGAGCCGTCGGGCTCGAATTGTAGGAGTCGTTGATCACCGTAAAGCCTTCTTCGAAGCGGACCACTTCGCCGCGCTTGTCCGCCGGCGTGAGCGCCGGAAACACGCGCCTCGCTTCTTCCGCGCCGATTCCCCAGACGCTTGCCGCCGCGAGCGCCGCGAGCGCGTTCATCACGTTGTGCCGCCCGATCAGCGGCAATTCCAGCCGCGCGCGCCCGGCGGGCGAGACGAAATCGAACGCCGATCCCTCGATGCCGCGCTCCTCAATCGACTCCCCGCGAAACTCCGCTTGCGCGCTCGTCCCAAACCGGATCACGCGCCCGCGCGCCACATCCGCAAAGCGCGCCACACGCTCATCATCCGCGTTTAGCACAGCCGTCGCGTTCGGCCACGCCAGATTCTCGATCAGCTCGCGCTCGGCGAGCGCGATCTCCTCGATCGAGGAGAAAAATTCCAGGTGCTCCACCGCGACGCGCGTAACCACGCCGACTTCGGGCGCGGCAATTTGCGCTAGGCGCGCCAGCTCCCCGCGGTGCGACATCCCCAGTTCCACTACCGCCGCGCCGTGCTCGTCACCCAGCTTCAGCAGCGTGAGCGGCAGGCCGTATTCGTTGTTCAGGTTTCCCAGCGTCTTCAGCACGCGGAACCGCGCGCCCAGGAGCGCCGCCAGAATCTCTTTGGTTGTCGTCTTCCCGACGGACCCGGCCACGGCCCCGATGATCCGCCCCCGCCCGCCCTTCCTCCAGATTTTGCACGCGCGCGAGGCCAGCCGTTGCAGAGCGCCGAGCGTGTCATCCACGGCGAAGAGCTTTCCCTGCACTTCCGCCGGGTAATCTCCGAGGCGCTCCCGCGCCACCACCCCGGCCGCCGCACCCCGCTCCAGGGTCCCGGCCACAAAACCGTGTCCGTCGTGACGCGGTCCGCGTATAGCAATAAACAGCTCCCCGGGCTGGATAGTACGAGAATCAATCGAGACGCCGGCCACCCCGGCCAGGGGGTCGAGCCCCTTGGGAGTCGGGACACCCAATGCTTCAGCCAGTTGAACCACCGTCCACCGCATCGCGTCTCCAATGAGCTGGGTTTCACCGCTCTCGCTATTGTCCCGCCTTCGAAAAACCCTTGCTGCGCAGGATCGCCCGCGCCTTTTCCCGGTCGTCGAACTCGATGGCGCCCGTGGGCAGCACCTGGTACGTCTCATGCCCCTTGCCGGCAAGCAGCACGATGTCTCCCGGCCGCGCCTCTTCGAGTGCGGCCGCCAGCGCCCGCTCCCGGTCCGGCTCGATCCGGTACTTTGCGTTCACTTTCTGCAATCCTACGACCACGTCGTTGATGATCCGTAGCGGGTCCTCGCTCCTCGGGTTATCGCTCGTGAGCACCACCAGATTGCTCAGCGACCCCGCCGCCTCGCCCATCAGCGGACGCTTCGTGCGGTCGCGCTCGCCACCCGCGCCGAACACGGTGATGATCCGCGCCGAGGGGCCAAGCTCTCGCGCCGTCGCGATCAGATTGCGAAGCGCGTCGTCCGTGTGCGCGTAATCCACGACCACGAGAAACGGCTGCCCCTCGTCGATTCGCTGAAAGCGTCCCGGGACCAATTCGAGATTCGCGATCCCCTCTTCGATTTTGGCATTCGGTATATGCAGGCCGATGCCCGCGCCGATCGCCGCCAGGATGTTGTACACGTTGATGCGGCCCACGAACGGCGAGCGCACCTCGATATTCCCCGCCGGCGTTTGCGCCGTGAATTCGAGACCGTGAAAAGTGAGCGCGAACTTCTTCGTCGTGACATCCGGCGCGCCTTTCAAGCCGTAGCTCAGCGTGCGCTGGGCGAGCCCTGCGAGCTGCTTTGCATACGGGTCATCGGCGTTGACGACGGCCACGCCGGGCGCTGCCGCGCCGGTGCCCTCAAAAAGCCGCCGCTTCGCGGCGAAGTATTCTTCGAACGTCTGGTGGTAATCGAGATGGTCGCGCGTCAGGTTCGTGAAGATCGCGGCCGCGAAATGGCAGCCCCACAACCGCTCCATCGCCAGCGCGTGCGAGCTCGCTTCGAGCACCGCGTGCGTGCCTCCGCCATCGCGGATTTCCGCGAACATCTGCTGGAGATCGAGCGATTCAGGCGTCGTATTGATCGCCTCGCGGCTCCCTTTCGGCGTGCGGTATCCCGTCGTCCCGATGAGTCCGGTGGTCAGCCCCGCCGCGCGCAAGATCGAATCCACCAGATACGCGGTCGTGGTCTTGCCGTTCGTTCCCGTCACGCCCACCAATTGCAGACTATCGGCCGGGTGCCCGAAAAAGTTTGCCGCGATCAAAGCTAGTCCGCGCCGCTCGGAACCCGGCAGCAGCTCGACCCACGTAATGTCCGCGGGATGCTCGCTCCGCCGCTGGCTCTCGCTCGCGATCGCAACCGCGCCCCGGCGCAGCGCTTCCCCGACGAATTGCGTACCGTCGAGCTTCTGCCCGCGCAGAGCGAAAAAGATCGCGCCAGGAGTCACCTTGCGGCTGTCGTACGCAATCGACTCAATCTCGACGTCGGCGGGCCCGGTGATCTTCCCGATCTCCGCTCCCGCGAGTAGTCTCTGAAGTCTCATGCCGCGCTTTTCCAGTCTCGCGCCCGGCGGCTCATTTCTCAAGCCGGGCTTCTGTTCGGAGATCAGGCTCAATTCCCGTTCCCTCGCGCCGACACCGGCACCACCTCGCCCGGGCGCCCGAACCGCACCGTCACGCGGCTGCCTCGCAACACCTGCGCTCCGGCCTCGGGATACTGCTCCACTGCAACTCCGCTGCCGATCAGCAGGGGCGCAAGCCCCAGCCGCGAGCACTGCTCGGTAACGCCACGGACGGTTTGCCCCGTGAGGTCCGGCACGGCAATCGCACTCGGGTCGCCAAAGGCCACCGTCGGAGCTGCGGTGACAGGCTGCTTCGTCTTCGCGACAGCCGCCGCGAAACGCTCCTTCGTCGGATCCGGCGCGCCCGTAGACCCTGCGCCTGATGACGGCGGCATGTGCAGATTCTTCGCCGTCTCCACATCGGATGGCGCAGCCATGTCGTGCGGCACGTCGAGATACGCCAGCACTTGCTCTGCGATGCGCTTGAACACAGGCCCGCCCACTTCGCCGCCGTGATGCGGCCCGACCGGCGATTCGAGAACCACGAGAATCGTCACCACCGGCGTGTTCACCGGCGCGAAGCCGACAAACGATGCGTTGTATTGCGTCGCTGAATACCGGCCGGTCGCGGGATCGATCTTCTGTGCCGTGCCCGATTTTCCCGCGGCCGTGTAACCATCGAGCCGCGCGGGCATGCCGGTTCCCTCGAAAACGACGTCTTCCATCATTTCGCGGACGGTTGCCGCTGTCCTGCCATCAGTCGCCTGCTGCGGGGCGGGGCCGGCCGGCAGCGGCGCGGACGTATTGCCGTCGACCTCGCGCACGATGTGCGGCCGGTAGAGCGTCCCGCCGTTCGCCTCCGCGGAGATCGCGGAAACAAGCTGAATGGGCGTCACACTCACTTCCTGCCCCATCGCAAGCGACCCGATCGAGCTCGCCGACCAGTTCCCGAGCGGGCGCAGCAATCCGCGATTCTCGCCCGGCAGCTCGATTCCGGTCGGCTGCCCGATTCCGAAATCCCGGATCGTGTCGTAGAATTTCGGCGCCCCGAGCCGCAGCGCGATCTTGATGGCGCCCACGTCGCTTGAATGCGCCAGTACGCCGCGGACGCTCAGCACACCAAATTTCTTCCAGTCGTGAATCAGCCGCCCTGCCACGAGAATCTGGCCCATCTGGCAGTCGATGAGCTGGTCGGGATTTGCCACGCCGTGTTCGATCGCCCCCGTGAGCGTGATCACCTTGAACGTCGAGCCGGGTTCGTATGCGGCCGCGATGGCCCGATCCGTGCGCGATTCGTCCGAATACGTGCCCGCGTTGTTCGGATCGAACACGGGCCAGTTGGCCACGGCGAGCAATTCGCCCGAGTTGGGGTCCTGCACGACCACCGTCCCGGCCTTCGCATGAGTTTCCGAAATCGCGCGCCCCAGCTCTTTTTCGGCGATGTACTGGATCGTTTCGTCGATCGTCAGCGTCACGCTTGCGCCCGGATCGGGAGCCGATTCGCTCCGGTCGTACCGGCGCCGACGCCCGTCGGCCATCACCATCATCTTGCCGGGCCGCCCGCGGATCTGTTTGTCGAGTGAGTATTCGATTCCGCCGATGCCCTTCTCGTCCACGTCCACGTAGCCGAGGACGGAAGCGGCAAGCTCCCGCTGCGGGTAGACGCGGCGGTTTTCCTTCTGGAAAAACACGCCTTTCAAGTTCATGTCCGTGATTCGCTGGACCGTTTCCGGTGAGAGTTTCCGCGCCAGGCGCACCGGCGTGTGCGCCTCGCGAATTTTCGTTTCGAGATCGTCGGCGGAAACGTTCAGCACGCCCGAAAGCAGCCGCGCCACCATCTCGACATCGGTGATCTCGGCCGGATCGCCGAAGACGGAATCCATCGGCAGGCTGACCGCCAGTTCATGGCCCTTGCGGTCGTAGATCGTCCCGCGCATCGGGCTGATTTCGAAGATGCGCTGCTGCTGGTGCTGCGCGCGGGAGAAGTATTCGCTGTAGCAGAAGAGCTGAAGGTAACCCAGGCGGGCCGCCACGAGCGCCATCCAAACCACCGCCAGCGCCCAGACGACCAGCCAGCGGAGACGCGGATTGCGCTGCTGCATGAACTCCGGCCTACCCTATTGGAAACGTGCGCCGGCTGCGATCGCGGTCGCGCCGCCGGATGAGGCCCGCCGCGGGCCGCCCATTCATGCTGATTTCACAGCAGGCTGACTTCAGGGCCGCGCCGGCTGCGCCACGGGGCGCGCCTCGGCCACGACGCCGTCATTCGAATCCTCGATCGGAGCCACCTGCCCGGGCACGGGAACCGTCAGGCCGAGCTGGTTGCGCGCGATCGCATCTACCCGCATGGGCGAGCGCAGCGTCGCGACTTCCAGGTGCAGCTGCTGGTTGAGCTGCGCTGAATTTGCACGCTCGCTGTCGAGCTGCTCGATCCGGTATCGGACCTGTATGCACTCGAAGTGCTGCCAGGCGTAAAACAGCAGGCACGCCGCCATCACCGATCCCGCGGCCACGCGCCGCCAGAAATCGTGCATCTGCGCCGTCGGCGCGGGACGCGTCAGCCTCGAATTATCGATGCGCTTTACCGTGTGGTATTCCGTCATTGCCAGCTCCCGGCCGGGCGGATCTCCGCCGGCGCGATTTTTTCCAGCACGCGCATTTTTGCGCTGCGCGCGCGTGGATTGTTTCTGATTTCTTCTTCCCGGGGCTGGATGACTCGTTTGGTCAGCACGCGAAAACTTCCCTCTCGCGCCAGGCGCTGAAAGGCGTGCTTCACGGGACGATCTTCGAGCGAGTGATAGCTGATCACCACCCATCGTCCTCCAATAGATAAAGTGGCAGGGGTCCGCGAAAGAAACTGCTCGAGTTCCTCCTCTTCTCGATTCACCGCTATCCGCAGCGCCAGAAACGTTTTTGTCGCGGGCTGCAGTTTCTGCCTTCCCCTTGCTTTTCGAACCCCTGCCACAACCGTTGCCAGGTGTTCGGTGTCGCGAATGGGCCGCGACCGAACAATCGCCCTGGCGATCCTGCGTGAATCCCTCTCCTCCGCTTTCTGATAGAGGAGATCGGCCAGCTCTTTCTCCGACCAGTGATTCACAATCTCGTCCGCCGTGAGCGGCGTCTCGGGACTCATCCGCATGTCGAGCGGCGCCGCCCAGCGGAATGAAAATCCGCGCTCAGGGCTGTCCAGCTCGAGGCTTGAGATCCCCAGATCGGCGAGCACTCCGTCGAGCGGAGGCAGCTGCATGTTCTCCGCCACTTCGCCGATCTTCGAAAATTCCGCTTGCACCAGGACCACCTTTTCTTCGTACGGCTTCAATCTTTCCCGCGCGATTTCAAGCGCCTTCGGATCGCGATCGAGCGCCACGAGCCGCCCCGTCGTCAGCCGCCGGGCGATTTCAATCGAATGCCCGCCCGTGCCGGCCGTCGCATCCAGGTACGTCCCTTCGGGCCGGATACGAAGCCACTCCATCGCTTCCTCGGCCAGAACGGGCGTATGTAAAACGCTCAAAACCTAGATGCCCAGTTCGTCAAAACCCTTTTCGTCTTCCGCCGTGATCGGATTACGGTTCATTTGCTCGAGGAATCGCGCGTGATTCCAGATTTGCAGGTACGTAAGATTTCCCTGCACGTCCACTTCGCCCTTCATCTGCGCGGATTCCCGCAAGACGGGTGGAATTAAAATGCGCCCCTGCCCATCCACCTCGACCACTTGACCGTAATAGTTGGTGCGCGCCAGAAATTTCTGCTTCACCGGGTTGTACGACGAACGCTTCGCGAGCTTCTTTTCGATCTCTTCCCACACCTTCATGGGATAGACCCGCGCGTGATCCCCGCTGGCGCTCGTGACGTAGAACTTCTTGCCCATCTGGCGCAATTCGGCCAGGAAGTCGGCGGGGATTTTCACCCTGCCCTTCTCGTCCACCGTCGCCAGATAGTTGCCCCGCAGCATGTAAGCCCTTGAAACCGTCGCCCGGCGTGTTCGCGCTTCGAATCACTCGCTCGTTCGCCCTGAAAACCGCCTGAAATTCTCTGCCACTGCTAACCACTTTCTCCCACTTTGTGCCCCGATTGTAGTGTCCTTCTTTTTCTTGTCAAGCGGAATGTGTCAAGAATGAGAAAGTTTTTTTGGATCGGCGCAATCAGCGCGCAATTGGAAATCGACCAGCCCAAAATGGGAGAAACCACAACCGCTAGGGGAGCTCGTGCGCGCGCTGCACGACAGCTAGCGGTCGAAGCGCTTGTTTCCGCGGAATTGTTTTGTAAGAGTCAACAATCGCGCGGCCGGATTTCTTCTGTTTGATGGCTCGGAGAGCTGTGGGAAGGTCGCGAAGGCTACTGGGCCGGCGGATTTCTCAGCGAATTCAGCTCGCGAAGCATCGATTGCTCGTCCGGGTTGAGCCCATCGAGGAAGCGCGGATTGTTCAGGGCGCTCTGCTGCTCGGCGGGAGTCATCGCTTGCAAGCGAGCCAGATGGCGCCGGATGACCGTCCTCCGTTCGATCGGCATCGATTGCCAGCGCGGCAGCAGCGTGTTGCGCACGTACTGGCGCTGCTCGGGCGTCATCTGTTCCAGCATCTGTTCGCGCGTGCGCGCCGCTTCTTGCTGTTCGGGAGTCAGGCTGTTCCATCTTTGCAGGTTCTGGCGAATCTGTTCCTGTCGTTCCGGGGGCAGGCTTTTGAAGCGCTCGTTGTTCTGCATGAAGCGCTCCTGGTCCTCCGGCGGCATGTCGCGCATGTTTTCGACCCACTTCGGCGGCAGGCCTTCCATCCCGCGGACGTTCGGCTGGCCCTTCGCAGCGCCGTCGTTCTGCTTCGCCTTCATCGCCGCTTCCCGCCGCTCTCGCCAGGCCCTCAGCCGCTCGCCGTTCTGCGCGCGAACAGGCTGCGCCGCAAGCCCCATCAGGAACCCGAAAGCGAGCGCCAACGCTGGAATCCGATGCCTCACTACTTACCTCCCTTAATCATTGGTTGTCCCGTCGTTCGGCTGCGTCTTGTCCGGCTCTTGCGCCCCGGCGGGAGCGAGGTCGGAAAGCGCATCCATCTTCGTCACGACGTCGAAGTTCTCAAGCACACCCAAATTCTCGATGGCATTGAAATCCTGTTGCTGGGGTGCTGACGTTGTAGCGGTCGTGCCGGTTGTTCCCGGATGGCTCGGCGGCCGCTTCGCGATCCATACCGTCAGGGCAATCAGCAGCGCCGCGGAAAGCGCGAGCCGCACTTGCGGCACAAACCAGTCAAACCAGCCGCGCCGCGGCTCGGCAGCCACGCGCTGCCTCACGCGCGCGTCAAAGCCGAACGTCGGCTCTACCGCCGGCATTTCATCCAGCACGCTCCAGACCTTGCGAAATTCCTCGGCGCGCGTCTGGCAGGCCGCGCAGCTCGCCAGGTGCTCTTCCACGTCGCGCCGCTCGGACGAGCTTGCCCGGCGGTCCAGATACGCAATCAATCCCTTTTCAACTTCCTCGCACTTCATGATGGCCTTCTTCCCCCCGCGCGATGCGCCACCGGCTGGGCGACAAGCGGCGCCAGTTGCACCCGCAGGGTCTCGTAAGCGCGAAACAGCAGCGACTTCAACGCGCCTTCCGAGCAATCCAAAATCCCGGCGATTTCGCCGTAGTCCATCTCTTCATACTTATGCAGCAAGACGGCCGCGCGTTGCTTCTCCGGCAGCGACGCGATCGCCCGGCGTATGATTTCCGCGCGGTCGCGCTCGACCATGTGCTCGTCGATCCGCATTTCGCGCGATGGGAGCTCCATGGGCGCTGAATCCTCGCCGTCCAACGGCGCGTTGAGCGAAATTCCCATCCTCTGGTAGCGGTTGTCGCGGACCGAATTGAGCGCCAGATTCGTCGCGATGCGGAAGAGCCACGTCGTGAATTTCGCGCTCGGAGTATATTGCTTCCGCGCTCGATAGACGCGCAGAAAAACCTCCTGCGCCAGATCTTCCGCGGTGGCCGTGTCGCGCACCATGCGGTTGAGGAAATTCACCAGCGGCGAGCGATACTTCTGTAGCAGGAAGTCAAAGGACGCGTCGTCCCCTGCCTTCACGTCCAGCATCATTTGGACGTCGCTTCTAGCCATGGCCTCCACAGTCTATCTAACACGCGTGGCGCCATAAAGTTGCGGCGAGCCCGGATGCCCAAGCGTGCAATGCCGCATCGGCAACGGCAGGATACATGTGGGGTCCGCCAATCCCTCAGGAGTCTGCGTAATCTATAGATAATGGTATTGTTACGGAATTTTCAGCTTCGGCGTCAGTGGCTACCGGCCGAACTGCCGCAGATGGTGATCGGCGTGGACGTAGCCCCAGCGAAGCCATTCCTGCCTGGTCATGCGGCCGAAGAATGGATGCGGAATCGAGAGGTCAGCGGAAGCCACGCAGAACCGGCTCACCAGCGCGAGCAGCTCCGCCCGGTCCCGCTCAAACTCAACCGGGGCCGTCCCGCCGACTCCCTGTTCGACTTCGGGAACCGTTGAGACTCCCTTTGGCCATTTCGCGGGGAGCCATAGGGCAATCCACTTCATGACCGTCCGTTGCAGAAGTCCGGTCGCGGGACTGGCAGACTTCTCGCCGAGCGGCAAACGGTACGCATCGCAGAGGTGGCAGACCATCTGGTCTGCGGACATGCGCCCCCACAACCTGCGGTCAGACGGAGTCAGCGCGGAAATGCGTTGGACGATCGATTCGCGATCGGCAATCGACTCAAGGGTTCGCATCAGTCGCCAACCACCTTACGCTAGACGTGGAACAGCACCTTGAGGAAGATAAACACCGCCACGCCAAGGAACACCAGCGCGGCCATCGCCGGAGCCGGATCGCGATTCACTTCCGGAATCAGGTCCGATGCCGCGACGTAGAGCGTGACCCCCGCCGAGAACGGCAGCGCGTCTGAAACCATGCTCCGCAGCGCAAACATCAGCGCGACGCCTGCGAGCGTTGCGCCACCCAGAATCGCCGACGAGGCAAACGCCGCCGCCCGGCTCTGCCCGCTCGCCAGCATCAGCGAGGCCACCGTAAACCCCTCGGGGATTTTGTGCAGGAAGATCGCGAGGAAAATCACGCCGCCGAGCCACGTCGACACCAGCAACCCGGACGCAATCGCCACGCCGTCGAAAAACGTGTGGATCACCAGGCCGAGCAGCGCCGCGTAGCTCGCGTGCGCGTGCGAAATCTCTTCGTGGTGCGTCTCTTCGCCGAAATGAAAATGCGGCGCGAGGGTGTGCTCGAAAAAATGCACAATGAAATATCCCGCCAGCACGAGCATGAAGACGACGTCCGTCCCTCCGAAAATCAGGCCGGGTTTGTCGGCGCGGAGTCTCACCGACTCCGGAATCATCTCCATCAGCGCCGTCGCGAGCATGAATCCGGCGCCTAGCGCGATGAAATACTTCAGAAATTGATGGGACCATTTGCGATGCGCGATCAGCGATCCCCCGAGCAGGTTTGCCGCCGCGGCCGTCAGCCCCAGCAGCGCTGCCAGCAGAATCCGAGTTGTCTCAGCTGAGTTCATCACTGATGGGTACGGCGGGCCGAAGGAATTGTCATTCCGAGTCCGAGCAGCGGACGAGGAATCTGCTCTTGGTCTTGCTCATGGAAGAGCGGACTTCACCCCGAATGCCGGAACAGTATCACGTCGCCATCCTGCACAATGTACTCTTTCCCTTCCAGACGCACCTGCGCCTTCTCGCGCGCCGCCGCGAAACTCCCCGCCTTGAGCAAGTCCTCCCAGTTCACGACATCCGCCTTGATGAAGTTCTTCTGAATGTCGCTGTGGATCGCTCCGGCGGCTTCCTGCGCCGTCATCCCGCGCTCGATCGTCCACGCGCGGCATTCCGGCTCGCCGCACGTAAGAAACGAAATCAGCCCCAGCAAGCGATACGTCGCCTGGATCAGCCGGTCGCGCCCCGACTCCGCGAGTCCGTACGCGCTCATCATCTCCGCGGCTTCGGCGTCCGAGAGCTCGGCGAGTTCCGCCTCGATCTTCCCGCAAAAAGGCACCACGGCCGTCTGCGGCTTCGACGCGAGTTTTTCCAGATGATGTTTCTCAACCGCGCGATCGGTCTGCGACGCTTCCTCGTCGCCCAGGTTCAGGACGTAGAGCATCGGTTTGCGCGTCAGAAACATGAACCCGGTGATCATCTTCAGCTCTTCCGGCTTGAACTCCAGCTCGCGCAGCGGCGTTTCCCCTTCGAGCGTCTGCCGGCAGCGGGTCAAGAGCTGCAGCTCGACCTCCAGCAGCGGGTCCTTCTTCTTCTTCAAATCCTTCTCGACGCGCTCGATCCGCTTCGAAGTCTGCTCGAGATCGTGCAGGATCAGCTCGATATCGACGTTCACGATATCCCGCAGCGCGTCGATCGATCCCGCCTCGTGCGGCACCGACGGATCGTCAAAGAGCCGCACGACGTGCGCCAGCGCGTCCGCCTCCCTCAGCGGCACCAGCGACGCGGCGTTTTTCTCCCGGTCCTTCTGTATGCCGCCGATGTCGACATACTCGATCGTCGCGTACGTGATCTTCTTCGGCTTGAACACCTCGGCCAGCTTCGCCACGCGCGCATCCGGCACTCGCGCGATTCCTACGTGCAGTTGACCAGGTGCGCTCCGCCCGCCTGTGGCGGGCGCTTTCGTGAGTATCCGGAACAGACTCGTCTTCCCTACCAGCGGCAGCCCGATAATTCCTGTTTGCATAGGTTTTCGATACTAGTGCCGTTCCAAGTTGTCATCCCGAATTTCGAGGCGACAAGAAACGTTAGCAGTCTATCGAACCTTCCAGCGACTTGGCTGAAAAAGTTGGAACGGCACTAGCATACGGCGTTGCGTTCGCCGCCCGCCGCCACGGCGATCCCGCGTTCATGCTGCTGTAACGAATCCCGAGTAGCATGAAACTTGTTTCCCAGACGGCCCGAAATGCAGAACAGCAATCAGTTGCAGCTCCGAGCCCTGATCCAGCAGCTGGACCTTCTTCGTTCGGAGATGCTCAGCCTCGAAGCGACCAGCCTCGCCGGGTCAGCCGGGGTGCACTCTGACCACCGCGCGAGCGCGGCGAATCTGATCCACTATCTGGCGCTTCGCCGCCACGACATCCGCCAACTCCAGTCTCAGCTCGCGGCCCTCGGGCTTTCCTCCCTCGGCCGCACCGAATCTCACGTCCTCGGCGCGTTGCACGCCGTCATGAACGCCCTTCTCCGGCTCGATGGCTCGGACGAGGAAGGCGCCGCGCTTCCGGATGGCGCTCCCGAGATGGATGAAGGCGCTGCGCTGCTCGATAAGAACGCCGAAGCGCTGCTCGGCCCCCTGCCGAAGGGTCGCAACGTTCGCATCATGGTTACCATGCCGCCGGAAGCCGCGACCGACCACGATCTCGTTCGCGATCTCGTGCTCCACGGAATGGACTGCATGCGGATCAATTGCGCGCACGATGGCCCCGAGGCGTGGTCCGGTATGATCCGCAATCTTCGTCGCGCGGAAAAGGAAACCGGCAGGCCCTGCAAGATCGCAATGGATCTGGCGGGACCCAAGCTGCGCACCGGACCCGTGGAGCCGGGCCCGGCGGTTCTCAAGTTCCGGCCCAAGCGAGACGATTTCGGCCGTGTCGTTTCGCCCGCGCGAATTTGGCTCACGCCCGGCTCGCAGCCGGAGCATGCTCCCGCGCACGCCGATGCGACCATCCCGCTGCCTCTCGAGTGGCTCGCACAACGCAAACCTGGCGATCGCATCCGATTCAGGGACGCTCGTGGGGCGTCCCGCTCGCTGACGATTTCAGGCATCGATGGAAACAGCCGCTGGGCCCAGTCCAATCGAACGGCTTACGTCGCTTCTGGTCTTGTGTTCGAAGTACAGCCCCGCGCAAACCGAAGAATCGCGAAAGCGCTTCGGCGCGCTCGCGTTGGCGCGATTCCTCCGAAGGCGCAGACGCTCCGCCTCAATGTGGGCGACACCCTCGTTCTCACGCGGTCGCTCGAGCCCGGCCACCTCGCGAAGTACGACAAGAAGAAACTACTCATTAGCCCCGCGCGGATCGGCGTCACCTTGCCCGAGTTCTTTGATTGCGTGCGGGTGGGCGAACCCATCTCTCTCGATGACGGCAAAATCGGCGCCGTTGTCCGCACCGTCGCGCCGGAGAAGGTGACCGTCGAAATCACGCACGCGCGCCCCTTAGGCGAAAAGCTCGGCGCCGAAAAAGGCATCAATGTCCCCGAGAGCGAGCTGTGCCTCTCCTCTCTCACCGAAGACGATCTCGAAGCTCTCAAGTTCGTGGTCAAGCACGCGGACATCGTCAGCTATTCGTTTGTGCGCAAGGAGAAGGACGTCCACGAGTTGCAAGCGCGGCTGGCCGAGCTGGGTGGAGAAAACCTCGGCATCATTCTGAAGATCGAAACGCGCGAAGCCTTCGACCAGTTGCCGCGCCTCCTGCTCGCCGCGATGCGCAGCCGCGCCGTCGGAGTGATGATCGCCCGCGGCGACCTCGCGATCGAATGCGGTTACCAGCGGCTCGCCGAAGTCCAGGAAGAGATTCTCTGGCTCTGCGAAGCCGCGCACATGCCCGTGATCTGGGCCACGCAGGTTCTCGAGTCTCTGGCCAAAACCGGCGTCCCGTCGCGCTCGGAGATCACCGACGCGGCGATGGGAGAGCGCGCCGAGTGCGTCATGCTCAATAAAGGCCCCTACATCGTCACCGCCGTGCGCACCCTCGACGACATCCTCCATCGCATGCAGTCGCACCAGGAAAAAAAGCGCTCCATGCTGCGCAAGCTCCACGTCGCCTCCGCCTTCCGCGCCGGCGCCTCCGCGTAGGGGCGCAGTCCGCCGCGGCGGACGCCCGGCATCCATCCTTGGCGTGATGCCGCCTTTCCACCGTGTTGTCATCCCGAGTGAGCTTCTGCCTTCGTAGCGGCCGCCTTCAGGCGGGCGCCTTTGGTTTTGCTCCGCGGATGATTGTGGAACCCGCCGCCAAGCGATATCCTTTGCAATCGCCATGTCCGAAACATCGTCACATCCGTTCGATCACCACGCCGCCATCGCGCACCTTTCGAAGGCCGACCGCCGTCTCGCGAGCCTTATCGAGAAATCAAAGGAATTCCGCCTGAATATCGAGGAAGAGGAAACTCCCTACGAATCGCTCCTCGAAGCGATCACGCACCAGAGCATTGCCGGCAAAGCCGCGAAAGTGATCTTCGACCGCATTAGGGCGCTCGGTTCGAACGGCCGCTGCCCCACGCCCGAAGAACTCCTCCGAGTGCGCAAGCCGAAGCTGCGCAAGGCCGGCCTCTCCCACGCAAAAATCGCCGCCGTAAGGGATCTCGCGCAGAAGACAATCGAAGGCGTGGTGCCCACACTCGAAGAAGCCGAAAAAATGTCGGACCAGGAGCTTGTGGACCGGCTGATTTCCGTCCGCGGCATCGGCGCGTGGACCGTCGAGATGTTTCTGATTTTCCGGCTCGGCCGCCCGGACGTCCTGCCGATCCACGACTACGGCGTGCAGAAGGGTTTTGCTATCACGTATCGCAAGAAGAGCATTCCAAAGCCGCGCGAGCTGGCCGAATTCGGCGAGCGCTGGCGGCCGTATCGCACCGTCGCGAGCTGGTACATGTGGCGCGCCGTCGAGCACGCCGGCCCCGCCGCCCGGAAGATTACAAAGACAACCACGCCGAGGAAATCGAGCATCAAGACAAGGAGGAAACGTAAAATACACTCCTAATGGAAACAGTTCCAAGCCACTCTTGCCCATCGGTTAATCGCCTGCTCTCGTCTATCGCCCTCAGCATGCTGCTGTTTCTGTGCACCTCTCCTCGCGCCCTCGCTCAATCACCTAATCGCTGGCGCGTGGTTAAACAGCTTCCGAAGCGGCGCTGGCCCGTGATCAAGCTCGACATCGACGACAAGGGACCCTTGACTGTTTTGCATCCCGCGATGCTCCGTGCCGTCTTTTTTGCAGGCGATCAGAATGGATGGGCCGTCGGCGACGGTGGCACAGTCGTGCACACAACCGACGGCGGCGAAAGCTGGAACGCGTCGATCGTGAATCCAAAGGCGGACCTATACACAGTATTCTTCATCGACGCGCAGCGGGGATGGATTGGAGGATCGCTGCTCGGAAAAGAGGTCGTGTACGATACCCAGGACGGAGGGGCGAGCTGGCGGCGCGAGGTAAGGCTTGGAGACTTTCATCTGAGCTCCGTAATGGGAATCTGGTTTGTCGACGCCCAACACGGCTGGATAGCCGCCTTTGCGGAAGACCATACAGATGGTCTCGGTCTCGTCTTTCAAACGGGCGACGGCGGCAAGCGTTGGAGTCAAACGTACGCCGGGCAGTACAAGAATGGCTTGCTTGCAATCAAGTTCCTGGATCAAGAGCACGGCTGGGCGATAGCGACAGACACAATTCTTTATACGAAGGACGGCGGGAAAAACTGGCTAGTGCAATCTCGTGCGAGTCAACAACCGCAGGACATTCTCTTTGGCTTGGATTTCCTTTCCCCGTCCGACGGATGGGCTGTGGGTGGGATGTACGCGGGAGAGGTCCTGCATACGAGCAACGCCGGCGAGACTTGGAATTCTATCCCGGTGCCAGGGACGCAGAAATTGCCGAGCGGAGAAGAAACGTTGTTCACAACATCCGTCAAGTTCGTCAACCCATCGGAGGGATGGATTGGTTCCAGCGACGGTGCGATTCTTTCCACGGAGGACGGCGGAAAAACTTGGACCGTTGGGAGCACCGGGACATCACAAACTACCAGTTCTGTCGCGGTGACCTCTCGCGCTGTTTTCGCAGTTGGAACTGAGGGGAAAATCCTCAGGCGCCTGCGCTAGTGCCATTTGAGGACTCCGGAATTTCTATGGCGCTAAGCGACATACTCTTGGCTTCGGTACCTAGACTTGTCGCGCACCGTCAAAAACAGCGCTACCAACCCAATCACCAGCACCCCGCCCTCTAAATCGACCGAAATGCTGTGCAACCGGTCAAACTCCGCGCGCCTCGGATCGCTTCCCGGCGTGGCATCCACCGAACCCATCTCGGTCCGCAACACCGCCATCCGCGGTATCACGAATCGCTGCGACGCCAGCGTCAGCAGCAGCATCAGAATCACGCCGAGCGCCGCGGGCCGTGCAAGCGCTTTCGCCGATCGTTCAAGCCCCAGCGATGCAACCAGATACACCACCGCCGCGATCACTCCCAAGCCGTGAAGCCCTCCCAGCGTGGAGCCAACCAGCGCTCCAGCCAGGTCGCGATTCGGCAGCACCGCGAACGCGTCGCGCGTGACCACCGCCACGAAATAGACGATCGACCCCACCCACGTACCTAATGCGAACACTCGCAGGAATCGCAGCGTGTGGGTCATCGGAGAATTCCGCTAGAATGATTTCTCGGCCGAGGCGGGGGCTGGCAATCCATTTTCAGGTCGCAAACACTTCCGGCCGCGTCGAAATGGTGGGCGACCAAGGACTTGAACCTTGGACCTCTCCCGTGTGAGGGGAGCGCTCTAACCACTGAGCTAGTCGCCCATAGAACTTACTTTTTGTAGCAGAAGGCCCATTCAATTGCAAACTGCCGTCAGCGCCGCCAGCAGCCGACTTGCCGAGCTTCAGCGCTCCATCGCGCGCGTCGTCAAGGGCAAGGAAGACGTCATCCAGCTCGCGCTTACCACGCTGCTCGCGCGCGGCCACCTGCTGATTGAAGACGTTCCCGGCGTCGGCAAGACCACTCTCGCGCAGGCGCTCGCGCGCTCGTTCCACTGCTCGTTCCAGCGCATTCAGTTCACGTCCGACATGCTCCCCAGCGACGTGATCGGCGTAAGCGTCTATAACCCCGCGACCCAGGATTTCGAATTCAAGCCCGGCCCGATCTTCGCCAATATCATCGTCGCCGACGAAATCAACCGCACCACGCCGAAGACGCAGTCGGCGCTGCTCGAAGCGATGAACGAGGCGCAGATCACGATGGACAACCATACGCATCCGCTGCCGCAGCCGTTCATGGTTCTCGCCACGCAGAACCCGATCGAGCATCACGGCACGTATCCGCTGCCCGAATCGCAGCTCGACCGCTTTCTGATGCGCATCCGCATGGGCTATCCCGCGCGCGAGAGCGAAAAGGAAATCATCCGCAATCATTCCGCCGCCGGCCACGCCGATCAGGTCGCGTCGCTGATGGACGCCGCGGACGTGGTCGCTATGCAAACCGCCGTCTCGCAAGTGAAAGTGGAAGAGAGCCTGCTCGACTACGCCCTCGAAATCGTGGAGCGCACGCGCCAGACGGAGCAGCTCAGCCTCGGCGTCAGCCCGCGCGGCACCGTGATGCTGCATCGCGCCGCGCAGGCGCGCGCGTTCCTCGAGGGCCGCGACTATTGCCTTCCCGACGATTTCAAGCAGCTCATCATTCCCGTCTTCGCGCATCGCGTCGTCGTCAGCTCGCGCTACGTCTCGACGCAGAAGAAGTCCGAGCAGACCGAAGCGATCCTCCGCGAAATCCTCGACACCACTCGCGTTCCCTTGTGAGGGTGGCGCGATGAGGGACCGCTGGCGGACGAGAGCACTTTAGGGGGTCGGAGCTTTAGCTCCGACATGCCTGCCGTCTTCATTCTCAGGGGTTTTAACCCCTGAGGAATCTCTCTTCGGCGATTGCTCAGCAGGAATGCGCGAGGGATTGGAAGGGCGGGGCTTCAACCCCGCCATAGAGCCCGAGAGAGTTACGGGGCTTTAGCCCCTGAAGCCATTTCCTTATGTCACAAACGGCAGACTCCGTCGTAGCACGGTGGTGGCAAGGCCGCGATCGCCCCGGCTGGCGCAATTTCGGCATCGCCATGCTTGCGCTATCCGGGGCGCTGATCATCGCGCTGTTCTCCGCCACTGCGGCTCAGGAAGGCCGCATCTGGCTCGCCGGAATCACGACGGTGCTCGCGCTCGGAATCGCCGGCTGGGTCGCCGTCGCGATCGTCCCGGCGCTCGCCAAGCGCACCAGCCTTCGCTGGATCGCCTACCAGGTCGATTACCGCCTCACGCGCGACGGGATGATCTACCTCGCCGCGGTGCTGATCCTGGTCCTCGCGGCGGTCAACACCGGCAACAACCTGCTTTTTCTAATTCTCGCCTGCATGCTCGCCGGCATTCTGATCTCGGGCGTGCTTTCGCGCGTGGTGCTCACCGGCGTCGAGCTGAAGTTCGACCTGCCCGAGCACATCTTCGCCGAGCAGCCCGTGCTGGCCGAAATCGAGCTGCGCAACGAGAAGCAGGGCTGGCCTTCGTTTTCGCTCCGCGTGATCGGAGGGAGCAAGAAAGCCCCGGCCGAGATTCTCACGCGCCCAGTCTTCTTTCCCTACATCCCGCGCATGAGCGCGACGCGCCAAAAAGTCGAGCTGCGCTTTCCGCGCCGCGGCGTCTATCGCCAGGACGCGTTCGGGATTTCCACGCGCTTTCCCTTCGGCTTCTTCGAAAAGACCCGCCAGGTGGATTCCAAAATCGAGATCACGGTGTATCCGCGCGTCCAGCCGACCGACCAGTTCTACGAAATCCTTCCCCTTCTCTCCGGCGAGATGGCCAGCCACTTCCGCGGACGCGGCCACGAACTGCACTCGCTGCGTGATTATCTTTCCACCGACAGCGCCCGGTTCGTCGATTGGAAGGTGACGGCGAAGTCGGGCCGCCTGATCGTCCGCGAATTCGCGCGCGAGGACGAACGCCGCGTCGCGCTCGTGCTCGATCCCTTCATCGGCCCGCCGCGCGCCGAGCTCGGCCAGCTCGCCGGCGACGAGCACACCGAGCGGTTCGAGCGCACGGTTTCGCTGGCCGCCTGCATCGCCTGGCACTTCAACGAAATTCACTCGGTGATGCAGTTCCGCACCGACCGCTTCTCCACTCCGATGGCGCCCGCGGGCGAGATCATATACGACACGCTCCGCGAACTGGCCACGATCCAACCCGACACGTCCTCGGCGGGCGGCGCGTTCCTCGACGACCTCGCGAGCGAGGGCGAAATCTTCAAGATCATTCTCACCGCCCGCCCGCAACGCACCATCCCCACCGCTCTCTGGTCCTCTTCCTATTTCATCTTCATCGACCGCCTCTGATCTTGCGGGTGCATTCGTAGCGGCCGCCTTCAGGCGGGCGCTTTGTCTTTTCTTGTCAACGACGCCGCCACTACCCTATTGGCAGGAGGTCGGATCTTTCGCGCTGTTTGTGTCCCGACGCCGTTTGTCGGGAAGGTCCGACATAAGAACGTCGCGCGAAGCGCGATCCACTGCGCTGATTCTCTCGCAGCATGTGTTCGGGTGCGATATTCGGCTCGCCGTTACGCTTCACCGCATTCGTGCGACAATACCGCGCACATGAAATCGCAATTCACTCCCCGCACGCTGAAGACTTTCCAGCGCCGCCTGCTCGGCTGGTTTGGAAAACATCGCCGCGATCTCCCCTGGCGCGCGAGCCGCGATCCCTATCGCGTCTGGGTCGCCGAGATCATGCTCCAGCAGACACGCATCGCTGCCGTCCTGCCCTATTACCACCGTTTCCTGAAACAATTCCCGACCGTAGAGTCTCTCGCCCGCGCGCCGCAGGAAAAAGTCCTGCGCCTCTGGTCCGGCCTCGGCTACTACAGCCGCGCTCGGAATCTGCATCGCGCCGCAAAGGGAATCGTCGCGCGCCACGAAGGAGAATTCCCGCCCACGCTCGAAGCCGCCCTCGCGCTTCCCGGCATCGGCCGCTACACGGCCGCAGCCGTCCTGAGCATCGCCTACGACGTTCCGCTGGCCGTGCTCGACGGCAACGTCGCGCGTGTGCTCGCGCGCCTCGGCGCGATTCGCGGAGATCTGCGCGCCCTCGGCCGCTGGCGCCAATTGGGAGAAACGGCAGACAAACTCCTCGCCCGCAACGCGCCTGGCGACTGGAATCAGGCGCTGATGGAGCTCGGCGAGACGGTCTGCACGCCCCAGTCTCCCCGCTGCGGAGAGTGTCCCGTGTCGCGCTGGTGCCGCGCTCGCGCCCGTAAACTCACTGGTGACATTCCCGCGCCCCGCCGCAGGCGGGCCGCCGTGAAAATCCGAATCGCCGCCGCGATCCTGCGCGACCCGCGCGGCCGCACGATCCTCGTCCGCGACCCGGGCGCGCACGACGATGTGCTCTTTTCGCGGATGTGGCAGTTCCCTGCCGTGGAAGTCGAGCGCGCGCCGAAGCCGGAACTGGCCAAGCATCTCGGCGAGATTCTGCACCTCGATGCTGCCTCGTTCGACCTCGAACCGCTTCCCGCCGCCCGCCACGGCGTCACCTTTCGCAACATCACGCTGCTGCCATTCCTCGCTCGCGTGCAATGCCTCCCGAAACGACCTCGCACTCGAGTGCTTCCGCTCAGCAGTCTCAGCAGCCTTCCCGTTTCGAGCGCAACCCACAAACTCGCCGCCGCAGCTCTTCTTCAGTAGGGGCACGGTCCGCCGCGGCGGATGCCCGGTGTCGGCGTAGTCCCGTCGTTACCAATCCGCCTCGCGCACGCCCGTCCCCGCCGCCGGATGCTAGCATCATGAAATGGCCTTCGCCGCGCCACCGATCGCGCCGCCCCTCCCGGCGGTGCAACGCTACTTCGAGGTTTCGCTCTTCCTCCTCGTTTCGACAGGCGTGCTGGCCATCATCTCCACGGGCAAGCTCGACTTTTTCTCGACCCTGGCTCCGGCCGCCGCGCTGATCTACAAAGGCGTCCGCGTTTACCAGGGGCGCGGTCCGGAAATTTCCCCGGGCGTCGCGACGTGGCTTGTCCTCGCCTACTTCCTGTTTTTCCCGCTCGACCTGTGGGTGCTGTCGCGCGGGCTGGCTGAGGGTGCTCCCAATCCTCCGCTCTACGCAGCGCTGCTTTCCGCGATTCACCTTTTGCTCTTCGCCACTCTCGTGCGCCTCTTTTCGGCGCGCACCAACCGCGACCACGCCTTCCTCGCCGTCCTGGCGGTCGCATCCATGCTGGCTTCTGCGATCCTGACGGTCGAGACCGGCTTCCTCGTCGCGCTCGCCGTTTTCCTGGTGCTGTCCGTTTCAACGTTCGTGGCTCTTGAAATCCGCCGCAGCGCTGCGGGAGCGGTTTCGCCGCTGCTCGAGCCCGGCTCTCCGACGGCGCGCCGTTTGAATCGTGCGCTCGGGCTCACGTCGCTGCTGGTGGCCGCCGGAGTGCTCGCTTCAGGCGTCGTGCTCTTCTTTCTGATTCCGCGCTTCACCACCGGATACTTGAGCGCGCTCAATCTTCAGCCCACCCTGCTGACGGGCTTCAGCGACAACGTCGTCCTCGGCCAAATCGGCGAGATCAAGAAAAACACCGCAGTCGTGATGCGCGTTGCCGTGGAAGGCGACCCCGCTCGCGCCTCGGACATCCACTGGCGCGGCATCGTGCTCACGAATTTCGACGGCAAGCGCTGGTTCACTCCCGAGCAATCCGAATTGGTGCTCCCTCCGGACGGCGATGGCCAGTACATCCTCAACTCGGGCCCTCTTCCTCCCGGCGAGTTCTACCCGTTGCACTACACCGTGCTCATGGAGCCGATCGCCACGGCTGCGCTTTTCATCGCCCCGCGTCCGGACTCGCTCCATGGGCGCTTCGGCGAGGACATCAGCCGCCCTGGCGGACCTCCGGGCCGCGGCTATCTGCTTCTCGACCGGACCGGCTCGGTCTTCAATCCGTCGCACAACAATACGCAGGTTCGTTACGAAGGGACGTCTCGCCTTCCGCTGATCCCGCCGGCTGAGTTGCGCAAGGCGCCTGCCCTCTATCCCGATGCGATCCGGGAAACCTATCTCCAGTTGCCGTCGCTTGATCCGCGGATCACGAAGCTCGCTCAGGACATCACCGCGCACTCGGCGACGGAATTCGACAAGGCCGCGGACATCCAGCGCTACCTCGACACGCACTACGGCTACACGCTCGATCTTTCCGGCCCGCCCATGGACGACCCGCTCGCGTATTTCCTGTTCGTGCGGCGCGCCGGACATTGCGAGTATTTCGCTTCGGCGATGACCGTCATGCTGCGCGCGCTCGGAATCCCGGCGCGCTACGCCACCGGATTCCTCCCGGGTGAGTACAACGACTTGGGTGGCGATTACATCATCCGCGAAAGCGACGCGCACTCATGGGTCGAAGCCTATTTTCCCGGCAATGGCTGGATCACGTTCGATCCCACGCCACCGGGCAACGGGAGGCGCGGTGGCCTGTTCGGTCGGCTGGGTCTCTACTGGGATTGGTTCCAGTTCGCGTGGGGCGAATGGGTGGTCAACTACGACTTCTCGCACCAGTTGACGCTGGGGCAGAATTTGCAAAGATCGACGCGAAATTGGGCCGACAGCGCGCGCGACTCCTACCGCCGCAAGCAGTACGCCATCATGCACCGGCTGCTGGCGCTCGACCGCAAGCTCGAAGCCTCGCGCTACTTCTTGCCGGGCATTCTTATTCTTCTCCTGGTGGTGCTGTTTGCTCTGCGCGGCCGTTCGATGATCCGCTACGCTGTCGCCCGTTGGAGCCTGCGCGCCCGCCGCGGCGGGAATCTCACGGCGTCTCTGGCCGCACTCGAGTACACCGAGATGCTCCGCCTGCTCGAAAAGCGCGGCTGGACGAAATCGCCGTCGCAAACCCCCCTCGAATTCGCCGCCGCAATTCCGGCTGCGGATTTGTCCGCGCCCGTCGCGCGATTGACCGACCTCTATCAATCCGCTCGCTTCGGCGATCATCCCGCGCCCATCGAGCAGATGTCGTCGCTCCTCCGCTCCATCCGCGACCTCCTCCGCCCCCGCAAACCCTTGCGATAAACAGGCGTATTTGAATTTTGCTGCCGGCGAAGTCTGAATCGCCAAACAGGTCGTTCTGTGGCATCATTGGCGGCAACTTTAATAACTGGAGGCGTAAACTTGATGTTCCTCCCATCGGCTCGACGCGTTTGGATGCTGATCCTCCCGGCCGTGATCTATTTACTCGCTCCCGGTATGTCGCTTGCCCAAACCTCCGGCACGGACCCGTCCGCGGATCTGGTCAAGCAAGGCAATGACGCTTTGGCCTCGCGACGCTATGACGATGCGATCAAGGCGTTCAAGAAGGCCAACCATCTGCGCAATGACTCATGCTCTGACTGTTATTTCGAGATGGCGGTGGCTCAGATGAAAATGGGCGAGTCCGACGACGCACTCAAGAGTTGTGACAGGGCGATTTCCTGCGCGTCGAGCGACCTCGCCCGCACCTCGATTCACACGCTCAAGGGCAACATCCTCCAGAGCCTGGGCGACGACCCCAAGAAATTGAAGACCGCAGAATCGGAATACCGGGCCGCCCTTCAGATTGACGCCAGCAGCGTGACCGCTCATTTCAACCTCGGTGTCGTGTTGTTGCGGGAATCGCAGGAAGCGGAGGGGATCAGCGAACTCAAGAGTTATCTGCTGCTCGCGCCCGACGGCCCGAACGTAACGTATGCCAAGAAGCTCATCGCCAGCCCAAAGAGCGCGGACGAAGCACTCGCTCCCGAATTCAAGGTCCAAACTCTTGACGGCGAGGAAATCTCACTCGAACAGCTCGCCGGAAAAATCGTGGTGATGGATTTCTGGGCCACATGGTGCCCGCCGTGCGTGAGCTCCGTTCCGGAACTCAAGGCTCTAACGAAAAAGTATCCGTCCTCCAAACTCGTTCTGATCAGTTTTAGCGCGGACAACGACGAACAAGCTTGGCGCCAATTCATTTCCAAGAAGGATATGGAGTGGCCGCAATATTGGGATCATGACGGCCGCATTCGAGCGGCGTTCGGTGTACAGGCTTTTCCGACCTACTTGGTCATCGATCCGCAGGGATTTATACAACAGAGAATTGTCGGCTTGAATCCGCAGCAGTCCGTGGTGGCGCGGCTGAAGGACACCTTGCAAGCCATGTTCCCGCCGGAATGAGCGGCCGCCCCATGTTCCATCATACGAAAATGTTGAGCGCAATGACGCTGGCTTTCGCCGCAGCACTCATCTGGCCTGCGCCCGCGCGAGCGCAGGAGGCATCGCCCGCTCCGCGCGGCAACGAGGGCTTTCCGATCGGCCCGCCCGCGAACATCCTCAGCTTCACCGCGACGCCGGCTTCCGTCCAAGCCGGCCAACCGGTCACATTGACCTGGGCAGCGGTCAACTCCGACGACATGTCGATCAATCAGTGCGTCGGCACGATTCCCGCGCGAGGCAGCCGCAAAGTTTCCCCGGCCGTCACCACGACCTACACGCTCACCGCCAAAGGCCGCGGCGGCAACGACAAACATTCCGTCACCGTGACGGTCATCGGCTCGAGCTCGGCCGCATCCAACGCCGACGCCGTCTGCACCGAGGACCGCGACAAGCCCATCCCTCGCATGGGTGATCACCCGGATCTTTCGGGCGTTTACATCGGCGGCTTCGGCATCGTCCCCATGGACAAAATCACTCTCAAGCCCGGCGCCGAGCATTTCAAGATGACCGACGAAGAAAACGAGCTCGGCCCGACCACGCAGTGCGTCCCGCCCGGCGTGCCGACCGCGACCATGTGGCCGTATCCGCTCCAGATCGTGCAGAAGCCGAATCTCGTGCTGATCCTGTACGAGGCCTATCCGATTTTCCGCGTCATCCCCACTGATGGCACGCCTCATCCCGACGACCTCGACCCCACATGGATGGGCAATTCCGTTGGTCACTGGGAAGGCGACACGCTTGTCGTGGACGTCACCGGCTTCAACGACAAAACGGTGATCTCCGGCTATCACCACACGACCGCCTACCATGTCGTCGAGCGCTACCGCCGCACTTCCTACAACACGCTCAGCTACGTGGCCACCGTGGACGACCCGAACGTCTTCGCAGCGCCGTGGCGCTACGGCGGCCCCTTGCGTCTCCATCCCGAGTGGGACCTGCAAGAATACGTCTGCGAAGAAAACAACAAAAGCTACCAGGATCTATTGCCCGCGAAGAAGCAGTAGCCAACAACTGGCGGTTTGCAGGTGGAAGGGCGGGGTTTGAACCCCGCCGTAAACACGACCGCGCGGAGCGCGCACCTCTGCGCTGGTTCTCTCGCGGCAAGTATTCTCCCGCCTTTCAGCGCGTACCCCGCCATTGACAATCCCGCCTTTGCGGCACACGATTCCCTCCGTTCGTTTTCTGCCATGAGCACCGCCCGGCGCCTTCAACTCGCTTTCATCCTGCTCACCGCCGTTATCGTGGTGGGCACCGTGGGCTTCCACGTCATCGAACACTGGTCCTTGTTCGACGGCTTCTACATGACCCTCACCACGATGACCACGATCGGCTACGGCGAAATCCATCCTCTCTCCCGCGACGGGCGCATCTTCAATTCGTTCATGATCGTGGCCTCCGTGCTCGCCGGCGGCTTCGTAATTGCTACCTTCTCCCAGACGTTGCTAGAATTCGAGTTCGGCAAGGCCCTCGGCCGCCGCCGCATGGAACGCGAACTCGCCAAACTCTCCGGCCACTACATCGTCTGCGGCGCAGGCCGCGTCGGACGGACGGTCGCGCGCCAACTGAAGGCGCACAAGCAGACCTGCGTCATCATCGAACGCGATCCGGTCCGCGCCCGCTGGGCCGAGGACGAAAAAATTCCAGTCGTCATCGGCAACGCATCGAGCGAGGAAAATCTCCAGAAAGCGCACATCGATACCGCCAAGGGATTTATCGCCGCAGTCAGCACCGATGCCGAAAACATCTACATTGTGCTCACGGCCCGCGGGCTTCGCCCCGACTTGAAAATCATCGCCCGCGCCAGCGAGGAAGAGGCGACGTCCAAACTGCTGCGCGCCGGGGCGTCCCAGGTTCTTTCTCCCTACCACTTCATCGGCCACCGCATGGTGCAGTTGCTACTGCACCCGAATGTTCTCGATTTCGTCGATGCGGCGTTTGGCAGGGAGCACCTCGACTTCGAAATCGGCGAGGTGAAAATTGACGGCAAGTCCGGCCTCGTTGGAAAGAAGTTGGCGGATTCCGCGATTCCCAGGCAAGCCGGCGTAATTGTCCTCGCGCTGAGGCATGCCGACGGAAAAATGACGTTCAATCCACCGCCCGAGTCCGTCATCCGCGCCGACGATTGCCTCATCGTGATCGGCGGCGACGAGCAGCTCAAGCGCCTCGAATCC
>DATNIN010000061.1:0-63952 GCA_035604415.1 Candidatus Acidiferrales bacterium
ATAGCAGCGCATCGAAAATGAACAGCAACTACCTCGACAACTACGGCCCACTTTTGCTGATGTTTATACTGGCGGCTGGGCTGGCCGCCGTGCTGATCACGGCCTCAACAATCGTGGGCAGACACAAACACTCGCCCGAGAAGGATCAGCCCTACGAGTGCGGAATTCGTCCCACGGGCGACGCGCGGCATCCCTTTTCAGTGCATTTCTACATGGTGGCGCTGATTTTCATTCTGTTCGATATCGAGGCCATCTTTCTGTATCCCTGGGCGCTCGTCTACCACCAATTGAATGTGTTTGGCTTTGTGGAGATGTTGCTCTACATTATGATCCTGCTGGTCGGATACATTTTCCTCTGGAAGAAGGGCGCGCTCGACTGGGACCGGTAACCGCCCCTCCGGAATCGGATCCATCGTGGAATCACAGGAAGTCGGCAAGAACTCTGTCGTTCAGAAACTCAAGGACTGGGACGCGAAGGCCGTCGCCGAAGTGATTGAGTTCCGCGGCGAAACGACCGTCGTCGTGCCGCAGAGCCATCTCGTTCGCACGGCCGAATATCTTGCGGCCGAGCCCACCCTGCATTTCACGTTTCTCTCGGACATTACGACGGTTGATCGATTCCCGATCGAGCCTCGCTTCGAGCTGAATTACGAGCTGCTTTCGCTCGAGCGGCAGCAGCGCCTGCGCTTACGCGTGCGCGTGCCGGGCAGCGAAGCGTCGGCGCCTTCGGTGACTTCCGTGTGGCCTACGGCCAACTGGCACGAGCGCGAGAATTTCGATCTTTTTGGCATCCGCTTTCAGGGCCATCCCGATCTGACGCGCATCCTGTTGCCGGACGAGTGGGAGGGGCATCCGCTCCGGAAGGACTATCCCGTGGAAGGGTTTCGCTAGGCTTGCATGAGGACGGCTGAGCTATGAACACGAGGACGACCACGATCGAGACACCCGCCGGCCCCGCCGAGCCGATGGTGCTCAACATGGGGCCGCAGCACCCGTCCACGCACGGCGTGCTGCGCGTGATTCTGGAGCTGGACGGCGAAATCGTGCTCAAGGCCAAGCCCGTGATCGGCTACCTGCACACGGGCATCGAAAAATCCTGCGAATCGAAGACGTACTCGCAGTGCATCACGCTCACCGACCGCATCGACTATCTCGCGCCGCTCTCGAATAATCTGGGCTTTTGCCTGGCCGCCGAAAGGCTGATCGGGATCGAGGTCCCGAAGCGCGCGCAATACATCCGCGTGCTGCTCACGGAGCTGACGCGCATCACCTCGCACCTCGTGTGGCTCGGGACGCATGCGATCGATCTCGGCGCGATGTCCGTGTTCCTCTACACTTTCCGCGAGCGCGAAGAGATCATGAAGATTTACGAGCACGTCTCCGGCCAGCGGATGATGACCAGCTACTTCCGCATTGGCGGACTCGCGCTCGAACCGCCTCCGGACTGGCTCGATCGCGTGCGGCGCGTGGTCGAATCCCTGCCCGGCCACATCGACGAATACGAAGACCTGCTGACGCAGAACCGCATCTGGATGGCGCGAACGAAGGGCGTCGGCTACCTGAGCCCCGAGGACGCGATCGCCATGGGCGTTTCCGGTCCCCTGCTGCGCGCGAGCGGCGTCGCCTACGATATCCGGAAGGTCTTTCCGTACTCCAGCTACGACGAATTCGACTTCAAGGTGCAGACGCAGACGGCGGGCGATTGCTACGCGCGTTATCAGGTGCGCATCGCCGAGATTCGCGAGAGCATCAAGATCATCCGCCAGGCGATGGAGAAAATTCCGTCCGAAGGGCCTTTCCGCGCCGAGGTGCCCGGAATCATTCCGCCGTCGCGCGAAGAGATGAAAACCTCGATCGAGGGATTGATCTACCACTTCAAGATCTTTACCGAGGGATTCGCCGCGCCGCCGGGCGAGGTCTATCAGGCGATCGAATCGCCGCGCGGCGAATTGGGCGTTTTCATGGCCAGCGACGGCTCGGCAAAGCCGTATCGCGTGAAATTCCGCACGCCGTCGTTCGTTAATTTGCAATCGCTGCCGAAGCTTTGCGAAGGCCGGCTGATCGCCGACGTGGTGGCGTGCATCGGCACAACCGATATTGTCCTTGGAGAAGTAGACCGCTAGTCGCTCGGGGTGGGCGAAAGCCGGACCATGCAACTGCCAGCACCGCTCGAAGCCAAATTCAAAGAACTTGCCGGTCGCTATCCGATCAAGCGCTCGGCGCTGATTCCCATGATGCTCTACGCGCAGGACCAGTTCGGGTTCCTGGGCGATGAGATTCTCGAGGAAATCGCGAAGCGCCTCGACCTCAACATGATTCAGGTGGAGGAAACGCTCGCGTACTACTCGATGCTGCGGCGCAAGCCCGCCGGGCGCTACCACATTCAAGTCTGCACCAACATTTCCTGCATGCTGCGCGGCGGCAACGAACTCTACCAGCACGTGCAGAAGCGGCTCGGCATCGGCCACAAGGAAGTGGCGCCGAGCGGCACGTTTTCTCTTGAGGAAGTCGAATGCATTGGCGCCTGCACCGGCGCTCCCGCCATGCAGGTGAACTACGACTTCTACGAGGACCTCGACGCGGACAAAGTGGACGCGATTTTCGAGCAGCTTCAGGCGGGCAAGAAACCCAAGCCCTCGTCGGTGACTGCCGGAGCGCTGCACGAGCGCCTGCCCGCCGAAGTGCCCGTGATCAGCAAGCGCTTCGGCATCCCGAACTCGAACAAGATCGACGTGTACCGCAAGCACGACGGCTATCGGGCGCTCGAAAAAGCGCTCAAGGAAATGACGCCCGATCAGATCATCGACGAAGTGAAGAAATCGAATCTGCGCGGGCGCGGCGGCGCGGGTTTTCCGGCCGGAATGAAGTGGAGCTTTGTCCCGAAAGACACGAGTAAGCCGAAATACATCCTCGCGAACGCGGACGAAAGCGAACCGGGAACGTGCAAAGACCGCCCGCTCATGGAAATGGACCCGCACCAGCTGATCGAAGGCATGGTGATCGCGGGACGCGCGGTCGCGGCGCACCAGGGCTATATCTACATCCGCGGCGAATACCGCTACATCATCGACATCATGGATGCGGCGATCGCCGAAGCCTACGCGAATGGATATCTCGGCAAGAACATCCTCGGCAGTGGATTCGATTTCGAGCTGGTGACGCACACGGGCGCAGGCGCCTACGAATGCGGCGAAGAATCGGCGCTCATGGAATCGCTCGAAGGGAAACGCGGCTATCCGCGCATCCGTCCCCCGTTCCCCGCCGTCGTGGGCCTCTACGGCTGCCCAACCGTGATCAACAACGCGGAGACGCTGAGCACCGTGCCCGCCGTGATCCTGATGGGCGGCGAGGCCTATGCAAATCTGGGCACGCCGAAAAACGGCGGCACGCGGCTCTATTCGATCTCGGGCCACGTGAATCGCCCCGGAATTTACGAGCTGCCACTCGGCTTCCCCCTGCGGCGGCTGATCGAGGAAGTGGCCGGCGGGGTGCGCGGCGGCAAAAAACTCAAGGCCGTGATTCCCGGCGGCAGCTCGTGTCCTCTGCTTTCCGCCGATGAGATCGATGTCGCGATGGACTACGATTCGGTCGCAAAAATCGGGTCGATGCTCGGTTCGGGCGGCACGGTGGTGATGGACGAAGACACGTGCATGGTGGACGTCGCGCGGCGGATCATGCACTTTTACGCACACGAATCCTGCGGCTGGTGCATACCCTGCCGCGAAGGCACAGCGTGGCTGCGCAAGATGCTCGACCGGTTCCATGGAGGCGGCGGCCGCGCGGAAGATATCCCGCTGATCGATGAGCTCGCGAAAAACATGCTGGGGCGCACATTTTGCCCGCTCGGCGACGCCGCGGCGCTGCCGACGATCAGCATCGTCAAGAAATGGCGGAATGAATTTGAGGATCATCTCGCTGGGAAATGTGCGTACAACGCCGCTGAGATGATCGCCGGGGCGCACTAAGGCAACCATGGCGGAACAAAAGCAGATCGCGTTCACGATCGACGGGCAGCAAGTGACCACGTCGGCGGGCACGCTCGTGATCGAAGCGGCCAAGAGACAGGGAATCGAGGTCCCGTCGTTCTGCTACTACCCGGGGCTGTCGCTCCAGGCCGCCTGCCGCATGTGCCTGGTCGAAGTAGAAAAGATGCCGAAGCTGCAGACGGCGTGCACGCTGGTCGCCACCGAGGGCATGGTGGTGAAGACCGGTACCGAGCAAGTTCACAAAGCCCGCAAGGACATGATCGAATTCCTGCTGTCGAATCATCCGCTCGATTGCCCGGTGTGCGACAAGGGCGGCGAGTGCGAATTGCAGGACATGACGTTCCGCTACGGGCTTGATAAAACGCGATTCGTCGAAGAAAAGCTCCACTCCCCCGAAGAAAAATGGTCGCCGCTGGTCTATTACGATGCGCCGCGCTGCATTCTGTGCTTCCGCTGCGTGCGCGTCTGCGACGAAGGCATGGACGTAAAGGCGCTCGGCGTCGGCTCGCGCGGCGTGTTGTCGGTCATCCTGCCGAACGAGCCCGGCGAGCTGGCCTGCGAAGAGTGCGGGATGTGCATCGACATCTGTCCCGTCGGCGCGCTTACCAGCGGCACCTACCGCTACCAGACGCGCCCGTGGGAAATGACGTACGTCGGCAACCCCTGCACGCACTGTTCGAATGGCTGCAAGACCACGCTGAGCGTCCGCAACAACGAAATCCTGCGCGCCAATAATCGCGACCATTCGGGGATCAACGGCGAGTTCCTCTGCGCCAAGGGCCGCTTCGGATTCGATTTCACCACCCACGCGGAGCGCATTCGCCAGCCGCTCGTCCGCCGCAACGGAAGACTCGAGCCGGCGAGCTGGGAAGATGCGCTCGAGGAAGTGGCGCGGCGCCTGAAGCAGATACACGAAGCGCACGGCCCTGCCGCCATCGGCGTGATCGGCTCGAACCACACAACGAACGAAGAGAACTACCTGCTCAATCGCTTCGCGCGCGTCACGCTTGGGACAAACAATCTCGATCATCACCGCACAGCCGACTACGCCGGCCTCGCCACCGCGCTCGGCCCTCGCGCCAAGGACTCGCTTGCGACGATGGCAGACGTGTACAACGCGCCTGCGGTCCTGCTGATCGGCAACGACGTGACACAGCAAAATCCGCTGGTCGCCTGGCAGATTCGCGCCGGCGTGCGCCATCACGGCCTCCGGCTCTATGCGATCAACGGCCGCCCGAGCAAGATTCATCGCCAGGCGAAGGTCGCGGTCGAAGTCGCCAAGGGCGGCGAACGCGTGGCCCTGCGCTGGCTCGCCACGGAGCAAGGTCAATTCGACGCGAAGACGACGGAAGCGCTGGTTCAGCTCAAGGCCGCGCTCGAAGCCGAAAAAGACGTCGTGGTTCTATTCGGCGCAGAAATTCAGGGCTCGGCGATCCGCGATCTGATCTCGCTCAGCGCGCGATTCGGCGGCAAGACGAAATTCATGGCGCTCGGCGATTACGCGAATTCGCGCGGCGCGTCCGACCTGGGAGTGCTGCCGGACCGCCTGCCGGGCTACGCACCACTCGCGGACGCTTCCGAGCGCGCGCGATTTGGAAAACTCTGGGGCGGCGAAGTTCCGTCGACGCCCGGCATGACTGCGCGCGCGATGATGGAAGCGACGGTCGCCGGAAAACTGAAAGCGCTCTACGTCGTCGGCGCGAATCCGCTGAAAACGTTTGGCATGGCGCAGCCCGACCGGCTCGCCGGGCTCGAGCTGCTCGTCGTACACGACATGTTCCTTACGGAAACCGCGCAGCGCGCGGATGTCGTCCTTCCGGCAGCATCCACCTACGAAAAGGATGGGACACTGACGAACACGGCCGGTGAAGTCCAGCTGACGCATCGCGGAGTCGATGCGCAGGGCCCGCGCAGCGATTTCGACCTGCTCCGCATTCTTTCGCACCAACTTGGAATGCTGGGCCTCGGCTCGCCGATCCGGCTGCGGACGCCGGAAGCGGCCTTCGATGAAATTCGCCAGAACGTGGCGGGCTACGACCTTTCGCACGCGAATTTGCTCGGGGGCGGCTCCGAGGTTGCGGCTGCATCGTGCAAAGCGGCCGAGCCGTCGTACGAAGCGCCCGCTGGCGCGGTCTTTTCTTCACAGGATTATCTGTTTACGAGCGGCACCCTGGGCCGTTACTGTTCCAGGCTCACTTCCACCAACGAGGCAAAAGAAACACCGTGGGGTTCATCACCCAACATCCAGTCCTGGTGGTATCGCTAGTCAAGATCGCCGTCCTGCTGTTTATCGTGATGACGGCGCTGGCGTACCTCACCTGGCTCGAACGCAAGGTCATCGCGCGTATCCAGTCGCGCTGGGGTCCGTATAACGTCGGCGCGCACGGATTGCTCCAACCGCTCGCCGACGGCCTGAAATTTCTTTTCAAAGAGGACATGACGCCGCCTACGTCGGACCGACTCGTCTATTTGCTGGCGCCGTTTCTGGCGCTCTCTCTGGCGCTGACGGCGATCGCGCTGATTCCCTTCGGGCCGCCGTCGGTCCGCGTTCTCGGGCAGTCCGTTTTTATCATCTCGGACGTTGATATCGGGCTGCTGTTTCTGTTGTCGATCACGTCGATTGGCGTGTACGGCGTTGCGCTGGCGGGATGGTCGTCCAACAGCAAGTACCCGCTGCTCGGCGGCCTGCGCAGCTCGGCGCAGATGATCAGCTACGAGGTGTCGCTCACGATTTCCGTGGTGGGCGTGCTGCTGCTCGCCGGGTCGCTCAGTTTCAACGAGATCATCGAGGCCCAGCGCGGCTACTGGCTGCACTTCATTCCGCGCTGGCATGTTGTGCCGCAGATCGTCGGCTTCCTCTGCTATATCACCGCCGCGATCGCTGAGACGAACCGCATCCCGTTCGATCTGCCCGAGGCCGAAACCGAGCTGGTGGCCGGATTCCACACCGAATATTCGAGCTTCAAGTTCGCGATGTTCTTCATGGCCGAATACGCGAACATGATCACCGTTTCGTGCCTCGCGACGATTCTCTTTTTCGGCGGCTGGCTCTCGCCCTTTCCCGATAGCTGGACGTGGCAGATCTTCCTTCCCGGTGCGGGGCTGGTGCTGCTGGGAGCGTACTGCGCGTACGACACGGTGATAAACATGCGCGGGATCGCGCAGATCCAGTTCTTGGTCGTGACGCTTCTTGCGCTCGGCGGCGGAGCGATCTCTCTGTATCCTCCCGTGGCGAGCGTGATTCAAGGGCCGTTCTGGTTCACGACGAAGATTCTGGCGATCCTGTTTTTCTACATCTGGATGCGGGGAACGCTGCCGCGCTTTCGCTACGACCAGTTGATGTCGTTCGGCTGGAAGCTGCTGCTGCCTGTTTCGCTCGCCAATCTCGTGATCACGGCGTTCGTGATCATCTGGCCCCTGCTGAGGCACGGATGAGCGTGCCGATCATTATGTTCTTCGCGTGCGCGTTGCTCGCCGTGCTGGGCGCGGTGCTGTTGATCTTGGCGCGCGAGCCGATTCACAGCGCGCTCGCGCTCGTCCTGGTGATGATGTCGCTGGCCGTGCTCTACCTGCTGCTGGGCGCGCCCTTCGTTGCCGCGGTGCAGATCATCGTGTACGCCGGGGCCATCATGGTCCTGTTCGTGTTCGTCATCATGCTGCTCAACGCGGGAGTCGAGGAGCGCACGGACTTCAGCAAGATCGCGAAATGGGTCGGGGTGCCGCTGGGCTTCTTCCTGCTGCTCGTGACCGCGGTCTATCTGCTGCACTCATCCATCGGCACAACCATTGCCACCGGCGTGGGCGCGGCCAACCAGGCGGCTGACACGCGCGAGCTCTCGCAGCAGCTTTTCCGGCAGTATCTGTTTCCGTTCGAGGCGACCTCGATCCTGATTCTGATCGCGATTCTGGGCGCACTGGTCCTAGCGAGGAAGGACGAATGAGCGCCATCCCCATTTCCTGGTATCTGGTGCTGAGCGCAGTCCTTTTCGGGCTGGGCGTGGTGGCGTTCGTGTTCAAGCGCAACGTCATCACGATTTTCATGTCCATCGAGCTGATGCTCAACGCCGTGAATCTGGCTTTCGTGGCCTTTGCGCGGGCGCGTGGCGCGCTCGACGGGCTTGTATTCGTATTTTTCGTGATTGTCGTCGCGGCGGCGGAGGCGGCGGTGGGCCTCGCCATCGTGATCATGCTCGCGCAGCACCGCGAATCGCTCAACGTCGAGCGCGTGAATCTGCTCAAGCTCTGATGCTCCTACTCGACCATCTCTGGATCATTCTCGCGCTTCCGCTCGCTGGCGCCGCGATCAACGGCCTATTCGGCAAGCGCTGGCCGCAATCCGCCGTGAACTCGGCGGCGGTCGGCTCGGTGTCGCTCGCTTTTCTCGCCGCCGCGGAAACGGTCCGCGAATTCTGCAATCTCGCGCCGGACCAGATTCCCTTCGTTGGGAACTACTTCACGTGGATGGTGGCCGGGCCGTTCCGCGTCAATTTCTCGCTGCAAGTGGACCAGCTCACGGTGGTGATGCTGCTGACGGTGACCTTCGTCGGCATGCTCATTCACATCTATTCCACCGGCTATATGGCGCACGAGGGCGGCTACTACCGCTTCTTCTCCTACCTGAATCTTTTCATGTTCTTCATGCTAACGCTCGTGATGGCGGCGAACCTCATCGTGATGTTCGTCGGGTGGGAGGGCGTGGGCCTGTGCAGCTACCTGCTGATCGGCTTCTGGTTCCTGAAGAAGTCTGCGGCGGATGCGGGTAAGAAGGCGTTCATCGTCACGCGCATCGGCGATCTCGGCTTCACGGTCGGCATCCTGCTGGTATTCGCGGCGTTTCAGTCCGTCGATTTCGGCGCGATTTTCAAGGATGTGTCGCAAAATCCGCGCTCGGAAACGCTGCTGACGACGATCTGCATCCTGCTCTTCACCGGGGCGATCGGCAAGTCGGCGCAATTGCCGCTCTACGTTTGGCTCCCCGACGCGATGGAGGGCCCCACGCCCGTCAGCGCGCTGATTCACGCCGCCACGATGGTCACCGCGGGCGTGTACATGGTCGCGCGGATGAATCCGCTCTTTTCGCGCGCGCCGGTAGCCATGCTGGTCGTCGCGATCGTGGGCGCGGTAACGGCGTTCTATTCCGCGACGATCGGCCTGGTCCAAACGGACATCAAGAAAGTCCTCGCGTATTCCACGGTCTCGCAACTCGGCTACATGTTTCTCGCCTGCGGCGTGGGAGCTTACGCCGCGGGCATCTTCCATCTGATGACGCACGCGTTTTTCAAGGGCCTGCTGTTCCTCGCGGCCGGCAGCGTAATCCACGCGATGGGCGGCGAGCAGGACATGTTCAAGATAGGCGGCCTCGCGAAAAAAATTCCCGTCACCTACTGGACGATGCTGATCGCGACGCTGGCCATCGCCGGCATACCCGGCTTTGCGGGATTTTTCAGCAAGGACGAAATCCTCGAAGCCGCGAAATCCGGGCCGCACGCGAATCTGGCTCTCTGGCTGCTTGGCGTCGCCGGCGCGGGACTCACTTCTTTCTACATGTTCCGCCTGGTCTTCCTCACGTTTTTCGGCAAGCCGCGCTTCGACGAGCACAAGGTCCACGTCCACGAGTCGCCGAAGAACATGACTGTGCCACTGATGATTCTGGCGTTCCTCTCGATCTTCGGTGGATGGTTCGCCGCCCCGAAGCTCATCGGCGGGATCGATCACTTCGAGAAATTCCTCTCGCCGGTTTTCACGGCGTACGCGCCGCAGGCAGCCGAGGCCGCCACTGCGTCTGCCGAGAGCGTTGCGAGTCCCGGCATGGCGCTGCTGAGCGCACTGACCGGAATACCTGTCATCGTGGCTGTCCTCGGATTGCTTTTGGCGTGGTGGCTCTACATTAAGAGCCCGGACACGCCGAAGCGGATGGCGCAGAGCCTGCGCGGCCTGTATCTGCTTCTGCTCAACAAGTACTACGTGGATGAAATCTACGCCGCGCTGATCGTCCGCCCGCTGCTCTGGATTTCCACGAACGTGCTCTGGCACGTGGTGGACGAGGGCGCGATCGACGGCGTGGTGAACGGCACGGCGCGCGTGGCTCGTGAATCCGGCAGCCAGTTGCGCGAGCTGCAGTCAGGCAACGAGCGCAGCTACGCCACATGGATCGTGATCGGCGCCGTGGGCTTCACCGTGCTTCTGCTCGTGCTCCTCGGGGGGATGCGCTAGCGTGGGAACACAGTCTCATTTGCTGACGGTCATCACGTTCCTGCCGCTACTGAGCGTCGCGGCTCTGCTGCTGCTTCGCTCGGACGATCACGTGTGGATCCGCAGGATCGCGCTGGCCGCGTCGCTCGCGGAATTCGTAGTTTCGCTGCTGCTCCTGCCCGGATTCAGCGCCGCGACCGCCAAGTATCAGTTTCAGGAGTACCACGGCTGGATCGGCGACGCGATCCACTACCACCTCGGCGTGGACGGCATCAGCCTGTTTCTCGTGCTGCTCACCACGTTCCTCACGCCGCTTGCGATCCTGTGTTCCTGGGAATCGATTCGCGAAAACGTGAAGGGATTCTTCATCGCGCTGCTCGTGATCGAGACGGCGATGATCGGCGTCTTCGTATCGCTCGACCTGTTCCTCTTCTTCGTCTTCTGGGAGCTGACGCTGATCCCGATGTATTTCATGATCGGGATGTGGGGCCACGAGCGCCGGATTTACGCGGCGGTAAAGTTTATTCTGTACACGATGTTCGGCTCGATTCTGATGCTGGTCGCGATTCTGTGGCTCTACGGCAGGGCCGGCACGTTCGACCTGCCGGAGATCCAGGGAATGCTGCAATCGGGCCAGATCGCATTTTCGCCGCGAACGGAAATGCTGATGTTCCTGGCGTTTTTCCTGGCCTTCGCGATCAAGGTGCCGCTCTTCCCGTTGCACACGTGGCTTCCCGACGCGCACACGGAAGCTCCCACGGCCGGCTCCGTGATCCTCGCAGGCGTGATGCTGAAGCTCGGCACGTACGGCATTCTACGCTTCTGCCTGCCGCTTTTCCCCGCGTCCGCGCACCGGGCGGCGCCGACGATTGCCGTGCTCGCCATCATCGGCATCGTCTATGGCGCGCTGGTCGCCACCGTCCAGCACGATTTGAAGCGTCTGGTGGCGTACACGTCCGTGAGTCACCTCGGCTTTGTGGTGCTCGGGATTTTCGCCTTTAATACCATCTCGATCCAGGGCGCCATCTACCAGATGCTCAACCACGGCGTCTCGACTGGCGCGCTCTTCCTCGGCGTGGGCATGCTCTACGACCGGCGCCACACGCACGAAATCAAGGAGTACGGCGGCCTGGCCACGCCGATGCCCGTGCTGATGTCGTTCTTCCTTTTCATCGCGCTTTCATCGCTGGCGCTGCCGCCGCTCAATGGATTCGTCGGCGAGTTCCTGATCCTCATCGGCACGTTCCAGAACCATCACGCGTGGGCTTCGTGGGCCACCAGCGGTGCCGTGCTTTCCGCGATCTACCTGCTGTGGGCTTATCAGCGAGTGGCGCTCGGCGAAGTGACCGTCGAAAAGAATAAGACTCTTGCGGACGCCTCGACGCGCGAGCGCGTGATCCTCGCGACCATGGCGCTGGCCATTATCTTCATGGGCGTCGCTTCCCCGCTCTTCACACGCCGCATGGAAGTTTCCACGAACGCCATGCTCGAGCAGATGAAAGATCAGATGGGAGCCGCTCAGGAAGCTTCGCGCCCCGCGGCCTTGCCCTGCTTGAGTCCAGCCCAGCGAGCCGCCGTGATCCAGACCCAGGCGCCGGGCCAACCGGCGCTCGCAACCGTGCCGGAAAGGCAGGTCGCGCCATGATGGCGGCCTTGATCGCTCTCCACTCCGAGCAGTTGATGAATCTCCACCGGCTCGCCCCGGAGGTAGTGCTCTGTTTCTTCGGCATTCTCATCATGGCGGTGGACCCGTTTATCCGCGCGTCCGGGAAGCGCGTCCTCGGCTGGATGGCGCTGATTGGAGCGCTCACTGCGCTCGCGTCGGTTCACATTCTCGTCCACTACCCAGGCACCGCGTACAGCAATCTGATTCGCGTCGATTCTTTCAGCGTTTTCGTGCATGTGATTATCCTGGTCGCCGCCGTGCTCGCGATTCTGGGCTCGCTCGACTATCTCGACCGGGAAGGGATCCAGCGCGGTGAATACTACGCGCTCGTTTTGTTTGCGGTTGCCGGGATGGGAATTCTCGCGGGCGCGAACGAGCTCGTCACCGCGTTCATCGGCCTCGAGATGAGCTCGATTTCGAGCTACGTGCTCGTGGGATTCCGCCGTCGCGCGCTGGCCTCGAACGAAGCGTCGATGAAGTATTTTCTGCTCGGCTCGTTCGCCACGGCGTTTTTCCTCTACGGCATCGCCATGGTCTACGGCGTCACGGGCACCACGCGAATCGACGCCGTTCAATCGGCGCTCGAGCAGATCGTCGCCGGCCAGGGACGCCTGCCCGCGCTTGCGATTCTCGGCCTCGCTTTGATTTTCGTCGGGCTGGGTTTCAAGGTGGTGGTGGCGCCCTTCCAAGTGTACGCGCCGGACGTGTATGAAGGCGCGCCCACGCCGGTGACCGCGCTGCTGGCTTCCGCGCCCAAGGCTGCCACGTTCGCCCTGATGCTTCGAATCTTCTACATCGCGTTTGGCTCGGCGGGCAATCTGTGGTTCTGGGCGATCTGGGTCTCCGCCGTGCTGACGATGTTCATCGGCAATCTCGCGGCGCTCGTGCAGACCAACGTGAAGCGCATGCTCGCGTACTCTTCGATCGCGCACGCGGGCTATATCCTCGTTGCCTTCGCGGCGTTTTCCGAAGCGGGCGCCGCCGCCGTCCTCTTCTACCTCGCGGCCTACGTGCTAATGAAGGTGGGCGCCTTCCTGGTGGTCGCGCACGCCGGCCAGCAGGGCGAAAAGCGGCTTGCGATTCAGGACTACGCGGGGCTGGGCTCGAAGCAGCCGCTGCTGGCGGCTTGCTTCTCGCTGTTCCTGCTCTCGCTGCTCGGCCTGCCGGCCACGGGCGGGTTCCTCGGAAAATTCTTCGCGTTTCAGGCAGCGCTCGAAGGCCGCGATCGATGGCTCGTGCTGCTCGTGGTCATCGCCGCGATCAACAGCGTTATCGGCGCGTACTACTACCTCCGCGTGATTGTCGTGATGTATTTCCAGGCCGGGTCGAAGGACTACACGCCGTCGCCGGTTGCACCCGCTGTTGCGGTCGCGCTATTCATCGCCGCCGCGGGCACGCTCTATCTCGGCATCCTGCCCGCGCCGATTCTTAACTTCGCCAAAGCCGCCGCCGCGTCTCTTTCCCTGCGCTAGCTTCTTCGCGACTTAATTTGGCCCGGGCATCAAAGAAAACAGCCCGAAGGCTCGTTTTGCGCGAGCCTCCGGGCCGAAAGTTTGGCGCGTGAGCGCTTACTTGATCAGAACGATGACCAGGGCATACAGCGTGAGCGACTCAATCAGCGCCACGCCGATGATGAAAGCGATTCGGATGGGTCCGCCGGCGCCAGGGTTTCGCGCCGTGCCTTCGCAAGCCGCAGCCGTCGCAAGTCCCTGACCGACGCCGCAACCCGCCGCCGCGATGCCGAGCGCAATGGCCGCCGCCACGCCAACCCAGTTCGTGGCCGCAGCCGCCGCTGGTGCAGCCTGCGCGAATGTAACCGGCGCCAGCATCAACGCCGCCACCGCTACCAACAAAACCAACGCTGCTTTTTTCGTCATGTCTTCTCCTTGTTATGAATTCGCCGCCAGGAGGTGGTTACCGGAAGCCCTGGGGGGCGACCGGTCTCACGCTGGCAGCTCTTGCTCTTGATTCCAGACTAGTGTTCCTCGGCGACCGCGAGGCCGAGATACACGATCGACAAAATCGTAAAGATGAACGCCTGCAAAACGGCTACGAAAACGTGGAGCAGCGCCAGAACCAGCGGAATGGCGACCGGCACGACCCCTGAAACATATCCCACGGGATTCAAATGGCCCAGGAAGAAAAAGAGCGAGAGCGAAAGCCCAAGGAACGAAACGTAAAGCAGTTCACTCACCATCATGTTGGCCCAAAGACGGACGGTGAGGGAAAGCAGCCGCGCGAAGTGGCTGACCGTTTCAACGATGAGCATAACGATATTGATCGGGAAAAGCTTGGGCATTGGTCCTAGAAGCGTCTTGGCGTACCCGCCAGCCCCATGCTTTCCGATGCCAAAGCGGTTGTAATACAGAAACACGATCACAGCGCAGCCGAGCGGCACGGTTTTCTCAGCCGTCGGCGACATGAAACCCGGCACCAGGGAAATCAGATTGCTGAACAGAATGAATATCCCAATCGTCGCGATCAGGGGGATGTGGCGCTCCGCTCCATGGCCGACGATATCATCCACCAGGTCTTTCACGCCGATGCCCATCGGGTTCGTGATCAGGAATTCCATTACCTGCTGGGTCGCGCCGGGACGCTCCGCGGAAATCCGCGCCTTGAGCCACAAGAAGAAAAGTACCGCGATGAGAAAAACGAGGAGTTCCATCGAAAGCGCGTTCGAAATCGGATATTTCGCGTCGGCGGGAATGTGCAGCAGTGCCAGCAGCACGGCCACCGGCTTGCCCAGCACCGCATTCACTACCTTTGTGACGCCAAGAACCTGCTCTTCGCCCATGAATCTCCCGTGAGAAGGATGGTTTGGGTGTTCGTCCGCTAAATCGGAGTTACTGCGTGTTCCAACGGTGGTGGCCTTGCATCAACTCGTACCCAAGCTCGAGGAGAATCGCCGGAACCACCGCTACGAGCCCGCACAGAACTGCAATCACGGGCAATCGAAGCCAAGCGAGAATAGCATAGGCCACCACGAGCAACAACAGGAGGCGTCCAACAAACTTTGCGTGCACCGTCGCGGGAACTGTCACTTTCGCGGCGTCCGCCTGCGCCTGCCCCAGCTTAATGACCCCCGCGGCGCCCTGCCGCAGCCAGCGGAAATTCAGCCAGCAAAGCGCCGTCCCTGCGGCAGCGCCCGCGCCGGCGCGAACACCCCACCCGACTCCCGCGCCGAGCGTCATCGCGGCGCCGAGGCCGATCAGAAAACGCTCTATGCGGCGCTCGATTGCGGCGTACTCGGACTCATTCGCCATCTTTGGTGTCGAGAAGCTTTGCAGTCTTCAGCACATCGCGAATGCCGATACCCACCCCCAGCAGTCCCAACACCAGCATGAACGCCGGCTTCGTGTGCAGCCAGCGATCCAGAAAGTAGCCGACCGCGCCGCCGACCACCATCGGCACGACCAGCGTAAACGGTAACGTCCAGGCGATCGCAGCTGCCTTCGCTGCGCCGGGCGGGATTTTGAGCGGGTCGGGATCCTGGGAAGCCACGTGCGCTCGCTACTTCGCCTTCTTGATCTTGAACACCCGCTCGGCGTTTTCGTGGTAGATCATCTGCTTGTGCTTTTCGGAGATGCGCGCGGCGTCCATGAAATCGACGGCGTCCGGGTGATCCTGATAAGGATAGTCGATCGCCCACATGATCCGGTCGGCGCCCAGGACTTCGATGCAGAACTTCAGCGTCGGCTCCCAGTTCATTCCGCTCGTGGTGATGTAGTAGTTCCGCTTGACATACTCGCTTGGAGTCAGCTTGAGCTTCGGCCGGTCAAACGGGATCCGCACACGTCCGTGCATGAAATCGAGGCGGTACAGCCAATAGGGAATGCCCTCGCCCATGTGCCCGAGCACGATCTGCAAACCCGGGAACTCGTCAAGAACGCCGCTCGTGATGATGCGCAGGCCGTGTAGGCCGGTTTCCGCCTGATAGCCCCAGATCGCGTGCTCGAGATGATCCGTGCGGAACGCCTTGGCCATCATAGGAATCGGCGAGCGCGGATGAATGTAGAGCGGCACCTTGAGTCCGGCGATGGCTTCGAGAATGGGCCAGTACTTGCGCTCGCTTAGATATTCCCCGTTCGTATGCGAATTGATCATGATGCCGTTCAGCTTGAGCTTAGTGATCGCGCGATCAATTTCCTTTATGGCGCGCGGCGGATCCTGCACGGCAATCGTCGCGAGTCCGGAGAATCGGTCGGGATGGCGCTGGATGGCTTCATGCAAGCGGTCGTTCCCGATCTCCGCCACTGCCACGGCTCGATCAGGCGCCATCATCTGGACGCCAGTGGACGTGAGCGCCAGCAAATGCATGCCGACGTCGTATTCATCCATCGTGCGCAGCCGCAGGTCGTAGAGATCGATCAGCTTGTTGTGCACGGGACCCATGGGATCTGTCTGAATCTTCCAGAGGAAGAGATCGGGATCGTACTCCGTGGCACTGGCCACCAGTTCGCGCTGTGCGTCCATCTGCTCGGGAATCGAGAAGGCCTCTTCCGTCGCGATTCGCCGGTAGTGTTTCCGCTTGGGTTTCGCCTTGGCCGCGCGTGCCTTGCGCTTTGGACTCATCGAATCTCCTCCGTTTTAGAATGACTTAATCCGAATGACTGAAAAAGCGCCCCCACCACAGAGGCGGAGACGGAGTGTAGCGCAGAACGAGCGGGATTTGCACGTCGCGCGGGGGGTACAACAGCATGAGCGCGGCGGCTAGTGCCGGTCCAACTTTTCTGGCCATAGGAGTTCGACTTAGCGGGAACGCAAAGAAGGCACCGGGCTGGCAACCAAGCTTGTCGAAACAAGTTGGAACGGCACTAGTCGTGACGTGCGCCGTGAAGAATGTCCACGGCGTGAGGGAGCAAATCCGCAACCACATCGAGTGATTCCACAGCGCCGCGAGGGCTACCCGGCAGGTTGATGATAATCGTCCTGCCGCGAATTCCCGCCGTAGCCCGGGAAAGTATTGAGCGGGGAGTCTTCGCCAGGCCCGCAGCGCGCATCCGCTCGGGGAATCCCGGGATCAGGCGCTCGACCACAGCTTCGGTAGCCTCGGGCGTAACGTCGCGAGGTCCGAGACCCGTTCCGCCGGTGGTGAGGATTACGTCGGCGACGTTCGAATCGGCAGTCTCTTTAAGGAACGCTTCGATGGCCGCGCGATCGTCCGCGCGCACGTTGGACGAAGCGATCGTCCAGCCCAGTTCCCGGCAGCGCGCGATCACCGACGGGCCGGAGCGGTCCTCGGCCTTGTCGGCGGCCACGGAATCGCTGATTGTGAGAACGGAAACGCGCATGGGTTGAACCGCGGCAGGCTAGCTTTCTGTCGCTTCGACGCCTTCCGGAGTGCCATCGCGCTGGCCCTCGTCCATCAAGCGCAGCGCTTCCATCAAAAGGCCGGTCGTCGTGCGGGCGATCGTTGAACGCGCCGGGGCGGAATTGAAATCAATCTCGAAATCGCCAGCCGGCCAGCGCACCACCTGAAAAACGGCCGCCTCGCCCTCGAACGAGCCAAGCCGCGCGTCGGCGCACTGTCCGACGGAAAAAAACAGCTCGCAGGACTCGTCGCCATGGCGAATCGTGAGCCGGCAGGACTTCTGCCCCATCTCGAGCGACTGCATCAGGTCGAGAATGCTCATTTCCTCGAGGCGTCCTTGAATCACGCCCGGCCGCACGGCGCGATTTTGCATCTTCTCCAGGTGCAGGCGGTCGATGACTTTTTTCGTGCGCCGCACGACGTCTTTGAGGAAGAACGGCTTCACGACGAATTCCTCGACGCCCTCGACGATCGGCCTGAGCTTCTCTTCGACATCGCTTCGGCTGCCGAGGAAAATGAACGGAATCAGCCGTGTCTGCTGGCGCGCGCGGAGCTTTTCATAGAGCTGGCGCCCGTCGAGGCCGGACATGCGGTAGTCGCACAGGATCAGGTCCGGCGGATCATCCACGATTTTGAGGAGCGCGTCGGCGCCGTCGGCCGCCGCGACGGCCTCGCAGTGCGGCGAGAGCCCCTTCATGAGCAGGTCGAGGATCAGCGCATTGTCGTCGACGACCAGGACTTTGACATCCTTGATCGGCGTCATCGCTTCCCGCTCTTCCCGGAACCCTTACCCGGGCGTACATACGTCCCGCTGCGCCCGCCGGATTTTTTCACGACGTGCAATTCCGTGATCTCCATGCCGCGTTCGAGAGCCTTGCACATGTCATAAATCGTTAGCGCCGCGACCGAAGCACCTACAAGCGCTTCCATTTCAACGCCCGTGGGTCCGGTGGCCGTCGCCTCCGAGGTGATCTCGATTCCATTCTGGCATAGCTGGGCGCGGACATCCACGTGAGTCAAGAACAGGGGGTGACAAAGCGGAATCAGCTCGGAAGTGCGCTTCGCCGCCGTGATTCCCGCGATCCGGGCAATCTCAAGCGGGTTCCCTTTGGGCGATTTCAGATGCCTTATGCTTGCGACCGTGGACTTTTTCATGCACACGAACGCGTGGGCTACGGCCGTACGCGAAGTTGCCGGCTTGGCCGTCACGTCCACCATCCTGACGCGGCCTGACTTGTCGTAATGCGAAAGTCGTTTCATAACTCCCAAGCCCAAGCTGCCATAACGGGAGATGCGGCGCAAGCGCGCCGGGGCTTAGATGATCGAAGAGTTCCAAAAACAAAGCCCCACCCTCGCTTCCCGAGAATGGGGCCGGAAAGTCTTCTCAGATGGACGGAACCGCGCTAGTTCGTTTTCGGGGCGGGTGGCGGAGCGGGCGGATTGATCAGCGCGCCATCCCAGTGCTCGTCCGCCTTGCCGTCCTTGAACCGCCACATGTCGAACCACGAGGTCGTGTATTTCTTCGAGGGATCTCGCGGGTCCGTATACTCACGCGGCGTGACGACAATCACCAGGTCGCCTTCCGCGACGACCGCGACGATCTTGGTCTTCGTGAGATGCTCCGGGATATCGCTCGGCTTGCGGAAGGAACTGAAAAACTTTACGACGCCGTCGCGCCCCGACGCCACGTTGGGGTTGTGCTGATGATATGCGGGCGTCAGCCACTTGTCAGCCAGATCCCAGTGATTCGCCTCCAAGAGGTCCTTCATGATGTGATAGGCGGCCTGCTTGTTGACGTTTAACGCAGGATTGGAGCTGGTGAAAAGAGCATCAGCCTCGGCGCCCGTGACGCCAACGACCGGTTCTTGAGCGATCGCAGGAACGCAGGCAAACAGTATCGCGAGTGCAGCGAGCAAGCTTAGGCGTGTTTTCATGGGTGCTAGATACATCCGTCCGGAGATGGTGTCAAGTGCCCCGGAAAGCCCCGCGGGCGGCCGTAAACATCGCGCGCGGCCGGAGAACGCAGATTGATCTCTCATGTATTGACTTCAAATCGGGAGCGCAGTACGCTCCGCGGCAAATAGAAACAGGCCAATCACCTCAAGGATTTTGGGACAGATCCCGGACCGATTCGATCTCGAGGGGGGAATATGAGAATCGTGCTGAACATCGTCGGCGTGGTGCTGGTGTTTTTCGGCGGAGTTTGGTTTCTACAGGGAATAAACAAGTTCCCGGGCAATAGCTTCATGAACGGGCAAACCCAGTGGTCGATCTACGGCGGCATTGCATTCGTCGCGGGCGTCGTCGTCTTTATTATGGCCAACCGGCGAAAACGGAGCGCCGCATCTCCGCAGTAAGCGCGGCTCGCCAACTCCGGCGAAAACGGCTTCGCGACCACAAACGGCAAGCGGCCGCAGTGCCGAATATCACTTCATTTCGGCGGGCGTGATCGTTGCGGGGCCTTCGCCGACAATTTCGATGACGGCCGTCTCATCCTTGGCACCGTCAAAGTGGACTCCCTTGGCCAGATCCGTGACGTAGCTGCCCGCGGGCATCGGCACGGTGGCGTCGGGATCGTATTTCGTGCCGGTGCCGACCCACCACGTACCCGAGAGGACCGTAATGTAGCGGTCGTTCGGGTGAAAGTGCGGGTGGCTCATGGTGTGCGGCATCCACTTCACGAGTTCGATGTAGAGGCCCGGCTTCGTGGGATCGCCAACCAGCACCGCCGTTTGAGCGGCGTTCGGATTCCCGGTCCACTTGATCTGATCAGGATGTTGATAGACAACTGCGGCCGCATCGAGATCCGGCGCCGCCGGTGAGGCCTTCGGTTCGGCCGAACTGAGCGAGCTGCCGTAGCCGAGCGACAAGGCAATTGCAATCGCGGCCGCGACAGACCAGCGGCGAGACATCCTGAAATTGATCATGGCTCCCTCCGGTGTTACTGGGACGATCCCGGCCCGTTGCGCTGCGGCCGGGATCGTCTCGTCCTTGGCATGGCCCTTGCGGCGAGTCCGCGCTAACTATTCCCTAGATACATCACGTGGACGTACGTGCCTAGCCTGACGTTATACGCCAGATACCAACCAACGTGGTCCGGGTCATCATAGATCACGATTTGGTCGGAATCCCAGAGCCAGTCGTTGCAAAAGCCGAAGTCGTATGGGGCAACGTTAAAGAAAAAGCCGCCAAACCAGAAGCGGCTAGGCCCTCCGCCGCCGATCCGCCAGACATGGCCCCGGCCGAATCCACCGGTAAATCGACCATGCTCCCAAGGATGATCCAAATGGTAGTGCGGATCATCGGGTCCGGAGTCGTGGCCTATCCAGTGATCGCCCTTGGCGTGGACGTGAGGAGCGTTGGGATGCCCCGCTTGGTCGTTGAAGCCGGCGGCCGGTGGGTTCGGATGCTTGGGAGCCTTGTAAGGAGCAGGACCGTGACTGGGAATGTGTCCGCCACCAACCTCCGGGCGGCCATGCTGTTGCGCGAAAGCGGGAAGCGAGAGCACGAGCAATGCTGCGAAGAGTCCGACGAGCTTCTTCATGTGATCCTCCGATAGCCGAATCAACAGAGTGATGTCTGGAGCTGGCGCGTCGCGCAAGGGCCGGAGCGGCGCTACATAATGTAAGGATGCTCAAAAAAGGAATTGGGTTACCGCAGCGTGTGCATTAGAACTGACGTTCGCGCGCGCCTAGAACAAGCCTCGGCGGAGAAGCACGTCCACCCATTCGCCCGCTTCCAGCTGCAGCCTCGACGCGTGCACCACGAGGAAACAGTTTCCGCGCACGACCGCGCCGATGTCGCCCGATCCTTCCCACAGGACCACTTCGACCTTTGGGTCCCCGCCGGTCTCCCCCGCAGGCCAGCTCACGCGCGCGGGAAGAAAATGCGCGACCGTCCCTTTTTCATCAACCGGATGCGCCAGTTTCGCCTTCACGAACGGCAGCGGCTTTGGAGCGTAGGCGCTCAGCGCTTCGATCGCGGGGACCACGAACAACTCAAACGTCACCATGGTCGAAACGGGATTCCCCGGCAAGCCGAACACCGGCTTGCCGCGGCACCATCCGAAAACCGCCGGCCTCCCCGGACGAATCGCAACTGCGTCAAAGAAAAATTCCGCGCCGAGATCCTGCAAGACTTGCTCAACGAGATCGTACTTCCCCGCGGACACGCCGCCGCTCAAAACGAGGATATCCGCATCGAGGCCCTGCTCGATTCGCGCGCGAAGTTCAGCGGCTTCATCTTTGGCGTTGCCTGCGAGAATCGGCTCTCCGCCCGCGAGCGTCACTTGAGCGGCAAGCGAGATGTTGTTGCTGTTGCGGATCTGAAAGGGACCGGGCGCTCGATCGACGGAGACGAGCTCGTCGCCGGTGGAAAGGATCGCCACGCGCGGGCGGCGGCTCACTTCCACGCGGGCGCGGCCTACTTCTGCCGCCATTGCGAGCTCTGCGTAACTCAGGCGGGTGCCGCGCCGGACCACGACTTCTCCCACGCGCGCCTCGGCGCCCGCTAGGACGAAATGCTGCCCCGAATGAGCGGCTTGGTCGAACACTACGAAGTCGCCTTCGCTGTGCGTGAATTCGTGCATCACGACCGCGTTGGCGCCGTGCGGCACGGGCGCGCCCGTCAGTATCCGCACGCACTCGCCCTTGCCCACGTTGCCGTTGAACGCAACTCCTGCCCGGCTCTCGCCGATCAGGCGCAGCCTTGCGCCGGGCTTGTCCACATCGGCCGAGCGCAGGGCAAATCCGTCGCGGATCGAGCGATTGAATGGGGGATAGTTCCGATCGGCGAGAAGGTCTTCGGCGAGAATGCGGCCGAGCGCGGCAGACGGCTCGCGGCCGAGATCGATCGTCTCCGTTTCAAAGGCTTGTTTCCCGGACGAACCGGCGCGCGCCGCAAGAGTTTCGATCACCTTGGCGCGGGCGTCTTCGAAGGAAAGCATGGCAGGCTATAGCCAGGAGGCGAGCTTGGTTCCGCGCGGGACGATCGTGGCGTCGCGCTCCGGGCCGGTCGAGATCATGCCGATTTCGACCTGGAGCTGGTCGGAGATGAAATTCAGATAATCGCGCGCCGCAGTGGGCAGATCGCGCACGTCGCGGATGCCGGGCGTCGGCTTCTTCCAGCCGGGCAGCGTCTTGTATTCGGGCTCGATCTGCGCCAGCGTTTCCACGTCGGGCGGCATATCCGCGATCGGCTGGCCCTTGTAGCGATATCCCGTGCAGACTTTGATTTCGGGCTGCTCGTCGAACACGTCGAGCTTTGTCACCACCAGCGAATCGATTCCGTTGAGCATCTTGGCGTAGCGCAGCACCACCAGATCGAGCCAGCCGCAGCGCCGCGGCCGTCCCGTCACCGCTCCGAATTCATTGCCGCGCGCGCGGACTTCCTCGGCGTCCAGATCGGGCATCTCCGTGGGAAATGGTCCGCTGCCCACGCGCGTTGTGTAAGCCTTCGTCACGCCGACGACGCCCGTGACCCGCGTGGGAGCCACGCCGAGGCCGGTCGCCGCGCCGCCCGAAATCGCGTTCGAGGACGTCACGTAGGGGTACGTCCCGTGGTCGATATCGAGCATCGTGCCCTGCGCGCCCTCGAAGAGCACCGATTCGCCGTGGTCGAGCGCGCTATTGAGCAGCACCGCCGTGTCGGTCACGAGGCCGCGAATGTGCGCCGCGATCTCGAGATATTGTTCGAGCAGGCCGGCAGTTTCGAGCGCATGTCCATAGGCCGCTTTGCTGATGGCGTTTTTTTCCGCGATCACTCGCTCCAGCTTTACGCGAAAGCAATCCGGCTCGAGCAGCTCGCAAATGCGGATGCCGCGCCGCGCCATCTTGTCTTCATACGCCGGACCGATGCCGCGCGACGTGGTCCCGATCTTCGCGGCACCGCGCGCGGCCTCCGCGGCCTGATCCATTTCCCGGTGGTAAGGAAAAATCAAATGCGCGCGGTTGCTGAGAAAGAGACGCCCGCGAACATCCACGCCGGATTTCTTGAGATTGTCGAGCTCGGCCACGAGCGCACCGGGATCGACGACGGCTCCCGGACCGATCACCGCTTTTTTTCCCGGGCGAAGGATGCCACTCGGCACAAGCTGCAGAACGTACCGATGGCTGTTGAAGATGACCGTGTGGCCCGCGTTGTGGCCGCCTGCATAGCGCGCCGTGTAGTCGAAGGATGAAGCGAGATAGTCGACGACTTTGCCTTTGCCCTCATCGCCCCACTGGGCGCCGACCACAGCAATCGCTTTCGTCCGATCTCGCTCTGGCACGCTATGCACTCCGCAACCACACGAGCCGCACTTGCCCCGCTCCGGCTCACAACTGAAACCTTACAGGAGGGCTGATGCGGCTACCGCCAAAACCCAATCGTACGCTGCACCCTCCCTGAAGGCAAGCGCGGCTCTCGCGTGGGTTTGAGACGTTCCAGAGGCGCGATGAGAGGATGTGGAGAGAATTCGCGGGGCGAAAGGTGGTCCGCCCCGCGCGATGCAGACCCTGCGGAGAAACTATGCCTTGCCGAAAATCTGCTCGGCGAGATCAGCTACAACCGGCACGCGGAATCTTTCGCCCTGATACGCCTTGATCATCAGGAGAATCCAGAGGACGAGGCCAATCAATCCGATGAGCGCGAAAATCGATCCGGCCAGGGTCCAACCCGCGAATCCCCATCCCCCGCCAAACATGGTTACGCCGATAAACATGCCGAGGACGATGCGGATGACGGTCAGGCCACCGAACACAACAATGGATTGTTTCGCGTGGAACTGCACGAAGGGGCGCTTGTCGATGACGAAGAAGATCAGCCCGGTTACCCAGCCGAGCACGTAACACAGAAGGCCCGCAACTTTTTCATCCATTTGCGACTGTACCCCCCGATTCGCAGGAGACACGCCTGCCGATTGCTGCGCCCCACAAGCGGGGCAGAACGAAGCATTGTCCGCGACCGCAGCCCCGCACTTCGTGCAATGCGCCATCATTTCCTCCCGGGATCTCTCTTTCGCGGCGGAGCCTAGCAAAACCCAGGCGCACGGGCAAGCTCAATTGAGGACCAGCGGCGATGCTATACTGAGCCGAAGCGGAAGTGGCGGAATTGGCAGACGCGCCAGCCTTAGGAGCTGGTGGCCGAAAGGCCGTAGGGGTTCGAGTCCCTTCTTCCGCACCACTGCTTCCGACGAGGAAGCAGTGTCCCGAGCGAGTCCGCCGCAGGCGGATGGGCCGGCGCAGCGAACGCGCGTCGGTTGACGCACGCCGGACAATTCCCTATACTGAATTTTCCGTCGCGGTGCGATTTTGCCGCACTCCCCTGCTCTCCTCCTTGTCGGATTCCGAACAGGCGAAAGGCGGATTGAGGCCGGGCAGTTTTGGGTATCAGCCCTTCAGAAAGTTTTCCAATGACCGAAGCAACCTGCAAGCGCGAGATCGAACTCGAAATCCCGGCCGAAAACGTCCAGAAGGCGACGGAAAAAGTCGCGCGCGACATCGCGCGCATCGCCCGCATCCCCGGATTCCGTCCCGGCAAAGCGCCGATCACGCTCGTGCGCCGTCGCTTCGCGGACGACATTCAGGGCGAGGTCGTGCAGTCGCTCGTTCCCGAATATCTCGAAAAGGCGCTCGACGAAAAGAAGCTCGTTCCCGTAGCCCGGCCCGAAGTCGACAAGCTTGAATTCAAAGAGGGCGAGCCGCTGAAGTTTCGCGCGGTTTTCGAGGTCCTTCCGGAATTCGAGCTGGGCGATTACAAGTCCCTGCAAGTGCAAGTGGACGAGATCGAAATCGGCGACGCACAGGTGGATAAGGCGCTTGAAGAAATGCGCGAGCGCGCCGCGACGTTCGTTCCGGTCGAAGGCCGCCCGGCGAAAGACGGCGACTCCGTCCTGATCAAGCTGATGGGCACGCCGGCCGGCGGCGGCGATCCCGTGCAGGCCGACAATATTCTCGTTCACCTGGGCGCAGAAGAAACGCTCGCGAGCTTCACGGAAAATCTTCGCGGCGCCACGCCGGGCGAAACCAAGCAGTTCGAATCGCGCTATCCGGACGATTACCCCGACCCGAAGCTCGCCGGGAAGACCTACAACTTTTCCGTCGATGCCCAGGCCATCAAGGAAAAGAAGCTGCCCGAGCTAAACGACGAATTCGCGAAGGACGCCGCGGGCGAGCAGGGTGGCGTCACGACGCTCGCCGAGCTCCGCAAAAAGATCCGCGAGAATCTTGACGCGGCAAAGGACCAGCAGCAAACGACTCAGGCGCGCGAGAAGATTCTCGAGCTGCTGGTGAAGCAGCATGATTTCCCGGTGCCGGAAGCGTTGATCGAGAGCCAGATGGACACGCGGCTCGAGCGCGTGGTGCGGTCGCTCGCCGCGCAGGGCGTCGATCCGCGCGCCGTGAATGTCGATTGGGTCTCGCTCCGCCACCAGCAGCGCGACCGCTCCATCGCGGACGTGAAGGCCGAGCTGCTGCTCGACCGGATCGCCACGGCCGAGAAGATCGACGCGGCTGACGAAGACGTGGAAAAGGAGATCGCCCATCTCGCCGAACACAGTGGCGAATCGACAACGGCGTTGCGCGCTCGCTTGACAAAGCAGGGAGCGCTCGATAGGATGAAATCGAAGTTGCGAAGTGACAAAACGATCGAGTGGCTCTACCGCACGGCCCGAATCGAGAAGACAGCCAAGAGTGAAAAGTAATTCTGGTTCGGGTTTCCTCAGCGCGCAAGAATATTCCAAATGAGACAAACTGACGACGCGAGTCCGCGTGCCACGACGCTGGTTCCCATGGTTGTCGAGCAGACCAACCGTGGCGAACGCGCCTATGACATCTATTCCCGGCTTCTGAAGGACCACATCATCTTCATCGGAACGCCGATTGACGATCATGTGGCCAATCTCGTGACGGCCCAATTGCTCTTCCTCGAGTCCGAGGACCCGGAAAAGGATATCTCGGTGTATATCAACTCGCCGGGAGGCTCCATCTCGTCGGGAATGGCCATCTACGACACGATGCAGTTCGTGCGTCCCGACGTGGTCACCTACTGCATCGGCCAGTCGGCCTCGATTGCAGCGGTGCTGCTTGCATCCGGCACCCCCAAGAAGCGCTATGCCCTGCCCAATTCTCGAGTCCTGATCCACCAGCCGTGGATGTCCGGCCTTTCCGGCCAGGCCACCGATATCGACATCCACGCGAAAGAGATCCTACGGACCCGCGCCGCACTTAATAAGCTGCTGGCGCACCACACGGGCCAGCCCGTCGAAAAGATCGAAAAAGATGTGGAACGCGATTTCATCATGACGCCGGAACAGGCCAAGGCGTACGGCATCGTCGATGAAATCATCACGAAGCACCGCTAATGGCGTTCCAAATGGTTAGTAGTGAAAGCGATGAATCGCGGGACGGGGCAGAACTTCTGTCCTACAATCGGTTTCAGTCTCAGATTCATTGTGGGTGTGGTTTCGACGAGAGGGGCCATCACCGGTGAAACGGTTCACCCCAGAAGAGCCGTTGCGTTGCTCTTTCTGCCATAAGACGCAGGAGCAGGTGGAGAAGCTCATCAGCTCTCCATCCGAGTATCCGCGCTCGTACATTTGCAACGAGTGCGTGGGCGTCTGCCAGCAGATTCTCGAAGACGAAAAGCGCGAGCAAACCAGCCCGGCCAATAAGCGCCTGCCGCGTCCGCCCGAAATCAAGGCGTTTCTCGACGGCTACGTGATCGGCCAGGACAAGACCAAGAAGAAGCTGGCCGTGGCGGTGTACAATCACTACAAGCGCATTTTCCTGAACAAGCAGCCGGGCGACGTGGAACTGACGAAGTCGAATATCCTGCTGATCGGGCCGACGGGCACGGGCAAGACGCTCCTGGCGCAGACGCTCTCGCGGATGCTCGAGGTGCCGTTCGCCATCGTCGATGCGACCACGCTTACGGAGGCGGGTTACGTCGGCGAAGACGTCGAAAATATCATCCTAAAATTGCTGCAAGCCGCAGACGGCGACGTCCAAAAGGCCCAGCAAGGCATCATATATATAGACGAGATCGACAAGATTTCGAAGAAGGACGAAAACCCCTCGATTACCCGTGACGTTTCGGGCGAGGGCGTGCAGCAGGCGCTGCTGAAGATTCTCGAAGGCACGGTCGCCAACGTTCCGCCCCAGGGCGGGCGCAAGCACCCGCACCAGGAGTTCACGCCGGTCGATACGACGAACATTTTGTTCATCTGCGGCGGCGCTTTTGTGGGAATGGAGAAAATCATCGAGCGCCGCGTGGGACAGAAGTCGCTCGGGTTCCATGCCGACGCGCAGCCGACGACGCCGACGCGCCGCAACATTGAAGTGCTCGAGCAGGCGCAGCCGACGGATTTGATTCGTTACGGTCTGATCCCGGAATTCGTAGGCAGGCTGCCGGTGATGGGCGTGCTGGGCGATCTCGATAAGGGCGCGCTGGTTCGCATCCTGACGGAACCGAAGAACGCGCTGGTGCGTCAATATCAAAGACTCTTCGAATTTGAAAACGTCCGCCTGCGCTTCACCGACGACGCTCTTGAGACGGTTGCGGACCTGGCGCTCCAGCGCAAGGTCGGCGCACGCGGCCTGCGCATGATTCTCGAGGACCTGATGCTCGAGATGATGTACCACTTGCCGGCGCAGCGGAAGCTCCGTGATTTCGTGGTTACCGCAGACATGGTCAAGGGCCGGGAGATCAACTGGAGCCTGCTCGAAAAGGCCGGCTGATTCTCAGTTAAGCAGAGTCATGGTGGCGGGAAGATTTGCACGGCGCAGGCGCCGTAATCCAAGGATCTAATGTTCAATAAGGAAAAACCCGACGTAAAGCGCGTGCCGATGATGCCGGTGCGGGACATGGTCATCTTCCCGGAGATGATGCACCCGTTCATCGTGGGCCGCGAGGCGTCCGTGCGCGCGCTCGAAGACGCGCTGGCCGGCGACAAAAAGATTTTTCTGGTCACGCAGCACGATGCCTCGGTGGACGATCCGAAGCCGGAGGAAATCTACCAGGTCGGTACGCTCGCCAATATCGTGCAGAGCGTGAAACTGCCGGACGGCAATATCAAGGTCCTGGTCGAAGGCACCGAGCGGGCGAAGATCGTGCAGGTGACGAGCGAGGAAGGCTTCTTCCGCGCGTCCATTCGCCTGGTCCCTGTGAAGGCCGAGCCCGGGCCGCAAATCGAACAGGCTTCGAGCCGCGTCACAACTCTCTTCGAGCAATACGTCAAGCTCTCGCAGAGCTTGAACTACGACACGATGATCGCCGCCGTGCGCGTCGAGGACCCCGGCAAGCTTTCCGACGCGATCGCCGCGAACCTTCAGATTCCGGTGGAGGAAAAACAGGAATTGCTCGAAATCTTCGAGCCGGTTCTGCGCCTGAATCGCATCGCGGACATTCTCGAAGTGGAAATCGAAAAGCTCAACGTCGATCGCTCGATCAACACTCGCGTGAAGCGCCAGATGGAGCGCGCCCAGAAAGAGTATTACCTCAACGAGAAGCTCAAGGCGATCCAGAAGGAACTCGGGCGCGGCGAGGCGAGCGAAATCGAGCAGCTCAAGAAAAAGATCGAGACCTCCGGCATGCCCGAAGGTCCGATGGAAAAAGCCCTGCAGGAGCTGAAGCGGCTCGAGATGATGCCGCCGATGTCGGCTGAATCCACCGTCTCGCGCAACTATCTCGATTGGCTGCTGGCGGTGCCGTGGAAGAAACGCTCGAAGGAAATCCGCGACATCAAAAAGGCCGAACAGATTCTCTCGGAAGATCACTGCGGCCTGGAAAAAATCAAGGAGCGCATCCTCGAATACCTTGCCGTGCGCCAGCTCGTGAAGAATCCGAAAGGCTCGATTCTGTGCTTCCTCGGGCCTCCGGGCGTGGGCAAGACGTCGCTGGCAATGTCCATCGGACGCGCGACCGGGCGGAAATTCGTCCGCGTGTCGCTCGGCGGCGTGCGCGACGAAGCGGAAATCCGAGGCCACCGGCGCACTTATATCGGCGCTCTGCCCGGCCAGATCATCCAAATGATGCGGAAGGCCGGCACAACGAACCCGGTCTTCGTGCTCGACGAAGTGGACAAGATGTCGATGGACTTCCGCGGCGATCCGTCCGCGGCGCTGATGGAAGTGCTCGACCCGGAGCTGAACCACTCCTTCACGGACCACTATCTCGACGTCGAATACGATCTGTCGAAGGTGATGTTCATCTGCACGGCCAACGTGCTGCACACCATTCCGCAGCCCTTGCAGGACCGCATGGAAGTGCTTCGCCTGCCCGGCTACACGGAACAGGAAAAGCACCAGATCGCGCAGCGCTTCCTGGTCACCCGGCAGCTTGAAGCGACGGGCCTGGCAAAGGAGAACGTGCAATTCACGGACGAGGCCGTGACGCACATCATCCGCCACTACACGCATGAGGCCGGCGTACGCAACCTGGACCGCGAGATCGCCAACGTCTGCCGGAAGGTCGCGCGCAAGGTCGTCGCCGATGGAAAGAATTTCAGCGTCGAAATCACGCCCGCCAACGTCAACGACTACCTCGGCATCCTGAAATACCGCGATTTCTTCGCCGAGAAGAAGAACGAGATTGGCCTGAGCACCGGCCTCGCCTGGACGGAAGTCGGCGGGCAGGTCCTCTCCACCGAAGCGACGATAATGCAGGGGAAAGGCCGCCTGACGCTGACCGGCAAACTCGGCGACGTGATGCAGGAATCGGCGCAGGCCGGGATGAGCTACATTCGGTCGCGCAGCCATCTCTTCAGCCTGCCGAAGGATTTTTACCGCCACATTGACATCCACGTGCACGTGCCCGAAGGCGCCATCCCGAAGGACGGCCCGTCGGCCGGGATCACGATCTGCACTTCGCTCGTGAGCGCGCTCACGCGCATTCCCGTCCGCTGCGACATCGCCATGACCGGCGAGATCACGCTCCGTGGCAAGGTGCTTCCAATTGGCGGCGTGAAGGAAAAGTTGCTCGCCGCGCACCGGCTCGGCCTGCGCACCGTGATTCTCCCGAAAGATAATGAGAAGGATCTGGCGGATATTCCGCCCGAGATCCTCGCGCAGATGTCCATCCATCTTGTGGAGTCGATGGATGAGGTCCTGCAATACGCGCTCGAACAGCCGCTGCCCATTTCCGTACACCCCCCGGTGGACGGTGTGGAACCCAAGTTCGGCGCGGACGTTACGCAGGACAACGAATTGACGAATTGAACCCTTCGGTCCTCCCACACCCTGCTCGGCAGGTTCGGCCCGCGACCGGAGTGCGAAGGATTCTCGACGTAAGCCCATTGAAGAATCTGGGATAGAGTGCCTCGATCGAACGCGCCCGCCCCGGATTTATTTCACATCACAATCGCGCCTGAAAAATCAGGCTTGAAAAGGATAGAACTCGATGAGTGTTAGCCTCGCAGAACTGAAAGACAAGAACATCACCGATCTGGCGAAGATCGCGAAGGAGCTGAATATCCCCGGCTCTTCCGGCATGCGCAAGCAGGAGCTGATCTTCCAGATCCTCCGCGCCCAGACGGAAAAGAACGGCCTCATCTTCTCCGAGGGCGTTCTCGAATGCCTCCCCGACGGCTTCGGCTTCCTCCGCGCGCCGGAGTACAACTACCTTCCCGGCCCGGACGACATCTACGTCTCGCCGTCGCAGATCCGGAAGTTCGACTTGCGCACCGGCGACACGGTATCCGGCCAGGTCCGCCCGCCGAAGGACGGCGAACGCTATTTCGCGCTGATCAAGGTCGAAGCGGTCAATTTCGAGGACCCGGAAGTCGCGCGCAACAAAATCTTCTTCGACAACCTGACGCCCCTTTACCCGCAGGAGCGCATCCGCCTGGAGACGACCAAGGAAAACCTGACCGGCCGCGTGCTCGACATGCTTTGCCCCGTCGGGAAGGGCCAGCGCGGATTGATCGTCGCGCCTCCGCGCACCGGCAAGACGATGATGCTGCAATCCATCGCCAACTCGATCACTACGAATCACCCGGAAATCGCGCTGATCGTGCTGCTGATCGACGAGCGGCCGGAGGAAGTCACGGACATGCAGCGCACGGTGAAGGGCGAAGTGATCAGCTCGACGTTCGATGAGCCGCCGCAGCGCCACATCCAGGTCGCTGAGATGGTGCTCGAAAAGGCCAAGCGCCTTGTCGAACACAAGCGCGACGTCGTGATCCTGCTCGATTCGCTCACGCGACTTGGGCGGGCCTACAACGCCGTCACACCGCCTTCCGGAAAAGTCCTCTCCGGCGGTATCGACGCCAACGCTCTCCAGCGTCCCCGCCGCTTCTTTGCCGCGGCGCGGCATATCGAAGAAGGCGGCTCGCTCACTATCATGGCCACGGCCCTGATCGACACCGGCAGCCGCATGGACGACGTGATCTTCGAGGAGTTCAAGGGCACCGGCAATATGGAAATCAACCTCGACCGCCGGTTGGTGGACAAGCGCGTGTTCCCCACCATCGACATCAACCGCTCGGGAACGCGCAAGGACGAACTGCTTCTGCCGGCCGACGAGCTGAACCGCATCTGGGTGCTGCGCAAGGTGCTCAGCCCGCTGTCAACCGTCGAAGCCATGGAGCTTTTGCTGGGCCGCCTCTCAAAGACGAAAACGAACGCGGAATTCCTGGCCTCGATGTCCAGTCCGGCGTGAGCCATCTCATCTAAATACCTCGACCGGTCACAAAAGTTTCCAGATCAATACAGCGGCGACCAACGCCAATCCGACGAGGATGAGGACTGCGAAAAGCTTGCCTGCCGTTCGAGGAATCGCGGGAGTCGGCGGGACAGGTTTCTTGGGCGGAACGGGCGGGTCGAGAACTCCGACCGCGGTGTGTTTTCCTGGCGGCCTGCCGTGACGCCCGCCTGCAGCTTGCGCTTCGGGCTCTTCCTCGCGATGCGTAAATTCGTGAGCCATTAACGAGAATCTTACCCTGCGATTCTAGATTCGTCCACTCGCGCTCCGAAGCGCCCCCCATCGAGTGACGCTTTGCGGACGAAAATCTACCGCGCGTTCTCGGTCGCTTGTTCCTTCGCCAGCATCACCACAAGCCGCGCCACATCCTCGGACTCCATCGCCGTGCTGTCCACCACGACAGCGTCTTTGGCGCGGACGAGCGGCGAATCGCTGCGCTCGCGGTCGCGGCGGTCGCGCTCGTGGATCTCTTCGAGCGTCCGCGCCAGATCGATCGCGTCGCCCTTCTGCTGGTGCTCGCGCCAGCGACGGTCTGCTCGGATTTCGGGTGAGGCTGTCAGAAAAATCTTGAGGTGGGCGTCGGGGAACACCACGCTGCCGATGTCGCGGCCCTCCATCACAACGCCGCCCTGTTCGCCTGCTCGGCGCTGCTCGGCCACGAGCACACGGCGCACGCCGGGTACGACGGCAATTCTTGACGCCGCTTGCGCCACTTCCGGCGTGCGAATTGCGGCGGTCACGTCTTCGCCGTCAAGAATCACCTGCTGCGCGCTGTCGTTCGCGCGCAAGTCGATGCGCGATTCGCCGGCAAGTGTGGCAAGCGCGTCGCCAGCCTCGAATGACACGCCCCGCCGCAGCGCCTTGAGCGCAACCGCCCGGTACATCGCGCCCGTGTCGATGTAAATGTAGCCCAGCAGCGCGGCCACGCGCCGCGCGAGCGTGCTTTTCCCCGAGCCGACCGGGCCGTCAATTGCAATGATTAGTCTTCGCAACAATGATCCAAAACTCCCCGCGTTGTCATTCCGAGCGAAGCGAGGAATCCCTCTTCAATTTCGGATGGATTCTGCTCAAATGCGTTTGAACGCGCGCTCGATTTCGCGCACCGAATAGCGCAGCACCACCGGCCGCCCGTGCGGGCAGCTCATCGGGTATTCGGTCTTCGCGAGCTCGCCGAGCAGCCATTCCATCTTCGTCTTGTCGAGCGGCGTATTCACCTTAATGGCGGCGTGGCAGGAGGTCGATGCGGCGATCTTCGATTGCAGCGAATCGATTGAAATCGCCTGATTCTCGCGCGCGATTCCGTCGAGGATTTCGAACAGCAGCTTTCCCGCGTCGCCGCTCGCGATTCCCGCGGGCGCCGCTTGGATGGCCACGCTCCGCGCGCCCATCAGCTCCGCCTCGAATCCGTTGGCGCGCAATTCCTCGGCGATCTGCTCGAATGTGACGAGCTGCCGCGGATTCAGCTCGACGATGATCGGCACCAGCATCCGCTGCCCGCCCAGCTCGCCCTCTCGCCGCGCGCGCAGGTGCTGCTCGAAAAGCACGCGCTCGTGAGCCACGTGCTGGTCGATGATCCACAGCCCTTCGCCGTTCACGGCGATGATAAAGCTCGCGTTCACCTGCCCGAGCGGCTTCAGGTCCGTAATTTCCTCGGCGCTCGGCAGCGTGCCGGCTGCACCTTCGCGCGCGGATTCGCCCGGCACGGCCACCGGAGCTTCTGGCGGAGGCAGGGGAAAATTCATCGCGCCGCTCGATTCAAAACCCAGCCGCTGTGCAAACGGTCTCTCAGGTGCGCCCGACAATTCGAAGTCTTCCGCGACTGAGGCGCTTGAGCCAAACGACGTGGGAATCTCCGCTCGCGGCGGTCCCGGGAAAGCGCCCGAATCCGCCACTGGAGCATACCCTCGCATGTTGCCCGGACCGGCCACCGCAGCCGTGCCGATTGCCTCGCCCGGAATCCCGGCACCCGCCGCTGCCGCACGCGCCGCCGGAAATCCCGGAATCGGTCGCGCGATCGAAAGTGCGTGGCGAAGCGCGTCGCGCGTGAAGTCGTGGACAAACTGCGGATGGCGGAATCGCACCTCGATCTTCGCCGGGTGGACGTTCACGTCCACCTCCTGATACGGCAGGTCGAGGAACAGCAGCACCACGGGAAAAACGCCCGGCGGCGTGACGTTGCGGTATGCCTCGCCGATCGCGTGCAGCAGCAGGCGGTCGCGGACGAGCCGCCGGTTCACAAAAATGTAGATCCCGTTGCGGTTCGTGCGCTGCACCTCAGGACGCGACGCGAATCCGGTCACGCGGAGCGTCGCCGCCTGCTCGTCGGCTTCGAGCTGCGGCTCGGTGATCGCCGATCGCACCGGCGACTCGTTGGGAGGAATCTCCATCAGTTCTTCGAGCGCCTGCCGGCCGAAGATCTGATACACGCGATCGGAAAGTTTTTCCACCGGCGCGCAATCGAGAATGAGTTGCGACGGTGTCTTCAGAACGAATTGCACTTCGGGATGCGCGAGCGCGTAGTGCGTGACGAGCGACGCGATGTGGCCCAGCTCCGTGGTTTCCGACTTCAGGAATTTTCGTCGCGCTGGAACGCAGTAGAAAATATCCGCGACGCTGATCGACGTTCCCGGCGGCACGCCCGCCGGCTTCACGCTGATCAGTTTCCCACCCGCGAATTCGATGCGAGTTCCCTGCTCTTCTTCTGGCGTGCGCGTTTCGAGCAGCAGCCGGGAAATCGCTGCGATCGAGGGCAGCGCCTCGCCGCGAAAGCCGAGCGTGGCAATCGAGAGCAGGTCGTCCGCGGTGCGCAGCTTCGAAGTGGCGTGGCGCTCGAAGGCGAGCAGCGCGTCGTCGTGGTTCATCCCGCTGCCGTCGTCGATCACGCGGATCATCCGCTTGCCGCCCGATTCCGCTTCGATGCGGATCGAGCGCGCCCCCGCGTCTAGCGCGTTTTCGAGCAGCTCTTTCACGATCGATGCCGGCCGCTCGACCACCTCGCCGGCGGCGATCTTGTTCGCGACATTCTCCGGAAGTATTCGTATCTTCGACATGTGTAAGCAGAGAGTTTACACGCTTCTCTTATCAGGGAAACGGCTACGCCATGAGCGCCTGGCTAGCCAGACACAAATGGGCAAGCTGATGGCGACGAGCGCGGCGCACGCGAGCAGCGCGAGAAACAACGATAAGGTCAGAAGCGCCCACATGCAAACAAGCCCGACAGTCGCGATCACCACTACGATTGGGAAGCTGAGGATCGCGGCGAAGGTGCGGCCCTCGATGCCGTAGTGCGACTCCGGAGGCACAATCTGCCTGGCCACTAGCTTCGTCTCCCTGCCGCTACTTATACCCCTTGGCTGGTTCCGGCTTGATCGCGATTCCCAATTCATCGAGCTGGGCCGTGTCGACCTCGGACGGCGACTCGGCCATCAAATCCACCGCGGCGGTGGTCTTCGGGAACGCAATCACTTCGCGAATCGACTTTTCGCCCGCCAGCAGCATGACCACGCGGTCGATTCCGAGCGCAATGCCGCCGTGCGGCGGAGTGCCGTACGTCAGCGCGTCGAGGAAGAATCCGAAGCGCTGCTTCGCCTGCTCGTCCGAGAGGCCGAGCGCCTTGAACATCCGCGCCTGCACGTCCTGTCGGTGAATTCGAATGCTTCCGGAGCCAAGCTCGTTGCCGTTGAGCACCAGATCGTAGCCTTTCGACCGGCACTCCCACGGCGCTGTCTCGAGCTTGTCGAGGTCCTCTTCGTAAATTCCCGTGAAGGGGTGCTGCGCGCTCACCCAGCGCTTATCCGTCTCGCTCCATTCGAAGAGCGCGAAGCCCGTGATCCACGCGAATTCCCACTTGCTGCGGTCGATCACGTTCAGCTTGTCGCCGAGGTGCAGACGAATCTGGCCCCCGGCGTAAAGCGACGTATCCGTGTGCGGAATCTGCTGTTTCGCCGCCGCGGCCACGATCAGGTCGCCGGGCTTCGCTCCGACCGCGCCAGCCAAGTTCTTAAGTCCGTCCGCGCCGAGATTCTTTTCGAGCGGCGACGAAACCCCCTCCGCCGTCACTTTCACCGTGTACACGCCGCGCGCGCCGGCCGATTTCGCGAATTCCGCGAGCTCGTCGAGCTGCTTGCGCGACCACGAAGCCGCACCCGGCGCGACCACGGCCTGCACGTTGCCCTCGAAATGCAGCGCGGCGCGCGCCGGCTCGAAGAACTGCGTCACGTTGTGCAGCTCCATGCCGAAGCGCAGGTCCGGCTTGTCCGACCCGTAGCGGCGGAGCGCTTCCTTGTAATCGAGGTGGCGGAACGGCCCCTTCGCCTGCACGCCGACGACGGCGCAGCAGCGCTCCATCACGCGCTCGATGGCCTCGAAAATATCCTGCTGGCGCGGGAACGACATTTCCAGATCCAGCTGCGTGAACTCGAGCTGGCGGTCCGCGCGGAAATCCTCGTCGCGGAAGCATCTGCAGATCTGGAAATAGCGGTCCATGCCGGAGATCATCAGGATCTGCTTGAAAATCTGCGGCGATTGCGGCAGCGCGTAAAACTGCCCGTGATGGATACGGCTCGGCACCAAGCAGTCGCGCGCGCCTTCGGGCGTCGAGCGCGTGAGGATGGGAGTTTCGATCTCGAAGAAGCCGAGCTCGTCGAGCGCCTTGCGAATCTCCAAGACTACGCGGTGCCGCAGCTCGATATTGCTGTGCAGCTTTGGCCGGCGCAGGTCGAGATAGCGGTGGCGCAGGCGCGTCTCTTCGCTCGCCGTCACTTCGTCCTCAATCAAAAACGGCGGCGTCTTCGAGTTGTTCAGTAGGTGCAGTCGCGTTGCCAGCACTTCCACTTCACCGGTCGGGATATCGGGATTCGCTTTCTGCCGGCGAATCACGCGTCCTTCGACCGCCACGACAAACTCCGACCGCAAATCTTCGGCCTTCGCATGCGCTTCGGCATGAAGTTCCTTGTTGAACACGATCTGCGCGATCCCCGCGCGGTCGCGCAGGTCGATGAAAATCAGCTGGCCAAGGTCGCGCCGCCGGTGCACCCAGCCCATCAGCACGACGTCCTTGTCCGCATCCGATGCGCGCAACGCCCCGCAGTACGTCGTGCGCCGTAAACTTCCGAGCATATCGAGCGACATTGTCTTCCCTTTGGTGGCTTCCGTTCAGTGGCTAGTGACGAGTGGCTAGAAAACTGCCAGCTTTCGCCGGATCGCCGCGAGCATCTTTTGTGGCTCTGCAATCTCTCGTGAAATCGAACTCACGTCTGCCGCACCGCGGTATCCCAGATCGACGCTCAGAAGAACTTGCGTTTCCAATTCCGCGAGAGAGCCGCTCGCATGCGATAGAAACTGCAAGAACTCGCGCGTTCCGCGTCGCGCTTGCCCTTCCGCGATATTCGATGGGACCGATACAGCAGCGCGCCTCAATTGCGCCGCCAACCCGTACTTTTCAGCGGCCGGAAACCTTTCCGTGACGCGATACACTTCCTTCGTCAACGCCATTCCCTTCTGCCAAATCTTCAGCTCCTTGTAGTGCTTTACTTTCGCACCTTCAGGCAAGGCCATCCCTCACCTTCTAGCCGCTAACCACTCGCCACTAGCCACTTCCTCTTCGTTCTGATTCAAGATACTCGAGCAAATCGCTTTCGTTGAGTTTCTTCTGCTCGCCGTCGGTGAGCCGCTTCAGCGTGTACGTGCCGGACGCAACTTCATCCTCGCCGATGATGAGCGCGTAGCGCGCGCCCAGCTTGTCGGCGAGCCCGAGCGACTTCTTGAATTTCATCTCCTCGGGCGGAATTTCGACGGCGAGGCCGCAGGCGCGCAGCTTCCGCGCGATGGCCACGGCCGTGGGGTACGCCTTGGTTCCCATCCACGCGATAAACACGGCTAAACCGGGCAATTTTGGCTGATTTTGGGCCTCTTGAATCGATAAAATCGCGCGATCGGTGCCGATGGCGAAGCCGATGCCCTTGGTCGGTGGGCCGCCGAGCAATTCGACCAGGCCATCGTAGCGCCCACCGCCGCAGACGGCGTTCTGCGAGCCAAGGCCCTCGGCCGTCACCTCAAATGTCGTGCGCGTGTAGTAGTCGAGGCCGCGGACGAGGCGCCAGTTCTCCTGGTAGGCGATCCCGCGCAACCCCAGCTCGTCTTTCAACTCCGAAAAGTGTTGCCGGCAGGCGGCGCAGAGATGATCGGAGATGCGCGGCAGCTTTTCGATGATGGGCTGCTCTTCGGGCAGCTTCGAATCGAGGACGCGCAACGGGTTCGTCTCGATGCGGCGCTGGCTGTCCGCGCCGAGCTGGTCCTTCACTTTCAGCAGTTCCTGGCGCAGCAGCTCGACGTATTTCGGGCGGCATTCCTTGCACCCGATGGAATTGACGAAAAGCGTGATCTTCGCCAGGCCCACGCGGTCGAAAAGTACTAGCAGCATTTCCAGGATTTCGGCGTCGATGCCCGGCGCGTCCGATTGGCCCAGCACTTCCGCGCCGACCTGGTAGAACTGGCGGTAGCGTCCCTTCTGGGGACGTTCGCGCCGGAACATGGGCCCCACGTAGTAGAGCTTTACGTTTCCCGGCAGCGTCTGCATTCCGTGCTCGATGTACGCCCGCGCAACACTCGCCGTCGCCTCCGGCCGCAACGTAAGCGAGTCACCTAAGGCGAGATTGCGAACCGAATCGAGGAAGCGCAGCACAGCCGGTATTCCTTCCCGGTCTATGTCTCGGCATGCCTCATGCAGCTGGAGGACTTCCGCTTCGTTTGCGGAGGTGCGCGGGATTCGCCCGTGCTGCCACGCCTCGGCGACCGCTTCGTCGATCCGGATGACGTCAACCACGGACAGCGGATGCGCGATCCGGAACTGCTCACGATCTTCGAAGGTGTACATTTCTTTTGAAACGACGTCTGTGTCGACGCCGATTGAGCGGGCAAACAGCGCCGTTTCCTCGAAGACGGGCAGGCGGATGTCGCGGAATCCATAGGTTTCGAACACCTCGCGGGCGGTCCGTTCGAACCAATTCCACAGCGCGGAATCCGGAGGGAGGATGTCGCGGGTCCCTTTGATGGCTCTGAATTGTTTCTTCTCAGTCATTTTCGGCTGGCACGCAGGCCCCAAAAGTCATCCAAACATACTAACAGGCACGGTTGCTGATGCAAGAGTGTCGCCCCATGGGTAAGTGGCTCGAGACAGGATGGATGCAGCGCGAACCTCGCCACAGCAAGAATTGTCAAGACAGCCGCCGCGACCTTCGGTAGACTTCGGCGCCATGATTCGAAGCGTGCTGGCGGTATTGGCCGGGATCGCCACCCTGACGGTCACCTCGTTCGCGATTGAGGCGGCGGCCGACCCGCTAATCATCTGGATGTTCCCCCACGCGCTGCCAAACAAGGCCGCGATAAGCCACAACTTGCCGGCGTCGCTGTTCATGTTCGCTTACACGGCATTGTGCGTGGCCGCGGGCGGGTACGTAACGGCGTGGGTGGCGCGCCGCTCTCCGGTGTGGCATGCGCTGGTCATGGGCGCGGTCGAAGTAGCGCTAACTGTCTTGGCAATGGTGTCCCTTCCGGACGTAGCTCCGTTGCGGAACTGGATTGTGGCGATGGTGCTGACTGTCCCAGCGGCTGGGTGCGGCGGAATGCTTCGTTTGAAGCACAAAGAATCTGGCCGTCCTGACAGATCCTGATCCCCAGGATTGGAAGACCGATCTCTTCTGGCCCCTCGCGCCCAAGGGTCATCTAGCGCGAAGTCGGGCGTGCCATCCTCGACGGGTTTCCCGCTACCTGACGACTTCTGACGCGCAAGCATTCGAAGCCCCGGCAACCCCTCAAAGAGGGCCTCCTAATGCATTCAGAGAGCAGGCTTTAGGGGACACGCGCGGCCATTTGAAACATCTATCTCTGCCATCCAAACGTTGCATTTTACGAACTTCATACTTACGTATAGCCTTCGGCCTCAGGTTTTTACTTTCCTAGAGGAGAGTACCTACATGGCCGAGAAGACAACTGGAGAAATGCAAGCGACGTTAGGCTTGACTGGGCTCACGATGAACGCAATGGCGCTGATCGCGCCCGGCGCGTTCCTCTGGCTCACGTTTTACGCACAGGCGACAGAGGGCGCGACCTCACCGGCAATGTGGATCGGTATCGTCTTCGCTCTTTTGCTCTGTCTGGCGACCGCCGTCTGTTATGCCGAAATGGCAAAGCTGTATCCCGGCACGGGGAGTTCTTATTACTTTGCCGAGCAATCGTTTCTGAACCACGACAAGGCGTGGCGCTACGCACGCCTGATGAAGTTCATCGTGGGTTGGGGTTCTCACCTCTACTACTGGATTTATCCGGGGGTGATGGTCGCCGTCACGGGGGTTTTCGTAGGTTACGTCGTGGGCACTCTTTGGCCGAACTTCATGAGCGCCTCGAACCCTGGCCCGGCGTTTATGATGCTGGTTGCGGTCCTGTTCTCCTTCGGGGTGGCCTACATCGCTCATCGCGGTGTCACGGGGTCCACGGCGGTCAGCATCGCCATCAACGTGATCCAGATATCCGCACTGATCGTGTTTGCCGTCATGGCAATCGGCTATCGCATGGGCCACCCGCCGGGCAGCGTCGCCTTCCAGTGGGATTCGACGACAAACGAAGCCTACAACTATGAGTTCGCGACCACGAGCCAGACGGTGAATGGCACGGCAACGGACGTAATCACCCGCGACGCCAACATGGTGCCTCAGCCCAAGCTGGATGCAGCCGGGAAACCTGTGCCGTACCACGTCGATTACACCATGAACGATTCGAGCGGCAATTTCCTGAGTCACCCGAGCGCCAAATCGGTAATCGCCATCCACAATTTTGGATGGATGTTCGTTCAGGCCACGGTCGCCATCCTGATCCTGGTCGGATTTGAATCCGTTACGTCGCTAGGAGGGGAGGCCAGAAACGCCAAACGCGACGTGCCGATTGCCGTTATCACATCTCTGCTCGTTCAGGGAGCATTCTGCTACCTGTTCGAGTATTTCGCCGCAAATTATTTCTTAAATAGCGGCTACCCAATGTCGAGCGCCGCCGGTTCGGCGGCGCCTATCGGCGACATGATGGTGATGGTCGGTGACGCGCTGTTCGGCTCCGGTCACGGCCGCACTTTCATGTTGATCGAAGCCGTCACCGTGTTCCTGGCGCTCATCGGGACCACGCTCTCCTGCATCAACACCGGGGCGCGCGTCACGTACGCCATGGGCAAGGACAACGAAGTGCCGGAAAACTTCGGCTTGCTTCACGACAAGAACCTGAGCCCGCACAAGGCCATTTGGGCCTTGGCGGTAATTTCGGCGATCTTCGGATGCCTTGCGCTGCTCATGGTGTTCGGCGATGGCGGTGCGCCCACCGACGCTACGATTGCCGCACTCCCTCATGGGTTCTGGTCAAGCTTTGGTTACCTGACTCATGACAAGATGGCGGCTCTGCCCAACACCTTACTCACGATCACGCTGGCTTCGAACTTCGGGACGTTTCTGCTCTACGGGCTAAGCTGCGTAACCTGCATCTTTTGCTACCACGGGCACCCGAATTTCAAGGTCGTTCGTCACCTTCTCGTGCCCATATTCGGTGTGGTCGCAAACCTAGTCTGCATGGCGTTTTACCTGATCGGGCCGTTTATGGGTTACGGCACGAAGATGGAGCCATATCTGGCATTGGGGATTGCAGCAGTCTGGGCCATCTACGGAGGTATCTATTTCACGCTGAACAGCAAGAAACAGGGGAAGACAACTCTGGTTACGACCCGAGCTTGATCTTCCTCGCATCATCCGAGGGGGCGGACCCGAAAATCGGGCCCGCCCTTTTCGTTCTCTCCAGCCACTATCACAAAGATCTATCCGGACCATTCAAACGTTGCATCTTCCAGTCCGCCTTCTTGCCCAATAATCGGTATGCGTGGCATCCGCGCTTGCGAATGTGAGTGGGCGCGCGGTTACAGCATCGGGCGCGGACGTTAGCCCGCGCTCCCTTTTTTGCGAGCCGGGATGATCTAATGTACAGAGGCCTTCAAAAGGCAGTGGCGGCAGGCGCGGGCGGACTCGCCCAGAGCTACCACTTGCCCCAAAACTCTATGGATGTCGAGTTCGCGCAGCTGACTGATCTCGGCCGGGTACGCCAGGGGAACGAGGACTATCTCGGGCACGCAGCCCCACTGACTCCGGAAGACGTCCGCGGGCGCGGGTGGCTATTTGCAGTTGCGGATGGAGTGGGCGGGCACGATCTGGGCGAGGTCGCATCGCACACGGCGGTCGAGAGTCTCCTGGCCGGTTTTCGCGAAGCGCCGCCGGGCGAATCGCACTCAGCCCTGCTGGAACGCCTCGTGAGAACCGCCAACACCCGGGTGATCGACGCGGGCCACGCGGCCAGTGGCACCGGCGCGCGCATGGCGACAACGCTCGTCGCTTGCGCGCTGCGATACGATCGCGCGACCGTAGCCCACGTGGGCGATTCACGCTGTTACCTGATCCGTCGGGGTCAAGCGAACCTGCTTACGCGTGATCATACGCTGGTCAACGAACAGGTGCGCCTCGGAATCCTCTCGCGGGACGAAGCGGCTGATTCGGAGTCACGCCATCTACTGAGCCGCTCTCTCGGATCCGAGCTTTTCGTCAACGTCGATGTCGAGGAACACCAGGTGCTGGTCGGAGACGTTCTGGTGCTTTGCTCGGACGGACTTCACGGCTCCGTTGCCGGTTCCGAGATCGCCGCGGTCACCAGCCACGGTGGCGATTTGGCAACGGCGGCACGCAGGCTTGTGGATATTGCCAACCAGCGGGACGGAAGTGATAATATCACCGTGCAGCTGATCCGCGTCCGGAGTGTCGAACGCATAGGCATGTATCGCGGGCGACCTTACAGGCTCCCGTAACCCCGGGACTCGCCGGCAGCTCCATCCCTGACGCGCGCTGACGAGGTTTCCAGTCCACCCCGGCGACCAAATCGACCACTACCGAATCGACAGCGTCGCCTCCCGCAGCGGCATGGCGTCGATTTTCAAGGGTACCGATCTGCGCACCGGCCGCACCGTAGCCATCAAGGTCCCTCATCCCGAAATAGAGAGCGACCCCGTCTTCTTCGATCGCTTCAAGCGTGAGGAGGAAATCGGCAAAACCCTCGATCATCCCGGGGTGATGAAGGTCTTCGCGGATTGCGACCGCGGCCAGATCTACATGGTGATGGAATGGGTCGACGGGCGGCTGCTCCGCCAAGTCCTCAGCGAGCACAGGAAGCTTCCGCCCGAGCGGGCGGTTAAGATCGCCCTCGGCATCTGCGACGCTCTCGCCTACATTCACAGCCATGGGATTGTCCACCGCGACCTGAAGCCGGAAAACATTATGATCGATGGCGAGGATCGCATTAAGCTCATTGACTTCGGCATCGCCGGACAGGCGGGGGCGCGGCGGCTTACATTCGCCAAGCTTTCGCAGGTGATGGGAACGCCCGAGTACATCTCCCCCGAGCAGGTGAAGGGAAAGCGCGGTGACGCGCGGAGCGATGTCTACGCGCTGGGAGTCATGCTCTATGAGATGCTGACCGGCAAGGCTCCTTTTCTGGGACCCAATCCCTTCGCCATTATGAACGACCGCCTGCTGAACAACCCCGTTCCGCCTCGCGAAATCGACCCCTCGATCTCACCCCAGCTTCAAGAGATCATCTATCGCGCCCTCGAGCGCGAGCCGAAGAACCGCTACGCAAGTGCCCATGAAATGGCGTTGGACCTTCAGCATCCCGAGAACGTGGGGGTGGCCGAGCGTCCCGAGATGCGAGACTGGAAAAAGCGCCGCACGCCATGGGTGAGAAGGGTCTTGTTTTACATCATGCTGGCCCTGATTCCCGTCATCGTTTTCGGGCTCATGCTCTTGTTTGTGAAGCGGTAATCCCACAGCAGCCCTCTGGGCGGAGGTGCGCCCACCCGCAGGCCCCGCAGTCATCCCCCTCAATCACTCCGATCCCAGCAAATGAAACGCTAAAAGACTATTTTTGTGTGGTTTAGCAGCCAGTCTTCACTACCACGGCCGACATAAAGATTCCATACACATTTGAAATGAATATTCTTATGCGGCCAATAGAATTAATGAGTTGGACCATTCGGCTCAACCCCGGTAGCTTATCCACACTAAATTTTCACCTATGTGTATGTACAGGCCGCGACCTCATGACGGAAGAATATGAGCGCGGTAGGGAGGGAGAGGAAAACCACATGAATCGCATGAAGTGCTTCACTAAATGGGCCATGGCAATCGTGGCAGTAGGTCTGGCACTAGGATGGGCACCAACCTCAAGAGCGGAGGATAAAGCGTCCGAGACGGCTGCGGCCCAGCCGGCTCCCGCCACGTCAGCCGCTGCACAGCCAGCCGCCGCGCAGCCTACATCGGACCAGCGCTTGGAAGAGCTTGAAAAGGAAGTGACGCTCCTCGAGCAGGAAATCGCTTCACTGAAGACTGACAGCGAGGCAGCAATGAAAACGGCAGCGCTCGTTGAGCCAGCTGGCGAGCAAGACGCCACGAAAACGGACACCACGCCGAAAGTCAGCATCGCGAGCCTACTCGGTCCCGTTACCCTGAGCGGGTTCGGTGATGTGTACTACGGGTACGACTACAACCATCCCGGCAACAACCTGAGCCCCCTCCGCTTCTTTGAAGCGCCCACGAACGGGTTCAACTTCAATATGGCGGAGTTGATCCTGGACAAGGCGCCCGATGCAACTTCGGCGGACAGCAGGCTCGGGTATCACATCTCCGCTGGCTACGGGCAGGCGGCGAAAATTGTGAACGGTTCCGACTCGGTATTCGGCGACGGGAGCAACTTCTTCGTCAAGGAAGCGTACCTTTCATACCTCGCACCTGTCGGCAAGGGCTTGACCGTCACGGTGGGAAAGTTCGTAACGAATGCCGGCGCCGAGGTGATCGAATCCAACGCCAACTGGAACTATTCGCGCAGCTTGCTCTTCTACTACGCGATCCCGTACTTCCACTTTGGTGCGAAGGCAGCGTATACCTTTAATCCCAAGTGGTCCGTCAATGTCTCTTTGGTAAACGGATGGAACAACACAAACATTAATCACACTTCTGGCGGCAATGGCTCGAATCTGACATACGGCGGAAGCGTGACCTACACTCCGACTATGAAGTGGTCCGTGATTGAGAACTATTACGCCGGCCCCGTCATTGATGCCTCGTTCTTCAACGGCAACCAGACCATCAACGACTGGAAACAGTTATCCGACACCGTCATCGGCTACACACCGAACACGAAATGGGCCTTCCAAGTGAACGGCGATTACGGCTTCGGGCCCAGGCAATACAGTTGCCCCGATACGGTGACCGGGGGGGCGACCGTCGAGCCCCAGGGCTTCGTTACGGGCTGCAAGACGTTTGGTCCGCAGGCCACGTGGTGGGGAGTGGCGGGCTACGCGAAATATACGCTCAGCCCCAAGACCAACTTCGCGGTTCGCTATGAGTACTACGAGGATCCCCAAGCCTACACCGGGCTAATCGTGGATCCGTTTGACGGTGCCACTGGCTTCCCCGGTCACGCCCAGGAAGTCACTGGGACATACAGCTACAACCTGACCAGCGCCTTGCTGGTTCGCGGGGAATACCGCTACGACTTCGCGAGCCTGCCGGTGTTCATGAAAGGCCCCTCTGATTCCGTGAAGGAACAGAACACGGCGTACATCAGCTTCGTGTATTCGTTCAGCAGCGCGAACATGAAGTGAGTCCAGACAATCGGCTCCGCGCCCACCCCGCGGAGCCGCAGTATTGCGGTACCCAAACGACCGCCCGGCGCTCTACCTAGCCGGGCGGTCGTTTTCATTTTGCGCCGAAACGGAATTCGGTACGCGAAGCGAGACGCAAGGTCCGGACGAATGCGGAAGCACCCGGTTGTGGCTGGAAGACTTTCGAATGATCTCTATTGCATTAGGCAAAGGCGGGGCGCGAACGCTGCTTCACCGTGCGCGGGTCAAGCAGCCGGCTATCTGTTCGAAGTGAAGACCAGTTTGCCCGAATTGTCCTGCACGATTGCCAGCCTGGCCTTCGCCTTCTGAGCTTTGCTGTTCTCATCGGCGGCTTGCGTGATCGTCCGTGCCTGAGCCGCAAGAGCGGCCCTCCCTTCGGCCACCGCCTGGTCAAACGAGCGGAAGTTGGAAGGGATGAAATCGGTGTCTGTCCCAGCGACGTGAGTCACCGCGAAATGTGTCGGCGGGTAATTGACAATCGCTGGAAAACTGGGACCGCTTAAGCTGCCGCCGCCGATCCCACCGTACTGTGCGTGCGCCGATGCGGAGCACCCCAAGATGAGAATCCCCAGAAAGAGAGCGCGCTTCATAGTATTCAGCCTCCCACCCGGCAGTCGTGCCGAGGCAACGTAGCACTGGGGCAATTCCTCTGCCAGCGCACACCCCCGGTCTATCCGATGAAAACTTAGGAACTTAGCTACGTCGGCGAACCTGCCGCTAGAGGAAAATCTCGCGGCATGCGAAATTCGCAGGCCCTTCTATGCAAATGGATCGACCGGGAATCAGGGTCGGGTACCGGAACTTCTGGAACGAGGTAATTATGGGTGACGCACACGCGGCTGGCGGACTAGAGGCCCTTCGATGCCACGTAGGCAGCGCCCTTCAGAGGACATTCCTCGTCGAGTACCACGTGAATCGGAACCTGCGCGAGAAAGTCCTGCATCTTTTCTTTGTGCCTCGCTGCCGCGGCGAAGCGCCCATCTTTCAGCAGCGGCAGAATCTTGACGGCGATTCCGCCTGCCACATAGATTCCTCCGCGCGCAACGGTTCGCACAGCCAGGTTTCCCGCTTCCGAGCCGTAGATCTCGACCCAGAGCTGCAATGTTGCGACGCACACGGGGCATTCCTTCGCAAGAGCCATGCGCGTGATTCCGGGAGCCGGGTCGATTGTTGGATCGTCAAATCCCGGATGGCGGACCGACGAGTCGAGGAATTCGTGCACCGTCCGGAATCCCCTGCCCGAGAGCAACAGCTCGTTGCTGACGAACTCGCTTCGAGCCTTGATGAATCGCCACAGCTCCACCTGTTGTTCGGTGTGCGGGGCAAAGTCGGCATGGCCGCCCTCGGTTGCGGTCGGCACGTGTTTCGTGCCGTCCCAGAAAAGGATGGCCTCGCCCAACCCCGTTCCCGCAGCGATCACCGCTCGGGGCGCCTGCGGAGCCGGAACGCCGGCATAAATCGTGTCGAGGTCGCCCGGCCCCATGACGCTGATTCCGTAGGCTGTGGCTTCGAGATCGTTCATGAGCCGGACGCGGTCGAGCCCGAGTTGGCTCGCCAGCGTCGCGCCGTCGATGATCCACGGCAGGTTCCCGGCGCGAACCTTGTAGTCCACCACCGGGCCGGCGATTCCAAACGATGCGGCGGTCACTTTCGCGCCGGTCGTGGCGACAAAATCCTTCACGATCTCTTCAAGGCCCCTGTGCTCGCGGCTCGGATAGCGTTTGTCGGCGAGGCGGACCAGCGCTCCCTGCTGCACGTCGAACAATCCGAGATTCGATTTTGTCCCCCCGACGTCGCCCGCGAGTATCATCTGGTCCTCCGGAGCAAAACCTTGCACGCTGAAGGCTTCCTCTTCATGATATCCACAAGGTAAGATTTGTCATTCCGAGCGAAGCGAGGAATCTCTCTTATTCCGGTTCTCGGTTACAGCGGCCGCCAGTGGCGGCCTTCGGACGCCGTCAAATCGTCCGCCGCCCGCGGCCCGCTTGTCCCCGCCGGATAGTTCGGGAACGGCGGCGCAGAGGCGTTCTGCCAGGCCTCAAGAATCGGATCGACGAGGCCCCAGGCGGCCTCGACGCTGTCCGCGCGGTCGAAGAGCGTGGCGTCGCCGCGGATGCAATCGTTGATCAGCGTGGCGTACGCCTCGCGTGAGCCGGCGCCGAACGCCTGCCGGTACTGGAAATCCATCGTCACGGGCTGAATGTGCATCTGCCCTCCCGGCGATTTTGCGCCGAAAGAAAGAGAGATTCCTTCGTCAGGCTGGATGTTGAGGACCAGCGAATTCGGCTCCACGCTCTCGCCCTGAAAAACCATGTGCGGAGCGCGCTTGAAGCCGATGGCGATTTCCGTCGACGGCCGGGCGAGGCGTTTGCCGGAGCGCAAGTAGAACGGCACGCCCTTCCAGCGCCAGTTATCGACCAGGAGCTTCAATGCCACGAACGTCTCGGTCGCTGAGCTCGGATTCACGCCCGGCTCCTCGCGGTATCCCGCAACGGCAGCGCCCTTCACATTCCCGGGCCCATACTGGCCGCGCACAACCGATTTCCAAACGGTCTCCGCCTCGAAAGGCCGGATGGATTGCAGAATTTTGATCTTTTCATTGCGCACCGACGTGGCGTCGAATCGTGCGGGCGCCTCCATTCCGACAAGCGACGTGAGCTGCAACACGTGGCTCTGTATCATGTCGCGCAGCGCTCCGGCCGATTCGTAAAACGCGGCGCGACGCTCGACGCCGAGCGCTTCCGCTGCCGTGATCTGCACGTGATCGATGTAATTGCGGTTCCACAGAGGCTCGAAAATACCGTTGCCGAAGCGGAAAACCAGCAGGTTCTGCACCGTTTCCTTGCCCAGATAGTGATCGATGCGATAGACCTGTGATTCGTCGAAAACGCGCAGAACCTTGGCGTTCAGCTCGCGCGCCGAAGCGCCATCGTGTCCAAACGGCTTTTCGATGATCACGCGCGTCCACGAGGTTCCATTCTTGGGCCGTGCCAGATTCGCGCGGCCAAGCTGTTCGATTACGTGCGGGTAAACGTCCGGCGGCGTGGCGAGATAAAAGAGACGATTGCCCCCCAGCTGATTTGTGCCGTCGATCACCTCCAGACGCTCTGCGAGACGGCTATAGGCCGCTGGATCGTCGTACTTGCCGCCGAAGTATTCCAACTGCTTCAGGAAATCCTGCTTCTTGCCGTCATCCGCGCCGTTCTTCGGCAGAAACTCGCTGGCGTTCGCCCGGAATGTATCGTCGTTCATCTCCGTGCGGGCAAACCCGAGCAGGCGAAACCGCGGGGCAAGACACGCATGAACGGCCAGATCGTAGAGCGCCGGGAGAAGCTTCCGCCGCGCCAGGTCCCCTGAGGCTCCGAACATCACGATGGCGCACGGTTCGTGGGGAACTTCGCAAAAATAGCCTTCCACTCGAGGCGATTCGGCGATTTCGGTTGCGCGGGTGCTCATCGTCCTTCTCCGTGAAGTTCCTCGTGAGGATTATTGCGGAAGGTTGGGCCGTGTGAGGCGGTTCGGGCCTGCCTTTCCCGGCGCAAATCGCTCCGCAAGCGAACAGACTATCACAGTCCGGACCGCTGCTCGTGACGTTCGCCGGAGCCCTGTTCCTGCATTGGCGCGCCGCTGCCACTCCGGAAGCCGCACCCAGCCGCTCCCAATTTTTCGAGAAAATCCAATGAACATCGGGCATAATCCCGTCGCATTCGGAGCGCCAATCACCGCGGAAGCCCGCGATCGGGAGATTTACAGATGGCCAGGAAAGCTGCCAGGAACGGTTTCGCGGTCGAGAGACTTCAGCACCTCAAAGCAACGATCGAGAGGGACATCGAGCAACGGAAATACCACGGGGCCGTCATTCTCGTTGCCCGGAACGGCCGGATCGGCCTCCACGAAGCGATCGGCTACTCCCGGTTCGCGAACCGAAAAGCGATGCGCAAGGACGACCTCTTCAGCCTGTTTTCCGTCACCAAGGCGTTCACCAACGTTCTCGTATTTCGCTGCATCGAGCGGGGTGATTTCGCGCTCACCACCAGGATTTCCTCGATCATTCCTGAATTTTCGGGCGGCACGCGCGAAACGCTCACCGTCACTCATCTCCTGACCCACACCACCGGCCTCCCGCCCCTCTTCGCGCCCGCTCCCGGAATGTGCATCGACCAGCTCGACGAAGTCATCGCTGGCCTGTGCGCCAACGCGCACACCACCGGAACGCCGGGCAGTACCGTCTCGTATTCGCCGATGGCGGGGCACGCTCTGCTTGGCGAAGCTGTCCGTCGCGTGGACGCCCGCAAGCGCCGCTATCGCGACATCGTGAAAGACGAGATCTTCACGCCGCTCCGCATGAAGAGTTCCGCGATCGGCGCGCGCAAGGACCTCAAATCCCGTCACATCGTTCCCTTTTTCATGGAGACGGTGCCGCCCTTGCAGCACCTCGGCCACAGCAATCTTGGAGAGAACGGCGCGTTCGAGGAACCAGACGCGGAAATGCCGTGGGTTGGTGGCATCTCGACCGTCGCGGACATGTTTCGCTTCGCCGAAATGCTACGGCGCGGCGGCGAACTCGACGGCGTCCGCATTCTTTCGCCCGCGATCATCGATCAAGCCACGCGCAACCATACCGGCGACAAGCCCAATGACCTATACACGGCCATCGGCGCCGCGAAAGGATGGGAGCCTTACCCCGCGTACATTGGACTGGGCTTCTTTGTGCGTGGCGAGGCCATCTGCCATCACCAGTTCGGCACGCTTTCGTCCCCGCAGACGTTTGGCAGCACCGGATTTGGCAGCACGCTCTTCTGGGTCGATCCGGAAAGAGACATGACGTTCGTCTGCTTGACGTCCGGTGTGATGGACGAGGGCGACAACATCGAGCGCTTCCAGCGGCTCTCCGATATCGCGCTCTCAGCCGCGATTTGAGGCGGAAGCAGAGCAGTCATCACACGAATCGTCGAGGTGGAAGGGCGGGGCTTCAGCCCCGCCGAAAAGCTCCGGAACTTTAGGGGGTTTTAACCCCTGAGGGCGCCAAGGCGAGCGACGCATCTTTGACATTGGCTTGGTGACTCGCTTACAGCAGCGCGTAATAGCGGATCAGGTTGCCGTCCGTCTTGCGCTCTCCGACTCCGACGAAGACGTAGCGCATCAGCCAGTCGTGCTTCCCCGTCGCCACTTCGAACGTCGGAAACGCGCGCAAGTAATATTCGGACGGGCTCACCGGCGGCCCTCCCGCGAACGCCATCTCTCGCAGGCGCTTCATCGTGTCGTCCTCGTAGCCCCAGAGATAGCCGCGGTTGTGCATCAGGATCAGCGTGCCGTCGTCCTCTTGCAGCATGTAGCGCGCATCGAAAGCGGCGGTGTCGTCCGGCCGGAACAGGGCATAGTCGCCTCCGCTGTTCGGCACGGCCTTGCCACGCAAGCGCGGCCCCGAAAATTCGCCGCTGTCGAGATAGACAGCACCGCGTCCCGCGCCGTTCGGCATCCCTTCGATCATTTGGACGCGCGTGAAGTGCAAGCGCACCTCGAAAGCAAATTCGAGCTTCGGTTCTCCGATGGTGGACGCCGCCGAGCCGAATGGCCTGATCTTTGGCATGGACCCTCTCACCTCTCGTTTGCGAAGTGATACAATCCCGCCGATCTTTTCGGCTGTCAATCGTCATCGGCGGCCTAAACGAATCGCGCACGGTTGCGGCTCGACAATTCATCGGGAGGCTTGCCATGAAGATTGCGCTCATCGGAGCGTCGGGGTTCGTCGGCTCGAAGATCTTGTCGGAAGCGCTCCGGCGCGGCCATAAAGTGACCGCCATCGTGCGCCGCCCCGAACGCCTCGCGTCGCACCCGAATCTCAAGGCCGTCAACGCCGACGTGCTGCACCGGGACGAGCTCGCGCGCATCCTCGCGGGCCACGACGTCGTGATCAGCTCCTACAATCCCAAGCGCGGCACTCCCGGCCCCGAGGTCTTCTTCAGGCACGTTCGCGGGCATAAGGCCATCATCGCCGCCGTGAAGAAATCCGGCGTCAAGCGCTTCCTCGCGGTCGGAGGCGCCGCCAGCCTGAAGACGCCCGCGAACATTGAATTAATCGACTCTCCCGAGTTCCCCGCCGCTTTCGAAGCGTTCAAGCCCGGGATCCGGGGCACGCGCGAGCTTTACTACCTGCTGAAGCACGAGCCGGGCCTCGATTGGGTGTTCCTTGCGCCTTCCGTGATGATCGTGCCGGGCCAGAGGACGGGCAAGTTCCGCCTGGGCAAAGATCACGTGCTCTACGACGAAAAGGGTGGGAGCCGGATTTCCCTTCAGGATTACGCCGTGGCGATGGTCGATGAGATCGAGCATCCGCGTCATCATCGGGAGCGCTTCACCGTCGGGTATTGATTCGACGCTGAACGAGTATCGTCCCTTGGGGAAAGCCTACATGTCACACGCCGGACCTCTCACTATCGCGGACCGAATTGCCATCAACGACCTGCTGACGAGGTACGCCTGGGCGCTCGATACCGGCAATGTAGAGGCGCTCGTCACTTGCTTCACGCCCACTGCGGTGGTCGTGGAGCAGGTCTTCGAGGAGCCGGATCGCTGGGAGGGCCATGAAGATATCCGGCGATTCGCGGAGCACTATCGTAATGTCCCCAATTTTCCCGGCCGCCAGCACCACACCAGCCAGGTGCTCGTCGAAGGCAATTCCGAGCGCAGCGCCGTGCGGTCGTTCGTCTTCGTCACAGAGTGCCAGGGCGAGCCGCCCTATCCGATTCGCTTCACGGGCTATTACGACGATCAACTTGTGAAGGCCGACGGCCGCTGGCTCTTTCAATGGCGGACGATTCGTCTCTGGGACGGCGAAATCCTGGCGCGCTTCCCCGGCAAAGGAAAACGCACTCCTCGCAAGCGCCCTCCTGAACTGATCGTCAAGAAGAACGGCCCCCGCTAGATCCGGCACCCATCGCGCTTTGGCGGGTGACCACCCAGACGAACACCAACTGCGACGCGACATTCAGGCCGAAGGCAGACGATTTCGAAGGATCTAGGGGCGCAGTCCGCCGTGGCGGACGCCCGGTGAAGCGTTAGCTACCGGCGTCCACGTTTGCTGCTGCGCGTGCGCGTATGGTGTGACGCATCGAAGCGGCAGAAAATGGCCTGGGCATCGCCAAGTATCTGCGCCGGGCATAGCCGTGCTACGCCCCTACGAAAACCGGTGCCATTGGCAGCAACTGCCACCATAAAAACGCCGCGGCTTGCAGCCAAGCAACGGGCCGGGGCTCGCGGCCTACACTTGCAGCCCTCATGCGTCCGCGCTTAAGATGATGGACGGATTCCACGGGAGGCGTACACAAAATGGCCGATGACGGGCAAAAGGTTCGCATGGTGAAGTGCGTGAAACTCGGCCGCGAGCTTCCCGGGCTGGACCGCCCGCCATGGAAGGGCGAGATCGGCAAGCGCGTCTACGACAGCGTCTCCAAAGAAGCCTGGGCGATGTGGGTTAACCACTCCAAGATGCTGTTGAACGAATTCCATCTCAATCCGCTCGATCCCAAAGCGCAGAAGATCATGGAAGAGCAGATGGAGGAGTTTTTCTTCGGTGGCGGCGCCAAGCTCCCCGAAGGCTACGTCGCCCCCAAGCACTAAGACTCTCTATCAATCGCGTGGAAGGGCGGGGTTTCAACCCCGCCGAAAACAGGACGGCGCGCAGCGCCTTCCTATGCGCAGGGTCTGTTGCAGCAAGTAGTCTAGCCCACCGTGAGGAGCGCTCCTCCGCTCACGCAGCCGCGGCGATTGTCGTTGAAATCTCCTTCCCCGCGCCCCTGTGATAGAATCCGCCGGTCGAGACAGGCCCCAACGTCCTTGAGGGAGGACACACTAATGCACATTCGAAATTTGCTGGTAATTCCCGCGCTTCTTTGCTTTTCCGCCGCGGTCGCGCTGAGTGACACTGCGCCGAAATCCGCGCACGCCGATATCGTCAACGCCCAAGGAACGAAGATCGGCACCGCCAAGCTCAAGACTGTCAGCGGCGGCGTGCAGATCAAGGTCAGCGTCTCCGGGTTGGCTGCGGGCGCGCACGGAATCCATATCCACACGGTCGGCAAATGCGAAGGGCCCGCTTTCACGACGGCCGGCGGGCACTTCAATCCGACGGGCGCTCATCACGGCGTCAACAACGCTATGGATCCTCATCCGCACGCCGGCGATCTGCCGAACCTGACGGTGGGAGCCAACGGCAAGGGCAGCGCCACGTTCGTCGACACGAGCGTCACACTCGGCGACGGCGCGAATTCGCTATTCCATGACGGCGGCACCTCGCTCGTGATCCACGCGAAGGCAGACGACCTGATGTCCGATCCGTCCGGGAACTCCGGCGATCGCATCGCCTGCGGCGTCATCACGAAGTAGCGTCGCTCCAAACAACGCTTGCGACGGGCGGGCAGCAGAGCCCCAGCCAGGGGATGGTTTTACCGGTGCCCCACCCTCGCTTCGTCAGGGTGGGGCTTTCCTCTTTCTTGATGCGCACTCGCCGAAGGTACGCTCTCGGCAAATGGCGGTGCGCTGCAATCGCCGCTATTCACTCCGCTCGATTCTCTGTGAAGCCAGCCACAAAAAGTCCACCGGCTCACATACTTGACAACGACTCCCCCGCGCCTAACATGGATATCGTGAAGAATACTTCGATCAAACGCGGAGCGGACGGTAGCCGGCGCAAAGGGCGCGCAGTTAGGGATGGCGCGGCTCCCCTACCCTACGCAGATTTGCGGCCACCTATGATTTTCTTAATCGGTACACTGGCGATTAGAATCGCATCTAACCCACTGAAAATGCAGGCCGAGGATTTTTCTAACCGATACACCGTCGGGGCTTTTGCATCCGCATGGAATCGCAGAATCCTGAAAAACGGAGACTCGCCGCACATCGAGTGCGCTAAAATGGCTGGCTCGACCAAAGGAGAAACCGCACTCGTATGAGCTCCCGTTCGAAAAACTCATTCTCGACCCGCGCGACACTGCGCGTCGGCTCCGATTCATTCGATATCTATCGCCTGGATAAGTTGGCCTCCGCGAAAGTCGGCAACGTGCCGCGCCTGCCTTTTTCGCTGAAGGTGCTGCTCGAAAATCTGCTGCGCCACGAAGACGATCGCTTCGTCCATGCCGGCGACATCCACGCGCTGGCGGGCTGGGACCCGTCGAGCGCCTCGGGCGCGACGGAAAAAGAAGTTTCCTTCATGCCCGCGCGCGTGCTGCTCCAGGATTTTACGGGCGTGCCAGCCGTTGTCGATCTCGCCGCGATGCGCGACGCCATCAAGCAGCTTGGCGGCGACCCGACGAAGATCAATCCCCTGCTCCCGGCCGAGCTCGTGATCGATCACTCCGTGCAGGTCGATAAATTCGGCGGCGCCGATTCGTTCGCCTTCAATGCCGATCTGGAAATGCAGCGCAATATCGAGCGCTACGCTTTCCTCCGCTGGGGACAGAAGGGTTTTCAGAATTTCAAGGTCGTCCCGCCGGATACGGGCATCTGCCACCAGGTGAATCTCGAATATCTGGCGCGCGTCGTGTTTCGCGAAAAGCAGGATGGCGCGTGGGTCGCGTTCCCCGATTCACTCGTCGGCACCGACTCGCACACGACGATGGTCAACGGACTCGGCGTTTTCGGCTGGGGCGTCGGCGGCATCGAAGCGGAGGCCGCCATGCTCGGCCAGCCGCTCTCGATGCTGATTCCGGCAGTCGTCGGCTTCAAGCTCCACGGCCGGCTGCCCGAGGGCGCCACCGCCACGGATCTTGTCCTGACCGTCACGCAGATGCTGCGCAAGAAGGGCGTCGTCGGGAAATTCGTCGAATTCTACGGCACGGGACTTTCGAGCCTCACGCTCCCCGACCGCGCCACGATCGCCAATATGGCGCCCGAATATGGCGCGACGATGGGATTTTTCCCCGTCGATTCGGAGACGCTCGCGTATTTACGCTTCACCGCTCGCGGCGAAGATCAGGTCAAGCTCGTCGAGGCCTACGCAAAAGAACAAGGGCTCTTCCGCACGGACGAGACGCCCGATCCGGTTTTCTCCGACCGGATCGAGCTCGATCTCGCGACCGTCGTCCCCACGATGGCCGGACCGAAACGCCCGCAGGACAGCGTCCCGCTCACGCAGGCCAAGGCCGCGTTCGAGAAATCGCTCACCGAAGCGCCCAAGCACGTGAGCGTGCAGAACAACGGCGACAAGTTCGAGCTCTCCGACGGCTCCGTGGTAATCGCCGCGATCACAAGCTGCACGAACACTTCGAATCCCTCGCTCATGCTCGGCGCGGGCCTGCTCGCGAAAAAAGCGGTCGAGCGAGGGCTTACTTCGAAGCCCTGGGTGAAGACCAGTTTCGCGCCCGGCTCGAAAGTCGTCACCGACTACATCGAAAAGGCCGGCCTGTGGCCCGCACTCAACGCCCTGCGCTTCAATCTCGTCGGCTATGGGTGCACGACGTGCATCGGTAATAGCGGCCCGCTCTCCGAGCCGATCAGCAGAGCGATCAAGGACAACAGTCTGGTCGCCGTTTCCGTGCTCAGCGGCAATCGCAATTTCGAGGGCCGCATCAACCCGCTCTGCCGCGCGAACTACCTTGCGTCGCCGCCGCTCGTGGTGGCTTATGCGCTCGCGGGGCGCATGGATTTCGATATCGTCAACGAGCCGATCGGCAACGACAAGTCAGGGAAACCCGTTTATCTGCGCGAAATCTGGCCGACGCCGCAGGAGGTGGAATCGACGGTTCGCAGCGCCGTCACAAAGGAAATGTTCGCCAAGGAATATGCCGATGTTTTTGCCGGGGACGAGAACTGGCGCGCGCTGCCGATCCCGGAAGGCGATCTCTACGCCTGGGACGAAAAGTCCACCTACATCAAGAATCCGCCGTACTTCGAAGGCATGAAGGTGAAGCCGGGCGCGATTTCGGACTTGCGCGGCCTCCGAGCGCTCGCCGTGCTCGGCGATAGCATCACCACCGACCACATCTCGCCCGCCGGATCGATCCAGCCCGATGGGCCCGCCGGAAAATACCTGATCGCGCGCGGCGTCCAGCCGAAGGATTTCAATTCCTACGGCGCGCGGCGCGGCAATCACGAAGTGATGATGCGCGGCACGTTCGCAAACATTCGCCTGCGCAACCAGCTCGCGCCCGGCACCGAGGGCGGCTGGACCATCCATCAGCCGAGCGGCGAGAAAATGTCGATCTACGACGCGGCTATGAAATATCGCGAGGAGGGCGTGCCGCTCGTCGTGCTGGCGGGGAAAGAGTACGGCTCAGGCTCGTCGCGCGACTGGGCGGCGAAAGGCACGATCCTGCTCGGCGTTCGCGTGGTGCTGGCGGAGAGCTTCGAGCGCATCCATCGCAGCAACCTGGTCGGCATGGGCGTGCTGCCGCTCGAGTTTCTGCCGGGCGAAAGCCCGAAGACGCTCGGCCTGACGGGGCTTGAAATCTTCGATTTTGAAGGCCTCGCCAAGAATTTCGAGCCGCGCAAGAAGATCAAAGTGACTGCCCGCGACCTGAGCGGCAAGGCGAAACACTTCACCGCCATCGCGCGAGTTGATACGCCCTTCGAGGTCGCCTACTATCAGCACGGCGGCATTTTACAATATGTCCTCCGCCAGATGCTCTGAGCCGCTGCGAAAAATCGAGGATCAAGCGCGTGATATGCGGACCTTGGGAACATTTGGCACAGGCCCAGCCGAGCGCGGGCCTTCGACACAACTCCTGCTCACACTCCAGCCGGCGCAGGCTTATCATTTTGGAACCACCTCCGCGTCTCGCGGGAATAGCAGGCGTGAGCTTGGCGCGTGCCGCGGGACTTACTGTTATTAGGGGCGTTGGAGCGCCCGCGCGCTTCCGGGCCGGTTGTCGCCAGTACCAGTTACCCTTAATCATAACTTCCTTGTCATACGCGGCCATCCCGAGGAGAGGCTGCTAGCATCTGAGATATCCAACTATGCGAACCTCACACCTAAATACCAATAAAGTGTTGCTGGCCTTTGCTCTTTTTTCGCTCGTCGCCGTGCGCGCTTCCGCACAGACGAGCAACGTCCAGCCGCGCATCACCGCGGCCATCGACAACTCGTCTCGATTTACGATTGCGCACTCGACGCATCCACTGGCGCGGCCCGCTTTCGATACAGGCGCCTTGGACGGTGCCACACCGATGAACCGCATGATCCTCATGCTGGGTGCGTCACCCGAACAAGACCAGCAACTGCGCACTTTTCTCGACAGCCAGCAGACCCAGGGCTCCCCGGACTACCATCACTGGCTGACGCCTGATGAGTTCGGTCAGCGATTCGGCCCCGCGCCTCAGGACATTCAAACGGTCACGGCATGGCTGCAACAGCAGGGTTTCAGCGTGGACAGGGTCGCACGCAGCGGGCGATTCATCCAGTTCTCGGGCACTTCCGCGCAGGTGGAAACTGCTTTCCGGACGAGGATGCGGCATTACCAGGTGAACGGCGAAGCGCACGTAGCAAACGCTTCTGACATTTCCATCCCGGCGGCTCTGGCCCCCGTGGTGAGGGGCGTGGCTTCCCTGAACAATTTCTTTCCAAAGCCAAGTCTGATTCATGGCCCGAAAGTACGTCGCGCCGGTAACCGGATGTACGAGGTTGTAAGCCCAGATGCGAACCTCAAGAATCAAGTCGGCACTTTGATTCACGCCCTGGCACCGGCTGACTTCGCGGCAATCTACGATCTGAACCCTCTGTACACCGCTGCTACTCCGCTGAACGGCAGCGGAGTGACAATCGCAGTCGTCGCTGTCAGCGACTTTAACGTTCAGGATGTCGCGGACTTCCGGACGGTTTTCGGATTGCCGGCAACCACTACGTCCAATCCAAACGTGATCGTGAATGGAGAAGATCCAGGAGACGTGTCGGGGCCCGATGAAGAGGCAACCATCGACACAGAATGGTCTGGAGCCGTGGCGCCAGACGCGACCATCGACGTGGTGATTAGTGCGGACACTCTTATTTCAAGCGGTGTGGATCTTTCGGGACTATTTATCGTCGACCAGAATCTGGCTCAAGTGATAAACGTAAGTTTTAATGCGTGCGAAGCGGGCTTGGGCGGCACGGCCCAGGGGAACGATAACTCGTTTTATAACGCTCTATGGCAGCAGGCCGCCGCACAAGGCATGAGTGTTTTCGTCGCCGCGGGTGATACCGGCGCAGCCGGTTGCGATCCCAACCAGCCCGTACCACCACCCGGCGCGATCAACGGCCCGGCAGTCAACGGTTTTGCCTCGACGTGGTACGACACGGCGGTAGGCGGCACTGAATTCAACGAAGCTGTTGCGCCTGCCTCGACCTTCTGGAACGCTGCCGACGGAGTTAATCTCGAATCGGCAATTGGCTACATCCCTGAAATGGTGTGGAACGAGAGCTGCACGGTGTGTATCAATGGAGACGACGGCCTCGGGGCAGGGAGCGGGGGACTGAGCAGCATATATGCGGTGCCGCCATGGCAAATGTTAAGTATCACAGGGCTGACGGGAGCAGGTTTTACTACTCGTGCGTTACCGGACGTTTCTCTCTCGGCCGCAGAGCACGACGGCCACATCGAGTGTTTCCAAGCAAGCTGCGAGCCGACCAATAGCCCAAGTTTCTTTGTAAACGCGGGAACCTCATTCAGCTCTCCTGCTTTTGCCGGCATCATGGCCATCGTGGATCAAAAGATGGGAGGCCCGCAAGGACTAGCGAACTACGTTCTGTACTCGCTGGCGGCGGCTGAAAACTTCGGTTCCTGCAACTCCAGTACTCGGACGAACCCCGCCGTGGGAACTGCGTGCGTCTTCAATGACGTTGTAGCGGGGAATAATAGCGTTCCCGGTCAGGCTGGATTCAACGCCGTGACTGGTTACGACCTCGCAACCGGGCTGGGTTCGGTGGACGCCAATAACCTGGTCAAGGCCTGGAGCACCGCAGCTGCGGCCTTTAAGGGTTCTCAAACTGCAATCACATCTACGTCCCCGTCGCCCATTAACATCATCCATGGTCAAAACGTTACCGTAAATGTGGCTGTGCAGAAGGCGAACGGCGGTGCGGGCCCGACCGGCAACGTTGCACTGATCACGGACCAGACCGTTACCGGTGTGCCGGGAACTTCTACGATCGGAGGACTAATCCTCGGACTTAACGGCTTCAACGGCTCGCTGGGCAGTAGCGGCTCGAGCGACTCGGCGGGCACCGGACCGATCAATTTTCTTCCGGGCGGAACCTACAACTTGAAAGCGACCTATCCCGGCGACGGGACCTTTGCGGGGAGCACGTCTAGTCCGATTTCGGTGAACGTGGCGAAGGAGAACAGCTTCATCACTCTCTTCACATTTCAGCCGCCGCTCACAAATGGTGAGTCACCCTCCACATCGATTTCGATTCCGTATGGCACTCCGGTCGGAGTCGAAGGCCTGGTATCAGGCGCTTCCGCGGGCAATCAGCTCACTAATTCTGGAGACGGCATTGCCACGGGAACCCTCACGTTTACCGACTCGATGGCGGGTGTAAATCTAGGCGGGGCGATAGCTCTGAATAGCGAGGGAGAAGCTCTGCTTACATCCTGCGCGACGCCAGCCGGCTGCTTCGCCGTTGGCACGAACACTGTCAACGCCAGCTATAACGGCACGAACGATCCCAGCTTCAACAGCGGCAGCACGCCCGCAGTCGGCGGAGCGGTAACAGTCACGGTGACCAAGGCCCCAACTTTCACTTCGATCTTACCCAGCTCCACGACGGTTGCCTCGGGCGGCATGGTGACTCTGACCGCTACCGTGGAAACGCAAAGCGCGGGCCTTGCACCATCGGCGCCAACATCGGTCCAGTTTCTCAACAGTGGAGTCGTGATCGCGACAGTGCCTGTCACGAGGGCACCGGGTAGTCCAAGTTCTCCTTTATGGCTGGTCGCCAGCGGCATCATCCTGTTCCTGGCGTATGTGGCGATGACCCGCCCAAGAACGCGAGGCGCGTACGCTTATTCCGGGCCTGCGCTTCTTGCGTTGCTCGCGACCGTGCTTCTTGGATGCGGCGGAGGAAGCGGCGGCGGTGGAGGAGGTGGCGGCACCGTTCAGATCGGGGCCGTGACACTGGATTCGTCAACGAACGGCAGTCTGACCACTGCGGCGTCCGTTATCGTGCACACGACACTGACAACAACCTTTCCTTCCAGCACCAAGATTATCATCACGGCCAACTACCCAGGAGACACGAACTATGCGTCAACCGCGCCGGCCAATCAGACGTCCGTGACGATCACAGTTCAGTGACACGCTTGGCCTCAAAGCACTGAGGTACGCGAGATAAGGCAGCTACTGCTTCTTCTTGTTGCCGAAGAGGCCGCCCAAAACGCTGGTAGCCGCGCTGGCAGCGCTTCCGGAAGTGCCCGTGCCGCCTTTGAGCATGCTTCCCGCCATCCCCTTCACGTCGGGCAGGAAGACCGGATTCGAAGTCGTGCCGGTAATCGTAAACGGGATGGCGCCGCCCGATTGAGACTTCCCTCCGCCGGTAAAGGATGAGAGCCCCGAAGTCAACGAGCTGACAGCGCCGCCTCCCGTGAGCTTGGCCGACATCTTGCAGTTCAGTTGATTTGTCGGGCTGACGTTTGCGTTGCCTGTGACCGTTCCAATCGACGGCACGACCACGTTCAAGTCGTTGGCTTGCGTTCCGCTGGGATCGACGTGCAGATTCGTGCTGAGCGTTTGAATCACGGTGTCCGAGCCACCGCCTCCGCCGCCAAGTCCCGCGAACGACCCGAGCGCGCCGAGCTTCTGCTTCAAATTGAAGCCCGCGAGCGTGCCGTTCGAAAGATTCACCGGTCCCGCGATCACAAGCTTGTCCACCGGACCGCTGATCGCGAGATTCAAGTCAAGCGTTCCGCTCTTAAGCGACGCGCCGGAAGGAAGCGTGACTCCCGCCGCGGGCAGAATGCCTTCGAGATCAGCGACCGGCATTGCCTGGCCGTTCAATTTCATCTGGACGGAGGCCGTAGTGCCGGCCGTGTCGTAGGTCCCGGTCAGATGCGCGAGGGCCTTGCCGATGTGGACGTCGCCCTGCTTCAGGCTGCCCGCCTGGCGCTTCAGATCGAAGACGGTGTCGTAATCAACGTTCACCGGCACGGTGGAAGGCGAACCGCCTGCAACGACTTTGATTTTATCCGCTTCGAGGGTGCCCTTCGAATTCGCCTCGTGACCGTTGGAGGAAACATCCCCGTTGAAATCGATCACGCCGGCGAGACCCGACGAGGATTCGACAAATCCAGTCAAACCGAGATCGAGATTTTTGACATCGATTTTGGCGTCGAGCGGTGTAAGTGAGGTATCCGTGGCGTCGATCGGACCGGCCTTCCCTTCCACGGTCAGAGTTCCGCCGCCCGGCGTCTTGGCCGTGAGCTTGAAGGGAAACTGCGACGTGTAAGAGAGGTCGGACACTTCGAGGTTGACGCTCTGATACGTCTGTGTCTTCCCGCCCGGCCCGGCTCTGCCGACGACAATCGTCCCGTTCGAAATCGTCAGTTTCGCGACGGAGATATCCGCCGCGCTGGAAGAGCTGCTGCTCGACGAGGCGGCCGCACCGCCGCCCAGGGTCGAATAGTTCCACGTCCCGGAAGGTGAGTGCAGGAGGGAGACCTGAGGCTCGGTTATCGTGAAGGAGCTCACCTCGAGCTTCTTCGAAAAGATCAGAGGCATCAGAGCGACGCCGGCTGTCAGCTGCTTCGCCTGCAAGAAGGGCGAGCGGCTGAAGGCAGGGTCGTCCGCGATCACGACGTTGTCCACCTTAACGCCGCCGGAAAGAATCGAGAGCTCGATATTGCCGATCTCGACCTTGCGGCCGAGCGCGCTCGCAAGATCCGTCTCCAGGGTCGGCTTGAAGCGGTTGACGTCAATGAGAAATGGCAGCGCAATCACGATGACGAGCAAAATTGCGACGATGATTCCGAGTACGATCAAGATTTTCTTCATGGCTGCCCTCCGGCGGAAACTTTTTCGAGCGGGGCGCACTGCGCGGCGCTAGCGGGCGATATCATACTCCGCTGCTGCGCGGAGAGGCGAGGGCAAGTTTTTCATCAGGAGATTGGCTGGGAGGCCTCGATTGGAATTCCTACGGGCAGGAAGCCGGGTAAAAACCGCTGCAACCTGTTGAGGATTCGGCCCCGGCTGTGGAATCGACAGTTGTCCTGTGCTATTTTCTTCGGGCCGCCGGGCGGAGTCACGGCGCGGATATGCAGAAATCCCAGGGGGGTAAACAACGTTGAAAACCTTACGTAGAGTGATTGCGATCTTACTCGTCTCGGTAGGCGTGCTGGCCGGTGCACAGCCACGGCCAGCTGCGCCCGCGCAATGCGATCGTGCCTGTCTTATCAGCACGGTCGATACGTATCTGGCCGCAGTTGTGGCCCATGATCCCTCACAAGTGAAGTTTTCGCCGGATGTGAAGTTCGTGGAAAATACGGTGCCGATGAAGCCGGGAGACGGGCTTTGGAAGACTGCGTCCGCGGTGCCGACAACTTTCAAGATTTACGTGCCCGACCCGGTCTCGGAAGAGGTTGGTTTCCTCGGTATCATGAAGGAGAGCGATAAGCCCGTGGAATTAGCGCTGCGGCTGAAGATCGAGAACGGAAAGATCACGGAAGCCGAGCATCTGCTGGCGCGAAACCTCAGCGACAGAAATCTCGCAAATCTCCAGACGCCGCGGCCCGGCCTGCTGGCCACGGTTCCGCCTGCGGAACGCGTTCCCCGAGAACAGATGCTGAAAATCGGGCTTTCTTACTACGACGCCCTTGTGAACAGCGATGGAAAGGCTGCGCCGTTTGCCGACGATTGCGTCCGCCGGGAGAATGGAATGCAGACGACCGGCAATCCCCCGCCGGCCACCCCGGGCCGGGGAACGATGGGCGCCATGGGCTGCGCGGCGCAATTGGATACTCGAGTGATGAGCTATATCAAGAGGATCGAGCCGAGGCGCGTGGAAATCGCGGATCCGGAAACGGGCCTCGTATTTGGACTCTCGCAATTCCGGCATCCGATGGAAGAGAAATCGCTGACGATCGTGGGCGTGCCCGGCGTCGATCACGTGGACATGAATTTCAAGCCGTTCGATCTTCCGGCAGCGCATATTTACAAGGTTCGAGGCGGCAAGATCCACGAGATCGAAGCAATGGGATTCACGATGCCGTATAACTCGAAGACCGGGTGGGAATGAGCCGATTGAGGGAAGAGGTTTTGTTAGATTGGCTGGGAGGCCTGGACTCGAACCAGGATAATCAGATCCAGAATCTGATGTACTGCCAATTGTACGACCTCCCAGCCGATGGGAGACAACAAAAAAGGCCGCAAGCGCGACCTGCATCTACTTTAACGGCGGATCG
>DATNIN010000062.1:0-30833 GCA_035604415.1 Candidatus Acidiferrales bacterium
TCGCCGCTGGGAACATATCTACAACACCGTGCGTCCTCACCAGGCGCTCCGCTATCTCACTCCGCTCGAATTCCTCCATCGCTGGAAATCTCAACAAAAGAAAGCCGAGTGTCACTAATCATGTGGACGAGTACAGTTCCTCGACGAGAAACGGCTTCGCGAGGTACGGAAGGCCGTGCGGCTCTAGGAACTCCAACGTGCGGGGCGCAAGCGTATCGCCGGTGATGAAAATGATGTGGTGCTGCATGGGGCTGCACGCGCGGACGAGCGCGTCGTAGAAGGCCGGGCCGTCGAGACGCGGCATGCGCAGATCGCAGACCACGAGATCGTAGTGGCCGCGAGAAAGACGCGTCAGCCCTTCCTGGCTGTCGAGAACGGCTTCGGCATGGTGGCCCTCTTCGCGCAGCACGTCGACGATGAGTTGCGCGACCGTGGGCTCGTCCTCCACCACGAGGATGCGGCCCACGGGAACGGCTGAGGACGAGCCGGCGGGCTCCGCCGTGCCGGCCCGGAAAGAGGGGGGGCGTTCCTGAGCAGGAACAGCGACAACCGGGAGCTCGACCGAGAATTTCGCGCCGGAGCCGGGCTGGGTCGCGAAGGTTACTTCGCCGCTGTGCTGCTGGACGATTCCGTACACGATGGAAAGGCCGAGGCCCGTCCCCGCGCCCGAGGGCTTAGTGGTGAAGAACGGGTCGAAAATGCGCGAGGCGATCTCGCGAGGAATGCCGGGGCCGTCGTCGGAAACCTCGAGCAGGATGCGGTCGCGCGGGCCGTAGGGAGCGCCGTGGAGCAGATGACACGTGTGGATGCGGACGTGGCCCTGGCCGCGCTCTTCGAGCAGCGCTTGCTCGGCGTTGACGAGGAGATTCAGGACGACCTGCTGTAGCTGATAGGGGTCGGCCATCGTCAGCGGGAGGTCCGGGGCGAGATCGCACTCGACCGAGATGTTTTCGACCTTGAGCTCGTAGCTGCGCAGGGCGAGAGTGCGCTCGACGATTTCGTTGATATCGACCCGTGTGCGCTCGGGTTTGTTCTCGCGCGCGAAGTAGAGCAGGTTTTTCACGATGCGCCGGGCGCGCTCGGCCTCTTGATAGACTTTGCCGGCCTCGGAGAGCTGGGTGGGGGCAAGTTCGCGGCCGAGCAGGAGCTGGGCGTAACCCATGATCGTGGTCAGCGGGTTGTTCAGCTCGTGCGCGATGCCGGAAACGAGCTGACCGAGGGCGGCCATTTTTTCCGTTTGCAGCATCTTCGACTGGATCTGCCGCTCGCCGGTCACGTCCGAGTAAAGTTCCAGCCAGCCGACCGCGCGGCCCTGCGGGTCGAGGACCGGGCGCGAGAAACGCTCGAGAACGCGCCGCGCCGGCCGCATGATTTCCATTTCGTCATGACCGGGCTCACCGTGCCCCTGGGAAAAGGCTTTCCAGGGAGCCGTGAAGGAATCGGGATTGCGAAAGCGTTCCGCGACGAGCTGCGCGAGATCCTCGAAATAGCCGGTCTTTGCGAACTCGCGGGCTTCGAGCCCGAATAGCGCCCCGAAACGGGCGCTCGAAAATCTCACGCGGCCTGCAACGTCGACGAGAACGACGCCCGCCGGCACGGAGTCGAGCACGCTGCGGAGCTCCGCCTCGAGCTGGCGCCATTTGGCCTCGGCGCGCTGCACGACCGAGCCTTCTTCGAGGCAGAGCAACAGATGCTGCGCGCCGGGGACGATCGTCCGCAAGGTGACCCGGATCGGAAAGCCGCTCGCGAGCGAGGTATCGAGTGATTGCGCGACCGGCGGCAAACCTTGCAGCCAGAGCTGCGAGAGTTGCTCCGGCGACGCTCCCGGCAGGAGCTCTCCGAGAATGGTGCGGCGAACCGTTGCGTCCTTGAGGCGCAGCAGGTCCCGCGCCCGCGGGTTGGCGCGCTGGATCGCGCCGGAGGTGTCCACGAGCACGAGGGCCTCGGCACTCGAATCGAAGACGGCATTGAACGCGGCGTCGGTTGGGATGGAAACGGACGGCACGGCCGGCGGCCGTGCGATGGGTTGCCGGGACGGATCGACCGGATCGGCCATGGCTGGAAGCGCAATCTCCTCGACTTGTTTCATCAATTCGTCACCAACGCGCGTACACGATCCAGTAACCGAATGCGACGGCAAGTGCGACGGCGGCCAGGTACTCGACGAAGCGCCGGGGGGCTCCCGAGAAGCGAATCCGATTTGTAGCGCTCCCACGATCGCGCACATCCGGCTTACTGCATAACGCTGACCAAGTGGCCCGGCCTGTTCAAGTCGCGGGTTTTCAATGCATTGGGCAACGCCTGCAACGGCGAGCGAGCGGCGCGCTTCCCACTTCGACACGAATCGCGGCGCAGGCTTCCCTGTCTAGGAATTCGTGCGATCAGGAATTGGGGGCAAAGCGAGGACCGAGGTGCGGGCGCCGAAGCACTCGCCGATCAGATGGGGCCGGCGTGTGACGCGGCCTCGTACTGCTTGAGCTTCCGATACAGCGTGGTTTTGCCAATGCCCAGAAGGCGCGCGGCGGAGAGCTTGTCGCCGCCCGCCTCGTGCAACGCGCGGAGAATAGCGCGGCGCTCGAGTTCATCGAGGGGCAATAGCTCGTCGTTCTGCGGCATCCGTTCCCCGGCGCCGTACTGGAGGTTGGAGGGAAGATCGCCGACGTGGAGGATGGGACCGGAACCGAGCGCGACGGCGCGTTCAATGGCGTTTTCGAGTTCGCGGACGTTGCCCGGCCAGTCGTAGGCGATCAGGCGTCCCATGGCGTCCTGGGAGATCGTGCGCATACTCCCCTTGGGATCACAGAATTTTTCCAGGAAGGTGTTCACCAGGATCGGAATGTCGCTCTTGCGTTCCCGGAGCGGCGGAAGCTTGATCTGCACCACATTGAGCCGGAAGAAAAGGTCCTGGCGAAACTGTCCCTGGCGGACGGCGGCGTCGAGATCGCGGTTCGTTGCCGCGATGACGCGCGTGGAAATGACGATGCGGTCGGTCGAGCCAACAGGCTTCACTTCCTTCTCCTGCAAGGCGCGCAAGAGCTTGGCCTGGAGGTCCACCGGAAGGTCCCCGATTTCGTCCAGGAAGAGGGTGCCGTTGCCCGCGGATTGCATCAGGCCGGTTTTCGCCTGTACGGCTCCGGTGAAGGCGCCCTTCACGTAGCCGAAGAGCTCGGACTCGATCAGCGTCGGCACCAGCGCGGAGCAATCCACCGGAACAAATGGTTCGTTCCGGCGCGGGCCCGAAAAATGAATGGAGCGGGCGACAAGCTCCTTGCCTGTGCCGCTTTCGCCGAGGATCAAGACGGGATAGTTATGCTGGCTGACCTTCTCGATGAGGCGATACACTCGCTGCATCGCCGGGGAAACACCGATCAAGCTGCCGAAGCCAGGGCGCGTGCGGAGTTGTTCGCGGAGGATCCGGTTTTCCTGGTCGATTTCCAGCGAACGAACGAGGCGGTCGAGTTTGACGCGCAGCTCCGACACGTGGAACGGTTTGGTCACGTAGTCTGCGGCTCCCATGCGGGTGGCTTCGACCGCGCTATCGATAGTTCCGTATTGCGTCAGCACCATCACGGCGGTCTGCGGGTAGGTCTCCCGGACGCGTTTCAACAGCTCAATCCCGCCGAGCTGGGGGACCTTCAGATCCGTGATTAGGATATCGACGGGGTACTGTTCGAGGATTTCCATGGCTTGCTCGGTGGTGGAGGCGATTCGGGCGCGCAAGCCGGAATCGATCACCACGTCGCGGCAAAGGTCGCGTGTGGGATCTTCATCGTCCACGATCAAGACGGTGGCGACAATCGGCCGTTCGGCTGCATGGGCGGTCTCGGTTCCACTAGTGGGCACGCTTCCTCCCCGTTATTGACTGCGTTTCCAAAATGCAATGCGAATACCAATTCGGAATGTTGGGACCGTTGAAACCACGACTCTTACCGGTCGGCGAGCGATTGTTGCGGAAGGGACTCTAGTGCCAAAACGGAACGGATCGCAAGTTCGTAGAAGTACGCACGCCAGTAATACCCTTGTCTTCAGGCGGATGCAGATTCGGGAACGGTATAAATCCCGATATGGGACGAGGCCCTGATTTGCGTCTATAATGAACCCGTGGGCTCGACGCGGCTCCGGGAATAAGTCCAGACCACCGTGCCGCGCCCGGCTACATCTGAGTAGTTGAGAACCGCTGTACCGCTTTCTATCCAGCAGAAAGCGCCAAGCCAAATGAAAAAAGGAGAAGCGAATGAAACGCATCACTATGCTTCCGGCTATGGCAGCTCTGCTGGCCCTCACGATTGCTGCATCAGTGCCGGCATCTGCGCAGGACCAATCAACGGCAGGATCGACAACGTCCGCGGCACCAAATGAAGTCATTCCGGGAACGAGATTCCTGATCCGGTTGGACGACGCGATGAGCACCCAAAACGGCAAGGCCGGCGATCATTTCCGGGGAAGAACTCTCGAACCGGTTTCGAGCGCCGATGGAACGGTCCTGCCGCCGGGCGCCGCAATCCGCGGACACATCGACAAGATCGAAGCCGCCCACAAGACCGGGCGCGCGCGCATGTGGCTGACCTTCGACGACATACGCACTCCGGATGGATGGGTCCCGCTGGTCGCCATGGTTGACGACGTGCCGGGCGTCCATTCCATCCGGGTGGACTACAACCGCGAGGGCGAAATCGAAGCGAGCACGAGCAAACGCGATGAAGCGCTTCAGGCCGCCGCCGCAGGGGCATTGGTTGGGGCCGCAGCCGGAGTGGCTGCTCGCGAAAAGAAGGACGCGGCGATTGGAGCAGCAGTGGGCGCGGTCACCGCATTCATGGTCACGTCCGGCCTCGGCCAGGAGTTGACGCTCGAGAAAAACACGAAGCTCGAGCTGATCCTCGAGCGTTCGCTCTATTTCGGCCGGACGTGACGGCGCGGAAGAGCACGTAGCACCTCGCACACGAAAGACACTGCGCACGCCTGCAGTTGACGGCGACTTCTCCGCCGCCACCGGCGGCGTGTCCTTGGAATTCCCCGAGACTGCTGATAGATTCAAACCCTGTATGGCGACGGACAACCATTCACTGCGACGCATCCTCATCGTCGAAGACGAGGAAAACGCCCGCAAGGGCTACGAAGCCCTGTTGCGCAAGTGGAATTGCGAGGTGTTGGGCGTCCCGAGCGGCGAGGACGCGCTCGCGAAGTTCCCTGAATTCCATCCGCAGGTGATACTCGCCGATGTCGAGCTTCCCGGAATGAACGGGCTGGACCTGCTGCGTCATCTGGGTGAAGAAGTCCAGCGCGTTCCGGTGATCATCATCACGGGTCGCGGCAGCGACGAACGCGTGGTACAGGCAATCGACGCCGGGGCTTTTTGGTACATCGAGAAGCCGCTGAAGCCTCCGGTCCTCCAGGCGTTGCTTGACCGCGCCCTCGGACAAGCGCGGGATCGGCAGGCGGTGGCAGCGCTGACCCGGCAACTCCGGGAAGCCGGGAAGATCGGCGTGCTGGTCGGGACATCGAGCGCGATGCAGGAAGTGATGCGGCAGGTGGAGATGGCCGCGCCTTCCACCGCTTCGGTGCTCATCACCGGAGAGACGGGTTCCGGGAAGGAAATGGTGGCGCGGTCGATCCACATGCTTTCGCCGCGAGCGGACCGTCCTTTCGTCGCGATCAACTGCTCGGCGATTCCGGAGTCGCTGCTGGAAAGCGAGATCTTCGGGCACGAGAAGGGCGCGTTCACGGGCGCGGCCGAGCGGCGGATCGGTTGCTTCGAACTGGCGCACGGCGGAACGCTGCTGCTCGATGAAATCGGCGAAATGCACCCTCCCACGCAGGCGAAATTGCTGCGCGTGCTGGAAGACCACAAGATCCGGCGGCTGGGCAGCAAGGTAGAAACGCAGGTGGACGTGCGCGTGCTGGCGGCGACGAACAAGAATCCCGAGCAGGCGGTGGCAAGCGGACATCTGCGCCAGGACCTCTATTTCCGGCTGAACGTGTTTCACATTCACTTGCCGCCATTGCGCGACCACAAGGAAGACCTACCGGCGCTGGTGGATCATCTGCTGGCGGAAATGTCGGAAAAACACGGCAAGAAGGTTGCGGGCGTGGGCGCGGATACCATGGAACTGTTCCGGTCGTACCCCTGGCCGGGCAACGTGCGCGAGCTGCGCAACGTGCTCGAGCGCGCCGCGATCGCCACGGACCGCGGCACAATCGGGCGGCAGGATTTGCCGCCGGATTTTGGACGCGCGGCCGCCGGCGCGACAGCGGGGCTCGGCGGGATTCGCTTCCCGGTCGGCACGACCGTGGACGACGCGGAGCGCGAGCTGATTCTACAAACGCTTGGCGCTACAAGCCAGAACAAGACGCGCGCGGCGGAACTGCTCGGCATCAGTTTGAAGACACTCCACAACAAGTTGAAGGAATACGAGGCGGGGCGAAAAGATGCGTCTCAGCCTGAAAACTAAATTCACGCTGGCGACGTCGCTGCTGGTCCTCGCCGTGGTCACGCTGGTATCGAGCCTCTACCTCGGGAGGCTGATGCGGCAGACGCTGCGGCAGGCAAACGACACCGCCGGATTCGTCGCGCGGCAGGTGTACGACGCGTGCGGGAGCGCGCTGAAGGACGCCGCCGAGCGGGGGGAATCGCCCGCTTCGTTCGAAGCGGACGACATGCGCGAATACGTCCGCAAGTCGTTCGACAACAGCAGCACGCTCAATTCGCTGATCGAATCAGACGTCGGAATTTCGCCCACCATTTACGAGATCACGATCAGCGACGCCAACGGCACGGTGCTCGTGTCGAGCGATGCATCGCAGCGGGACAAGAAGGTGGCCAGGCGGCCGCCCGTCAGCTCGCTGGTGCGCGCCGGATTTTTCCAGCAGTTGCGCGAGCTGTACGGCCCGCCACAAACGTATGAATTTACGCTGCCTTTTCAGCTCGGGACGGCGCCCTTCGGCGACATACGCGTGGGACTCTCCTCGGCGCTGATCCGCGATGAAATTTCACCGGGACTCATGTCGGCAGGATACTGGGCGCTCGGATCGGTGCTGCTCTCAACGCTGCTGGCCTTCGTGGTGAGCACGATCGCGCTCGCTCCGATCGGACGCATCTCGGCGCAGCTCGACCGCATCTCCGCGGGCCAGTTCGACGCCGAGCCGGTGGTCGAGCGCGGCGACGAACTGGGCGTTGTGAGCACAAAGATCGTGGGCATCGGCAAGCAGTTGCGCGATGTGCGCGAAATTTTCAGCACGCTGCGCGAGAACCTCGACCAGGTGATGAGCGGACTCGAGGACGGCCTCCTGCTTTTCAATGGCGAGGGCCGTGCGGTTCTCGTCAGCCCTTCGGTGGAGAAATTCCTCGGCGGCCGCTCGGAGGAGCTTCGGGGACGGCGCGCGACCGAAATTTTTCCAGTACGGCATCCTCTCCGCAACGTGCTCACCATGGATGGGGATCAGATCGAATCAGCGGAGGGCAAGGAAGTAACGGTCGATGGAAGCAAAGGGCCCCGGCGAATCGGGGTGAGCGTGCAGGCGATTCGCGAACACGGCATGCGAATAGGCACGCTCATGACGCTGCGCGACGTGGAATCGCTCGAGCGCATCGGCAACCAGCTTGAGGTGTCCGAGCGCCTAGCGGCGCTGGGGCGTGTGACGGCCGGAGTCGCGCACGAGGTGAAAAATCCTCTCAATTCGATGCGGCTATGGCTCGAAGTGCTCAAGGCCAATATGCCGGTGGAACCCGAGCCGCAGCAGGCCGTCAAGATGCTCGACAGCGAAATCGACCGGCTCGACCGGGCGGTGAAAACGTTCCTCAATTTCACCAAACCGGTGGAACTCAATCTGGAGGAAACGGATCTGCGGGTGCTTCTCGAGGAGGTGCTCGACGCGGCGCGGCCGTCCATCACCAAGGCGGGTCTTGCGCTGCGCGCCGATTTGCCTTCCGATGTTCCCCCGGTTCTGGTGGACCGCCAGCTCATTCACCAGGCGATGCTGAATCTGCTGCTAAACGCGTGCGACTTCACCGATTCCGGCGGGAGCATCACGCTCAGCCTGCGGCGCGCGGGCGAATTTGCGGTGATCGCGGTGAAGGATTCCGGAAGAGGCATCCCGCCTGAAAATCAGAAGAAAATCTTTCAGCTTTTCTTCACAACGAGGCCGGGAGGGAGTGGCATCGGGCTGCCCAACACATTTCGGTTTGTGCAATTGCACAACGGCCGGATAGAATTCGAGTCGGAGGCCGGGCGCGGCACCACCTTCCGAGTGGAGCTGCCGCTGGCGCGTTTTGCGAATGCGCCGGCGGGAAAAGTGCGCGACCTGAACCGCCCCTTCGTGGCCGAGAAAAAGTAGATGTCCAGCCGTCCCATCGACGCCAGAGTTGCAGCCGTGTTCCTCACCTGCGGACTTTCGCTCAGCGTGGCGGGATGCGCGCGAAAGAGCGTTCATGCCGCGGCTCCGGCGGAAGCGGCACCGATATCGGCGGAAGCGCGGCCGATAACTACCGCGCCCGATACGGACGCATCCCCGCCATCGGAAACCGCAGCAGCTCCTCCCGCGCTCCCGGTCGCCGTCGCGCCGCCACCGCCGCCCGTGGTGGCTCCGCCCGCGAAGATTCCCGCGCCTCGCAGGTCGGCCGCCGAACCCGCGCCTGCGGAAAGCTCATCGGAACCTCCGCATCCGCCGGCTCCCCAGATTTTCCCGCAGCTTTCGCCGGGCGACCAAGCCAATTACGAACGCAAGACGGGCGAAGACGTTTCGGTTGTGGAGAAAAACCTTCAGGAAACCAGCGGCAAGCAATTGAGCGCGGCGCAGCAGGACCTCGTCGCGAAGATTCGAAGCTTCCTCTCGCAGTCGCTCGATGCGAGCAAGGGCGGCGACTGGGCGCGCGCGCAGAATCTGGCGCAGAAAGCCCGTCTGCTGTCGGTTGAACTCATTAATTCATTCTAAGACTTGACGAGTCCGAAGCCTCGCCCGATTGCAGACCACAGATCGACCGCCGAGCTTCTTACTCAGCGGTCACACAGCCTATTGGCTCCGGGACGAGTTTGTGGTAATTGTTACTGCCATGTGAAGTCGTGTACCAACCAGGAGGGAACGCACGCCGATGACGAACCAGGAAATCCGGCAGTCCCTGTTGGCAAGAGATCCAGAGTTCCGCAGTCTCGCCGAAGAACACTCCCGATGTGAATCCCAGTTGGAGCAGATTCTCAAGTCTTCCTACATGAGTTCAGAGGATCTGATCCAGGAAGCAACGCTGAAGAAGCTGAAGCTGCGTTTGAAGGACCGCATGGAGCTGATTCTCGCGCGCCAACAGCAGATGGTGAGTCACTAGGGCCGGCCGGTCCTCTCACTTCTGTCGTACAATACATCTGCCTTTAAGCGGTCCGCGGCATCCGCCGGCCGCTTGAATCTGGAAAAGGCAATCTGCGAAACAGGGCCGGACGAGGCGGGACCTTTTTTTCACCCTCATGGTAAAGGAAGCCTACAAGTTTGCGATTCCACCGCTCGGCGCCGGAGCCGCCTGCCTGATCGCGGGCTGGAAGTGGCCCGCGGCGGTGCTGATCCTCCTTGGCCTCTTCGTGTTCTACTTTTTTCGCGACCCCGAACGCACGATTCCGTCCGCTCCCGGCGTGGTCGTGTCGCCGGCCGACGGCCACGTGGTTGAGATCGTGGACGAGACGCTCGACGGGACGATGGGGCACCGCGTCAGCATCTTCCTATCGATCTGGGACGTCCACGTACAGCGCGCGCCGGTGGCGGGACAGATTACCGATGTGGTCTATCGCCCGGGGCGATTCTATGGCGCGTATCGCGCGGCCGCTTCGCGCGAAAATGAACAGAATGTCATCTATCTGCATACGTCACAGGGCACGCTGGTCTTCAAACAAATCGCCGGAGCGATTGCGCGCCGCGTGCTATGCTGGAAAAATAGAGGCGATACCGTGGCGCTGGGCGAGCGCGTGGGAATGATTCGTTTCGGTTCGCGCGTGGACATCTGGCTCCCGATGGAATCGGAAGTGGTTGTCCAGCGCGGGCAGAAAGTAAAGGGCGGGGAAAGCATTCTGGCGAAATGGAATTCAACCACATAGATCCAATCGGGCACGAAGAGCCCCGGCGCCCCTTCCGCAGCCACCGGCTGCGCCGCGGGGTTTACATCCTTCCCAGCGTCTTCACCGTGGCGAACCTTCTCTGCGGCTACTACGCGATCCTTGCCACTCTGGAGGGTTCGGTCACCGATCTGGACAACGCTGCTCGGGCGATCGGGATTGCGATCATCTTTGACTCGCTTGATGGGCGCGTGGCGCGCGCCATGGGCACGAACAGCGAGTTTGGGAAACAGTTCGATTCCCTGGCCGACGTGGTGAGCTTCGGGATGGCGCCGGCGTTTCTCGCGTATGCGTGGGGCATCCATACATTCGCAGCCGCCAGTGCACCGGAAGGGCTGCACCTGGTCCAACTCGGCTGGCTCATTGGTTTCTTCTATTTGGGCTGCTGCGCGTGGCGGCTCGCGCGCTTCAATATTCAAGGGATGGCACAGGGCGGCAGCCGGTTTTTCGCCGGAATGCCCTGCCCGGCGGCAGCGGGCATGATCGCGGCGACGGTGCACTTCTTCCGGACTCCGGTCTCCGACGCGCGCCTCTCCGTGCTATGGCTCGCGCTGCTGATCGTCCTGGGCGCGCTGATGTCGAGCACGGTCCGCCACTACAGCTTCAAAGATATTCAGTGGACGCGGCGGTGGCCCTCGCTCTTTGTAGTGCTGCTCGCCTTGTCGTTCGGCGCGATGTGGTTCTTTTCGGGACCCACCTTGATGATCCTGGCGAGCGCGTATCTGATCCACGGAATCGTGCTGCAAGTGGTTCGCTTTGCCCGCCACCGCCTCGCTTCGCGTCACGCCTGAGCCATGCCCTCCGGGCTCGGGAATCTCCATCGCGTCGCTATCGTCGGCGCCTCTTCGCTTCTCGGCAAAGAGCTGAAGCACGTTCTCGAAGACCGCCATTTCCCCGCGAGCGACATCGTGCTGCTCGATGAAAGCGTGGTGGCGGGCACGCTGACCGAAGCCGCCGGAGAACCAACATTCATCCGCGCACTCGATGAGGACAGCTTCGAGGGAGCGCGCTTCGCGTTTTTCGCCGGGACGGCTTCGGACGCCGAGCGGAACTGGCGCGCGGCGCAGAGCGCCGGCGGGACCGTGATCGATATGACGGGCGCCCTGGCTGCGAGCGCAACCGCATGGATTCCATCAGTCGCTTCCCTGCTGCCGCCGCAGCCCGCTGCCGGAGGCGATGGCTCGCCAAGGGGAGTGGCCTATTCATCGCCGTCCGCGCCAGTGATCATCGCATGCACGCTATCGGCCGGACTGAACAAACTTCAGATCCAGCGTATTTCCATCCTGCTGTTTCCCCCGGTCTCCGAACGCGGCCAGGAGGGCGTCGAAGAACTCGAGAACCAGACGGCCAGCCTGCTATCGTTTCAAAAGATCGCCCAGCCGGTGTTTGACGCGCAGGTGGCGTTCAATCTTCTCGCCGGCTACGGTGCGAACGCGAAGCCCAGCCTGGCGGAAGTTCGCAGCGCGGTGGCGCGCTACCTGGCGGGCTATCTCGCCGGCCGCGCTCCCGTGCCCGCAATTCAGTTGGTGCAAGCGCCGGTATTTTACGGGTATGCTTTCGCGGCGTATGCGGAGCTGCCATCGACCGTGTCACGCGAGGAACTTGGCGCAGGGTTCGCGAATCTCGGCGTGAAGGTTGCCGCGCCGGATGATGCGGCGCCGACCAACGTCAGCGTGGCGGGCGAGAGCGAGATTCATCTCGCGCGGATCGAGTCCGATCCGAATGTGACCGGAGGCGTTTGGCTCTGGGGCGCTGCCGACAATTTGCGGCTTGCCGCCACCAACGCGGTGCGCATTGCGGAGGAGCTGGTTGCCAAATCGAACGAGTGAGGCCAGACGCCGCGGGATTCGCCGCGCGCTGTGGCTCTCCTGCCTGATTGCGGCGCTCGCGGCCGGCGGCTGCGGATATCACGTCGCGGGCCACGCCGCAAAGCTGCCGTCCGAATGGAAAACGATCGCCGTTCCCGCGTTTACAAACGACACGACGCGCTATCGCATCGAGCAGCGATTCACGCAGGCCGTGATCCGCGAGTTCATCACGCGGACGAAATACCGCGTCGTGCAGGACACCGAGTCAGCCGATGGCGTGCTGAAGGGCGAAGTGCTGTCGATTGAGACGAACCCCGTGCTGTTTCAGGCGAACACCGGGCAGGTGACCACGATGCTCGTCACCGTGCACACCAAGGTCCAATTAATCGACAACAAGACGCAGAAACCGGTCTATCAGAACGGCGACATGGTCTTCCGCGACGAGTATCAGATATCGTCGGACGTAAACAGCTTCTTCGAGGAGCAGGACCCGGCGCTCGAACGGATGTCCCGCGATCTCGCGTCGCATCTCGTTTCGGATGTTCTGGAGAATTTCTGATGGCCGGGCTAACTCCGGACAAGCTCCTAGAACGCCTTGCGCAGGGCAAACCGGTGGCCGCAATCGTGTTACAGGGCACCGACTCCTATCTGCGCGAAATGTGCCGCAACAAAATCATCGAAACATGCGTTCCGGAGGGCGCGCGGGACTGGGCCGTGGCGCGGCTTTCCGCCCGCGACACCGGCTGGGATGAAATCCTCGGGCGCGCGCAGACGATGCCGATGATGGCGCCGCGGCAGGTGATCGTGGTGGAGGGAGCCGAATCGGTCGAAAGACTCGGCGATAAGTCGCGTGAAGAGATTGTCGAGACGCTCGGCAAGTACCTCGAATCGCCCGCGCCATTTACGGTGCTGCTTCTCGAAGCCGCCGCGCTCGACGGACGCCAGAGGTTCGCGAAGCTCCTGAACGAAAAAGCTCTCGTCGTCGAGCTGACCATCGGCAACGAATCGGCTGCGTCGCTCGCCGCACAGATGGCAACGGAACTCGGGGCGGAAATCGATCGCGAGGCGGCGGCGCTTCTGGCGGACATCCTGAACGGCGCGCCCGCGCGAATCCGCATCGAGCTCGAAAAGCTGGCGACGTACGTCCAGGGTAAGCAGGGCCGTGGACGGATCACGACGGCCGATGTCGAGGCTTTGGTGGTGGCCGCGCGCAAGAATACGGTCTGGCAGCTTGCCGAAATGCTGGCGAACCAAAAACGGGGCGCTGCGTTCGCGTTTCTGGACAATCTATTGCGGGAAGGCGAGCAGCCCGCCGGCATCGTCGGAGCGCTGGCGTGGATGTATCGGAAGCTGATCGAAGCCCGTGACATGCCGGCGCATACGAGTGGATTTCAGGCGGCCCGGCAGCTCGGCATGCGCCCGGAGGCCGCCGAAGCGGCCGTCCGGCAGGCGCATCGAATTCCGAAAAAGGATTTGCTCGCAGGCCTCACAGCGCTGGCCGAGGCCGACAGCCAGTTGAAATCGGCGAATTCGAATCCGCGGGCGATGATGGAATTCCTGATCGCCCGGCTGACGTCTTCCGCTGCTTGAGAAATTGTCTCACGGACGCCCCGACGAGTGTTGCAGCCTGGCTTCAGGGGCTTCCCTACATGAATCGTCGGGACGCACAAACCGCGAAAGCCCACTCATTTCAGCGCAACTTACGGCGGGGTTGAAACCCCGCCCTTCCAAATAGCCAAACAAAAAGGCGCCCCGGAACCCCGGAGCGCCTCTCGGAAAAACCCTCGCGGCTTGGAAACCTACTTCTTCGTTTTGAGCGCGTTCAGCGCCAACGCCAGGCGGGACTTGTAGCGGTTGGCGGTATTTTCAGAAAGCGTGCGCTTGCGGATCGCCTTGTCGAGCTCGGAAAATGTCGCCGAGGCGAGCTTTTCCGCTCCGGCGGCATCCGACGAGGAAAGCGCCGTGCGCATCCTGCGAATCGCCGTGCGAACTCGCGTGCGGTTCATGCGATTGATTCCGGCGCGCCGCTCGGTCTGGCGGATGTTTTTCAACACCGATTTCGTCTTCTTCTTGTGCTTTACAGGAGTGCCCTGAGCCATTCCATACTCCTTCGCGTTTGATTTCGGATTCACCAGAGTATCCGACCGACGCGGCCCTGTCAATTTTGGCCGCGCAGTTCGGGAAGCCCAGCAAAAGGGAATACGCTGCTCTGTCTTGCAATGGGAAGCCGCCGAGCATACGCTCAATATCCGGCAAACGAGGACCGCGTCACGCGATGGCGAAGAAAAGAACGAGAGCGAAGACTGCCCCAAGCGAGCCCGAGGGCGGCTGCCTCTACGTCGTCGCGACGCCGATCGGCAACCTGGAGGACATCTCGCTGCGCGCGCTCCGAATCCTCAAGGAAGCGGACGCGATCGCGTGCGAGGATACTCGGCAAACGGCGAAGCTTCTCGCGCACTTCGACATTCCCAAGCGCCTGGTGAGCTACCACGAGCACAACGAAATCACGCGCGCCGCAGAGATCGTGATCGAGCTCGAGCAGGGCGCGAAGGTGGCGCTGGTTAGCGACGCGGGAACGCCCGCCATCTCCGATCCCGGCTACCGCCTCGTGAGCCTATGCCTGCGGCACGGAATCCGTGTGGTTCCTGTGCCGGGCGCGTCGGCGTTTGTGGCGGCGCTGGCTGCTTCCGGTATGCCGATCGAAGAATTCGTGTTCGCCGGGTTTTTGCCGTCGCGGCCCACGGAGCGGCGCAAGGCGCTGCGCGAGCTGGCCGCGGAGCCGAGAACGCTCGCGCTGTACGAGGCGCCGCACCGGCTGCTGGACACGCTCGAAGACGCGCTTGAAATTCTGGGCAACCGCCCGGCGGTGATCGCGCGCGAAGTGACGAAGCTGTACGAGGAATTCGTGCGCGGGCACCTCGAGGATTTGGTTGCGGCGGCGCGGAAGAAACCGCCGCGCGGAGAGATCACGCTGCTCATCGGCCCGCCCGATGGCCATGCAAACCATGCCGACGGTGAAGCGGCAGTGGCAAGCAAGGTGCCGCTCGCGCGCCACGTCGAAGAGATCATGCGCGAGCGTGGAATCGACCGCAAAGCGGCGCTGAAGCAAGCGGCGCGCGAACGCGGACTGACGCGGCGCGAGGCCTACAAGCAGCTTCTCATCACGCGCGACGAGTAGTCTGGATACCCGCAGCCACACCGGATCGCCTGAAGTAGGGGCGGGCTTCAAACCCGCCCCTACGATGCGGTTGTTTTGGCACAGAGTCGAGTGCTCCGGTCACTCGGCGGAAGAGGCGGCGGTGGTGCGCGCGAAGAACGCATCGACGCGGTCGAGGATTTCGGAGGCCGTGTGCGAGTGGTGGACCGATTGACGCAACTCGCCGCCATTGCGCACGCCGTGCGTGAAGAGCGTGGCGAACTGCTTCATCTTGCCGATGGCGTCGGGCATTTCGGCATCAATCAGGCTTTTGAAGTATCCGGAGAGCAGGTGGTAGCGGTCGAGCTCGGTCGGCTCGGAATAGCAGCCGGTTGAAACGTAGTCCGCGATCTGGCGGAAGATCCACGGATTTGACGCCGCAGCGCGGCCGATCATTACGGCGTCGCAGCCGGTTTCCTCGATCATGCGCACGGCGTCCTCCGGCGCGCGAATGTCGCCATTGCCGATCACCGGAACCCGCACGGCTTCCTTTACGGCGCGGATAATTTTCCAATCGGCGCTGCCGGCATAGCCCTGCATGCGCGTGCGCGGGTGAACCGCGATCGCCTCGATGCCGATGTCCTCGGCCATGCGCGCGACGTCCGTGGCGACGATATTGTTCTCGTCCCAGCCGGAGCGAATCTTGATCGTGAGCGGGATGCGCACGGCGGCGCGCACGGTGCGGAGAAGTTTTTCGAGATGCGGCAGGTCGCGCAGCAGGCCGGAACCGCCGCACTTGACGACTTTCTTCACCGGGCAGCCGAGATTGACGTCGATCTGGTCGAAGCCGAGGTCTTCGGTGAGAGCCGCGGCCGAAGCCATCACGTCGGGATCGGAGCCGAAGATCTGGGCGGCGATGGGGTGCTCATCCGCGTCGAAATAGAGGTAGTCGAGCGTGCGCGCCGAATTGCGCGAGAGGCCCTCGGCGCTGGTGAACTCGGTCATGATGAGGCCGCAGCCGCCGAGCGAGCGGATGACGCGGCGGAACACCGTGTCGGTCACACCGGCCATCGGGGCCAGGATGGTGGCCGGCCGGATTGCGATATCGCGAATTGTGAGTTCCGCGGGAAACATAGGAAGTGGCTGAACCTATACGATCGCGCCGCCAAGCCCCTCGTGAGATCTTAACGCGGAGTCGCCTGGAGCGGGTGGCGCTGTTCCAAGCTGGGTAAGCAAAGCTTCCTTCGAGCCTCCGAAGAAGTTTTCGAGCACCTGGGCGAGAGCCTGCGCGCGGGCTTCCTCGGCGCTGAGCTTCGCGCGATAGACGTACGCGCGGCCAGCCTTGCGGCGCTCGACGACTCCCTTGCGCGCGAGGCGATCCATGATCGTCATGATCGTGGTGTAAGCGCGCGCGCGGCGGGAGGCTAGCCGGTCGCGAATTTCACGCACGGTGGCTTCGCCGATCGGCCAGAGCGTGTTCATGCAATCCAGCTCGAGCGGCGCGAGATCCAGCAAAGAGCGGCGCGGCGATGGGCTTCGTTCAATCATGGGCGCCATCATCCCTTTCGCACGGCTGCTTTGGAGGCGGGAGCGTCCGCAGTTTGCCACGCCGAGGATTCCGGAGCAGCGGCGCCAGCCAGGAACTTGTCGGCGCGCAGCAGAGCGCGGCGGAGCGAGGGGTTGCGTTCGGTCCACAGGTCCGCCGCAGACCCGGCGGCTGCCTGTTCGAGGGTCGCGCGCATTCCAGCCATCTTCGAATCGATGTCGTCGATGAAATTCAGCGCAACAGCTTCGGGAATCTGCGGCAGAGACGGGGACCCGAACTCGTGCGAGCCGTGATGGCTCAGGATGAGATGCTCGACAAGAACGGCAAGCGGAGCCGGAAATCCGGCAATGGCTTTGCATTTTTCGCGCACGAGCAACACGCCGATCGTGATGTGGCCGAGGAGACGCCCCTCGTCCGAGTAATCGATTCCACGCGCGTAGCGGAGCTCGTCGATCTTGCCGACATCGTGCAACACGACGCCCGCGAGCAGCAAGTCGGGGTCAAGCTCGGGATAGTGCGCAGCGACGGACAACGCCAGGCCGATCAGGCTGACGACGTGCTCGAGCAGGCCGCCCAGATAGGCGTGGTGCATCGTCATCGCGGCGGGAGCCCGCTTGAGCCGCGGCGCGATCGCCGGATCGTCCACGACGCTTGAGAGCAACTGCTGGAGCCACGGGTTCTTCATCCCGGCAACGGCGGCCCGGAGATCGGCGTAGAGCTTTTCGACGTCGTACTTCGTATGCGGCAGAAAATCGCCGAGATCGTACTCGCGCTCGGCGGCCGGAATGACCTGCTCGAGCGTCAATTCCTTCTGGCCGTTGTACAGCTTTACGCGGCCGCGGATGCGGACCACGTCGTCGCGCTCGAAGGTCTTTGAGATCGCGTCAAAGTTGTCCCACATCTTGGCGGGAATCGAGCCGGAGCGGTCGGCGAGGCTGAGCTCGAGCCAGGATTTTCCGGTGCGCGCGGACGTGCGAATCTCTTTTTCGCGAACGAGGAAAAGCGAGGTGATCAGCTGGCCGTCCGCGAGGTCGCTCACGCAGGGAGATTTCATGAACCGTTGACTTTCGGCACAGGGAGTTTCTTCTTGCCCTTTTTCTTGTCCGTTGAGTCAGGCGTGGGAGCGACTTCCTGAATGACGGTGGCTCCGGCGACGGCCGCGGTGTCCGTATAGCCGGGCTTCACCGTGACATAACTCTCCTCGCGCAGTTGCGCCATATAATCGCGCATGGCCGGATCCATTTTCTGCTTGTAGAGAATGTTCATGATTTCGCTTTCGACCTTGTCCTCGGGCTGCAATCCAGCTTGAAAGTGATCGAGGACTTTCAAGATTTCGAAGCCGGTCTTCGTCTGGATCACGTCGGTAAGCTGGCCCTTCTCCATGCCGAACACGGCGTCTTCGAGCTGCTTCGAGAGCTGGCCGCGCTCGAATTGGCCGAGATCGCCGCTTTGGTCGGCGGTCGAGCCCTCGGAATAGCGCTTGGCGATGGCGCTGAAATCCTCGCCCTTCACGAGCCGGTTGCGCAGGTCGTCCGCTCGTGTGCGAACGGCCGCCATTTCCTCAGGACTTTTTCCTTCGGTGCTTAGAAAGATTTCCGCCAGCTCCACCTGTTCGGGCCGGTTGAAGTCCTGCTTGTGGGCCTCGTAATACTTCTTCACTTCGTCGCTGCCGATATCCATGCGCCCGCCGACCTCGCGGCGGATCACTTCCTGCGTCATCATGCCGTCTCGAATCTGGTTTTTGTAATCTTCCCAGACGATTCCCTGCGATTCGACGGCCTTCTCGAGTTCTTCCATGGTCGCGAGGTTGTTTTGCTTGCGGACGTCGTCGAGCCGCTTGACGAGATCGGTCTCGACGTTAATGTCCATGTCCTTTGCGCGCTCGATCAGGAGCTGCTGGTCGATCATGTCCCGCAGCAGGTTCTTCTGGCGCTCTTTCGTCTCGGACTGAATCTGGAGTTGCGAGCAGTTCTGGCAGTCCTGCGCGACTTCCTGCGCCAGCCCCTGGGCCCCCTTCTGATAGTCGGAGAGAGTGATGATGCGGTTGTTCACTCGGGCCACGATCTCTTCGACGACGGCACCCTTGGATTGGGCGCGGGACACCGGGGCGAATAGCAGAAATGCGCCGGAAACGGCGAGCAATGAAAGCTGGATGGCAGTTCGATTTTTCATGGTGGATACCCTACCCGCTCAAAAGTTTATCGCTACGATTGTAGTTGTAGCAACACGTTTCTCACCGCGTCCATGGCCGTGCCCTTGGCTGCCTTCGAGGCGAGCCACAAAACGCCGGTCGGGTCGAGCCGCAAGTCGCGGCGCTTGCGAATCAATTTCACGAGCCGTTCGGGACCGAGCGGCGTGTCGTCGTAGAACTTGATGGCGATCTGGTCGCCGCGGCGGTCGACGGTCGAGACCAGCAGCTTTTCAGCCAGCGCTTTCAAGACCGCGTAATCGAGCAGATTCGAGACGGCGGGCGGCGGCGGGCCGAACCGATCCTCCAGTTCGCGGCGAACCTCCTCACGCTCCGCCTCCGACGCGACGCTCGCAATTCGCTTGTAGATCCGCAAGCGCAGATTTTCGCTCTCGATGTACTCAGGTGGGATGCGGATTTCCTGGCCCAGGTTGAGAGTGGCGCGGCGCTCCAGCGCGACCGCTTCGCCCTTTCGCTCGGCGACGGCGCGCTCCATCATCTGGCAGTACATGTCGAAGCCGACCGCTTCGATGTGGCCGTGCTGCTCGCGGCCGAGCAGATTCCCCGCTCCGCGCAATTCGAGATCGAGCGCGGCGATGCGGAAGCCGGCGCCGAGGTCGCTGAATTCCTGGAGCGCGGCGAGGCGTTGCCGGGCGATCGGCGTGAGCGCTCCTTCGTTGGGCACGAGCAGATAGGCGTAGGCGCGCTGATTCGACCGTCCGACGCGTCCGCGAAGCTGGTAGAGCTCGGAAAGGCCCATGCGGTCGGCGCGATTGATGAGGATCGTGTTCGCGCGGGGAATGTCCAGCCCGTTCTCGATGATCGTGGTGGAGACGAGGATGTCCGCTTCGTCGCGGATGAATTTCAGCATCACCTTTTCGAGCTCGGATTCGCGCATCTGGCCGTGGCCGACCACGACGCGCGCCCGGGGCACCAGGCGCTTCACCATCGTGGCGAGCGAGGCGATCGATTCGACGCGGTTGTGGACGAAGAACACCTGGCCCTCGCGCGCGAGCTCTTCCTCGATCACGCGCTGCACCAGGGTCTCGTTGAAGGGCGCGACGGTGGTTTGAATCGCGAGGCGGTCTTTCGGAGGCGTCTCGATGACGCTCATGTCGCGGAGCCCGACCAGAGACATGTGTAGGGTGCGCGGGATGGGCGTGGCGGACATCGTGAGCACGTCCACGTTCTTGCGCATCTCCTTGAGGCGCTCCTTGTGCGCCACACCGAAGCGCTGCTCTTCATCCACCACGAGAAGGCCGAGATCGTGAAACTTCACGTCCTTGGAAAGCAACCGGTGCGTGCCGATGACGATGTCCACTTTCCCCGCTTCCAGCTCCTCAAGCGTCTTTTTCTGCTCCTTCTCGCTGCGAAACCGGCTGAGCATCTCGATGCGCACGGGAAACGCGGAGAAGCGGCGGCGGAACGTCTCGAAATGCTGGAACGCGAGCACCGTGGTCGGCGCGAGGATGGCTACCTGCTTCGCATCGGCCACCGCCTTGAACGCGGCGCGCATGGCAACCTCCGTCTTGCCGTAGCCGACGTCGCCGCAGAGCAGGCGATCCATCGGGAGCGGCGATTCCATGTCGCGCTTGACGTCTTCGATGGCGCGCAGTTGATCCGGGGTTTCCTCGAACTCGAAGGCATCCTCGAATTCGCGCTGCCAGTTCGTATCGGGCGGGAAGCCGTGACCCACGGCGGTCTTGCGGTCGGCGTAGAGCGCGAGAAGCTGCTCGGCCATATCGTCGACAGACTTGCGCACGCGCGACTTGCGCGTCTCCCAGACGGTGGTGCCCAGGCGGTCGAGCGTGGGCTCGACGCCGCCGAGCGATTGGTATTTCTGTATGAGGTCGAGGCGCGCGAGCGGAACGTAGAGCTTGGCGTCGCCGGCGTAGCGCAGGAGCATGAACTCGGCCCCCGCCCCTTCGATCGCCATTTGCCGCAAGCCCTCAAACTGTCCAATGCCATGATCGACGTGAACGACGTAATCGCCGGGCTTGAGGTCGGAGAAATCGCTGAAGAAACTCGCGGTCTTCGGACGCGAACGCGGGCGTTCGGTGGGAGCGAGCGTCTCGAAAAGGTCGGCGTTGCCGTAAAGAACGAGCTGCGCCTCGGGAAACGCGACGCCCTCCGCCAGCGGCGCCTTGACGAGCACCATCGCGAGGACGCTCCCGCCGCTGCTTTCTTCGGCGAGCCGCGCGACGGTTGCGTTTTCCTCGAGTTCGCCCAGTCGGTAGGGCAATTCGTATTCGTGGCAAATGTCGGCGAGGCGTTCGAGCTCGCCCGTGCTTGCGGCCGAGACCATCACCTGTTCGCCCGCAGTGAGGCGGCCGCGCACTTCGGCCATGAAGGCAGCCACATTGCCGTGATAGCGCGTGGTGCGTTGTGATTCCAGCGTGAGAGTCGTGGCGCCTTCGCGCGCAACCGCCAGATGCTCGACGGCAAGGTGCGGGAAGAGTTCGAGTGCAAGCGACCACTCTTCCTCGCTGACGATGTAGCGGCCGGGAGGCTCGGCGAGCGGGTCCTCGACTTTCTCGAAGGCTCGGTCGAGGCGCGCCCGGTACTTTTCCACAGCCGTTTCGAGCGAGGAAGGCTCATCGAGAACCAGAAACGGTTCGATGGCGAGATCGAACACCACGGCAGGACGCTTTTCGCGAGGAATTTCGCGGAACTCCCAGCCGGGGAAGAAGCCGGCAGGCGCCTCGTCGTCTTCGCGGCCGGACGCGGAGGAAACGCGCTGCCGCTCGAGAACTTCGGCGTGGCGGAACAGTTCCGTGAGAGGTAAGAGCGACGCGCGCTCGACCGGATTGGTGGACCGCTGGGTATTGGGATCGAAAGCGCGAATCGATTCAATCGTATCGCCCAGCAGCTCGATGCGCACGGGCTGCGGAGCTTCGGGCGAAAACACGTCGATGATGCCGCCGCGCACGGAGTATTGCCCGGGCATTTCGCAGGTGACGTGTTTTTCGTAGCCGGCCTGCGCGAGAAAACCGATCAGATCCTCGTGAGCGATGGATTCGTCGCGCTGCACCGTTCGAGCAAGTCCTCGGTAGAATGCTGGCTCGCGCATGCGCCACAGCGCAGCTTGAACGGGCGCGATCAGCAGATCGACTTCTCCCGCCGCGAAGCGCCAGAGCGACACGGCGCGCGCTTCGGAGATTTCGGCGTGCGGCGAACGGTTTTCATAAGGCAGCACGTCGTGCGCCGGAAGCTGGGCGACGCGGCGTCCGGGCTTTCCGGTGACCGCTTGGTAGAACCACCGCAGCGGCTCGAGCAGCGCTTCGGCGCGCTGGTTCGATTCGACCACGAGAATGGCGGGACGGCCGAGCTCCGCGAAGATCAGAGGAACGAGTAGCGCTTTTGCCGGGTCCGTCGCACCGGCGAGGCGAGCCTCACCCGTCTTGTGGCGAAGGAGTTCGCATGCTTCTTCAACGGAGGGGCGGCGAGCGATTCGCGCGAGCAGCTCGGAAACGAGAGGAAGAATCATGCGCGAGATTCCGTGATGCGTTGGATGAGGAGAGCAGTGGAATAGCCGGGCTCGAAGGGGACGCGCACGACCTTGCATCCGAGCGCTTCGAGTGCGCCGGCTTCCGGGGAAGCTACATCCCGGCGCGACGCCGAGCCTTCGACGAAAACGTCCGGCAGAAAAGCTTCCAGAAACGAGCGCGGCGAAGGTTCGTCGAACTCGACGACGTAATCGACGGCGGCGAGCGCGGCGAGGATTTCGGCGCGTTCGGCGGCGGGCGTAATCGGGCGCGGCGCGTTTTTCTTTGCGCCATTGCCCGGAGCAGCTTCGCGCGGTCCGAACCTCTTGCGCGCGGCGGCGTCGCTTTCGAGCGCAACCACGAGAATATCCCCGAGGGAGCGGGCTTGCTCGAGAAGGCGGATGTGGCCGGGATGGAGCAGGTCGAAACAGCCGCTCGCACACACCACTCCCTTGCCGGCGCCTTTCCAACGGCCCCGGTAGGAAATCAATTCACTCTGCGAAACGACTTGTCCCAAACGTCTTTCCGTCGGTCCGTTCCCGCGGGAACGGTCGAGAAAATGATTCTATCATGCGCTTTTGGAACGCGCCCGGCGCGTGCGGTTCAGCCATTGAGACGCTAAAGGACGCGATCGATCCGAACGGCATCCTTGCGGCGGGCCAATACGGGATTTGGCCCAAGCACCTGAAGGGATAAAGCAGGCTAAAGAGCGATCACTAGCGCGGCCCGGCGGGCATAATCTTCGCCACCCAATCGGTGATCCTCTTGGCGTAGGTCTCCGCAATCGGGCCCGGCGTCAAATAGTGGCTTGCGCCTGCAACCCAAATGAGGTCGCGCTGGGGCGAAGCCGTCAGGCTGTCGTAAATCGTCTTGGCATTCGGCGGGTAAGAAATCTCGTCCTTGTCCCCGTGGATCACCAGCGCCGGAACCTTGATCTGCGGCCCGTACTTGATCGAGCTCGGGGCGCTCTTGTCGCTCGGCGCGCCGAAGAAACCGATCATGGCCTTTGCGGTTCCCATGAAAGACCGCCCCCCCGGAAACCAATCCTCGAACGCGACCGGCTCCTGCCCCTTGCCTTGAGCGACGAGCGCGCGGGCGCGTTTGAGCATGTCTTCAAGACGCTGCCTTTCCGCTTCAGATGAGCGGATTTGAAACTCCAGATACGGCGACGGGATCGAAGCGATGAAGCCTACGGCCTTGACTGCGGAATCGTTCCGCTCGGCCATGTACTGGGCCATGCGAGGGCCGCCGAGGCTGATCCCCAAGATCGCAATGCGAGTGTAACCCGCCGATTTGGCGTAGGCGACGAAGGCGGCGATATCCTTCACCGCGTCCGTGTATTCGGCGTAAGGATAGTTGTAGGAGGCGCGCATGTTGGCGATCAGGAAGCTGTAGCCCTTGCCGGTCAGCCCGGTCGCCAGGGGGTAGTAGTCGTGCAAAGGTATGAGCGCCGCACCCGTCGTCGCGCCCGGCACCAGGATAACGAGAGAATCGCTGGACGTCTGAGGCTCCCAGAGAAGCCCGTTCAACGCTGCTTTGTCTTCCGTCTCTACTCGGATTAAGTCCACGCTGTTACCTCCACGATGATTTCCGCCGATCGCGCGAATGGCGGTGAATATATGCCATCCAAGCCCGTTCGATCAACAGGTCACGACAAGTTGGACAATCGGAAACTGGCAACTGCGGGCACGACGGTTGCTCCGCTTTTTGGTGCTATACTTTCCGCTTGGTTTTCAGCATGGTGTTTCCGCTGACCTGACCCGCTTGACCGCAGGACCAGAAAAGGGGCCATGAAACAGATCGCGATTGTCGGAGGAGGTCCCGCCGGTGCGCTCTGCGGCGAACGCCTTGCCAGCCATGGCTTCGACGTCACGATCTACGACGAGCGGCTGGCGTGGGAAAAACCCTGCGGCGGCGGCCTGACCCACAAAGCGATCGAAGCGTATCCGTTCCTGCTCGACACGCCCGCACCCAAGAAGATCGTCCGCACGGCGGAGCTGATTTCCGGCGGCGGGCACCGCGCGCGGTTCGAGATGAGCCGCCCGATCGTGATCTACGCGCGCAAAGTGCTCAACGGCCTGTTGCTCGACCGGGCCGTGGCGGCGGGCTGCACGGTGATGTGCTCGCGAGTGACGCGCGTCGATACGGATGGCGCGTTGGTGCGGCTGATGGTTGGCGGCGAAGAACGAAGCTCGGATTTCGTGGTGCTCGCGGCCGGCGCGCGCAATCAACTGCTGCCGGAAACGACGGCGCTCGGTGCGATGGACCTGGAAGTGACGCTGGGTTATTTCGTGCCGACCGAAGAAGACATCATCAAGGTGAAATTCCTAAAGCAATTCGAGGGCTACCTGTGGTCGTTCCCGCGCGCCGACCATCTTTCCGTGGGCATCTGCGCAAAGATGGGCCAGAACCCGACGCACCAACTGCGGCGCCACCTCGAAGATTTCGTCCACGAAGAAAAGATTCCCATGGACGGCGCCCAGTTCTACAGCCACATGCTGCCTTCGCCGCAGGCGCAGACGATCCGCGGCCGGCGCATCGTGGGAAGAAACTGGGCGATGGCCGGGGACGCGGCAGCGTGCGTGGACCCGATCACCGGCGAGGGACTTTACTACGCGCTGCGTTCCGGCGATCTGCTGGCGCAGGCTCTCATCGAAGGCCAGCCGCAGGCCTATCCGGAGCGGTTGCGCGTGACTTTTTCGGCGGACCTGGAATTCGCCGCCAAGATCGCGCGCAAAATCTTTCGCGGCAATTTCATGGGCGGCGCGATCACGACGCGGATGGTGCAACTGTTGAACTACTCGCCGGCATTTCGCGATCTGATTCGCGACGTCTTCAGCGGCTCGCAGGATTATCGCGGCCTGAAGCGCCGGCTGTGGAATCAGCTCGGCATCACGTTTGTCGAATTCACGCGCAGCTTCCTCGACCCTCGCGCGGCGATGGCGCCCGCATCGCGTCAGATTCCCCGCGAGCCCTTGCCATGAAGCGACGGAAAACGAAGCGCGCCAGCCACCCTGCGAAACGCCGCACTCCGAAAGCGCCGCGCACGGCCGTGAAAGCGCATCCCGCTCTACCCGAACAGCGCCCGCGGATTGGGCTGGAAGCCACCATCGAACGCGTGGTGCAGCCCGAACACACGATTCAGGCGGTCAATCCGAACCTTCCCGCCGTGTTTTCCACTCCGTCCATGATTGGACTCATGGAACACGCGAGCGTGGTGGCCATCCTGCCGGAATTGCCGCCCGGAGCAATCTCCGTGGGCACGCGAATCGAAGTGGATCACTTGAAAGCCGTGGGGCCGGGCGCGACAGTACACGCATGGGCGCGATTCGTGGAATACCGAGGCCGCTTTCTGGTCTTCGATGTGGAAGCCCGGTCGGGCGAGCACCTGATCGGCCGCGGGCGCGTGTTTCGCGCCATCGTTCATCCGGAAGAACACGGCGCCAAAGCCAAGGCCCGCGTCCAGCAGTAGCAGCCGCTACTTCTTCTCGTCGATCTCCACGGAAGCCCGCGTCGTCTCCCAATCCAAACGCATCGTGCAGTTCTTGCCATCCTGGTCGAAGGCGATCGTGAAATTTTCGACAGGCGACGGCAGCTTCGAAATCTTCATCGGCACGCGAACGAGGTCGAATTCCTGGCCCGGGTAGGGAATGCCCCATTCACCGGTCTGCTTGCTGATGATCAGCGTCCATGCGTCCTGCGTGGGCAGCGTGAAAATCGTGTAACTCCCTGCGGGCACGTCCTTGCCGGCTACGTTCACGCTGGTGGAGAGGACAAACGTGGTCGCGTCGTTTGCGCCCGCACGCCAGGGCTCGCCATAAGGCACGAGAGCGCCGAAGATCTTGCGGCCGCGCATCCGCGGACTCGAATAATCCACGTGAACCGTCTTGCCGTCGGAGAATTTGCAGTCAGCTGTGGCCGGCGGACTTGCAGCCTGGCCGCCCATCTGGGCGCGGCTTGGCATCGCCAGAATAAGCAAAGTCAGAAAGATCGCGGCGCAAAACGCAACGAAGCGTTTCATATCCGCTCCTCGGATTCCAGATTTGTATCTCGCTTGGTTTAGACGCGTGCGCGCAGGGATTGGATACCCGCGTAGCGACGCGCGGCGAGGATTCGCTACGGAGAATTCGGTTTCTTCGCCGGAAAAGCGGACGCCGCGCCCAAATCCAGCAAGCCTGCCATGCCGAGCTTCGGATACTGGGCCTTGATCTTCGCTTTGAACTCATCCGCCGACTTCGACGATGCAAGCGCCGCGCTGTAGTCCTGCATGTATTTCTTCATGAAGACCAAAACGGAGGCGTCGTTCGGAGCGCCCTCCACCTGATGGCCGGGAACGACGACTTCCGGATGGAGCGCGGCGATTTGATCCAGCGTCTTGATCCACTCGTCCTTCTGCGAAACGAGCGCCGGGCCGAATCCGAAATGCACGCCGCTGAAAATCGTGTCGCCTCCCACCACCGCTTTAAGCGAGGGGATCCACACGAACGAATTGTCTCCCGGCGTATCGCCTTGAAGAGGGCCGAAGACTTGCAGCGTCTCGCCTTCGAGCGTCAGCGTGTTGCCTTCGAGCACGTCCGGAATGATCGGATTGGAGGGAATGTTGTCGCCATACTGCGGCTTCCATGCATTCACGCGATTCTGCCAGCTCGCCTTGATGCCGTCGACAACCTTGGGCAGCGCGACGAACTTGGCGTTGGGAAACGCCTGCCGGATCACAACGAGCCCGAAGTAGTGGTCGGGATGAGGATGCGTCACATAAACGGTGGTGAGGTTCTTCTTGCTCTCGAGGATCATCGCCACCACGCGGTGCGCGTCGCTCAGCCGGAACTGCGCGTCGATCAGGATGGCGTCCTTCTCGCCGGAGATCAGGGTGGAAGTGACGGAAATGCCGTCCGGAGGGGACGTATAGACCTGCATGTGCAGTTGGGAGGGCGGGGCCGCCGTCAGACGAGTGGCGAACGACAACAGGATGAGGCCCGCAAGCAATGCCTTTGCTTTCATTTTGTCCCCCACGGTGGTTTTTCGCTGGCGGCATCTTACAGCGGCTGGCTGCGCCTGTCACTTGACTGGCGCAGACGATTCAGGAGCCGCAGCGGCGTGAAATCCGATCCCCGCAGCCGCGCCACGGATGAAAATTAGCAGAGCAACAAGCGCGGCCAGAGCCGCGAGCCAGAGCGCGGTCAATAGATGCACCACCCATCCGGCGGACTTTCCCACCCGCGCCAGCAGGAACGGCAGGAAATTGAACGTCGTGATGTGCACGTAGTCCCACGGATCCTGCTTCATCGAATCGTTGTCGAGGCCCCACTCGTTCATTTTTCCCAGCGAGAACGCGACGATGTTCTTGAGGCGCAGAGCGACGACGAACGTGGGGTGGCCGAGCGTGTCCATCTGGTAGATCTCAAGCGGGCACCAGAACATCACCGAGGCCAACTGGACCACGACGCTGACCGCCACGAGCGCGATGCCGATTTTCCAGACAACCTTGCCCACGTCCGCGCGATGGCGCAAAAGCAGCGGAACGGAAACGAAGGCAACGATCTGCGCGGCGGGCGAGACGTAGCGGTCACCCCAGGCGAAGTCGCCGCTCCAGTCGGTAAATTTGGCGTAAAAGCTGATGTATGCCAGCACCAGCGCGGCAAAGGCGACGAGGTACGCTTTGATTTCAGGCCGAAAGCGCTTCCACGCCAGCACGGCAACGATCGCAGTGAGCACCAGCAGCGGATCGAACAGGAAGATCGACTTCTCCGGCGTGAATAGCGCGCCGAAGAATCCGACGTGGAAGGGCGTTTCAAACGGATATGCGGCAGGCAACGCAGGATTTAGCATCTTCTGTTCGCGGCCGAAGAGCTGAATGTACGTATTGAAGTACGACCCGAAGCGATGGTGCTGATACACGCGATCAATCAATCCGAAGATCGCATACACCGGGACCGCAATCCTCGCAAAGCTGGCGAGCCGCGAGCGCAGCGCCGGCACGCCCGTGAACCACGCCGTGAGCAAAAGAAACAAGCCGACCGCCAGCAGGTCCATCCCCGTGGTGAGGCGCGTGAGCAGGTTTGCGCCGAGCGCAAGCGAGCCGATCAGCAGCGCGCGGCTGCTGCCGGTGCTGAGCCACTCGTACTGAAATGCGAGGCCCGTGAGCGTGAGAAGCAGGATGTAGTTGTTCTCCGTCATGTTCTGCGTGTAGTGCAGAAAGGTGGTGCAGAAAAGCAGCGCCAATACACCCGCGATCCGCTGGTTGACGGTGAAGCCCAAGAGGCGCAGCAGGCGCCAACACACGAGCGCCGTCAGAATGCAGACGAGAATATTGGTGGTGTAGCTGACGACGATGTCGCCTACCGTGGGATCGTCATCGTAATCCTCAAAGATGGGCAGCCGCTCGACGTACGTGCCGACGATGTCGGCGGGGAGCATCAGCAACGATTGGCCGATGCCGTACCAACCGTGCAGCTTGCCATCCGGGCCATGGATTCCGAACACCGGGTAGTCGGCGGGATCCACCTCCGGCTCGGACGTCCACCACGAGTGCGCCGCCTGGAGGCGATGCGTGGTATCGCTGGTGCCAAGTTCACCGGATTGGACGACGAGTGCGGTGAGAAACGCCGTCAGGGCCACCAGGCACAAGGGGTTCAAAAACAGACGGCGCGCGCGGTCCATCATCCGTGGGAATGCTAATGCACGCTCGGACGGGATTCAAGCGGCAGTGATGCGATGAGCAGGGCGCAAGACGCAGGTTGCCGCGACTTCGAAGCTAGCCTAAGATATTCACACGCCGGAGTGGCGGAATGGCAGACGCGGCGGACTCAAAATTCAAATCAAGGGTTTTCGTAAGTGGCGTGTTTCGTGCGGAAGTCGAGCGTTGCAAAGGGATTGCAGCAAAAACCGTTGTTGAGTGTTGTGCGGTCTGGTGAAGTCTTTTCTAGTCTCAACTGCCACAGTTGATACCACAGCGGGATTGGTCGCAAGATGGTCATAGACGCTCGTTGGAATTCCTGCCCTTCGCCGGTGTAGACTCTTTGTGAGCGAACTATGACCACCCTCCGCATAGCGATGCCGGACACCTGCTCTGTGAACGCGATGACGCATCCCGCCGAGTTCCCAGACGGGCCGCTGGCGCTCGCCGCGATGAAGTCCGGCTACTTTGTGCGGCTTCCGTTCACAGTTCTCTCAGAGGTTATCGCGAAGCAGTCCAGCCACGACCGCCAACACGTAATGCGGGCCTGTGCTTCGCTCTTGCGCACTGGAGACTGCATTCTCCCGCACCACGAAATTCTCCGGCTGATGGTCCAGCGATTCGAACAGGGGCTTCCGCTCGACCTGAACCACGTCAACCTTCGGATGCCAGAAGCAGAAGATGCCATTCGATTCGACACGTTTGACGACGTTCTTTCGGCACAGGAGCGGCAAGAGAACCACGACAATGAGGAAATCTTTGATAGCTGCCATCGCCAAATCAGGGCCGCGCAGGGGGACCGGATACCAAAGTCCCTCGCCGCGTTCGTCTCCGCCACGCAGGCTCACGGAATTTTCTGGACGGTGGCTAGGGAAATATATAGCCGCGCCGCTACCGTTCAAGCAACCGATGCTGCCGTTCGAAAATTCTACGGCGAATGCGAGCCGTTCCGCGCGCTGATGGTTGCGCTTTTCGCGCAGGTGTATAACCGCACAAAACCTGCTGGTGTTCCTCGCATGAAGGCCGGACGCAGCGATACTTTCATGGCGACGTGTCTTCCGCTTTGCGATGAATTCGTCACGCGGGACAAGTCAATGCTGGTCTGTTATCGCGAGGTTGTTGCGGCTGCGGGCCTCAATGTGATTGTTCGGTCGTTCGAGGAATTCACCGGTCAGTTCTGGATTGCTCGGAACTAGCCAAGAGAGGAGAAAGTGCATCCCGTTTTGAAATTTCAGTTGCAGGTCCTTCGAGCGTGGAAGCTCGGGCAAGCGAACGCGGAAAAAATGGTGAAGCTGTATGAGGGATTCGTGAGAAGCTCGCAGTTGGACGAGCACCAATCGGAGTGGCTAAGGCTGCAGCTGGCCCAACACCGGGCCGAGGTCAAGATGTACAAAGACTTGATTGCCAACGCGCTCAAGAAGAAGTGAGCCAGCCCGGCTAATGATAAGCTCCGAGAAATCTGATGACAATTTGCACCGCTACCTAGTGTTGAGAACCGCGAACCAAACAAGCATCGTTAACCCGAGAAATAGAGCCGCCAGCGCGATGGGTTCACAGGGTCTCCAGATACGTTCTGCACGTCGGCCTTTCCCAGCAGCAGACTCAGCCTCAGTCTGACGAGTTTGCGCTTTCGTTCTGAGTTGGGTGGCGTACTCTTCCCGCTCTTTGGGCGTCATCGGTGAATCGTTATCGGATAGCATTGCGGCGGTTGGGTCGAGCGCGACCTGTGCTTCCATCTCCGCTTGCTCTCCGAGTTTCCGCACGTAAGGTGACACCCGCACGTAGTACACATAGTTCTGATAGAAGAAATTCCTGACCAAGCACGCAAGCAGACTGAGGAGCAACAGCCCCCACGCTCCATGGAGAAGATGTCGCCACCTGATCGCGCCGTGGCCCGAAAGAAAGT
>DATNIN010000063.1:0-92246 GCA_035604415.1 Candidatus Acidiferrales bacterium
GAGTTCAGCGCAAGCGTTGCCGCGCGACCGGCGTCTCCCCCCACGCCGGTCGTCTCCATCGCACCAGCGCGGGCAAACTCGGATGTGCAGGAACCCCGGAGTGCTAACTTATGACTGGACCAAAAACGGGGGGCAGGTCAAGAGGGTCCGGAACTGTGTCGATTAGAATGGGCCGCCGTGATTTGTTTTCAGCAGGTTAGGGGCGTTTCTAATCGCCGGAGTGTCGATTAGATTTGGGGTGCTGAGAGGGAGGGAAATAGGGCAACGGGCAGTCAAGGAGGCAGGGACCGAAAGCCTCCGTTGCCCGCGAGACGAGCAATCGATTACGCCGCGTTGCGGTTGCCGGTCAACTTCTCGCCTTCGGTTCTGTTTGTCCATCTCCGTTCTCAATTTTCAATTCTCCAACATCCTCTTCACGCTGGCACATTGTTGAGCACGCGTCAAATGGTCGTTGGTGTGGACTTCGGTCCGCCAAGGAATCCTACCCTTACAAACCAAAGCGTGTGCCACCCGGGGCATCTTATTCTGTCTTTTTCGGTTGATAGGAACCAACAGTGAAACCAGACTGTCTTAGCTTATCCAACTGGCGCTCCACAATTGGTCGATACCACGCGGCGATTTCGGCGTTCGCAATCCAGGGGTGACTCTGGAGGTAGGTCTCGCCCATCGAAGCTAGGAGCAAAACTTCGAACCGAGAAACCTGTCCTCTTCTGCCGCCCAGAACCGCGCGACTAAGCTTGTCATCGTCAAGGCCGGCGATACACTCATCCACTTGCCTAAGATTCTGGAAGCCCAAAGTTCGGAGTATCTTGGTCATCCAGTCGTAGGTGTAATCTGAAATTCTGTCATCAGGGCCAAGACGAGCATCTAGATAGGAGCTTAATGCATCTGACGTAACTTCAACCTCATTCAACCGCCCTTCCTCAATCAGGGTTCTGGCATTTGCCCTGAGGGAATCGTCCTCTGTTTGAATGGCTTCAAATTCGCGGTCGGCTATCTCCAACAGTCCGGCGAGAGTCATGAAACGACGGCTTATCGCTTGTGGGATAGTGGACGCCGACTTATACCGAATGTCATGCTCGATCTCAGCCCAGGCATGTTGCAAAACAGTTCGGACTTGAATCTCCGCTGTAAGACCGTCGAATTTCTTATACTCTGACAAGTTATTTCGGTTACCTGCCAATCGAACCAAGTAATGAACGCTCTGATACCCAAGACGTTGTTCTCGCGCCGCGCTGGCCGTATGGTCTACCCGTTCGATGACTGCAAACTCGTTTTGAATCAATTGGCAGACCTCATTGACGGTACGCGGAAAGAATGTGATGACCCGTATTCCAGCTAAATCGGTGATATCTGACATTGGGTTCTTATACTTTGGTTCTTCGGGGTTTTGTTCATTCGGTGTCGTCGCCTTCTTGCCGAAGGCCTTTGCGTCTTTAGCGCGACACTGAATCTCGTTGACCTTGAGGCCGCGGCTTTTTACGGCGTCGTCGAGAATGTCTCGGACAGCCCATGCGAAGTCCTCGTATAGCTCCCGTTTTCGAGCGAATTGGTCAACCGCACTCTTCCTGTGAGATTCAAAATCGAACGGCACTCCGTCCTTTACAGTTTCACTCACAGCGCGGCCTCTTGACCGAATCTTGCCAGCCTACCCATCCGGTCCATGGAAGACAAATAGAGGTGCCGGACCGAGCAGCACATATGCTCCTTCTCAGCCCGCGTCGGTGAACGCTGGGCGCTCGCCCGATGTTTAGCCCTAGCGACTTGGCATGGTCCGCAGGCTTCATAACCATAATTGTAGCTAAACATCTAATACTATATCATAGCGAATATAAAGCGAAACTTATATTCTACCGCCGATGAAGCAGGACAGGAATCAATCGACCCTGTTCTCCGGAACATGAGGTCAAAAGGGGTCTAATCCGTCCTGCCTTGACGCGGCGACTGGAGCCGGCCCTGTCGCGCGATCGAACGCTCGCCCATTACTGCGCCCGCCTGAAGACGGCCGCTACGAAAGCGCGGGCACGGCATGCCATGCCCCTACGACCGGACGGGCGCTACAGCGGGCGGGGAGGGAAGAAGGCAGGGGAAGGTCAGGCGACGGCTACTGGATGAGTATAGTCAATGCCTTCCATAATCCGTAGCATACGCACGCTACTAGGACTTGCTCACATATAATGGTCCGGAACCAGATTATCCTAATCCATGCAAACGACCTGGCACCATAGCCGGCAGGGATGAACAAAGTCGCAAAAGCAGCCGATAGGAAAGCAAGTTTGAATGGCCAGAGCTCGAGTTTGTTGAGAAACGGGAGGAACGCACTTCTGTTGTTTGCCGCTATGACTACCATCACGCCGAGCAACGCGATATAGCCTAGGCAGTACTGATTTGCACCCCGAATATCCAGAATGAGATGCTCGCGCAGTTTAGCCTTTTCGTTCTCGCCACTTCCGTGGTCAGTTTCTTTGGGCCGGTGACAGATTGTCAACGCGACAGCAACGACAAGTATGGTGAGGCCGACTAAGAAGGAAGCCATATATGTTCCCTCCCCCGTGACATCAGAACCCACTGCGCGGTGGCTACGCGATCAGCACAACGTACGCGCTCCATATTCCATAGCACGTGAAAAGAACGACCAGTTGCTCGCACAAGATGGTGCGGAACCAAATTCCCCGTATTTTCGAAAACGAGCTCTTGCCGTACCCTACTGGAATGAACAAAGTCGAAAGGATAGCCGCTGCGAATGCAATTTCGAATGGCCAGACATCGAGTTCCTCGAACAAAAGACGAAACGTGTCTGCGTGGTCTGCGCCTACGGTAGCTATGACTCCAAACAACGCGATGTAGCCTAGACAGTATCGATTGGCACCCCGAATGTCCAAAACGAGATGCTCGCGAAGTTTGGTCTTCTGTGATTCGCAGTCCCCAAGGTCCGTTTCTTCTGGCCGGTTACGAACGGTCAACCCGACCATGACCCAAAATGCGAGAAGCGCGATAACGATTGCCATATGTCGCGCGACAAAGATTATCAGATATTGACGGAAAGAGACTAAGTATGAACCCTAGAATCCAAAGCATCTGAGTACAGCTCCGCCATCTTACTACTGCATTAAGTGCGCTCTCCGAATGTGGTTGGGGCTCCACCTGGGGTCCAAGATCATCCTGCAATCGGCCCGTCTTTCGGTATTGGGATGGGGTAACGGCAACGGATTCATCGAGCCTTATCGTTTGAGGCGCAAATTCACATTCCATCGCTCGTGCAATGTCCAGGGTGGGCATGTGACGCTCATGTACGCGGGGGCCAGAAAATTGCAAGAAAGACGGGTGATCGGTACGGAATGTTTGGCTGATCGGAGACTGACCCGTTGCTGTGCCCGCCTTCCCGATACAATGCATCGGGACGCGAACGGCGCGAAAGGCCGCCGCTACGAAAGCGCGGGTGCAGCAAGGCAGCGCACCTACGACCGAACGAGACTGCCTCGCGAAAATCGCCAGCGAGACGCCCTTCCTGCGTCAGGGCAAGCCGGCGCTACAGGGGGCGGGGAGGGAAGAAGGCAAGAGGGAGGTCGCGGACGGTGCGGAGGCGCGCGTTCGTGGGAAGTGTCTCCGCCGTGGGCGACGGCCCGCTAGAAATCGGCGTGGCAAGCAGTGTATGCGAAGGGGCGTCTTACTGCTTCTCGCCGACCTGAATAATCTGTCCAGGTTTGATGGAACGAAGGGCGAAGAGGCAGACGGCGAAATCCAAAGCTGCCCGCCTTCCCGGTCGAGCCACGACCGGGACGCAAACGGCGCGAAAGGCGGCCGCTACAAAGGCAACGGAGGGACGCACTCGTCCAGAAGGATCTTCATTCAAGGTGTGCGACAACGAGCGCCTTTGCCTCTTCGAGCCCGGCAATCGCGGCTTCTCGGCTAACGGTGGGAAAATCGTTGAGAAAGTCATCAAGCGTTTGCCCCGCTTCCAAATAGTCAAGCAACGCTTGGAAGGGCACGCGGGTATGGCGGAAAACGGGCACGCCGCCGAGAATATTTTGATCTTTGACGAGGATATGGCAAGCCATTGGCGTGCGCTCTGGGACGAGTTTAGCAATGAACCGGAAAACAAGAAAGTCGATTCGCCTTTAGGGCGCATAAGCAAGTTGCTAGTGCTACAGGGGGCGGGACGGGAAGAAGGCGAGGGGCAGGTCGCGCATCGAGCGGAGGCCGACGGGTGCGGCGAGGATCGACGGAATCGCGTTGGCCGGTCTTCAGACTGGCGTCTTCGGCGCGCGAGACAGGGATTCTGGAGAGGCAGATTTTACGATATGAAGTGGGCAAGATTCCGCTGGAGCGAGTGCAGCGACAGAATGCTTTTACCTGGTCTTCTGCTCGGCAGCAGTCTCCGCCTGCTGGTCTTCGTCCTTTTGCCAACTGGAATCGGGATTGTATTCATTAATTGCTTTGGCGAGAACAGCGGTGTTCTTGCCGAGATCTTTGTGATACACGACTCCATCCTTGTCAACGATGAACGTCATCACTCCGGACGACCTGTATTCCGCCGGATAAGCGACGAAAGCGAAGCCCCCGGTCATCTTGCCGTTGGCGATGTAGCTTTTCGCGCCGCCCGGGGCGCCGGCGCCCTGCCCCGTCAGGATGTGGTAATAATAGCCGCGGTAGGGAGTCGGAGCACTGTGGTGGCCCGGGGCATAGCCCTGAGCAACGGCCGACGCGACCAGCGGCCCGATGGGGCTCTGGGGTTCGCCGTCGGCAGCTTTCCAATACAGGCCGTTGTGCTGCCCTTCATCGCTTAAGAATTTCTGGGCGTACTCGTTGTGCTGTGTGGAGTAGTATTCTTTTTCCGCGGCCACGAGTTGTTGGCAGACGCGAATGGTCGAGATTTCATTCCGGCCGACTCGCCTGTACAAAATTTCCTTCTTGCCCGCCGCCGTGTCGAAATACCAGGAATTGCCTTTGTTCACGAGCGGTATGGGCATGGGCCAATTCTCCGCGCCGGTATACAAGGTAGTGGTTCCATCCGGTTCTTTCACCAGACGGTGCATTTCCTGATATCTCTGAACGAAATTGGCGCGGTTGTCGGCGTCCTCGGTTTCGTCTCCCGACGAGACGATTTGCTTTGCGTCCGGTCCGAGGATATCGAGCAGCGCTTTTTCGTCGTTATTCTGCGCTGCCGTGACGAGTGCGTTGCTCGCCTCTTCCGCCGATGAAAATGCTTTCTGGCCCGGTTGCTGCGCCATGGAACGGGTGGGAAAGCACCCCGTCAAAAGGATGGCGACCGCGGCTAATTTCGAAAGATTCGCCCAATGACATCCGTGGAAGTTCAGCTTCGTTCGCTGCATATGCCTTCTCCTCTTTTCCGCACCTCGGGATGACCCGGAGCATAAAGGAAACTTTGATTAACGGCGCCCGCCACCACCATGCCCTCCACCACCGGCGTGCCCTCCACCGCCGCCTCCACGCGCTGCTCCTCCACCACGCGCTCCGCCACCAACGCTGGCACTTCCTCGTGACGAATAGCTCCTTGACTCTCCGCCATGGCCTTGGTTGCTGAAGGCACCCGAGCGGGTTCCGCTTTGACCGCGGGGCTGAGCGTATCCTCGGGCGGCTGGCTGGCTTCCCTCAAAGGGCCTGGCTGTTCCGCCGGGACGGTTGAAAACTCCGTGCGGCGCTGCAGCGGCGGGGGGCCTCGCAGTTCCTGGACGAACTCCGCCGCGCACGCCTCCGCCTCGGTAGTAATAGTTGCGGTTGTAAAACGTCCTACTCTGCGAGTAGTACCTGTGATGGTCAAAGATCGGGTAGTGGTGGTGCCAGTCCCATCCCCAATGGCCCCATCCCCATCCAAAGCCGCCGAACCAGCCGATTGGGAAGCCGAATCCAAACGACAGGTACGGGCCGCCCCACCAGATTCCGGGGTACTCGTACCACCCCGGCCACGGCAGTATCGAGTATCCGTAAATCAGCCAGGGATCGTATGCAGGGACGTAAACCACATCGGGACCTACAGGGGCAATCTCGATATCTCCGTAGTCGTCGTTAGTTACGGTCTGCTGCGGAGTGGATTTGAGATTACCCGCTTGTCTGGCTTTCTGGCGCATCACTTGTATTGCATCCATCACATCCTGTTGCTGGTTGTAGTAAGCGTCGCCGAGAGATGAGGTCCACGAGATGTTCTTATCCATGTTTCCGAGGACCGATGGAAACGCAGCAAGCGCCTTGACGCTTGGGTCCCAAGGCTCTTGATCCACGGCTTGACCCAAAGCATCGCCCTTCAAATCGGGATGCGCTTGCACCCATCGGTCGGCCTGGACCACTTGCTCGGGAAACGTGGACGCCGCCAGGATCTGCGCCACAAGCGAATCCGGATAGAGCGCAATCGGCGCTACCAACTGCTGCAACTGCTCGGGAGTTTGTTGCGCGTATGTCGGCGCCTGGTCAGATGGCGCCTGGCCGGGCGGCGGGGCCTGCGTGTCTTGAGAGGCCGATAAGCCCTGCGGCGAGGTCGCGAACAGCAGAGCCAACGACAACAGGGAAACCAAAATTTGCTTGCCCAATCGAGGCCTTGAAAGCCCGGCGGCACGTCCGAAAATGTTCATGTTCTTGAACCTCCTCTGCACCTTCATCGCTTGAGGCCTCCGATAGATGATGAGCAAGACACAGATTCAGCCGGAATTTCCGTTTGCTCCCAACAGCCCCACGCTATATGCCCCGCGAGGAATTGCAGGCGTGCGCATAACAACTATCATCATCGCAGCGGAGTGACAGCCAGTCTGTGACTAAGGTCACATTCTGTGTGATCTCAACGGGAGTCCAGCGCATTGGGGGGATGGCTGACCCAAACAACTGGCCCCCCGCGCGACTACGTGGGAATCTCATTCCCGCCCGCCTACCGACCTGTCGCATTTGGTTCTGTTTGACCATGTCCGTTCTCAATTCTCAAATCTCTAACAGCTTCACGCTTGTATGATGTTGCGGGCGCGTCAAATGGTTGTTGGTGTGGACTTTGGTCAGGCAAAAAGGAGTTCTACCCTTATACACCAAAGGATGGGCCACCCGCCGGGCGCGCGAGTGCCCGGCCTTGCTAGTGGCCCACCTGAGGGGAGCTAGGCGAGCGGGCGGGGAGGGAAGAAGGCGATTGGGAGGTCGCGCATCGAGCGGAGGCCGGCGGGGGCGGCGAGGATTGATGGAATCGCGTTGACGGCGATGGCGGCTGTGGCGATGTCGCCGTGCGTGCCGCCGGGAATCGTGAGCGAAAGATTCGGCTCGCCGCGCAATTCGACCGTGTCGGCGGGATGCTTTGCGCCGAGGTACATCTGAAGCTCCATGAAGATTTTGTCCTGGCCCTTCGAAGTGCCGCGGGCGATTTGATGGACGCCGGCCACCTGGCCGGGCTCGACTTCGAGGAACGGAGTCTTCACAGTTTCCTTGGCGATGACGGGCTCGATGGTTTCCGAAATGTCGTCCACGACGAGGCCGAGACCGTCGGCGACCATGGCGACCGATTCCGGCAGGCCGTGATGCTTGATGATGCCCGCGGCGACCTGCGCGCGGAATTCGTCGGGGGTCATGCCCGCGCCGATTTTCTTTTGCAGAGGCAGGCGGCGCTTCGATGCGTCCACGATGCGCACGGCTTTGGCGAAGTCCACGCGCTGCGCCGCGGCGGAGAGCACGAGGACGAGCTTATCCATCACGAAGCCCGGGTTGACGCCCGTACCGACCAGGGCGACGCCTTCTTCCTTCGCGGCGGCGTCGAGCCTGGCGGAAAGCTCCGGATGCTTGCGGAAAGGGTAGGAAAGCTCCTCGCAGGTCGAGACGACGCAGCAGCCCGCGGAGAGGCATGCGAGCAGTTCGTCCATCACGGCCGCGAGAGACGACGACGTCGTATGCATGACGACGTCGACGGGCTTTTCGAGCACGGCGTGCGTGTCGGCGGAGACGGGAATGCCCCAGGGCGCATCCGGCGCGCCCACGAGTTCGCCGAGGTCGCGGCCGGCCTTGGCGGGATCGCGGTCGATGCCGCCGACGATCTCGATCGATCCCTTCTCCCGCAGCAGGCGCGCGATCGAAGCCCCGATGGGACCAACACCGAACTGCACCACGCGAATCTTCTTCCTCACGGTACCTTCTTTCAGCGTCCAGAGAATTCCCTAAAGTAAGGTTTTCCTAGCCGGACTGCAACGGGAAAGAGATGGAAAGTAGGGAAACCGGAAAATGGAAAAGAGAAAATGGAAAGTGGCGGGGGCGCCCGAACGCGCGAAAGTGGACGGCCGAATAGGAATTGCCCCGGAGCTGAAAAGTCTGCCTGACCACATGCTGCAATAAAGGCAGCGCAATGGTACGCGTCCCGCAAGTTCATCCGGGACGCAGACGACGCGCTTCGCGCGTATCTTTGTTTCGGCGGGGTTGAAACCCCGCCCTTTCACCCTTCTTTCGAAATGGCGGGCAATGAGAGGAAGGCAGGTTCATCGGACCCTTCGTCCGCCATGGCGGACGAAGGGCAAGGAGACGCGGAAGAAGTGGCCGAATAGCAAAGAGACGAGTGAAGGGAGTAGCCACGATGGCGGATGCAAGAGACGTACTTGCTGCGATAGAGGCAGCGCATAGGAAGGCGTCCCGCAAACCCGTCCGGGACGCAAACAACGCGCTTCGCGCCGTCTGGATATGTCGGAGCTTCCCGACAAACGGCGTCGGGACGCAACCCTTCGGCTTCGCTCAGGGCAAGACGGCGCGAAAGCTCCGACCCCCTAAAGGGCACAGAGATCACGAGAAGAGGGAAGATGGGACGCCGAATCCGCTCGATGGATGATCGAGGCGGATGGGGGCATCACGCCAAGGATGTGCGCCGGGTCCGCCGCGGCGGATCATGCCCCTACGAAGAACACCTTGGCAATGCGACGGGCGGCGCTAGAAGCGGGCGCGGGTGGCGCGGATGTACTCTCGAAGAGTCGAGACGTTCGGGCCGTAGGCGCCCACGCGGCCGGCATCCACGGGCAAGCCAAGAATTTCCGCTTGCTCGATGCTCAGGCCGGCATCGTCGAGTTCAGCCAGACTGTAGCCGTCGGCGGGCACGAGGCGGTTGCGCCGGGATCGGTCCAGAGGGCGCGGCGGGCGCTGCATGTGCGAACGCTTTCGCACGATATGAAAGAAATCATCCCAGTCTCGGCGGCTCCACATCGTGTGCTCTCCTGTACGTATGCCGCGAATCATCCAATTGGATGCACGACAGGCGCTTTGGGTAGCATGAACCTCGGCGCCCGGCCCACTTTCGCCCCGGGGTAAGAACGATGCAAAGTTTAACCCCGCGAGGAGGGGAAAGTCGCGCCGCAACGTGGTGTGTATCCATTGAGTTATCGCATTTTACGCACCAAGCGAGGGCGCCCGCTCAGAGCCCGCCGGGCAAGGCAGACGGCTGCACCAGCTACACGGCGCCTCCCGCGGCTGCTATACTTTCCCGCACGGAAGAGCCGAAGGTACGGGGCGGGTCGTGAAGGAATTGTGTGAGTGGTGAGAAGTGTCCATGAATAACCCGGTCATCGTCGTTCACTACCACGAGCTGTGGCTCAAAGGCGGCAATCGCCGCTTTTTTCTGGGCAAGCTTTTCACGGCGCTGCGGCAAGCGCTGCAAGGAATTCCCGTGGAGCGAATCGAGCAGCCGGGCGACCGGTTCGTGGTGCGGCTGGGCGCGGGAGCGCCGCTCGAGGAGGCGATTCGCCGCGTCGAGCGCGTGCTCGGGGTCGCGTACTTCGCCGTGGCGCGCCCGGTGGAAAGGGACATGGACGCTCTTTGCCGTGCGGCGTTGGAAGAGACCGAGCCGCTGCGTTTCGCGACGTTCGCCGTGCGCGCCAAGCGCAGCGACAAGAAGTTTCCCCATTCGACGATGGAGATCGAATCCGCGGTGGGGCGCTACCTGCTGGAAAAACTTCGCGCGCAGGGACGCGAAGTGCGCGTGCAATTGGAAGATCCCGAGATGACGTGCCGCGTCGAGATCACGCCGGGGCCACTGCTCGTCTACGCGCGAAAAATTCCGGGCGTGGGAGGGCTGCCGGCCAATACCGCGGGGCGCATGACGTGCCTGCTCTCCGGCGGCTACGATTCGGCGGTGGCCGCGTATCACATGATGAAGCGCGGCGGGCACCTGAGCTTCGTGCACTTCTACGGGACGGGCGCGCGCCCGGGAGAATCATCGCTGCACGTGGCCAGCGCGCTTGCGCGGGCGCTCGTGCGGTATCAGTTCCGCGCCAAACTCTACCGCGTGCCGTTCGAGAGCATTCAGCGCGAGATCGTCCGCTCGGCGCCCGAAGGCGTGCGGATTCTGCTGTACCGGCGAATGATGCTGCGGATCGCGGATGCGTTCGCGAGGCGCGACCGCGCGCTGGCGCTGGTCACGGGCGACAGCTTGGGCCAGGTGGCATCGCAGACGCTGCGGAATCTGGTCGCCGTGGACGCTGTTGCGCGGATGCCGGTGTTCCGTCCGCTCATTGGCACGGACAAAATCGAAATCCTGGCGACGGCGCGGAAGATCGGGACGTACGACATTTCCTCGGAGCCATTCCACGATTGCTGCCCCGTGTTTATGCCACGGAGTCCGGAGCTAAGCGCGACAGCGGATGAACTGGCGAAGGCCGAAGAGAACCTCGACATCGCGTCGCTGATTGCGCAGGGCGTTCGCGGGGCGACGATCGAAAAGTTCGCGTTTTTAGGGGGACGCGTGGAAGCGACCGAGCCGGCACTCGTCGTGCCAGCCGATCAGCATCGCACCGCGATCGCGTAGGGGCGCCCGCGGCCGAGAGGACCAAAAGACTCGCCCCGGCGAGCCGGAGCGAGCTGGATTTGAGCGTGGATCACACGCAGCGAGAGAAGTTACCGGTCGCGGCCGTACCCACCGCGCCCGCCACCGCCACCGCGTCCACCACCACCACCGCCGCCGTGGCCTCCACGTCCGCCACCGCCACCGCCGCCATGGCCTCCGCGCCCGGCACCACCGCCGCCGCCTTCCCGCTGCGGACGGGCTTCGTTGACCGCAAGCGCGCGGCCCAGAAATTCCTTTCCGTTTAGAGCCGCGATGGCCTTGTCGGCTTCCGCGTCATCGCGAATCTCGGCAAAGCCGAATCCGCGCGGCTGGCCGGTGAAACGATCCCGAAGCAGCGTAAGGGAATCGGGCTGCACTCCGATTTCTGAAAACAGCGCCTGCACTTCCTCTTCGGTAGCCTTGAACGATAGATTGCCCACGTACAGTTTCTTCACGGTGGTGCTCCTTGTGTCCGCCCAGTTGCGGCGGGGCACGGGATACGAGGCTGAAGAGACAGGATCTGGGCCCGCGAGCAAGCCAGCAACGCGCCGGCCTCCCCGGGCTGAAGCGAGCACCCCAGCGACTCAAGAGCATCTTGCGGCAACTTAACCCCGCAGTCAACTCTCGGGCGTGGCTGGGCGCTCGTTTCGCCGTGGATTTGCAGATGGGTTCGAGACACCAGGAGAGCGTGATTCCAACTGCCGGCGCGTGTCTCTAGGTGCGGTAGCTCGCGTTGATGTGGACGTATTCCTGCGTGAAGTCGCAGGTCCATATGCGGGCGGAGCCGCTGCCCGAGCGCAGGTCGACCCGGACCGGCACGTATTTCGCGAGCATTTTTTCGTGCGTCGCAGCCTCGTCGAAGGGATGCTCGCGGCCATGGCGGCACACGGATATGCCACCGATCCAGATATCGGTGCGGCTCGGATCGAATTTCGCGCCCGAGCGCCCGGCGGCAGCGAGGATTCGCCCCCAATTGGGGTCGGCGCCGGCGAACGCCGTCTTCACGAGCGGCGAATTTGCGATCGTGCGGGCAATCCGATCGGCGGCGCGGTCCGAGGACGCGCCGCGAACTTCGATTTCAATCACGCGCTGCGCGCCTTCACCGTCTTCGACGATTGCCAGCGCGAGCGACTTGCATACGCGCAACAGGGCGGCGAAGAAACTCTTGTAGCCCTTGCTGGCCGTGCTCGCGATTCTTTGAGCTCCGGACTGGCCGTTGGCGAGCACGGCGACCGTGTCGTTGGTCGAAGTATCGCCATCGACCGTAATCGAATTGAACGTCGGGCCGACGGCGGCTCGCAAAGCCCGATCGAGCACCGCGGGCGAGACCGCGGCGTCGGTAGCGAGGAATGCAAGCATCGTGGCCATGTTCGGCTGGATCATCCCGGAGCCCTTCGCGCAGCCGAGGATGCGGACCTCTTTTCCGCCGATGCGGCATTTGGCGGCGGCCCACTTCGGCTGGGTATCGGTGGTCATGATCGCGCGCGCAAGCTCCTCGAAGGCTCCGGCGTCGGCGCTGCGCGCGGCGGCGAGATCGGGGACGGCAGAGAGAATCTTTTCGACTTGGAGCGGAGCGCCGATGACGCCCGTGGAGCAGACGAGAATTTGCGTGGGATCGACCTCGGCCAGCTCGGCGGCGAGCTTGCGAGCGGTGGCGATGGAGGCCGGATAGCCGTCTTCGCGCGTGCAGCAATTCGCGTTGCCGGAGTTGACGATCACGGCGCGCATCCGGTCGCGCGATTTTTCGATGTGCGCGCGCGAGGCGATTACGGGAGCGGCGGCGACCAGGTTCGTCGTAAAGACGGCCGCGGCGGCGGCGGGAGTCGCGCTGACGAGAATGCCAAGATCGAGCCTCGTGCGCTTGAGACCGCAGTGAGTGGCGGCGAAGGTGAATCCTCGAGGCACATCCGAAGCAGAGAGATGCGGATTCATTATGGGTTTTCCTCAAGCTTCGCGATTCGCGCGTTGAAATCCGCGAGGGCGGCGCGAACCGCTCCGGGAGCCGTGCCTCCGGCGACCGCTCGCCGCGCGAGCGCCGATTCGAGCGTGAGCACCGTTCCGAGGTCACGGCCGAATAAGGGCGAGAATTGCTTCAGGCGTTCGAGCGGCATTTCCCGGATCGATTTTCCGTCCTGCTCGGCCGCGCGCAAAACCTTGCCGACGATTTCGTGAGCTTCGCGGAACGGGACGCCTTGAGCGACAAGGTAATCGGCGACTTCGGTGGCGACCAGCGCCGGATCCTGCGCCGCTTCACGAAGCCGCGCTTCGCGAAACTTGGTGGCGGCGAGGGCCGCGGCGGCAATTGTGGTCATCGCGAGGGCCTGATCGTGGGCCGCGAAGAGCGGCTCTTTATCCTCCTGCAAGTCGCGCTGATAACTCGAGGGGAGGCCTTTGCACGTGGTGAGCAGCGCGACGAGAGAGCCGTAGATGCGGCCCGTCTTGCCACGGATCAGCTCCCAGGCGTCGGGATTCTTCTTCTGCGGCATCAGGCTGCTGCCCGTGGAGTATTCGTCCGGCAGCTCGATGAATCCAAATTCGGGCGAGGCGAAGAGCACCATGTCCTCGGCGAGCCGCGAGAGGTGCATCGCGAGCGTCGCCAGCGCGAAAAGGGTTTCGAGCGCGAAGTCGCGGTCGCTGACGGCGTCGAGGCTGTTGGCAGTGATGCGCGAAAAACCAAGATCGCGCGCGAGGGCCTTGCGGTCCAGGGGAAACGCGCAACCGGTGAGCGCGCCCGAGCCGAGCGGGCAAACGTCGGCGCCGGCCGCTGCGGCGGCAAGCCGCTCCGCGTCGCGCTGAAACGCCTCGCCGTGGGCCAGAAGCCAGTGCGAGAGCAGGAGCGGCTGGGCATGCTGCATGTGAGTGGTGCCCGGCATCGGTATGCCGAGATTCGCCTTCGCCTGCCCGGCAATCGCCCGTACCAGGAGGCCGAGCGCGATGCGCATCTCCCGCACCGCTTCCTTCACGTACATGCGGAATTCCGTGGCGACCATTTCGTTGCGGCTGCGGCCCGTGTGCAGCTTCGCGCCCAGCGGGCCGAGCTTTTCGATCAGAGCGGTTTCGGCGAAATGATGGACGTCTTCGGCTTTCGATGCGTCGAGCCATGCAGCGTCGGATTGCGCGCGGGCCTCGATTTCATCGAGCGCGGCAACGAGCCGCTCGCCCTCTTCGTGCGTGAGAATTCCGGCGGCGGCGATGGCGCGCGCCCAGGCGCGGTCGAGCGCGAGCTCCTGAGGCAGCATCCGGCGGTCGAAGCTCCACGAGCGCTCGAACTCGTAGAACGAGGCGTCGGGGGCGCGCTCGAAGCGGCCGCCCCACATTTTCTGGCCGTCGGGAAGGGGCCTCTCAGGAGCGGTCATCGCACCGCGGCCTCGAGCGGAATGGTGATGGGCAGGGCGAAGAGGTTGATAAAGCCTTCGGCGTCCTTCGGGTTGTAACCGGTCATGCTGAAGCTGGCGAGACCGGCGCGATAGAGCGAATACGGCGAACGGCGCGATGTGGCGTGTACGTTGCCCTTGAAGAGCGAAAGCGCGACCGAGCCGGTGACGCGCTTCTGCGAGCTCGTGAAGAATGCGTCGAGAGCTTCGCGCAGCGGCGTGAACCACATGCCGTAGTAAACCATCTCGGCGTAGCGCAGCGAGAGAATCTGCTGGTAATGCGCCGTTTCGCGGTCGAGGCAGAGCGATTCGAGCTCGCGATGCGCGGCGACGAGCAGCGTGCCGCCCGGCGTTTCGTACGCGCCCCGCGATTTCATGCCCACGAGCCTGTTCTCGACGATGTCCATGCGCCCCACGCCATTTGCCGCGGCGATTTCGTTCAATTGGTCGAGCAGCGCAAGCGGCGCGAGCTTCTTGCCGTTCACGGAAACGGGCGTTCCGCCTTCGAAGCCGATTTCGACGGTTGCCGGCTGATCGGGTGCCTTGGCGGGCGAAGTGATCCATTGCCACATGGATTCTTCCGGCGCGTTAGCCGGATCCTCGAGGACGCCGCCCTCGTGGCTCAAGTGCCAGATGTTGCGGTCGCGGCTGTAAATGTTTTTCGTCGTCTGCTCGACCGGGATGTTGTGCGATCGTGCGTAAGCGATCGCCTCTTCGCGCGAGTTGATTTTCCATTCGCGCCACGGCGCGATGATGGCGAGTTCAGGGGCAAGCGCCTTGGCGGCCAGCTCGAATCGCACCTGATCGTTGCCCTTGCCGGTGCAGCCGTGCGCCAGCGCATCCGCGCCGACTTTCTTGGCGAGCTCCACCTGCCTCTTGGCAAGCAGCGGCCGGGCGAACGACGTGCCGAGCAGGTATTTGTGCTCGTAAACGGCTCCGGCGCGAAGTGTGGGCCAGATGTAGCCGGTGATGAACTCCTCGCGCAAGTCTTCGATGTAGGCTGCGCTCGCTCCGGTGGCAAGCGCTTTTTTGTGCGCGGCTTCGAGATCCTCGCGCTGGCCGAGATCGCCGATCATGGCGATCACTTCGCAGCCGCCGTACGTCTCCTTGAGCCACGGGATGATGATGGAGGTGTCGAGTCCTCCGGAATAGGCCAAAACAACTTTCTTGGGCAACGGATTCTCCTTAACCGAGCAGGGTGTGCAGGATCGCTTTCTGGACGTGCAGGCGGTTTTCCGCCTGGTCGTAAATGATGGAGCGCGGCGAGTCGATGACTCCGGCGGTGACTTCCAATCCGCGGTGCGCGGGCAGGCAGTGCAGGAAGACAGCATCCGGCGCGGCCTGCGCGAAGAGCGCTTCGTTCACCTGATATCCGGCGAAGGCCTTTTCGCGTTCGGCGGCTTCGGCTTCGTGGCCCATGCTCGCCCAGACATCGGTGTAGACGGCCTGCACACCCGCGACAGCCTCCGCTGGCGAACGCAGGATTTCGATCTTGCCGCGCGTTTCGCGAGCCACGCGCTTTGCCTCGGCAACGACGGCGGCGTCCGGGTCGTAACCGGAGGGCGTCGCCACGCGGACGTGCGCTCCGCAGCGCGCGCCGATCGTGAGGAGCGAGTGGCACATGTTGTTGCCGTCGCCCACGTAGGCGAGCTTCAGCCCGCGCAGTCCGCCGAAGCGCTCCTCGAGCGTGAAGAAATCGGCGAGCGCCTGGCACGGGTGAAATTTATCCGAGAGCGCGTTGACCACCGGAACATTGGCGTGATTGGCCAGCTCTTCGAGCGTTTCCTGCGCGAAGACGCGGGCGACGATTCCCTGCACCCAGCGTTCGAGATTCTTCGCAATGTCGCGAACCGGCTCGCGCTCGCTGAGCTTCGCCGAAGTGTGATCGAGAAAGATCGAAGTGCCGCCAAGGTTCGCGATGCCGACCTCGAACGTCACGCGCGTGCGCAGCGAGGGCTTTTCGAAGATCAGGACGAAAACGCTTCCGGCCAGCGCGGTGCGATATTTCCCGGGATGCGCTTTCATGTCGGCGGCGAGGCGGAAGAAATCGCGCATCCGCGCCGGATTCCACTCCATGCCGGTGAGGAGATCGTTTTTCAAATTGATGGATGTGGACACGGAAGTCATATTCACCTCGCCGCAGCCACGGCGAGTGGTTGCGCGTGCGTTTCTTCTGCTGGCGGCACCGGGGACAACTTTTTGGCCGATTTTGCCGTTCGAGCCAGCACGGCTTCGAATTTCTTCAGAAATTCCGCGACATCCTGCTTGCGAATGATGAACGGCGGGAGAAGCCGCAGAATGTGATCGTGCGTGCAATTGATGAGCAGCCCGCGGCGGAGCGCTTCCTGAACGAACGGAGCGCCCTCGACCGTGAGGTCGATTCCCAGAATCAGCCCCTCGCCTCGGACTTCCCGGATGAAATCGAACCGGCCTGCCAGCTTGTCCAACCCAGCGCGCAGCTCAGCTCCGCGCACGCGGACGTTGGCAAGGAGTTCCTCATCTTCGACGATCGTGAGGAATTCGAGCGCCGTCGCGCAGACCAGCGGGCCGCCGCCGAACGTGGAGCCGTGCATCCCGGGGGTGAGGGCGGACGCGAATTTATCGCTGGCGATGAATGCGCCGAGCGGAAGGCCGCCCGCCAGGGGCTTCGCGACCGTGACGATGTCCGGAAGCGAGGCGAACTTCTGGTACGCAAAGCGCCGGCCCGTGCGGCCCAGGCCGGACTGAATCTCGTCGGCGATCAGCGCGGCATCGTGATCCGATGTAAGCGCGCGCGCCCGCTGCCAGAATTCCTCGCTGACAGGATGGATGCCGCCCTCGCCCTGGATCGGCTCGATCACGACGGCGCAGACCGTGTCGTCGAACTTCGCGTCGAGATCGGCCACATCATTGAAGCGGACGAATTCGACGCCCGGAACGAGCGGCGCGAAGGGCTCGCGATACTTCAGGGTGTGCGTGATCGAAAGCGCCCCCATCGTCCGCCCGTGAAACGAATTCTCGAGCGCGAGGAACCGCGTCTTCGGCCGGGCGCTGCCGCCGGCGGCTTTGGCGTGCGCGTAGGCTCGCGCGAGCTTCATCGCTCCTTCAATCGCTTCGCTGCCGCTGTTGGAGAAGAACACGCGGTCGAGGCCAGACCATTCCGCCAGCTTGCGCGCGAGCGGCGCCTGGTAGGGATTGTGGAATAGATTCGAAACGTGCGTGGCGCGGCCCGCTTCGCGGCGGATCACCCGCACCATCCGCGGATGCGCGTACCCCGGCGCATTCACCGCGATGCCTGCTAGGAAATCGAGATAGGCGCGCCCCTTCGAATCGTAGAGCCGGCAGCCATGCCCGTGCGTGAACACGACCGGCGGGCGCCGGTAGGTCCTCATCATGTAGCGCGCTTCGTCGGCGCAGATCCTCGCCGGCGAGAGACGCTTCGCCGCTTTGGTTTTCTTCGGGGTCATGGCTATTGCGCTGCCCCGTGGACCGCCTTCGCGCTCGCGCGGACTACGGGCAGGACCCTCGTTCCCGGGCAACGGCCGGCGCTCGCCGCGGCCAGCAGCGCGCGGGGTTTCGCGCCACCCACGATACGGACTTCGGCAACGCCTCCGGCCAGCGCGCGCTTGGCGGCTTCGAGCTTGAGGATCATTCCTCCGGAAACCTTGTTCTTGCGGATCAGGTCCTCGATGTCCGTGCCGCGGAGCGCGCTCACGACTTTGTCGCCATCGAGCACTCCGGCCACATCGGTGAGGAAGATCAGGCGATCGGCGCGGATGAACTCCGCCGCAGCCGCGGCCATGTGGTCGGCATTGATGTTGTAGAGCTCTCCATCGGCGCCCAGGCCGAGGCAGGAAGCCACCGGGACGAGTCCTTCGCGCCAGAGCGAGCGCAGGAAGTCGACGTTGACCTCCGTCAGATAGCCGACGAACCCCAGGCTGCCTTCGCAATCTTCTATTTGCATGGGCTCCGCCAGAAAGCAGGCGGCGTCCGTGGCGCTGATGCCGACGGCCGGCTGCCCGGCGAGCGAAATCGCGCCGGCGAGTTTCTTATTGAGCAGGCCGGCGAAAACCATGACGGCGGCGTCGCGCGTTTCGCGGTCCGTGACGCGCAGCCCGTTGATGAAGTGGCTCTCGATGCCCATGCGCGCAAGCGTGGCCGTGAAAATCCTACCGCCGCCGTGGATCACGAGAAGCTCGTGGCCGGCGCGCGCGAGTTCCGTAATCTGGCGCGCCAGCGTCTGCACGTCCTCATCGCGCTCGAGCAGCGCCCCTGCAATCTTGATCACCATCCTCATAGCAATCCCGCCGTTTCCGGATACCCGCGCATCCCATTCAGATTTTGTACCGCTTGCCCCGCCGCTCCCTTGCCGAGATTGTCGAGGCATGAAACGACCACCAGCCGCTCGCCCGAGGGATCGAGCGCGAAGCCTATATCACAAAAATTCGTGCGTGCGACGTGCTGTAGCTCCGGCAAAGTGCCCAACGGCATCACGCGGACCATCGGCCGCCCGGTGTAGAACTTCCGGTAGAGAGCCTCGATTTCGTCCGCCTTGCGCGAAGGATGGAGCCACACGTAGAGCGACGAAAGAATTCCGCGATCGAGCGGGAGCAGGTGCGTCGTAAACACGAAATCCTCGGAGGCCAGGCCGAGATGCTCGGAGACCTCCGGCGTGTGGCGGTGCGTGAAAAGGCCATAGGCGCGGAAATTCTCGTTCACTTCGACGAATTGAGTGTCGCGCTTGGGCTCCTTGCCCGCGCCGGTGACGCCCGACTTGCAGTCGCACACGATCCCGCGCGCCGTGTTGATCCAGCCCGCTTCGACGAGCGGCCGCAGGCCCAGAATTACCGACGTGGGATAGCACCCCGGATTTCCAACGACGCGCGCCTTCGGCAGCGCGTCCGCGTACAGCTCCGGCAGGCCATAGACCGTCTCCGCCAAGACTTTCGCATCCGGCGCGGGAAGCTTGTACCACTTCGTGAACGTCTCCGCATTGTGGAAGCGAAAGGCCCCGCTCAGATCGACGATCCGCAGTGCGGGATTTGCCGCGAGCAGAGCGGGGACAAGTTCGAGCGAAGCTTCGTGCGGCGTGGAGAGGAACGCGACCTGCGCACCGCTCGTAGCGACGGCCTCGACCGAAAGCGGCCGGCAGGGCGCGTCGCCCCAGCCACGAAGTTGCGGGAAAAGGTCCGTGAGGCAGTGGACGTCCGCGTGAGCCTCGCGGAGAAAGAAGGTCGGCTTCTCGATGTGTGGGTGCCGCAGCAGGAGCCGGGCCAGCTCGAATCCCGCGTAGCCCGTTACCCCGACGACGGCGACCCTTGTCGGGTCGCTCATCGGAGCATTTCCTCCACGCGTTTCTGGATGGAATTGCACCCGCTGCGCGAAGAACAGATGATCAGGACCGTGTCGTCGCCCGCGAGGGTGCCGGCGACTTCTTTCCAGTGCTCGGCGTCGACCGCCGCGGCGAGCGGCTGCGCGCCGCTGGGAGGCGTTTTCAGCACGAGCATATTTTGCGCGGGGCGCATGTCGAGCAGGAAATCCTTCAGGGCGCGCGCGAGAGTGGGCAGCGGAGACGCTTCTTCCGCCGCGGCGGACGCCAGCGGCCGGTAGCCCGCGGACGTCTTCACGAGCCGTAGCTCGCGAAGGTCGCGCGACAGCGTCGCCTGCGTCACCCGCACGCCGAGATGCCCAAGCTGGCGGCGCAGCTCATCCTGGCTCGCCACGGCTTGTCCCGTGAGGAGCTTCAGAATCTGTCCTTGCCGGAATCGCTTTTGTACGCCCATGTTCGCAGGATGCTTGAATATGCATCCGACTGCATAATCATACACGAACCCGCAAGGAGGTTGTCAAGAAATAATGTGGGGCGAGGGCGAATCGGTGACGAAGCGTGGGAAGAGAAATCGATGGCGGAGGAATGAAGTTGGCAAGAGCGTGCGGGCTCGCTGAAGCTAGAACCAATCGCTGCGATACGCCAGCCACCAGCTGAAGAAGCCGATTGGAATTGTTGCTACCAGCGACCACCATAGCGGCAAGTACAAGTCGGCCACCAGGCCTAGGACGATAAAGGCGCCCCAAAAGACCTTCTTCTCCATTCGCTCATTCTAGACCTCCGCGTTTTCTTCCTGCGATGAACCTCGTGATTGGCTGCGAAAGAGCCATCGCAACGCAGCTCCACGCATTGTCGACTTCGTTTTCGGCGGGATGGATGGTAGGCCCGTGCGCAGGTTGCGACGCCGCATCACGAAGTGCTATGAATGCTCGCGCGGAACGCCGGAGGGGGCTAAAAGAAATTGCCGCCCTCGCGCCAGATCTCGTAGTACTTAAAGCGGAGGCCATTCGACAAATCCTTGCGAAAGCGGTTGAGGATTCCTACCATGGGTGATGGTTCGTGAAATTAGAGATTTCCCAAAGCGTCTCAACTAAAATACGATGTTCGCGCCACGAGGTGTTAGCACATGAAGCGATTGGCTTTGGTTGTTTCCTTGGGGTGCTTCCTCGGCATTCCGCTCCCATTTTTCGCTCAGACCAAAGATCAACCCGTCGATTCAGGAATTGGCGGTATCAACTACCCCTGCAATGGAATGGTTAAGCGATTGCCAGCGGACCTTCTCGGGCGCGAGTATCGCGGGCAGTGCATTGAAGGTATAGAAGTGTGGTCCTGGGCAGACAAGATGCCTGCGCACTTTGGGCCAGCGGAGAGTACGGTTTTCATAATTGTAGTAAATAGGCGCAATGAAACCGCCAGCGTTGTGCGCGATGATTTCTATATGGTCTCCGTTGATCCCAAACACTCGCAAGACGCGAATCGAGCCAAAGTGAGTCAAGCCATTGATCCTTTGAAAATCGCGAACCAACTCACACGATTAGGTACTCCATCCTACTCTGAGCCGCCACCGAAGGAAGTGTACTCAAATATTTACAATTCGCAGGGCCAGTACGTGGGCAAAATTGTCTCCACTGACCCGCTTTGGCCGCTGGTGAACGCGCTCAGAGAGCAGCAGCAAAGACAATCGAACGAGCAAAACGCGCAAGCCACATCCACGATGGCAACATGGATTGTCCAAACTGCTTACACCGGCGGAGCAATTTCGCCCGGCGGATACCTGTCTGGCTATCTATACCTTGGGAAAACAAATGGCATAAATTCGATGCTGATGTATGGACCTAAGGCGTGGGTAGATAGAGACAAGTACATCCAAATCCCGCTGGGGAATTGGCCAATCGAAACTGGACTCGCCCCGCAATAGACAAGCGTTCACTTGCATTCGGGGCTTTCTCTGATTCGATCAATTCACAGGAGGGCTTTCGATGGTAGTGAAAGAAATTCGTACGGGATTGTTTCTTTATCGCTGTGAGCTTTGCGGCGCCGAAGAGCCGAAAATGGGAGTGAAGAAACAACATCTGGGGCCGCCCCCCGCGCACAGTTGTCCCGAATCGCGGCAACCGAATGTTAAGGAGATCATGGAAGGCGAATAGCGATCCCGGTAGACTGTCCCAAGTTGTTCTTCGAAATAAACCAGCGTAAACGTCAGCCGCAAGCCGAGACTTCGCCATTTCTTCGAGCGCGGGGTGCGATATTGAATCTCGACAAATATACCAGGGATGCCCGCGCTTGGCGGGACTGGGCGAGGATTAACTGCATCGCATCTAAGCAATTGTTTGTGAGCGGAAACCCATTTCTCTATTTTCCGGCCGCAATCTTAGGACATCACGCACTAGAAATGTATCTAAAAGCTGCGCTGATCTGCGAGGGGATGACCGTTTTCAACCCCGACCTAGTGGACAAGCTAGATGCAACGGTTCGCTTGACGAAGGCGGAGTGTGTTTGGGGGCATAACCTTGTCGATTTTGCAAAGAAGCTAGCGACGAAGCGGGCTGACTTCGACTTGTCAGCTGAGATCGATGTCCCCTGTTTAGTGCTAGAAATGCCGATGAAATTGCTGACAGCGTTCGAACTCTTTGCCCCGTTTTTCTCGGAACTGCGTTATCCGATGGAACTCAAAGAATTCGAGGGAGTTGGCGAAGAGGAAGGGCGTGTCCTCGATGCACTTGTTGCTCAGCTACTTCCGTTTTTGGGTAACGTGTAATAGAGAGAAAATATTCAAGCTGCCATCCCGGAAACGGGCTTACTAAGTCCGTCGTCAGGCGCGGCATCGGTCGGCGAAATCTTCGGCGAACAATTCAGCCCTCAACTCGCTTTGAGCTAAGCCCACAATCCCACTCCGCGCAGCCGGAGTGATCGGCTCTTGGTCTTGTACAGGCGAGCCATTTCCCGTCGCTCCCAGATAGTTCTGAAGAATGTACGTGTGTGGCATCGGGAAACCGCGGGCCTGGCCGATTCATCGGCCCGCTCTGGCCGTCTGCGTGACAGAAATGGTAGGCCCGTGCGGGCTCGAACCGCAGACCTCCACCGTGTCAAGGTGGCGCTCTAGCCAACTGAGCTACGGGCCTATCGTGCGACCAACTGCCACGATTCTAGCACGCCGCAGAAGATGCTGAACAGCGACGCGGCGCGCGGTTCAGCGCGCGGGGCCCGGCGGATCGTTCGTGACGGTGTAGGGTTTGCCGTCGTGCAGATAGAGCCGCTCCGATTCCGCGCGATTGAAGGGCCTCGACCCCCGGCGCCCAAAAACGGCGAGCTGGTTTCCGCTTTCATCGACGGCGCGGTCGCGATCGACTCCCTTGGAGATCATCAGCGCGGGCCCGCTTGTGCGATACGTGGCGATGAGCTTTGGCGTGGGCCGCGGGCTGAAGCCGTAGGCATTCGGCGAGTCTTCGGGGGAAAGCAGTTGCAAGACGCGAAGTCCGTTGGCGCCGTCCGCGACGAACGCGAAGGCGCTGGCGTCCACCATTCCGATTTTCACGTCGCGCACGTCGTTCAGTTTTCCGCCATCCGAGAAGACCTGATCGAGTTTCGGCTGCTCCGGCTGCTCGACGTCCACAATCGCCAAGCCCTGCTTGCCGCCGGCGACATAGGCGTACGTGCGCGCGACGTACACATTGCGCGCGTCTTGCAGGCGCACGAGTGCATTCGGCACGACGCGAGGACGATCGAGCGCCGTGACGTCAAGCACCTTGAGCCCGTCGCGATCGACGACAAATGCGTAGCGGAATTGGATCGAGATTCCCTGCGGATCGTTCAACTCGGGAGCGCCGATTTCCGCCACCACGCGCGGCTGGAGCGGCTTATCAAGATCGACGACGACGAGGCCGCGATCGCACAGCATGTAAGCGTACGTGCCGGCGATCGTGATGCGGCGAGCGCCGTTCAAGATGCCGTTCGGGTTGAATGCAAGCGCCCGCTTGAGAAAATTGTTTCGCGGATCGCCATCGAGCAACGTGCTTACGCCCGGGCTTTTGCTCTTCGGATTTGAATCGCCGACGATCACGAGCCCTTCGTACTTGTCCGCGACGTAGAGAAACGCGTAGAGCAGATGGATCGGCTGCTCTTCGTTCTCAGGCCTGCGCGCGCGGGCCGGATCGAGCGCTTGTGTCGATGGGCTGGCGATGGCGGTGGCGTATTTCGTGCTCACGTAGAGCCGCTGGCCCAGCGGAGAGACCGGCGCCGTGATGGTGCGCTCGGAGAAGCCTTTGTTGTCGATGTTGGCGACGTCATAGACGCGGAACCCGCCCTTGCCGAGCGCGGCGTAGAGATATTCGCCGCGGAGCTGTACGTCGAGGACGTTTCCTTCGTGGTGATAGGCTTCATGCAACTCGCGGCCGCTTCGCACGTGCTCGCGGTAGTTGTCCGGGTAGGCCAGCCGGTGAAGGTAGCTGCCGATGATCGCGGGCGGCTCATCGTGCTCCGCCACGGCCACGGCATCAAAGCCCTTCGAGCCGTCGGCGACGTAGATATAGCGCCCCATCAGATTCACGAGATTCGTGCCCTGGAGAAGGACCTGCGCCATCCATGCGTTGTTGTCGTTGCGCTGCGATACGTGGCAGTCGTCGCAGGCCTTCGTCTCTTTCGCGCGCACGGTGTGCGGGACAAACGTGCTGAACGCGGTTCCGCTGAATCCTTCCGCCGAGACGGTCTGCTGCATGTAGTAGAGCCAATCGCGATTCTGGTTCTGCGAGCTGACCACGATGGCGCAGGAAGAGCGCGCCGGAGCCACGCGATGGCCCGTCACCGTGCCGTCGATTCCCAGCATGTAGCCGTCATCGCGGAGCACCTGGAAGTTGTAGGACGTCCAATTGCGGGTCGTCAGGCCTTCGTTGTGGAGCATGGGCTTGCGCTGATTCGCCGTCATGGAGAGATGGCACCCGAAGCAGTTCGGCGTCCAGGACGTGTGGCACGCGTAGCAGGTCATGCGGCTGTTCGGATGAGCCAGCTGGGATTCGTCGGCGGGCAGACTGCCCCAGATCTTGCCGTCGGCGCGGACCGTCTTGGCCCAGCGCGATTTTTCGCTGTAGTGAGGATTTCCCGGCGTGATGGTATCGAGCGTCTGCACGACTTCCCATTCGCGATCCGGCTCGACCATCGAGTGTTGATAGAGTTTCCCGTCTCTCCACTGGAACCGGCGGCCGTCCCACGGCGTGCGAAGCGCGTCGAGGTGTGTCCCGCCCTCCGGCGCGGCGGAGCCGGAAGTAATCAAGGTCGCGTGTTTCTCCACCGTGCCATGGCAATCGATGCAGTCGAGCTCGATGGCGGCGCGAGGCTCCGCGTAGAGCTTTCCATTGCCGTGGACATCCTGCTCGAAGTGGCAATCCACGCAGTGCATTCCCTTTTCGAGGTGGATGTCTTCCAAATGGACTGCCTTTCCGAATTTTTCCGGATCGTCGGGGGAGACGATCTTGTCGTTCGCGTCGAGCAGATTACCTTTGCGGTCGCGCTTGTACACGGCGCGGAAAATCCAGCCGTGGCTATGGAAATCGGCGAACTGAGTCTGCTTGAGCTGCGCGTTGAATTGTCCGCTGCCCACTTGCTCGAGAAACTTCGGATCGGACCACAAGCCGCGCGCCGCGGCGCCCTCGGGATTTCGCTGAGCAATTTCATGCCGTTCGTCCGCCGTCGGATTCCGCTGCTGGGCCGGATACATCGATTCGGCGTCCGCTTCGTTATCCCACCACGTGTAGCCGAAGTAGGTCGTCTCCATGTTCGTTCCCGGGTGGACATGGCAGACCATGCACTGGCTCGAAGGAATCGACCGCGTGAACGAATGACGAATCGGATGGCCCGGCTCGTTCTTTGCAATCGTGGGATCGGAAGAAGCGCTCGCGCCCAGATGGCCGAAGGGCGCGTAGGGGCCGGAATGTTCCGGGGAGCGGTCGTTGGCATACACCACATGGCACGCGGTGCAGCCGCTGCCGCGATAGTCGCCCGGCTGATCGTTGGTGCCCGGCAGGGAAAGAAGCGGGTCGAGCAAGCGCGTCTTTTGCAGGCCGAGAAAAACGGGATCGGTTCGCAACAGCGTGCCAAAGCCGCGCTCGCCCACCTTGTCATCCGGCCGGCCGGGATCTTCCTCCGAATTCGGATTTCCAATCTCGCCTTTCTTGGCGCCGCCGCGCTCGAATACGCGCAGGACGTTTCCCGGCTGCGAGATTTCCCAGCGCTCGAGTGGAGTCAGCTCGGGAACTACACCCTTCGTCCGCGTTTCTTCGGGCGTGGGAGGAGGAACCGTTTTCATGGCTTGCGGCAGGCCATCGGCTGAGTAGCTTTCGCCGAAGCGCGCGTTCTTCAGCGGGAACGATCCATTGTTATAGAGCGCCGCGCCCCAGAGCATCCCGCCGTGCGTCATCATGCTGGTGCTCACGTTGCGCACCTCCGCCGCGTGGCATCCTGCCGTGCCGCAGGTTTGCGGGGCGACGCGAAGATCGCCGGGATTGGCGAAGCGGACGTACTCGGTGCTCTCGCGCAGCCACTTCGTGTAGGCGCGCTCGACGCTCCCCGCGCCGCGGGCGAATTCGGGATCGCGAGGCTGCACGTGCGCCTTTTTCTTTACTTGGTCGTAGTCGGCGGAATACTTCGGAGTGCCGGGTGAAATCCCGGCTTCGGCGTCGCCTCCGTGGCAATCCGTGCAGCCCAGCCGCACCGTGCGAGTGGGATGCATGGTCGGCTCATCGATTCCGGCATGGCAGGTGATGCAGCCGGCGCTCTTTTTGTCCGCCTCGGCTTGCGTTTGGGTGATGAGGGTCGGCTGCGCGGCTTGCGGCTGCGCCTTGGAGCCGTGTTCGAGCGCAAACAGAAAAACGACGAGAAGCGCAGAGACGGCAAGATGCCGATGGCGTCTTGGCGTTGTGTCGCGCATTCGCGCGGCGAACTCTCGAATCGGCTTTCGCTTGCGCATTCTTCGTTCTTTCCGGTGCAACGTCAGAACTGAAATTTCACGTTCGTGAAAAGCGAAAACATCGTCTTGCCCGTATAGATATCCCGCAGGCCCTGCCCCGGCACGAGGGTGGCCGCTCCGGCGGTGATGGAGATATTTTCCGTCAGCGGGGGACGGTAGCGAACCCCGATACTGGAATCCACTCCGATCGTATGGCGAATCGGCGCCTGAAACAGCAGGAGTTCCAGCGGCTCGGTGCGCTCGAATCGCAGATAATTGACGTTGACGAAGCCGCGCAATTTCGGCGTCAGATCGAAATCCGAACCTGCGTTGACCAGCAGAATCCCCGGATTGACGAAGTTGGCCTGTCCTTCGTCCTTGTTCGAGCGCAGGCTCGGCAGGAGGCTATCGGGCGCCGTCAAGTTCACGCCCGTGCCGGTGAGCCGGATGCCCTCGCGATTCCACAAGCTGAAAATCCCGCCGGCAAACTCGGGAAAATCCTCGATCGCGTCAAAGCCCCGCGCGCGCCCGCTGCGAGGATCGGCCGATCCGGAGGCGTAAAAGACGGAACCCTTGAAGCGCGCCCAATCCTTATCGACGGAAAGCTCGAGCGCGGCCATCTGGGCGTTGATCGTGACGGGACGATTGGCGAGCGGATTCAAACTATCCGTCCCGAGAGCCTGATAGAAGGCGTGGGTGAGATTCACGCGCCCGATGTGACCGTCGCCCGTCCAGCCGAGGTACGCGGCATGGATGCTGTGGCGCTGTATCATATTGTTTGAGACCACGCTGCCGATCGGAGAAGGGCGCACGAGAAAACCGTTGTCATCGTAATGAATGGAGCCCTGATCGTCATTGTAGTCCACGCTGAACTGCGCCGTATAGCCCGGAAAGAAGAAGTCCTGCCGGTACACATTGGCAATGACGACCTGCTGTTTCCTTCGCTCGAATGAGTTCAGGCCGCTGTTCGTATTCTTTTCGAGCATGTTGAAGTAGGCCAGGTTGTACTGCCAGCGATTGGATTGCAGGTTGCCGAAAAAACGCACGCCGGGCTGCTCATCGACGAAGAGAAAGCCCCTGAAATCCGCGTTGAGCTCCTGAATTCCGGCGCGCACGGAAACGAAATCATAGTTCGGGCTCAGGTCGCGCAGTTTCACCTCCGCGAAGGCTTCCTGCACGCCAAGATGGGAATCCAGGCGAGTGGTGCCCTTGCGCACGTCGACGTTGACGATTCCAAGCTCGCGCACGTCGAGATAATTGAGGCTCACCGCCGGGGTCACGCGAATCCGCCAGTCCACCGGGCGGAAGGACGTGTCTCCGTGAAAGAGATCGAAGGAGAAAAGAAATACCTGGTCGAGAAAAACCTGTTCGCCCTTGCCGAAGAAATCGCTGCTTCCGGGATGTGCGGTGCTGACGCCGCTCGGCACCGGCAGGCGCCGGCCGTCGAACAGCGTGTCGCTGACGCCCGTGAAATTGAAAAAGGTCTGCTGGCCGAAGATCGGCTCGTCGCCTTTCAATTTATTCCGGTCAAACGGATCCCATCGGTGCCCTTTTACATAAGGATGCTCGCCTCCGACGCCGTAGCGATCCCATTCGGGCATGGTGACCCGCCAGCGATTGGGCTCTTCGCGAAAGACCTGCTGGGCGGGCGGCAGAGACTGCGGGGCGGGCTTTACTCCGCCCGGCTGAAGTTCGGGATTTTTCTCCGCTCCGGAATATCCAGGACCAGTCCCTTCGGCCGGAGCCGCGGACGGCTTCGCCAGCGGCAGTTGAGGAATGCCAGACGGGGGCGGAGCGGCTGCGGGGAGCGAAGTGAGTTTGATTTCACGAACCAGGGCATCCCCGGCCGCGATCGACACGCTGGCTTCTGAAAAGTTCTCGTACCCCGCGCACGTAACGCTCAGTTCGTAGTTCCCCGGAGGCAGGTCGATCACGCGGAACACGCCTTCCGCGCTGCTCGAGGTTTTGCGAGTCTCTCCGGTCGCCACGTTCCGCAGCACAATAGTGGCGCCGCCCACGGCCCTTGCGTCCGAGTCGCGAACCACTCCTTGCAGAGCGCCCATCTTCTGAGCTTGTTTCCCGGGAATGCGCTGCTGCCGGGAGGGCGCGGCAGTCTTGAGTCCGGCGGCAGCGGACAGTGGCAACGATGCTAGCAGGAGGAGTGGAACGAGTTTTGAGAGGGCATTGGATGCAACCAGCATCCTGCGTGTCCTGAAATGCGTCAGCGGTTTTCCACGAATTTTGAATTGCTCGGTCTAGCTAACACGGTTGCTTCTGGATGAGCAAGTGTTTTGACGAAAATGCGTTCGGCTGCGTGGCGTTTCGATTACATCGCGTGAGACTTCATTGAGAACACCTCCCAGCTATGGTACGAATAACTGCGACCGCATGAATCGGGCCAGCCATCGTCATCCAACAATTCTCCTCCGAGCGCTGGGAATCGTAGCCGCATTTTGCGCCGGGATGTGCGCCGGCGGGTGTGGCGGCGGAAGCGCAGCGCCGCCCGCGGCGCCGCCTCCGACGCCGCAATCGCTCACTCAGGCCGATGTCACGGCGGTGGTGCAGGCGGCGGCCACGGCGGCCCAGTCCGACGCGATGGTGATCGCGGTGGTCGATCGCATGGGACGCATTCTGGCGCTGTACAAGGGGGCGACGGCCCCGGCAGAGGTGACCGGCAATTTTGGCAATGCGGTGGCGGCGGACGACTTCGCGGTCTCGCTCGCTCGCACCGGCGCGTTCTTCAGCAACAATCAGGCGCCTCTCTCTTCGCGCACCGTGCGCTACATCAGCGGCATCCATTTTCCGCCGGGCGTGATGAATGCGTCCAATGCCGCGCTGTATGGGATCGAGAATACGAATCGCGGCTGCACTCTATCGCCCAGCCTCGCCGCCACCGTGCCCCCGGCCACCAAGATTGATGGCACGAGCCCCGGTCTTGGAATCGCAACGGGGAAGGCCGACATTGTCGACAGCGATCCCACCGCCGTGAACCCCGGCGGAGTGCCGATTTTCAAGAATGGCGAGGTCGTCGGAGGAATCGGCGTCACCGGCGTGCCGTCCGATGTCGCGGAGTTCGTCGCATACACCGCCGTGCGCGTGAATACCGACGGAATATTTCTTGACCCTGCGTCGCTCCCACCGCCCGGAGAAGTCGTGATCGACGGAGTGGCGTTGCCGTTCGTCGATCAGACGACAGCCCCGACCGGCGTGACTCCCGGGACATTCAATGCCAGCCTATTCACGGTCGGTCCGGTCGCAAGCCCCGGCCCGCCGCCCGAAGGCGATCTGCTTCCCCCGGCCAATGGACCCGTGGGCGGTCTGACCGTCGCGCAGGTGGCTCAGATCATCGCGAATGCGGTCGCCACCGCGAACCAGACGAGAGCGCTGATTCGCCTGCCGCTCGGCTCGCGAGCGAAGATGGCGATTGCGGTGAGCGATCTCGACGGCACGATCATCGGGCTTTACAGGATGACCGATACCACCGTTTTCAGCATCGATGTGGCCGCCACGAAGGCGCGCAACGTGATCTACTTCAGCGGAATGTCGCGCCAGGTGGCGGATCTGAACGGTGTTCCGCTGGGGACGGCGGTGACCAACCGCACGATCGGTTTCGGCGCGCAGCCGTTTTTCCCGCCGGGAATTGACGGCTCGTCCGCGGGACCCTTCTTCAACATCTACACACTCGACGTCAACAATCCCTGCACGCAGGGGCTGCAAACGCCGGGACCGGCGTGGCCGCAGGTGAATCAGAGCGGAGTCGTGTTTTTCCCCGGATCGGAGCCGCTCTATATCAATGGAACGCTTGTCGGCGGGCTCGGCGTCAGCGGCGACGGTGTCGATCAGGATGACTACGTGACGGCGGGCGGGGCTGCCGGATTCGAAGCGCCCGATGCGATTCGAGCGGACCAGATCACGATCAACGGAGTGAACCTGCCCTACCTGAAGTTCCCACGCAACCCCACGCAGTGAGTTTCTCCCGCAGCAAAACTACCCCTGGCGGAGTTTGTGGCCTGCGAGATTTCCCAGGCCGTCGTACGCGGCGTACTTGTACATCTCGGAAAGCGTCGGATAGTTGAAGACGAAGTTGATGAAAAGATCGATCGTGCCGGCGGATTCCAGCACCATCATTCCGAGGTGAATCAGCTCGGTGGCGTTTTCGCCGATGATGTGCACACCGAGCAACCGGCGGGTGTCGCGCCGGAATATGAGCTTCAGCAGGCCAGCCGAGTCTCCCGTGATCAGGCCGCGAGCGTTGTTGGCATAGCGGGCTCGGCCGACTTCGTATTCGAGGTGCTTTTCCTTGCAGCTCTCTTCGGATTCTCCGACAGCCGAGATCTCGGGAATCGTATAGACGCCCATGGGAAGCATAGAGGCGAGCCGCTGTTTGTATTGGAAGCCGAACGCGTGGCACACGGCAACGCGCCCCTGCTCCATCGAAGTCGAAGCCAGCGCGGGGAAGCCGATGACGTCCCCCGCGGCGTAAATCGAAGGGACCGACGTCTGGTAGGACTCGTTCACCTCGATGTAACCGCGCTTGTTGACCGCGAGGCCGGCCTTTTCCAATTGTAATTCGTCCACGGCACCGCGCCGCCCCGCTGCGAACAATGCCGATTCCGCCTCGATGGTCTTGCCGGAGGGCATTTGGATGCGCACTCCCTGCGTAGTCTTCTCGATCGGCCCCATGCGCTCGCCGAGGAAAAACTTCACTCCCAGACCCTCGAGCCGTTCCCGCAGCGCATCGGACAATTCGGCGTCGAGAAACGGAAGCACGCGGTCGCGGCCATCCACGAGCGAGACTTCTACTCCCAGCGCGGTGAAGATCGAAGCATACTCGCATCCGATCACGCCTCCGCCGACCACCGCGAGGCTGTGCGGAATTCGATTCATGGTCAGGATCGTGTCGGAGTCGAAGATGATTTCGTCGTCGAAAGGAATCTCCGCTGGCCGGTGGGGGCGCGACCCGGTGGCGATCAGGATCGCGTCGCCACGCAATTGAATGGATCCGCTCTTGGACGTCTTGACGGAAACCGTGTGCGCGTCTTCGAAGGATGCCACTCCTCGAATGAGGTCCGTGTGATGCGCGGCCAGGTTCGTCCGGATTTTTTCGCGCTCCATCTCGACGAGGACGTCCTTCCGGTGCGTGAAATTCTGCACCGTCAGGCCTTCGCGGAGCGAATAGTCGATTCCGTAAAGCCCGCGCTGCCTGAGTCCTGAAAAGTAGAGCGCGGATTCGCGCAGAATTTTGCTGGGGAGCGTGCCGGTATTGATGCAGGCGCCGCCGAGGTCGGAGCCGCTTTCCACCACCGCGACGCGCTTGCCGAAATAGGCGGCCTGCGCCGCGCCCTTTTCGCCGGCCGGGCCGGAGCCAATCACCACGAGATCATATTGCTCCACCTATTGGCTCCTTTCTCCTTCGATTCGATCCCGTCAGCATAGCGGGCTTAGTGCAGAAGCGCGTTCACCTGTTGCATCTGGCGCGCGAACCGGTCCGGATCGTATGCGGACGGATTTTCGAGCTGCTGAAAGAGAGCGCTGATCGCGCCGCGAAGTTCCGCTGAATTCTGGAATTTCACATCCCGGTCGTACGCCACAAAGAGCGACTGGAGAGCCATGGCCGCCTGGGCCGCGGACTGTTCGCCCTGCGCGGAAATGTCGTCGGCGTCGGCCGAGATTTTTTGCAGCAGGCGCAGCGTGGAAGCCGGATCGTAGTTCGCGGCGTTGATCTTGGCCACCAGCGCGTCCGCCAGACGCGCGGAGTTTGCTGCTGCGCTCGCCACGGCATCGCGGTCGGGATTGAGCTGGCTCATCAACTGCGTCACCTGCGCGATCCCGGCATCCAGCTGGTCGGCGCTCGGCCCATCGAGCTGGTGAACCACGTCGCGGAACACGGCGAAGCGCGAAGCATTCCACGGCGGATCGCCCGGACGGCGCCCGACATATCCGCGCGCCTGTCGCCAGCTCTGCTCCGGCGGAGTCAGGCTGTGATGGCACGCGTAGCACTGCATCTCGGAATACTCGGGCCAGATTTTCCCTCGCGAGCGCGAAGCCAGCCGCAGCATCGATTCGCGAAGCTGGACGGCCTGCCCCGTCGTCAGTTCCCGAACGTCGTACCACGGGTCGTTGTGCGCCGCGTCGCCCGTTTCCTTCCAGTGACGGGGCATCACTGCCGAGAAGGAATCGAGCTCGAAAAAGAGGTCCGGGTGGCCCGCGGCGATCATTTCGTGGTTCACGAACTTGTCCTCGCCGCCGAGGTGGCAGCTGAGGCATTTTTCGGTTCGTTTGACCAGATCGCGCGTGTCGTACATTCCCAGCGCGACGGATTTTTCGTGCGTCCAATCGCGTTCGGTGTGAGGGCCGAGCCAGCCGGCCGCCGGTCCGTGGCAACTCTCGCAGCTCACGCCTTCGCTTACGTCAAATGTTCGGGCCCGCGCCTCCGGTGCGACATTGAGCGCGTGGCACGCCAGGCATCGAGGGGCCGTCTCGGCCTTGCCCAGTCCCAGGATGCCGGCCATTCGCTCGCCGATCTTCCCGGTGAGAGCCGCGTAGGACTTCGAATGCTTGTCTTTCACGATCCACGTGCTGTACTCGTTTTGGAGCACGTCGTTTTCCGTGCGCGGCGTGACGCTTCCGTGGCAACTCGTCGAGGCGCAGGACCCCGGTCCGGTGTATTTGCCGACGCCCTCAGGCGCGCTTGAGCGCGTTTGCGCGAAGGAAAGGGACGAAAGAATCGCGCTTCCGGCAAGAATGGCGATGACAGGCAGAAGCAGGCGGAGAGGTTTCGCTTCGAGCTTCGTGTTCATGTCCCTTTTGGCAGGAGTACTCTATCGCAAAATCGATCTCAGGACGTTCAGAAGTCGCGGCTCTTGTTACTATCCTTCACTCATAGAGTCAACAGCGTCCAAGCCCGCTGCGGCCGCCGAAACAGTTAGGAAACACCGATTCAGATTCCCGGCATGCATTCTGGACTTGCCACCATGGATTTGCTATATCACTGATGTGCCGCGCGTATTCTTCGCTGCGACGATTTTCCACCTTTGGAATGACTGACCTCCCGGTGCGGGGAGAGTGGCGTTGATTTTCGATGAACTGAGGGGAATTCAGCGTCAGTTCGGTTACCTGCCTGCCGAGCAATTGAGGGCCTTGGCGACGAGGATTGACGTACCTCTCTATCGCCTCCACGGAGTAGCCAGCTTTTATCCGCATCTGCGCCTCACGCCGCCGCCGAAGGCCGACGTGTGCGTTTGCCAGGACATGTCGTGCCACCTGCGCGGCGCGGACGGGCTTCGCACGCGTCTGGAGGAGCGTTTTCAAGGCGCGAGCAGCTCGGATGTCACCATTCGCGGCGTCTCTTGCTTGGGCCGCTGCGACCAGGCTCCCGCCGTTGCCGTCAACGACCGCATCTACACACGGCTCACCGAATCCCAGATCGAAGAGATGGTTCGCGACGTTGCCTCCGGAGGCGAATTGCCGGAGCCCGCCCGCTCGCATGAGCGCGTGCGGTGCGCATCGGACCCATACTCGGGCGGCGAAAATTACGGCGTCGTCCGACGGCTCGTCGCGTCGCGCGATTGGAATTCGGCCTTCGAGCTGCTGAAATCTTCCGGCCTGCGTGGTCTGGGCGGCGCGGGTTTTCCGACGGAGTCCAAATGGCAGCTGGTCCGCCAGCAGCCCGGCCCGGAAAAGTACGTCGTCTGCAACGCGGACGAAAGCGAACCGGGCACGTTCAAGGACCGCTTTATCCTCACGCACGTTCCGCACCTCGTGATCGAAGGAATGATCCTGGCGGGGCTGCTGACCGGCGCGCAAAAGGGAATACTTTACATTCGCCACGAGTACGAGGAGCAGGAGAAAATTCTCGAGAAGGAAATCCTGCGATGCAAGCGTGAAGGGCTCGTGGGGCAAAGCATTCTCGGCGGCGAGCTGGGATTCGATCTCGAGCTTTTCGTCAGCCCCGGCGGATACATCTGCGGCGAAGAGAGCGCGTTGCTCGAAGCCATCGAAGGCAAGCGCGCCGAGCCGCGTAACAAGCCGCCTTTTCCCGTCACGCACGGACTGTGGAACAAGCCGACCGTCATCAACAACGTCGAGACTTTCGCGAATGTGCCGTCCATCCTCGTGCGCGGCGTGGATTGGTACAAAGCGCAAGGAGTCGGGGGCAGCGCGGGGCTCAAGTTCATCGGTGTGAGCGGCGACGTGGTCCGGCCGGGTGTGTATGAAGTGCCGATGGGGACGCCCGTCTCGGAGTTGATCTTCCGCGAAGCGGGAGGAGTCCTCGGAGGCAAGAAGCTAAAAGCTTTTGCGCCTTCCGGGCCTTCCTCGGGTTATCTGCCCGCGTCGATGGCCGACGTGCGGCTCGATTTCAAAGCACTCGCGGAGGCCGGTTCGATGCTGGGCTCCGGCGCTCTGGTGGTTTGCGCCGAAGGCACCTGCATGCTCGACATGGCGCTCAACGCGACGCGCTTTTTCCGCAATGAGTCCTGCGGGAAGTGCGTGCCGTGCCGCGTGGGCTCGCAGAAAATGGTCGATCTGCTCAGTGGCTGGACGAGAGGCGAAGGCTCTGCGACCGATATGGCGCTGATCGACGAGCTTTCCGAAGCGCTGCGGCTGACCTCCATCTGCGGGCTGGGACAGGTGGTGCCCGCTCCGATCGCGTCCGTCCTGAAGCATTTCCGCGATGAGGTAGAAGCTCACGTCTCGCGGCGCGAGTGTCCTTCGGGCGTTTGCTTCTCAGGCACGCCCTCTCCAGCTGAGTTCCACGCTGCCCCGAGGCACGCATGAGCGCGGCGGGGTTGATCGAACTCACCATCGACGGCAAGAAGGTGTCGGTGCCCGCCGGAACGTCGGTATTCGACGCCGCGCGCATGAACGACATCGCCATTCCCACGCTTTGCCACCAGCAGAATGAAACGCCCGTGGGCGTCTGCCGATTGTGCGTCGTGGACGTCGGCGCTCGCGTATTCACGGCCTCGTGCGTGCGCCCGGCCGAGCCCGGCATGGTGGTGAACACGTCCTCCGACAAAGTGCGCCGCGCGCGGCGCACGCTTCTCGAGATGCTGATGTCGGACCATCCCTCGCCCTGCACCCGGCAGCAGCATTCCGGCGATTGCGAACTCGAGACGCTCGCCAAGCAGGAGAACATTTCCCAGCCGCGATTCGCGCGGCGCTCGACCGGCCGCGGGAAAGACACTTCGTCGCTGAGCATCGCGGTCGATTTCGACGCCTGCATCCTGTGCGATCGCTGCATCCGCGGATGCAGCGAGATTCGCGAGAATTTTGTCCTCGGGCGCATGGGAAAGGGCATTCAGGCGGGAATCGCCTTTGACGATAACGCGCCCATGGGCGAATCCTCCTGCGTTTCCTGCGGCGAGTGCATGGTGTCGTGTCCCACTGGCGCTCTTACCAACAGAGGCGTCACGCAAACCGCGCTCGGTTCGGGCCCCGCTTTCGAGCGCGTGTCGCCGGATGAGCTACAGCAGCTGCCGGTTTTCAAGGGCGTTTCCGGAACCTTTTTGAGTTTGAATCGCGGTGCCGTGGTGAAGAGGCATTTCAAGGCGGGCGAACTGATTTGCCGCGAGGGCGAGTACGGATCGACGGCGTTTTACATCCTCGATGGCAAAGCCCGGGTTTCCATCTCGACGCCCATGGCGCACGTGAAAACGCAGGGCGGGCTGAGAAAGTTTATCGGCAAGCTTTCGAGCGGTCTGGCGCAGCGCCAGCAGGACCGCCGCGAGGAAGAGGCCGATCAGCGCTGGATTCCCATCGATGCCCCGATGGACCTGAGCTACGACAATCCCGTGGCGGAACTCGGCCCCGGCGACCTCTTCGGCGAGATGACCTGCATGAGCCTGTATCCGCGCTCGGCGACCGTCCGCGCCGAAACCGAATGCACAGTGCTCGAGATGCTGCGCAACGTGCTCGACATCATGCAGCGCAACAAGAACTTCCGCGCCCAGCTCGACAAGTCCTATCGCCGACGCGCCCTCGATAGCCACCTGCGCTCCGTCCCTGTGTTCGCGGAGTTGACCGACGAATTCATCGGCAGCCTGCGCGAGACCGTGGAGCTCGTGCGCTACTCGCCCGGCCAGGTGATCTGCCGCCAGGGCGAACCCGCCGACAGCTTCTATCTCGTCCGCATCGGCTTCGTGAAAGTCTCGCAGGCGCATCCGGGCGGCGACATGGTGCTGGCCTATCTTTCCCGCGGCGATTATTTCGGGGAGACGGGATTGCTGGCGGGTGATGTGCGCACGGCGACCTGCACGGCGCTCGATCACGTGGAGCTGGTCCGAATTGGCGCGGATGACTTCAGCCGGATGATCCAGCAATTTCCGGAGGTGCGGCGGAAGCTCGAAGCCGTGGACCAGGATCGCGCGCAAATGAATCGCCAGCGGCTCTCCGTTGTGCAGAGCGTGCCGCTCGACAATTTCCTCGCTCAGGGCCTGATGGAGGCGCAGAGCCTGCTGCTACTCGATTTGAATAGCTGCACGCGCTGCGATGCTTGCGTTCGGGCCTGCGCCGACGCCCACGACGGAATCACGCGGCTGGTGCGGGAGGGGCTGCGATTCGACCATTATCTCGTGGCGACTTCCTGCCGGCAGTGCCTCGACCCGCTGTGCATGGTCGGCTGCCCCGTGGGATCGATTCGCAGGCGCAATTCGCTCGAAGTGATCATCGAGGATTGGTGCATCGGTTGCGGGCTGTGCGCGGAAAACTGCCCTTACGGAAACATCAATCTGCACCCATTCAACGTGATGGCCGACGATCCGGAGCGTCCCGGACGGAAGAAGGCGGTCGTGAAACAGAAGGCCACGTCGTGCGATCTGTGCACCGACTACGAGGAACCGAGTTGCGTGTACGCCTGCCCGCACGATGCGGCGCACCGCGTGGATCCCCGGAAATTCTTTGCGAGCTTGCTGGGGCAGGCTCCGCGTATGACGCAGAAAAGTTAGGGCGGTTCAGGTTGGCCCGGCAGTTCCAAGAACGTGCACATCGACCACACACATAGGAAATGGCTGGCGGCCTCGCTCATCATTCTGGGCGTGGCGACGGCCGTTTACATTCCCTACGCGCTGCGCTCGCCTTCGGGTCCCCGCGGCGGCAGCGCCATCGGACTCACGTTTGGCATTGTCGGCTCTGCTTTCATGGTGTTCTCCGGCCTGCTCGCGGGACGAAAGAAATTTCCGGTTTTGAGGCTTGGCCGCGCGCAGACGTGGATGCGCGGCCACCTGTGGCTCGGACTGTTGAGCCTACCGATCATTCTATTTCACGGCGGCTTTCGATTCGGCGGGCCGCTGACCAGCGTCCTGATGGTGCTGGTGATCATCGTGGTTGCAAGCGGCGTTTTCGGCGCTGCGTTGCAGCACTACATGCCGCACGTGATGACCGTTCAGGTTCCTTCGGAGACGATTTTCGAGCAGGTCGACCATGTCCGCGAACAGCTCGTCGCGGAGGCCGACAAGCTCGTCGCCGCGGCGTCCGGGCCTCTGGACGCCCCCGCATCAGCGCGTGCCGGGGGCATGGTCGCGACAGCGGAGCCGGCCGTCGCCGTTGAGGAGGGAACGGAGCCGCTTCGCAGCTTCTACATTCGCGAGATGCGCCCCTTCCTGCAAAGCCACGGCGCGCGGCACCAATTGCTTTCGGATACGGGCAGAGCGCACAGCACGTTCGAGGGTCTGCGCACCCTGCTCCCCGCGGACGCTCACGACGCTACGAAGAAGCTCGAGCAGATTTGCGAGGAGGAGCGCCAGTTGCGCCGCCAGGTAACCCTGCATCACTGGCTGCACGCTTGGCTGATGCTGCACATCCCATTGTCGCTTGCACTGCTGCTGCTGGGTTGCGTGCACGCGATCGTGGCATTGCGTTACTGAATTTAGAAGCGAGGTTTTGTGCCTGGCGCAGACCGGACGACAAAAAAACTAGCGCAGCGCATCGATCTGAATTACTTCAAGCACCCGCATCCCTTCCGGCGCTGGCGCTTCTGGCTTTCGGTTTCCATTCCGCTTCTCGCAATTCTCTGGCTGGCCTGGTATGGACTGACCGGCAACAGACGCGTGTACAGCGGCGGCCAACTGTCGCCCGCGCACGCCGTCCTGACCGCGAAATGCGATGCCTGCCATTTCGAGCTGGCCGGTTTCTTCAGCGCCAAGGCGAGCGACCGGGCCTGCCTCGCCTGCCACGACGGCCCGATTCACCATGCCAACCAAGCGTTCACGCCGAAGTGCGCGTCCTGCCACATGGAACATCGAGGGCGGCTGCGGCTTGCGGCCACTTCGGACGCCAGTTGCACGCAGTGCCACGCGAACCTGCGAACCGTTGGCACGGAGACGCACTTCGCACGCGATGTCGAGGATTTCGGAACGGGTCATCATCCCGAATTCGCGGCCGTGCGCCCCGGAAGCATCGACCCGGGCACGATCAAACTCAATCACGCGGTGCACCTAAAAAAGAATCTCGCCGGACCCAACGGGCCGGTGCAGCTAGATTGCGACGATTGCCACCGCCCTGCCACTTCGACCGACGCGTGGCGCTTCGGTTCCGCGCAGCCAAACGCACCTCTTGCGGCGCAGAAATCCGATCTTCCGGTCGTGTCGAAATCCGACCTTCCGTTGATCGTCTCGGCGCGCGCCTACATGGCGCCCATCTCGTATGCGAAGCACTGCGCCGCGTGCCACGGGCTGCAATTTGACAAGCGCTTCACGGAAGGCGTCCCGCACGATACGCCCGAAGTGATTCACGCGTTCGTCGTCCAAAAGTTCCAGCAGTACATCGTGACGCATCCCGCCGAATTGCGCGAGATCGCTCCCGGCCGGAATTTGGCGCAGAAGCCGTTACCTGCGCCGGTGCGCGTGCTGACGCCTCCGCAATGGGTGACGGAACGCGTTGGGGAAGCGGAGGAATTGCTGTGGCGAAAGACGTGCAAGCAGTGCCACGCGCTGAGCTTCTCCGCGGGCGCGGACCTTCCGGCGGTCGCGAAATCCAACATCCCCGCGCGCTGGTTCCCGCACGCAAATTTCAATCACGACCGGCACCGGTTGGTGAAATGTGTGGAATGCCACGCGGCGCCCACGAGCCAGGAGACTTCCGACATCTTGGTGCCCGGCATCCGCACGTGCGAGCGCTGCCATCACGCAGGAGCCGAGTCGGCCGAGTCCCGCTGCTTCGAGTGCCACACCTATCACGATTGGACGAAAGCGAAGGAAGTCAAAGGAGGGATCACTTTCTCGGGGCTGGTGCGCGATAACTGAACCCGCTCGAATCGGCAGGCGCCGCGCCGATTACTTCGTCTTCATCACGTACACGCCGTCCCAATCCGCCTCCGGGGCATTTTGAGAATATTCCTCCGCGCGTTCCAGGAACACCTGCGAAGGCCCATCGTTTGGATGCGCCGCCAGGAGCTTCTTGAATCGCTCCGTTGCGGCTCGCCAGTCCTGCGCGCGGTAAGCGGCCATGGCGTGCTCGAACTCGGCCAACAGTGAATCGTATTTCTTCCGCTCGGCAGCCACGTCGAGCAATTCGTAGATGTTCACGGGCAAGTTCTTGCCTTTGACTCGGATCTTATCAAGCTCGCGGCACACGAATTGATCCGCGACCTGCCGGTACGTCCCCTCGCTGATCACGATTTGCGTGTGGTATTGCTTCGTGATTCCTTCGAGGCGCGAGGCGAGGTTCACGTTGTCGCCCATCACGGTCCACGCCAGCCGCTTGTCGGAGCCCATGTTGCCCACGTTCACCGGGCCGGTATTCAAGCCGACGCCGATGGCGATGGGAGTACGCCCTTCGGCTTTCAATTTCTCATTGAGTTTCGCCAGTCCTCGCACCATTTGCAGCGCGCAGGCGCAGCCGCGGGGCGCATGATCGGTCTGGGGGTAGGGCGACCCCCAGAACGCCATGATGGCGTCGCCGATATACTTATCGAGCGTTCCTTGATTGGCGAAAATGATTTCGGTCATCTTTCCCAGGTATTCGTTCAGCAGGCGCACGAGTTCGTCCGGCGTCAATCCTTCCGAGATCGTCGTAAACCCGCGGATGTCGCTGAACATCACGGTGAGGTCCTTCATCTCCCCGCCCGGCCGGATGTACTTCCGCGGGTCTTTCTCGATCAGCGCGATCACGCCCGGCGACAGATACTGCGAGAAGGTCTTGCGGATCTTCCGCTTTTCGCGCTCTTCGAAGATCATCCGGAAACTGGTGATGGCCGCGTAATTGGCCGTCAGCGTTCCGGCGGGAATCACGAAACTCAGCCAGCGTCCGTGCTCGGAGAAGCTGAAATAGACGAACCAGGCGAACCCCGCCAGCGCCACGACCAGCGCGATCGTGGAATACAGCGGCCTCACGCGGCTGAACCAGAATCCGAAAACCAGTCCGAAAATTAGAATCACGCCCACATCGATCATCTCTTCGTCGAATCCACGCGTGAGGAAGCCGCGGCCCTTCTCCTCGTTGTGCAGCACGTTGTCGATGATGTTGGCATGCACCTCGACGCCCATGTACGTTCCGCCGCTCGGGAAGGGCGTATTGCGGAGATCCCCGATCGCCTCGGCCGTCGCGCCCACCAGCACGATCTTGTCGCGGAACGTCGCGGAAGGCACTGCTCCGCTCATCACGTCCCACATGGAATAGTGCTGATACGTTTCATAGGGACCGTTGTAGTTGATGAGTGCAGTGCCGTCGCGCCCTGGTTTCAGTGAGTGGCGGCCGAATTGGATTCGCTCCAATCCGTTTGACGCGATATAAGCCGCAATGTCCTGGTCGGGAATGTTTTCGTACTCACGCACTATTTGCAAAGCGAGGGAGGGGAAGAAATCCTGGTTCTGGTAGCGCTCAATCAACAGCGCATGCCGCAGAGTCCCATCCGGATCGGGATTGATATCGATGAAGCCATAGGAGGCTGCTGCTTCGGCTAGCTTGGTGATGTTGGCTTCGGCGCCCGCAGCGACGGTGCCTCCATTGTCGATCCAGGCCCTGCCCATGTCGAAGTCGCGCCCATCTTTGGATGTCACCTTAAGCACTTGCGGGAATGACTTTGCCCACACGATATCGAAATACGCTTTGGCAAGTTGGGGGTCGGCGGACCGCGCGCGTTCCGGGTTCAGAAACACATGGCCGAGCACCACGTTGCCGCTGCTCTTGAGCGCCGTCGCGAAGCTCTCATCCTGATCGCTGGCCTTTTCGAGCTCCTTCACTTTTTCCACGATCGCGGGAGAAGCGCTCGGGCCGAGATCGCGCGTCAATTCCTGAAGGGCCTGCTGCGCGGAGTTCGTTTCCGGCGTGGGAAACGTCGCGTCGAAAGCGACCACGCGGGCGCCGCCCGCACTCAACCGGTTGACCAGCAAGGCGTAGCTGTTTCGCGGGAGGGGGAACGAGCCGATTTTCTGGAGAGTCTTCTCGTCGATGCCGACGATGACGATGCGATCGTCGTGCGGGCGCGCGCCACGCATGCTGAATCGCATGTCCAAGGAGCGCTGTTCGATATTTTGGAGGAAAACGAAGCCGGCTCGCGAATTGGCGCCGATTCCCGAGTATGCGAACAGCGCGAGCCCGGCCGCCGTGACCAGGACGGCCAGTCCCAAGTCGATTTGGCGAAGCGTGACCTTGCCGAGCCACGCCGTCCAGCGGGCCCGGCTCTTTTCCGGCGAACTCATAAAAATCGCGATCGCGACTTAGCCGCTTGGAATGGTTCGTCTCGTCCGCGCAGGCCGCACACTCGGGGTTATGGGCACTTTCGTCCGTTCGGGGATGGTGTGCAGCCACCGCGTGTCTCGACGATACCCACGGTTATGCCTGCTGCCGCGGCAATTGAGGTGCCAACAATAACGTTACGCAGGAGATGGCCCGGATGGGCGCCTCGTCCGGGCGGCGGAAGATTGCCTTGCACATCCGTTGCCAGCAGCGTGCTTTGCTGCACCGCCGGCGGAGTGTCCGTCGGCTGAAAACCCCCCGGAGGAATTATCGAAGTGATTTCCACCATCTGGCCCGCATTCACAGTGATTGAATTCCCCGAAGACTGCCCCGAATTCCTCGCCACCTGAACGTTGCCGAGCGGAGTGACCGAAACCTGCCCCTGGTAACAAATGACGGTGGTCTTGTTTCCCGCGAATCCCGCGTAAAAGTCCGTGCCGATCACGCCGATCACGGCATTGGGCGTTTTCATTTCGAATTTGCCGCCGGGCTTCGTGATCTTCTCGACCTGGCTGCGCACCTTGCCGAAATTCATCTCGAGCGACGTTTGCTGGGACGCGCCGTCGTGCTGCACCACTCGAAGTTCGCTGTCCGAGCCCACGCTCAGGATCGAGCCGTCCGTCAGGCCCGCGCGTACCCGGCCGTTCTTGGCCGTCTTGAGCAAGTCATTCCAGTCCAGTTCTTCCTTCACCGTGGCAGTCTTCGCATTGCGCATAGCTGCCGGGATCAGGGCATCGATCTGACCGGCACGCTGCGCGCCGCTCTGGGGCTTGCAAACGCCGGCCAGAGGAGAGATTAACAAACAGACTAGTCCCGCAATTGCGCGCTTCAGTGAGGTCACGTAGAGCCCCCCCTCTTTTCGAAAAGATTGGTTTCGCCTGACCAATCTTGACAGAGGGCCCTTCTGTGTCAACGCCAGCAACCGGGCGAGTTGCCAATGTGGTTACGGCGAGAATTCGATTAGGAACCGCCCGGAAGCAGCGCCGGCGAGAGCCTATGCGACGAAGCGATACCCTACTCCGCGCACCGTCAGCAGGTGGCGGGGCTCGGACGGATCCTCTTCGAGGTATCGTCGCAGCCGGACAATGAAGTTGTCGATGGCGCGCGTGTCGGTATCCTGATGCAGGCCCCACACGTCTTCCAGGATCGATTTGCGTGAGACTGTTCGCCCCGCGCTGCGGACCAGATGCCTCAGAAGCTTGGCCTCCATCAGAGTCAGTTGGATCGTGGTGCCATTCGTTCGCAGCTCGAGCGTGCCGAAATCGATCGTCTTTCCATCGAACGAATATACGTCCTCATTCTTCGCGGCAGCCCGATCCGCCGCGGACTTGCCGGCCTCGGCGCTTTTCGCCGCCGGACGATCGCCGCCAGTGAGCCATGCGCTTCGCCGCAGGAGGCCCTGGAGTCGCGCGAGAAAGATCGGAAGTTCGAAGGGCTTGGGAAGATAGTCATCCGCACCGGCCGCAAATCCCTCGAGCACGTCCTCGGGGCGGCCTCGCGCGGTCAGAATGAGAACGGGCACGTAGTTCTTCGCCTTCCGAAGCGTGGAGACGACGCCGAAACCGTTGATGCCGGGAAGCATCACGTCGAGCACGACGGCGTCAAACTTGTCGTGGCGTTTGAGAAGCCGTTCGATCGCGGATTCGCCGTCGCTGGCCACCTGCACGGAGTGGCCTTCGGCTTCGAGGTTGAAGCGCAAGCCCTCGGCCAGGTGCGCCTCGTCTTCGACCACCAGAACTCGGCTCACGATTCAATCCTCGGCAGTTCGAGAGTGATCGTGGTGCCGCGGGTCTCGCCTTCGCTTTCGGCAAATACCCTGCCGCCGTGCGCCCGTGCGATGGCGCGAACGATGAACAGGCCAAGGCCTGTGCCCTTCACCTGGGATACGGAGCGGCCGCGCACGCGATAAAATCGCTTGAAGATGCGCTTCAGCTCATGCGCCGGGATCCCAATCCCCTCATCGTGCACGTGCAGCATGACGCGATGGTCGTCCGGCGTTTCGATTCCGACCGATACATCCACCTTCGCGCCAGAATACTTGATGGCGTTGTCGAGAATATTGAGGATTGCCGTGCGGAGTTCGTCGGGATCGCCCTGCACTTGGATCTTCAGGCCGTTGACGCCGGCCGGCTCCTGCCAGTGCAATGCAGCGGGCTGCAAATGATGGCGCGTGCGCGCCAGCTCCATGGACTCACGGACGAGGTCGCCGAAGTCGACTTGGGTTGAGTTCCGAGCGGGGCGTTTATAGCCGACCTCACCGGCCTTCAGTACCTGTTCGACGGTTCCCCGCAGTCGGTCCGTATCTTCCAGCATCAATCGGTAGAACTGCTGGCGCTGCTTTTCGTCCACTTCGCGCCGCTGAAGGGTTTCCAGGTAGAGGCGGATCGAAGTGATCGGCGTCTTCAATTCGTGCGTGACGGCATTGATGAAGCTGTCGTGATGCTCGTTGCGGCGAATTTCGCGGACCAGGAACACGGTGTTGAGAATCAGGCCGCCAATGATCGCAAAGAAGAATACGAGGCCGAAGAAGAGCAGGACGCGCTCGCGCCAGTTCAGAATGATCCAACTGCCGGTGAGGGCCACGGCTGCCGCAACCAGACAGATGCCCAGAATCAGGAAGAACACCATCTTCGTCCGGCGGGCTTTGATTTGCATGGGGCTTCTGCCGATTGTACAGCGGCGAGCGGGCGGATTTCCGCAGGGATATTTCAGACGGGCAGGAGTTGCAGGCGAGGCAGTTTCACCGCGCCCTTGAATTTCGAAGAGGAAGGAAACGAGCTAGACCGAAACCAGATCGCTTTCCGGCTCGGCGGCCGCGACTTCGGCAGGAATTGCTTCTTCCCGCTGCCGGTTCGGTGCCAATTCGTAGACTCGGATATCCCGCGCGAGGCCGAGCTTCTTGAGAGTCCAGATGCCGTACCAGTTGAAATCGACCTCATACCAGGTCAGGCCGTGGCGTGAAGACGTCGGGTGAGCGTGGTGATTGTTGTGCCAGCCTTCGCCAAACGAGAGCAGCGCCACCCACCAGCTATTCGTTGAAAGATCCCGCGTCGCAAAGCGCCGCGTGCCGACCATGTGCGTGGCCGAGTTGACCAGCCATGTCGCATGAAGCCCGAATACGGTGCGGAAGCAGACGCCCCAGAGCATCATGGGAAGGCCGCCGATCGCGAAGAGCACAACCCCGAGCACAATCATCGGTACGTAGTGGTATTTCGTGATCCAAACGTGGAACTTGTCCTTTGCCAGATCGGGGACGTAACGCGAAAGGGTTTCCGTATCGTGGTGCATCGACTTGCCGACGAGGATCCAGCCCATGTGCGCCCACCAGGTGCCGTCGACCGGCGAATGCGGGTCGCCTTCCTTGTCGGAATAGTGATGATGGATGCGGTGCGTCGCCACCCAGAAAATCGGGCCGCCTTCCAGAGCCAACGTCGCGCAAACGGTCAGAAAATACTCGACCCATTTGGGAGTCTTGTAGCCGCGGTGCGTCAGTAGCCGGTGGTACGCCATGCCGATTCCCAGGCTGCCCGAAACCCAATACAGGAATATCGCAAGGAACAGGAGCTTCCAGCTGAAGAAAAACAGCGCTGCCACCGCGCCCACGTGAAACAGCATCATGAAGGTCGCGGTGACCCAGTTAATCCCGCTGTCGTTCCCGTACTCTTTGCCGAGGTCGTTGAGTGTCATTGGGCCCTTGCGCTCTCTTTGGGTTTCTTCGCTTCCAGTGTGCAACGCCAGAATAGCAGCGTCCCACGAATCGTTTTGTAATAGTTCTGTAATACCGGGCGCGTGCGTTGTATCGGTAAGAGCTGTCCGAACGGACAGGTGCAAAGCGGAGGATCCGCAGCGCAGCTTGTCAATCTCGAGGCTTTCCTCGATAATCAAATCTCCTGCGGTTTTGGCTGCACGCCGGCGCTATGGTGCAACGGTTAGCACGCGGCCCTTTCAAGGCTGAAATACGGGTTCGATTCCCGTTAGCGCTACCAATCCTTCGCTTTTGAACAGCCCCACTTCCAACTGAAAGAGAGTTCTGCTCGCGTCAGCGGCTTCGCAAACACCATCCTCGGAATCAACGCCAGTTGGAGAGATCGCTCGCTGCATTCACCGCCTATGTTCCACGCCTCACCGTGCCCATGGACGCCGTGCATTGACCCATATGAACTTACGGCAGCTCGCGGCCTCGTTGGATTTGAGAGGACCTATGCCCACCTGCCTCACACTTGACACGTCGATAAACCTGTAGTATTTGCCCAAGTACATAGGTGGGTGAGGGGTATCAAGGGTCGGGAGGAGGGGTTCCAATCATGGCAAAGACTGCGAAGCTATTGAGGTTTTTCTCCGCGTGTGCGTTGATCGGCTTGCTGTTTGGTGTAACGGGAGTGGATCGTCTCGCCGCTCAGGTCGTGACCGCGACCATCTCGGGTACGGCAACAGACAGTTCAGGCGCGGCGCTGGTCGGCGCATCCATCGAGGCTAAGAACGTGGGCACGAATGCCACGCAGTCCACCGTATCCGACGCCGCGGGCCGTTACAGAATCGCCGATCTGCCCATCGGCGGCTACGAAGTGCACGCTTCCATGTCGGGCTTTCAGACGGTCGTGCACAAGGGCATCACGCTCACGGTGGGTGCCAATCTCGTCGTCGATTTCTCGCTGCCCGTCGGACAAGTATCGCAGACGGTGAGCGTGGAAGGCGAAGTCTCGCGGGTCGAGACGCAGACGGCCGCCGTATCGTCACTGGTGACGCCTCAGCAGATGAGCCAGTTGCCCCTGAACGGCCGCAACTTCGAGCAGCTTCTCTCGCTCGCGCCCGGCGTTCAGGCTGTAACTCAGACCTACATCACCGGAGGCGGCGGAGGAGGGCTTTCTTCTGGTTTCTACGGGCCGGGGTCCACCTATTCGGTTGCAGGCTCCAGGCCCGTTGGACAAGTATTCCTGCTCGACAACCAGGATCTGCAAGGCTACTGGAACAAGGGAACGGGCTCGAATGTCACCGGCAATTCGCTCGGCGTCGACGCGATTCAAGAGTTCCAGGTGCTGACCAATACCTACAGCGCACAGTTCGGAGGAACCGGCGCGGCGGTCAATGCCGCGAGCACCGCGGGGACCAACGCCCTTCACGGCGTCGCGTACGAGTACTTGCGCAATAGCGCGCTCGACGCGCGCGATTTCTTTGATGGGACGAAGATTCCGCCGTTCCGCAGAAACCAATTCGGGGGCAGCCTGGGCGGTCCCATAAAGAAAGACAAGCTCTTCTTCTTTGTGAACTATGAGGGCCTCTCATCGGCCTTGGGCATCACGGGAAATCAATTTGTTCCGGATGCTTTGTCTCGTACCGGGAGTGTCCCGTGCAACACCGTTACCGGGCAGACCACAGGCACCTGCGCTAACGGGCAACGAAAGGCCGTGCCCGTCAGTGCACTCATTGCGCCATATTTGGCCGCGTATCCGGACTCGGGCGTGAGCTGTGTGCTTACGCCTCCTTCGACTGTTTACCCCGGGCCCTGCCAGCTCGTGACTGCGGGGCCGTTTGTCAACTATCCAACCGGCAACGCGCTTGTCACGACGATTGCGAAGCAGCCGGAGAACGAGAACTACGTTCTCGGGCGCATGGACTACACGCTCGGCTCGAAGGATTCCTTGTTCGGGCGGTACATTTCCGACACGGCCTATCTGTCCCTCCCGGTGCCCTTCTCGAATCTGCCCAAATGGCCGGTCGTGGACCATGGGGGCGACCAATTCTTCAACCTCGAAGAAAAGCACATTATTTCGCCCACGGAGATCAATGAGATTCGCTTCAGCTTCTCGCGAACCAACGAGCGCGCGGACCAGGACTTTCTGACCGATCCAGCCAGCGATCCGTTGCAGTTCTATCTTCAACACAATTTTACGGCGCCGAGCTACACTCCCGGACAGCGCGAGGACGGCAATCTCATCATCGCCGGCGGCACTTCACCAATCGGTCCCGGCGCGACAGCCCGCTTCCATCTAATCGAGAACAAATTTACCGGCGGGGATGACCTTTCGTGGACCAAGGGAGCCCATACCCTCAGCATGGGTCTATGGGTAACCAGGATTCAAGACAACATCGCCGTGGGCCGGGAAGGCGGAATTTTCGTTTTCGGCAACCTCCCGGGTTTCCTGAATGCCGCGCCAGTCCAATTCCAGGGAGAGGCCAACCCCTTCCCGGGTTTCAACCGGACGCGCTACTCGCGCGCAGTCGAGTACTTCCCCTATATCCAGGACGATTGGAAGGTCAGGTCCAATCTCACTCTCAATATCGGCTTGCGGTATGACTTTGAGACCAACCCGATCTGCTTTGGCGCAGGCTTCGCGTGCACGAACCTGCTCAATCCTCTGTCCTCGCCGACGTTCACGGCCGTTCATCATGTTCTTCAGTCGAATCCGAACGTCCGCAATTTTGACCCACGGATCGGCGTCGCCTGGGATCCATTCAGCGACCACAAGACCTCGATCCGCGCTGGCTTCGGCATCTTTCATGAACAGTTGTCCGCCCGCACGTATTTGAATGCATATTCGGAAGACCCTCCGACCAACACCGTCGTACTCACTGGACCGGGCGCTGTTGCGCTCTTCCCGAATCCTGCCTTCTGTGCCCCGGCATGCACGCCCGTTTACGGCGCCGTGTATGGACTCGACTATCGTGCGAGTGTTTCTCCGTACGCGATGCAATACAACCTGACCGTTCAGCGGGATCTAGGGCACGGCATGGTTGCCTCGATCGGCTATGTGGGCGCGCAAGGCGTCCACTTGTACAGCCAGCGAAACTACAACACTCGAGCCCCTATCGATGCCGGCGGAAATCCGTGCACCAGTTCGCCCGGTTCGCCGTGTTTCTTCAAGGGCCTCCCGGTAAATCCGGCTTTCTGCTTTCCTGTCAGCGTTACCTGCGCTACCGGGACGGCTCTGGGCTTGGACTTCACTGCCCCGAGCAGCCACTCGACTTACAATGGGCTGGTGGCGAGTCTCACGCGTCAAATCACGCGGAATTTGCAGGGGCAAGTCTCCTACACGTGGTCGAGAGCTATCGACAACGGTTCTGCCAGTTCCGGCTTGGAACAATCCGCATTCGAGATCAACGATGTTTTCAACCAGGCCTACGATCGCGGGCCGGCCTCCTTCAACGTGGATCAATCGTTGCGGATCAACAGCGTGTATACCCTGCCGTTCCACGGCAACCGGTTGGTTTCCGGATGGCAGGTGAGCGAAATCTTGAGCGCTGCCACAGGCTTTCCGGTCAACGTGCTGGACGGGCTGACTCCCCAGCAGGCGAATACGGGCGGGATAACAGGAGATCGTCCCGACGTTGTGGCGGGCTGCAATCCATACCAAATATCTAGCGCGCAGAGGGCCCTGCTCTTGAAGGCGAAGCTCGTACCGTGGTTCAATCCAAGCTGCTTCGCGATCCAGCCCGCCTACACGCTGGGCAACGCCCCGAGGGATTCATTAGTCGGTCCCGGCTTGTTGGACCTCGACTTTTCCATAATCAAGCAGACCAAGCTCACGGAAAAATTGAACACCGAGTTCCGCGCGGAGTTCTTCAACATCATCAACCACACGAATTTGGGGCAGCCGGTGGGTGCCGTCTTCGCAGGCACATCGGGTACCACACCCCCCTTCTTTACCACTTCGGTATATCCCAGCGGCACGGCGGGCGTGGTCACTTCGACGGCCACGACGTCGCGGCAGATTCAGTTTGCACTGAAGCTGCTCTTCTGATCTGCGGCAGCCTGACCGATACCGTGCGGCGGTATCGGTCAGGTTGCGTCCTCTTCTCAAACGATTTCGATCCCGCCCCAGTCCGGCAATTCCCTGCGGCCGAGCAGCGCTTCCGCGGCCCACACACCCAAATGGACCGACAACGCGACGCCATGGCCGGCGTACGCGCCCAGCACAATCGCGTGCGCGCTCGCCGGATGTCGACTGAAGACAGGCTGCCAATTTTCCCTGAATAGAATCGGCCCGCCCCAGCGATGTATGAAGCGAATCTCCGCGAGAGCCGGATGGAGATTGCGAACCCGCTGCTCGAGCGATGCAAACATGCGGGCCGGCTCATTCGTGGCAACGTCGATTTGTTCAAGGTGCTGCGAATCCGGCGCCGCAACAAGCCCCGCGCCCCAGACGATGGACTTGCCGAAGCAGGTTCGGCCCCAGAGGTACGGAAAATCCACCGTATAAAAAGGTTTTCCCTGTGAAAGGCCGATCGCCTGGAGCTGCTCATCACGTAGCGGTTCCGTCGCGGCCGCGAGTGTCAGTCGAGGTTCCGCGCGGCCTTCGAGGCTCGATAGGCTGAGCGAGAGGCCGTTGGTCGCAAACAGGATTTTGTCCGCGCGCACGAAGCCATTCGGGACGTACAGCTCCGCGCCCTTGCTCCACTCCACACGTTCGACTAGCGCATTTTCGATGACTGCGGCGCCGCGTTGATGCGCGGCGCGAGCGAGCCCGGCGACGAGTTTCCCCGGATCGAGCGTGCCGCCGGGAACTTCATTCACCACGCGCAGCGTACCGGAATCCTTCCATTCGATCGGAGAATTTTCCGATTTGCCGCGGCGGCCGATCTCCCACGCGCCCGGAAGCGAGAGATCGCAATCAACGCCGAGTTTTCTGAGAATTTCAGCGAACGAGTGAAGGACGTCGCCGAGACCGGGAAGGTCGCCCGCGGCCGATTCGGCCAGGACCATGCCTCCCGTGCGCCCGCTTGCGCCTGCGCCGATGCGCGCGGCTTCGAGCACGGCGACGGATTTCTCGGGGGCGAGGGAGCGGAGCCATGCAGCAGCGGCAAGTCCGGTGAAGCCGCCGCCGATGATGGCGAAATCCACCGCGGAAGGAAGAGGCTGCTTCGGCGGCTGAAAATCAATCCGCCAGGGCGGGATGCCCCATGGTTCGTGCGGCGTGGCAGACCTCGGCAGTCCTACAGAATCGGCTCCGTCCAGTTCTCGAGCGTGTGCTTCACATGCCCCATGAACTGGTGAGCCACAGCGCCGTCCACCACTCGGTGATCGTAAGACAGCGTGAGATAGACCATCGAGCGGATGGCGATGGCATCGTCAACGACCACCGGGCGCTTCTCGATTGTGCCCAGACCGAGAATCGCGACGTTCGGCTGGTTGATCACTGCCAGCCCGAAGAGCCCGCCATAGACGCCGGGGTTCGTGATGGAAAAAGTGCTCTCCATCACTTCCTCGGGCTTGAGCTTCTTCGACCGGGCGCGCTCGGCGAGATCCGTCACCGCCCGCGCGAGTCCGAAGAAATTCTTCTCCTCGGCGCTTTTGATTACCGGCACGATCAGCCCCCAATCGAGCGCGACGGCGATGCCGATATTGCACTCCTTGTGCAGGACGACGTTCGTGCCGTCCACCGAAGCGTTCACCGTCGGGAAAGCGCGCAGCGCCTCGACCGCGGCGCGAACGAAAAACGGCATGAACGTGAGTTTCGTTCCGGATTCCTGTTCGAACCTGTCTTTCATTTTGGCGCGCAGCGCGGCGATTCCGCTGACGTTGGCTTCCTCGACTGAATAAACGTGGGGCGAGACGCGCTTCGAGAGGACCATGTGCTCGGCGATCCTCTGCCGCATGTTGGACATCGGTTGGACTTCGTAGTGGCCGAAGTACATCTTCTCGCGCGGAACGGCCGTTTCGAGAGCGCCCGAAGCGAGAGCGCCTCCTGCGGCTGGCGGAGCGGCGGGTGCCGGTGATGGCGCTGCGCCCGGTGCCGCGACCGCAGCCGGCCGCGTGCCGCCTGTTTCGACAGCCGCGAGGATGTCGCGCTTGCTTACGCGCCCACCGGCTGCCGTGCCGGGCACTTGCGCGAGGTCAACGTTGTGCTCGCGGGCAATTCGCCGGACCAGCGGAGAGCTGCGAATCTTGTCGCCGTTGCCGGTGGGTCTCTGCGCAGGCGGAGCCACCGCGGCGGGAGCAGGAGCGGGCTTTGCCGGCGGCGCCGGGGCAACCTTGGCCGGGGCCGTCGCTGGTTTCGGTGCCTCTGCTTTCGCGGGTGCAGGCGCTGGTGCGCGGACCGGGACAGCTGCGGCCGCGCCAACCGCATCGATCGTGGCGACGACCGTCTGAATCGGCACGGTCTGGCCCTCGTGGACTTTGATCTCTTTCAGCACGCCCGCAGCAGGAGACGGTATCTCCGCGTCCACCTTGTCGGTCGAGATCTCGAAGAGCGGCTCATCACGCTCGATCTTGTCACCCGGCTTCTTCAGCCATTTGGTGATCGTGCCCTCAAAAATGCTTTCGCCCATCTGGGGCATGATGACGTCGACAGCCATTGCTATTTCCTCCCGCAGGCGCTAGAGAGACCACGCTCGGTTTTGTGTCGATCTGAGCGTATACCGGTGCTTTGTTTTGAATGACTTAGGTTGGGTTTTGTTCGGCACGGTGTGTCGATCAGAAATAGCCCGTGCGCGTGCTGGTTGGCCGGGCAAGGTTGGGGGGCGCCGCTCGACAGCTCCCCGACTTTGACGTTAACTTCCATCATCTCGATCTTAGAATACGAAACCCGAAATGCAAGCGCGAAAGCTTGGGGACTTCGGGTTCAAGCAGGGCGCAGACACTCTTCGTGCCACACGCCCGGAATCCCTTCGAGCGTATAGATCTCATCTCCGCCGTGAAAGAAATCAACTGCTTTTACTTTGGCGACGCGGTCCGCGTACCCAAGCTGCTCGGGTTCGAGCTCGTTGTGGTACTGCCCGTCTTCGAGAAAACGTTCGAGGAAGGCGCGGTCCGCGACGCGAACTTCGGTGCCGACTTCAAATTCGGCGTTGTTGAGGCCTTTCGTTTTTCCCATGAGCCCTCAGTTTGCTTTCTTCCAGACTAGTATTTTGCCAACTTGCGTGCGGCGGCAACAACTTTTTCTGCGTTTGGCAAAAAATGTTCCTCAAGCGGCGGAGCGTATGGGACCGGAGTGTCAAGCGCCGTGACGCGAGCAATCGGCCCGTCCAGATGCTCGAACGCGCTCTCGCACACGATCGCGGCGATCTCCCCGGCGATGCCGCCCGTGCGGGTGTCCTCGTGGACGATGAGCAGCTTGTTCGTCTTCTTCACCGAGCCGAGGATCGTTTCGCGGTCGAGCGGCAGCAGCGTCCGCAGGTCGATCACCTCGGCCTGGATGCCTTCTTTCGCGAGCAGCGCGGCCGCTTCCAGCGCCACGTGCGCCATCGCCGCGTAGCTGAGGATCGTCAGGTGGCGCCCCTCGCGACGGACAATGGCCTTGCCGATCGGCACCGTGTAATCGCTCGCGGGGATCTCTTCCTTGACCCGCCGATAGAGAAACTTGTGCTCGAAGAAAAGGACCGGATTATTGTCGCGAATTGCCGACTTCAGCAGGCCTTTTGCGTCGTATGCCGTCGAGGGGTAGACGACCTTCAGTCCCGGTGTATGCACGAAATACATTTCCGGATTCCCCGAATGGAACGGCCCGCCGTGGACGCCGCCGCCGGAAGGCCCGCGCAGAACCATCGGCACGGGCGCGCCCCAGCGGTAGTGGGATTTCGCGACGTAATTCGTCACCTGGTTGAAACAGCAGGCGATGAAATCGATGAACTGCATTTCGGCCACCGGGCGCAATCCCAGATAGCTCATGCCGCAGGCTGCGCCGACGATTGCCGTCTCGCTGACGGGCGTATCGATCACGCGCTCACGGCCGAATTTCGCGAGCAGCCCCTCGGTGGCCTTGAACGCGCCGCCGTAAACTCCGATGTCTTCGCCGAGGGTTACGACGGTCGGGTCGCGCTCCATTTCCTCGAAGAGCGCTTCGCGGATGGCTTCGAGCATGGTGATCTCGGGCATCGTCAGCGCCTCCGCCGCTTGTGCGGCTTGGGCCGCGCGGGTTTCTCGGCAAGCTTGTTCCGCCGCTCTAGTTCGACCGACCGGTCCTTCGGCCCGCGTCCGAACGGAACGCGGAGCGGGGGCTGTTTTTCCACCTCCACGTCGGCGGGTTCATTCCGAGCCGGCGGCGCGCCATTGCCCCCAGTCCCGGCGGACGCTGCACGCGCAGCCGGGCGGTCGAACGCTCCGAAGTCCGTAACTTTCCAGACCGCTTCCACGCTCGAGGCCGGCGGCATCACTTCGCTTTTCGGGCGGCGCCAATCGGCCGCAATTGTGTGGCAGCCGTCGCAATAGACTCCTTGCTCGGCGGTTTCGGGCGCGGGCATCGGAGATTCTTCGGCGAACTTCTGGTCTTCGTCCAATTCGCGCTCGATGCGCGCGTCGATCTCGGATTTCTTTTTCGCGTCCCACAGCGTGTGTTTCGCGAGATACGATTCGTAGCGCGCGATCGGGTCCTGCGTCTTCCAGTATTCGAACATTTCCTTCGGCACGTATTCGGCCGGGTCGTGCTGCGCGTGGCCCTTCATGCGCATCGTCTTCACTTCGATCAGGACGGGTCCGCGCCCCGCGCGGCACTCGTCAACGGCGGCTTTCGAGGTCTCATACACGGCGACCACGTCGTTGCCGTCCACGATTCTGCTGGCGATTCCGTAGGCCGCGGCGCGGTCGGCAAGATTTCGGATCGGCACCTGGAGGGAGACCGGTGTCGAATAAGCCCACTGGTTGTTCTCGATCACCAGAACAAACGGAGCCTTCTGCGTGGCCGCGAGGTTCAGGCCTTCGTGGAAGGCCCCGGTGGAGGTTCCGCCGTCGCCGATCCACGTCATCGCGACGATATTCTGACCGAGGTAGCGGCCGGCCATGGCCACGCCCGTCATCACCGGAATGAGATCGCCAAGCATCGAGATGGGAGAAACGACGTGGAGGGTTTTCAAATCGCCGAAATGGCTCGTGCCGTCCTTGCCGTGCGTGGGCGAGGTGTACTTCGCCATGTGCTGCGTGAAGATGTCGCGGGGCTTGAATCCCTTGACGAGCAGCGTGCCGATATTGCGGATCATCGGTGCGAGCCAGTCGCGCTTCTCGAGAGCGTAGGACGTGCCGATCGAAACCGCCTCTTGCCCGAGGCTCGAATAGACCCCGCCGACGATTTTGTTCTGCCGGAAGAGCTTTACGAGGCGCTCTTCAAGCTGGCGGTTGAGCTGCATGAAGTAGTACAGCTCAAGGTGCTGTTCGCGGGTCAGCTTCGTGCTCATGCGTCCTTTCGCTGCCGATTTCCTGAATCGCCTGCCGGATGCAAAGCCGCCGGTGCTGTAGGGGCGGGTCTGAGACCCGCCCGTACCGTCAAACCGTTGTAGCTAGCTCGCTCGTGACGCTATCTCGCAGCGAGTCCATCTCTCCACGCGTGACGTGCTGCACGCGGCGCTGAAAAATGTTCGCAAAATGTGCGACCAAGCGTCCGCGCACTTCCATGGTCGAAACGCTGCGGCCGAGCGCGCGTTCGAGAGACGTCACGCGCTTTCCGGCGATGCCGCAAGGAACGATCAAATCGAAATAGCGCAAGTCGGTGGAGACATTGTAGGCGAATCCATGGGACGTCACCCAGCGGCTCAGATGCACGCCGAGCGCGCCAAGCTTCTCTTCGCTCGTGGGAGTGTCGATCCACGCGCCGTGCTGGCCTTCGACGCGCTTCGCGGCGAGGCCAAAATCGGAACTCGCGCGAAGCATCACTTCCTCGAGCTGCTCGACGTACCAGCCGACGTCCCGGCGGTGCTCCGTCAAGTCCAGGATCGGATAGCCGACGATCTGCCCCGGGCCGTGATAGGTGATGTCGCCGCCGCGGTCCGTAGGATGAAATTCCACGTTCATCTGCGCGAGCAAGCTGTCCCCGGCGCGGAGATGTTCGCGGTTTCCATTGCGGCCGAGCGTGATCACATGCGGATGTTCGCAGAGGAGCAGCACGTCGGGAATCGCGCCGGCCTTGCGAGCCTGGACGAGCCGGCGCTGCAAATCACACGCCGCGCCGTAGGCGATCAACCCACGGTCGTGCACCCAGCAGATTTTTTCAGGCTGTTTCAAGCGTTTCTCGAAACGCAGGCGTCGCGCGCCGCGTGGCTAGTAATTGATCGCAAGGCCGCGCACGGCATTGAATGCGTCGCCCATGGCTTCCCACACGGTTGGGTGGGCGTGGATCGTGGCCGCCATGTCGTCGAGCGTGGCTTCGAGCCCGATCGCGGCAACGGGCTCGGCGATGATTTCCGTCGCGAGCGGCCCTATCGCGTGGACGCCGAGTATTTCGCCGTACTTCGCTTCCGCCACAACCTTGATGAAGCCTTCATGGTGGCCGAGAATCGTCGCCTTGCTGTTGCCGAGGAACGGAAACTTGCCGGTCTTCACATCGAAGCCGGCTTCGTGCGCCTGCTTTTCCGTCAGACCGATGGAGCCGATCTGCGGCTCGCAGTACGTGGCGTTGGGGCAGCGCTTGCGGTCAAACGGCTGCACGTCCTTCCCCGCCATGCGGCCCACCGCGATGATGCCTTCCATCGAAGCGGCGTGCGCGAGCTGAGGAAGTCCGGCGACGATATCGCCGATAGCGTATAGACGCGGCTCGGCGGTTTCCAGGTACGCGTTGGCGTGCACGTAGCCGCGCTCGACCTTCGCCTTGGTCTTTTCGATGCCGATGTTTTCGGTGAGCGGGCGGCGGCCGACGGCGATGAGCACTTTTTCGGCGGCGATGGATTGCGGCTTGCCGTCCTTGTCCCTGAACGCGACCGTCGCGCCTCCGGCGTCCTTTTTTACCGACTCGACCTTGGCCTGCGTCTCGATGCGAATTCCCTTCTTCTTGAACGCTTTCTCGAGCTCGGGGGATATCTCTTCATCCTCGAGCGGCACGATCCGGGGAAGCGCCTCGAGAATCGTCACTTCCGTGCCGAACGTGCGGAAGATCGAGGCAAATTCCACGCCCACGGCGCCCGCACCGACCACGACGAGGGACTTCGGAATCGCCTGCAACTCGAGAATCTCGCGGTTTGTCAGGATGGTCTTGCCGTCGATCTCGACTCCCGGCAGCGACCGCGCTTCCGATCCTGTCGCGATCATCGTGTAGGTCGTTTCGAGTTCGGTCGTTTTGCCGTCTTTTTCCACCGACACGCGCCCCGGGCCGGCGATCCGCCCCCAGCCTGTGATCGATTCGACTTTGTTCTTTTTGAAGAGCGCCGCGATTCCGCCCGCGTGCTTCTTGACGATTTTGTCCTTGCGCGCGAGCATCGCGGGCCAGTTGACCTTCACGTCCTTCACTTCGAAGCCGAATTCCTCGGCTCGCTTGAAATTGTCGTAGAGGTCGGCGTGGTGCAGAAAAACCTTGGTGGGAATGCAGCCGACGTGCAGGCATGTGCCGCCGAGAAAAGGGTCCTTCTCGATGACGGCGGTCTTCAGTCCCCACTGGCCGGCGCGAATTGCGGCGACGTACCCGCCCGGGCCACTTCCGATGATCACGAGATCATATTTGGCCAAGCCAATTCTCCCTGGTGGTTCTCATGCTCGCCCAGCCGGTGCCTGCATGGAAGGGTGGTTGTGACGGCGCCTCTTCCGGGCGCGCATCGTAGACTCAGAATTCTAGCAGCCGCAGTCCGCCCCCGCAACCTGAGGGGGCCGGGTCGCGTTCAAGGCAATCCATAGATCCTTTCAATATGCCCGCGAATAGGGCTCGCGCGCGTCTATCCCGCAACGGAAGCTGACAATCGGAATTCGGTGCAGACCTGTTCGGCGCATTCTTGATAGACTGCGCGGCAAGACAGACGGGAATGGTGCCCGGAATCGGAGATTGCCGTGACCTCTGACTCATCCCCCACCGAATCGCGCGTGCTTCCCGAAGGCGATGGCGGATTTCCCCCGTCGCAAGGGATAGCGGGAAAGATCTTCCTCGGGCCCAACGGGATCCGCGCCGGCTGGCGAGTTCTGATCGCAATCGCGCTCTTCATGATGCTTCAGGTTGCGATGTCGTTCGCGTTGGTACGCATCCCCGCCGTGCGCGCGTGGGCGCATAACCGGGACAAAAGCGTCATGACGCCAGGCGCAGTTTTGCTCGGTGAGGGGATCGTTGCATTTACGGCGATTTTGACCGCACTCGTGATGACGGCGATCGAGAAGCGGTCGTTCGCGGACTACGGCCTGCCATGGAACGCGGCTTTCGGAAAACGCTTCTGGCAGGGCCTGCCTTACGGATTCGCGATGCTGACGCTGCTGATGGCGTTGATTGCGGCATTGCACGGGTTTTCGCTTGGCGGGCCGGCGCTCGGCCGCGGTGAAGCCGTGCGGTACGGTTTCCTCTACATGCTCGGATTCTTGCTGGTTGCGATCTTCGAAGAGTTTTCCTTCCGAGGCTATCTGCAAGCGACTCTGGCATCCGGAATCGGATTCTGGCCGGCCGCGGTCTTCTTGGCCATCGGGTTTGGATCGCTTCACCTCGGAAATCCGGGTGAAGCCAAGTTTGGAGCGTTGATGGCAGGCGCGTTCGGGCTGCTGGCTGCTTTCTCGCTCCTGCGGACGGGGAGTATCTGGTTCGCGATCGGAATGCACGCCGCGTGGGACTGGGGAGAGACATACTTTTATTCCGTTCCCGACAGCGGCATCCTGGCCAAGGGGCACCTGCTGAATTCGTCCTTTCACGGACCGAACTGGCTCACGGGCGGATCGGTGGGGCCGGAAGGCAGCCTGTTCGTATTTTTCGTGCTGGCGCTCGCCGCCATGGTCATTCACTATTTGTTTCCCGCGAAGCGAGAAACTCCCTGAGCGCCGGTCCCGCTGGAATCCTTTTGGGGACATGCCGCATCGAATTGTGACTGCGACACATGCACCTGGCGTTGCTGGTTTGACAAGCACCGGCGTTACCGTTAAAATCGCGCGATTTGGGTGAGGAGTTTGGCCCCACTGTGGGCACTGGACCAATGGACAAGAAGCGACTCGAATACTACAAGAAGAAGCTGGTGGCGCGGCGTGAAGAGCTGGTACGGGGCATTGCCCGCACGCAGCAGGAAGGCCGCGAGGCGGACGAAGATCCCACGGTGGATCTCGCGGACAAGGCCGCCAATTCCTACACGAAGGAATTCCTCTTCGGCCAGACGCACAACGACCGCTCGCTGCTGCAACTGGTGGACGACGCGCTGGCGCGCATCAAGGATGGCTCGTTCGGCGAATGCATTTCATGCCACGAGGAACTGCAACAGAAGCGCCTCGAGGCCGTGCCGTGGACCCGCTACTGCATCATCTGCCAGGAAAAGAAAGAAAAGGGCCTGCTCTAGGCCCTTGCAGCACCCCTCCGTATTTGTGCCGATTCCCCCGCCGACAGATTTGGAGTAGCGTCTCGCCGTACCCTCTCGGTTAACAGCGTATCCGTGATCTTCAAAGGCGCGCTCGACGCACTCGCTTCGGTCGTCTTCCCCGGCCCATGCCGCATCTGCGGCCAGACCCTTACGAACGCGAGCCGCATACCGATTTGCGAGGCGTGCCTTGCCGGCTTCGAACGGATAGCCGAGCCGATGTGCGGTTGCTGCGGGCGGCCGTTCGCCTCCGCGGTGGCCGCCGAGGCCGCGCAGCCGCTTTGCCGGCTCTGCCGCGTGAATTTCTACGCGTTCGACCGGGCGCGGAGCTTCGCGATCCATGACGATGCGCTGTCCGAGGCTATTGTCCTACTGAAATACGAAGAGGTGGCGCGGCTCGGCGACTGGTTCGCGGCGCGGCTCGCCGAAATCGTATTCCGCTCCCCGGGCGATTGGCGCGCCGACGTCCTGGTGCCCGTTCCGCTGCACCCACAACGCCGGCGCGAGCGCGGATACAACCAGGCGGAACTGATTGCGCGGCCGCTCGCCAAGCGCCTGAATCTGAAGTTTCAGCCGCATTTCCTGATGCGTACGAAGCCGCGCCCGCCCCAACTTCTGCTCTCGCGTACGGAACGATGGGCATCCGTACGTGGCGCCTACGCGACGCGCGAGGGGGCCAAAGTTGACAACTTGCGAGTCTTGCTGGTAGATGATGTAATGACGACTGGAGCGACGCTCGATGCCTGTGCCCGCGCCCTGAAGAAAGCGGGCGCTGCCTCGGTGCTCGGGCTGACGGTGGCTCGGGTGCGCTCCGGCTCAGCTGTCCCGCAGGGCGTAATCGACACACGGAAATCCCGAAGCCAAGAGAGACTGGACGGGCGCCAAAAGCATCCTTACAATAAGATATAAGAGGAGTTGTAGAGCGGCACAGAGGCGACGCGATGGATAGCCACCGGCACAAGGCGGGTTTGCGCCCCCGGCCCGCGATCGGGCTGAGCGGAACCTCGGCCGATCCTGCTTCCACCCAGCCTCTGAATGCCCCGGCAAGCCGGCCCTCCGTGATGCAGGCGCCGGTGCTCGTCCTGAATGCGACCTTTGAGCCCATCAACGTGACCGCGGTGCGGCGCGCCCTGATTCTGATGTTGAAGGGAGTGGCGCAGGCGGAGGAAACAAACCACTCCGAAGTGCACTCGACATCGAAGGCGATTCAGGTGCCGTCCGTGATTCGGCTGCTCACCTACCGGCACATTCCGCAGCAGAGCCGGGCGCTTTCCCGGAAAAACATCCTGCTGCGCGACCGGAACACTTGCCAGTTCTGCGGCTTTGCGTTTGCGGCGTCCGAACTCACGCTCGACCACGTACTTCCGCGTTCGCGGGGCGGCCGGTCGTCCTGGGAAAACCTGGTGGCCTCGTGCTACCAGTGCAACAACCGCAAGGGCGATCGGACTCCCGAAGAAGCAGGGCTGAAGCTCCAGCGGCGGCCGCGACCGTTCACGCTGCACACGTCCCGTCAGTTGATGCGCCTGATCGGGCATCGCGACGAGAAGTGGCGGAAGTACCTCTTCTATTGATCGCGGTCGGATGCAACCTTTGCGCGTTTCGCGCGTCTAAGTAATCAAATACTTCTAGGACACACCCCGGGAGGCGTGACCGGCTTTAACCGGTCCACCTCCCTTCCTTTTCTGCTCCATTCAGGGCTTCCGTGCTACTGGCGAAAGATAACCTTCAGCCCGCGGCGCCAATTCTCGTTTAAGCCGATCCGGGTGACGTGAATTTCGGGCGAGAAGTATTTCAGAAGCGTGTCCGTGGCGGAATGGAACCGCAATCCGGGCGCGGCGAGCCACACGAGTGGCGGCTTCGGATCCAATTCCTTCCCTGAGAAGTAACCGTAGCGTTCGAAATCGCCTTCGCGCTGATGCCGCCGGACGCGCAGCCAGTAGTCCACCGCTTGAATCGGCATCTGAATGTCTTCCGAGGCTTTCAATTCGATCACGACGAGCCGCCCCCTCCGCGTGATGCCGAGCAGATCGAGCACGCCGCGATCGCCCGCCGCCACCGTCGGTACTTGCGAGTACAGGTGGCCGGGATCGAGCTGGGCGTCGAGTTTGCTCGGATCGTGAAGAACCAGCGTCTCGATCCATCGCTCGGGCCCGGAGCGGTACAACGGATGATTTGTGTCGCTTGCGAGCGCGCTGCGATGAAGATCGAGCCGGCGCATCAGCCGGTCCAGCGCGGGCTCGGTTGCCTCGGTAAGTCTTTCGCGCGTGTCGCCCAGGCCAAACGAAATCCCGTCCCTCGACCATCGTCCGAATTCCAGGCCCCGAAAACAAAGAGCCACTTCGTTCGTTCCCGGCACCAGACGAGTTCCAATGTCGTCACCGGCCGGCGGGACGTGCAGAGCCAACGCATGCACGCGCGCGATGGCCTCCCGCGCCGCGGCGCAGGCCGACTCGATTTCGCGCCGTGGAACCAGCCAGCTTTCGAGGTTCCCGGCGTCGGCGGGATCGATCCTTTGCATCCAGCGATCCGCCTCGTGGAATTCGAAAATCTCCACGCGCGCCGCGGAAGACAGCGCGGAAGCGCGCTCGCGCAGATACCGGCTCGTGCCTTTGGGGATGAACAGGCGCAGACCCTCTACCGCTCGGCGCTCCGCATGGTCGCGCGTCCAATCGAGCCACAGGATCCCGAAAGCCAGAATTCCTTCGATGGCCGCGGTGCCTTCGTCCGGCGAAGCCGCCAGCACGGCCCACGCGCGTGGTCCCTCGTGCATGCGCCCGCGCACGTAAACGCCGGAGAAGGAGTGCTCGAGGTCCGGCGAGGTGGTGAGGGATTCGATCGTCGCGTCGGGGAAACGCTCGGCGAGGAAACGTTGCAGGCGGGCGCGAAATTGCTCGCGCGTGATGCGCCCGGCCGGACGCGGTGAGTCTGCGCGGAGAAACTCAAGCCGTCCCGGCTTCGCGCGGCCGAAGCGGTGCACTTCGAGAACGATGCGTTCTTGCGATGCTTCGCGGACGCGCAGGATTCGCCGCGTCAGGTTCCGCTCGGCGGACCAGAGATGGACAAGAGGAGCTTTCCCACGGCGGTGGAGTTCGCAGTGAAGCGAGGCAAGTTCCGCGAGCCATTCCCCATCCTCGCGGACTTCGGTGCGGCCGGATGCCACCATGGCATCCAAGGCGCGGTCGAGCTCGGCCCAGTCGTTCATATACAAACCGCCAATCGTTTAGATACAGGTCTATTTCAGAATCAGGCCGGTGACGCGGATAGAAGGATACTGCTGATTCCACTCCGAGGGAACCTTTTCAAGGAGTGTGACCTGGAAGTCGCGGCCCTGCCCGCCTTCCAGCGGTTGCGCCGTGGCTCCGATCACGCGCTGGGTATCGCGCAAGATCACCTGATTGAATGGATCGTGAAATTCCACGGCCACTTCGAGCGCAGCCACGGTGCGGTCGCCGTCATTCGACATCGTTCCGGTCACGTAGGTGAACGGCTGGTTCAGCAGGTTTGAAGATTCCGATAATTGCAGGCCGCTGAAATGGATTCGCTGAGCATAGGCCTGCTCGTTGGGTCCGAAGGGCAGCTTTTCGACTGCGGCGGCCCCATGCGGCCGCGTCGCGCGCGTCAGAAGAAGAAGGCCGGCCCCCAGAAGAAGCACGATGACGGCGCCGGCGACAAATAGCGTCAGGAATCGGCTGCGCTCTTCGCGTTCCGGAGTTTCCCCTGGTTCCATGGTTGATCCGTCGATCCTCAGTGGCCGATGGTGAGGCGCAGGATCAGCGGCTCCGGAAGCCCGGCTCGCGCCATGCGCCGTTGCACGTCTTCAATATCATACGGGACGCGCCAGAACTCAACGGACTGATTATCGAGATCGGCGATCGCGAATCCGGCGCGCGTATCGCCATCGCGTGGCTGGCCGATTGAACCCGGGTTCAAAAGGTACTGCGTGTCCTCTTTCACAGTGAGAGCCGCGAACCGGCTGCCGCCCTCGGGCTTGAAGGCCACGACCTGCACGTCCTCGCCGCGAAGCGTGAAGCCGCCCTGGATGTGTGTATGACCGAAGAACACGACCGGCGTGGGGGCACTCAGCAATCCATCGATTGCCAGCGCCGGCGAAAAAACGTATTCGTCCTCGTCGTACACGGAGCCGTGAACGATGGAGAAGGCGTCGACGCGGACCGGGCCTCCCGGAAGCTTTTGCAGGTAATCGAGATTTTCAGGCCGAAGCTGCGCGCGCGTCCAAAGAACCGCGTCGCGGGCAACGGGATTGAATTCTTCGGGGTTGGCGAGGCCGCTGATCGCCTTGTCATGATTGCCGCGGATCGTGACGGCCGGGAGCGCGCGCACGCGGTCAATCACTTCGTTTGGATCGGGGCCATAGCCGACCAAATCGCCCAGGCACACGGCTTTTTCCCATCGGCCTCGCGCCGCGTTGAGAACCGCGTTGAGCGCCGTGAGATTGGCGTGGATGTCGCTCAGGATCAGATAACGCATGTCCCCACTCCCCCGCAGGATGCAACATGATAGACGAACACGCGGCCGCTTGCACGGCGACCACGCGTGTACGCCGCAGCGACCCGCTTTCGCCGGTTTCAGCGAATCAGCATCGCGTCGCCATAGCTGTAGAATCGATAGCCCGATTCCACTGCGTGCCGATACGCCCGCAGGACATTCTCACGGCCGGCGAAGGCTGCCACCATCGCGAGGAGACTCGAGCGCGGCAGGTGGAAATTCGTGAGCAGCTGATTGACGATGCGAAACGGCTTGCCGGGAAAAAGGAATATCTCCGCTTCGGCCTTTCCGGGTGCGACTGGTTCGGGGTGCGCGGCGTTCTTCTCGGCCGCGTCTTCGAGCGCCCTTACGACCGTTGTCCCGACAGCCAGGACCGGACGTTTCTCCCTGCGCGCCCGCTCGAGCGAGCCTGCCGTGGCTTCCGGAATCTCGTAAACTTCCGTGTGTATCTTGTGATCCTCGAGCCGCTCGGTACGAACCGGCTCGAACGTTCCGAGTCCCACCTCGAGCGTGATTTCCGCGATTTCGATTCCGCGCTGGTGGATTCTTTCCAAAATCTTACTCGTGAAATGCAGGCCGGCGGTAGGCGCAGCGATTGCGTTTCCCTGCCGGGCAAATACGGTCTGATAGCGCTCGCGGTCGATCGGCTCGTCTTCGCGCTTGATGTAAGGCGGAAGCGGGATGTGGCCGAGGCGGCCGAGCGCTTCCTGGAAGCCGCTTTTCGACGTGAATCGCATCACGCGGAGACCGTATTCGCCGCGCCCTTCCACCGTGGCTTCGAGCTCGCCCTCGCCGAAAACGATGCGCTCACCCGTCGGAATCTTTCGTCCCGGTCTTACGAGCGTCTCCCACGTATCCGGCGCGATTTGCCGGACGAGGAGCACTTCGATGGGCGTGTGCAAGAATTCATGGCGGGCAGGATTCTTGCGCCCGAGCTTTTGAGCGTGGATTCCCTCGCGCCGTCCGAAAAGGCGCGCCGGGAGGACTCGTGTGTTGTTGATGACGATCAACTCGTTGCCGCGGAGCAGGTCCGGAAGCTCGCGAAACTGACGGTCTTCCCAGGCGCCGGTGGCGCGGTCGAGCAGCAGCATCCGCGAAGCGTCCCGCTCCGCGAGCGGGCGCTGCGCAATCCGATCGGGCGGGAGATCGTAATCGAACTCGCTTACGTTCATCCGCCGCTACCCGCCGGCATCCCTGGCGGCGCGCTCGGCGACGCGAGCGGCGACTTCCCGCACCTCCCCGTGGATGCGGCCATTCGAGGCGAACATCTGCGGGCCGCCCGGATGATACGGCCGGCCTGCGAGATCGGTGACGACTCCGCCAGCCTCCTGCACGAGCAGCATTCCGGCGGCCGTGTCCCACGAATTCAGGCCGAACTCCCAGAACGCGTCGAAGCGGCCGCAAGCAACGGAGCAGAGATCGAGTGCCGCTGATCCGTCGCGACGGACGCCGTGCGTGCGCAGCGTGAATTCCCAGTAGTAGTTCATGTTCGCGCTGTTTTTTCGCTGATGCGTGGGAAAGCCGGTGGCCACGAGGCTGTTGGCCAGTTTCTCCACGGGTGAAACGCGAATGCGCTCGCTATTGAGATACGCGCCCTCGCCGCGCGCCGCAGTGAAGAGCTCGTCGCTGACCGGGTTGAATACGACGCCGGCAATCGGCTCGCCATCTTCGGCGAGGCCGATCGAAACCGCAAAACAGGGATATCCGTGAGCGAAGTTTGTCGTGCCGTCGAGCGGATCCACGTGCCAGCAGTATTTCGCGCCCGCGGCTTCGGCGCCGGTGCCCTCTTCCGCAATAATCGCGTGACCGGGGAAATGCTCGCGCAGCCGAGCCACGATCAGCGCCTCGGAGCGGCGATCCGATTCCGTGACGAGGTCGACTTCGCCCTTGTAGGAGATTTCCTTCGGGCGGTCGAATTCCCGGCGGAGGATGGCTCCGGTCTCGCGGGCGGTTTCGACGGCGACTTTGAGGAATTCGTTCATTGGGTCCTAGCAGCGCTCCCTGCGGCGATTCACTCCGGAGCAGCCGACGCGAAATACTCTTTACGATAGCGCACGATGTAGCTGCCCTTCACTTCGACTTGCACGTGGCGAGTGGTGCCAGGCGGCGGCGCCGGGCGCGGATAGTAGCCCAGCATGTATTGCGTGCGGAGTTCGCGATCGATCCGGTCGAACATCTCGTCGAGCTGATCCATGCTATCGAGAATGAACATCGCGCCGCCGGTGCTGTCCGTAATCGTGAGCAGGGCGTGCTCGCCGGCCGTGTTGCGTCCGCTTTCGCTCTTGATCGGGCGAATGACGATGGAATAGAGCAGCGCTCCGGAGGCGATGGCGGCGCGCCGCGCATCATCGAATTTTGAAACGCTCGTGGTCTCTCCGGCGTCGGTGACCAGCACGATTGCGCGGCGGCGCTCCGTCGGCCGCCGCTTCAGAGCGTTCGCGCCCAGCACGACTGCGTCGTAAATCGACGTGCCGGCCCCCGGCGCGATGCGCCTTACAGCCGCTTGCAGTTTCGGCACGTCGTCGGAGAAGTCCGCGAGCCTCGCCACAGTCTCCGAGAATTCAAACACGCCGAGAGTGTCGCCCGGGCGCACAACTTGCCGGATGAAGTGCGCTGCCGACTCCGTCTCGAACTTAAGATCCTTAAACGTGCTCAAGCTTGAATCGACCATCAGGGCGAGGTCGAGCGGGCGATTCGTCTCCGGCTCGAAGTGCTCGATCGTTTGCGGCGCGCCCTCTTCAGAAAGCTGAAAAGCATCCTGCGTGAGATCGGGGATGGGCCGGCCATTCGCATCGCTCACGCTCGCGAGGATGGTGACGAGATCCGTTTGCACGCGGATTTCGCCCGCGCGCCGTTGCTGGCGCGCGCCCAGAGGAATCGCGAATGACGCCCCGACAACAACCACGCCCGCGAGGATTGTGCCCAGCGCTGCCAGAGATTTCCTCATCTAGGAGCTAGATTCATCCGGGCCGGAAATGGCTTCCTGAGAGGGCAATTCGCCATCGGCCCAGACCGCGCCTCCGACGAAGAATTCTTTTTTCCAGATGGGCACGGAGCGCTTGAGAGTGTCGATGGCGTAGCGGCAGGCGTCGAATGCGGCGCCGCGATGCGGGGAGCTCACGGCGATCCAGACGCTCGTCTCGCCGATCTCGAGCCGCCCCAGCCTGTGAACGATGGCGAGGCGATGGATGGGAAACTTGGCGCGAATTTCGGCGCCGATCTCGCGCATCTTGGCGTACGCCATGGGCTCGTAGGCCTCGTATTCGAGGTACAGCGTTTGCCGGCCCTTGAAGTTGTTGCGCACGAAGCCGTCGAAGACGACGACCGCTCCGTCTTCCGGTGCCTTCAAGCCTTCGATGATTTCGCGCGGGCGGATCGGCTCGCGCACGAGCTGAAAGATGTCTTCCTCGACGGCGGCTTGCTGGCCACCGCTGACGGGCGGAAGGAATGCGACTTCGTCTCCGCTTGTGAGCGGCGCGCGCCAGCCGGAATATTCCTGATTCACGGAGGCGGCGATGGAAGGGCGGAACGCAGCGAGCTTCGGGAAGCGGCGCCCGTAGCGCTCGAAAAGGTCCTCGACGCGCGCGCCGTCGGAGAGTTCAGCGTCTTCCTGAGCGACTCCTGTGATTTCCTTGAGCTGGCCGAAAAAGAGAACTCGCACGCGCATGAACGCCATTCTAGCGCGCAGCGGCGCGAACGAGAAGCCGCACGCCGGTCATTGCAGGTCAGCGAGGAGATGTCCGGGCGGCCGCTGCTTCCTGGGCGAGGCGAGCGACATCATCGAGGCGCGCCGACGCGCGCAGCAGCGCCGCCTCGAATGAGGCCTCTTCGCGGCGCAGCGCGGCCGGATCGTTCCTGTCGAGCGATTCGCTGATCCCGGGCAGCACTTCGGCCGCATAGCCCGCGTAGCTTCCGGGTGCGTATATCACGTGCTTGAACCACGGCCGCCCGGAGAGGCCTTCGGGCGCAAGGAGCGCCTGTTCAACGGAGGCCAGCGCGCGGTTGATCTGCGCGGCCTTGGCTGGATCGATCGGCGCGCTCGAAATGGCGCTGAGCGCCTGCGAAGCGCGCGCGGCGGAGGTTGAGAGCTTGGCCGCGGCGTCGAGCACCGGCTCCAGAATGTCTTGATCCGACTGGCGCGCGGCGTGCGTGATGCGATCGGTCGCTCTGTGCTCGATTTCCGACGCGTAGGCGGGATAGTCGAACGGCAGGATATCGGCTTCATCGAGCCGCAGCGCCATCGTGCCCATCACGCGCGCGAGCGTGACGTGGTAGGCGAACGTCGGATCGCCGAAATGCTTCATCCAGTAGAAATCGTCATAAATGGAGTGGTACACGCCGTAATCGCCGCCGAACGCCAAATCGATCGAGGGAATCCCGGCGTGGTCAAAGAACGGGGAATAATCCGACCCCGAGCCCACCGCGCTAACCGGGGGATCGCCGGAAGCGTCCGCACCTGGAGTTTGCCTTGCTGTGCCGGGGATCTCGGCGCCAACACTTGGGGCGCGTTCGCGCCAGGCGTCGTACACGCTGCCGCCGGAGGCGGGATCGTCCACATCCTTGGTTGCATCGCGAACAAACTCCTTGAGTGACGGCGGAGCCGAAGCGCTGAAGTTGGGGCCGGTCACGCCGACATCGGTGTTTATGTAGGCGACGGCTTTGGCCTGTAGCTCGGCGCGATTTGCCTCAACCCACTCGGTCGATCCGAGGAGCCCCTCCTCCTCGCCATCCCACGCGCAGATCACGATCCTGCGGCGCGGCTTCCAGCCCGAGTGCACGAGCTCTCCTAGCGCGCGCCCCGTTTCGAGCATGGACGCGGTGCCGCTACCCGGATCGGCGGCGCCGAAAACCCAGGCATCGTGGTGATTGCCGAGCAGCACCCATTCGTCGTCTTCCTCCCCGTGGAGCGTCGCGATCACGTTGTAAACGGGCCGTTCCTGGTAATCCATCACGAGCTTCATGTGCACTTCGGCTTCGCCGGGCCCGACGTGATAGCTGAACGGCAGCCCGCCCTGCCAGCCGCGCGGCGCGTGGCGGCCTCCCAGATTCGCAAGAATGATCGCGGCATCCTGCGCGTTGATGGGCATCGTCGGAATCCGCGGCAGGCTTGCCGCGTCGCCCGGCGCGAGGCGGCGGGCCGACGGCACTGCGGCTGTGCCGGGCGTGAGCGGATCGCCGGGATAGATCTGGGTGTAGATAATCGAACCGCGCTGAATGCCGCTCATGGGCCTCCATGGACCGCGCGGATAAGGATCGCCCACGGAGTAGCCATCGTCGCCCGGATCGGAATAGACGATTAGCGCGACGGCTTTGTGTTCCTCGGCAAGTTTCGCTTTGATGCCGCGATAGCCCTTGCCGTAACGCGCGATGACGATTTTCCCTTCCACGCTCGCGCCGAGCGATGCCAGATCTTTGTAATCCTCGGACATGCCGTAGTTCACGTACACAACGGGCGCAGTCACTTCTCCCGAAGGCGAGTAGGAATTAAATCCGGGAACCGCGCGCTTGTCGTACGAGTCCTTGTCGCCTTCGATCGGCTGCTCGGGCGACGCCAGGGGCTTGCTCGACGGTTTTGTCAGCTCGAGCTTTGTTTCGCGCAACTGCGGCAGCCACACGCTGTACGTAACGATTTGGGTGTCGAATCCGAAACCGCGGTATTGGTCGCGCAGCCACTCGGCCACGCGGCGACTCGCGTCCGTTCCGGCCATATGCGGCTCGCTGGTGAGGTGCCGGAGATTGCTCTCGGCATGAGCGGCGTCGGGAATGCTGCGGAGCTTTTCCTCGAGCTGGCGTTCCGCGGCGACGCGCGCGGGCGCAAATCCAGCGATGTCGCCGCCGTTCTGTGCGCCGCTCGAAAACGCGGTGCAGAGTGCGAGCGAACTGACCGAGAAGAATGCGGCGCCAAGCCGGCGCCATGTGCGATTCATGCGAACCTCGTAGAGAAGCGGCTGATTCTAACTCATCTGGCAGCGTCGTTGCCGTGTCGTGGTATCCAGCGGTTCGCCACATACATTCCCGTCGGCCGCGCTGAATTTCTTGGGGGGGGGTGGGGGTCCCCGCATGCTGTTCTCGTTCAGAATGATTAGTGACACTCGGTAGAGTGTCGCTAATCATGTGGACGAGTACACATGCTTGACGCCACGAATCGCGGGACGTACGGTAGATTCGCGTCACGTGGGCGGGGCGGCACACGGCTGAAACAATGAAGATTCTGATTTCCGGCGGTTCGGGTCTCGTAGGCAAGGCGGTGACGACCGCCCTTTGCGACGACGGCCACGCCGTCGCGCGCCTCGTGCGTCCGGGCGGCGCGGCATCCGCGGGCGACATCCGCTGGGATCCCATGTCCGCCAGCGCGGATCTTTCCGCGATCGAAGGAACCGACGTCGTCATCAACCTGAGCGGGGCCGGCATCGGGAATGGCCGCTGGACGCCCGTGCGAAAAGCAACGCTTCGGAGCAGCCGGGTCGACACCACGCGCGTCCTGGTCGAGGCGCTCGCGCGTCTGCGGCGGAAACCGCGCGTGTTTGTATCCGCATCGGCCACCGGCTACTACGGCGATCGCGGCGACGAAATTCTGACGGAAGCGAGCGGCCCGGGAACCGATTTCCTCGCGCTTCTGGCGCGCGACTGGGAAGCGGAGGCGATGCGCGCCGGATCAATGGGTATCCGCACGGTGGTCCTCCGGTTCGGCGTGATTCTCACGGCCAAGGGAGGCGCGCTTTCGCAGATGCTCATGCCTTTCCGGCTTGGCGTGGGTGGGCGCTTCGGTAGCGGCAATCAGTGGATGTCGTGGATAGCGCTCGAGGACGCCGTCGAAATTGTCCGCTCGGCCGTCCTGAATGAACGGTTCGCCGGCCCGCTCAACGTGGTGGCTCCGAATCCCGTGCGAAACTCCGAATTCACGCGAATCGTCGCGGCAGCCCTGCACCGGCCGGCGATCTTTCCGGCGCCCGCGTTTGCGCTGCGCATCGTGCTCGGCGAAATGGCGGATGCGCTGCTGCTCGCCAGTCAGCGCGCAGTCCCCGAACGCCTTTTGGCCACCGGCTACACCTTCCGCTTCGCCGATTTCGCAGCGGCGCTGCGAGCCATCCTGAAGCCCTCGAGCTAGTCTCTCTCCCGAATCGGCATCGCTTCCGTTCCATTGTGGAACACACATGATCGCGCGCACCGATCCGCTCGCAGCGCGGCGGTCGCAGTTCACGTGAAGTTTCGGCGTTGTCGCTTGCCTGTACGTGCGCAGCGACGAAGCAGTTAGCGATACTCCCGGCATTTCCCGCCGCTCACGCATCGGCCTCGAATTGCCGGCTCAAGTGCTGCCCCGCTCTGGCACACCTCGTGCCCTGACGTGTGCGCACATGAAAAATCGCCGCGCATGCGCGAGACGCCGACGCGTGAATCTGGTTTGTCTGGCCATGCTCTGCGTCGCCGCGTTCGTGGAGTCCGACTGCGGACATGCCTTTAGCCCGGCCAATCCGTCTGCCGTGACCGTGACGATCGCACCGACGAGTGCCAATCTGTTTCTCGGCGAAACGCAGCAATTTCAAGCCACCGTCATAGGCGCTTCGGATACGAGCGTCGCATGGGAAGTGAACGGTGTGCCCGGCGGCAGCGCCGGCGCAGGGACCATCTCGTCTTCAGGGCTGTACACCGCGCCCCCGGCGCTTCCATCGCCGCCGAGCGTCACCGTGACCGCCGTGAGCCAGGCCGATTCGTCCGCGAGCGCTTCGGCGAACGTGAATCTCAAAGACGACATCGCCATCACGGTTTCCCCAGCTACGGTCAACGTTCCCACGAGCGGCGTGCAAGTATTCACCGCGAGCGATACCGCGACGGGCAATCCGTCCACGGCGGTCAACTGGAGTGTGAACGGAATCGCCGGCGGGAATTCGACCGTCGGCACGATCGTCGCGACGAGCTCCGCGACCGCACAGTACACAGCGCCGCCCGCGCCTCCCTCGCCTGCCACCGTGACCGTGACAGCCACGAGCGCCGCCGACAGCTCGAAATCCGGAAGCGCAAGCGCGACCATCACGTGCGCCGCCACGAACTCGATTACTCCGCTATCCGCGAACGTCGGCCTCGGTCAGACGCAATCCTTCACCGCATCCTTCTGCCTGGCAAGCGGCGCGAGTGTCGCGTGGGATGTGGACGGAGTTGCGGGCGGGAATTCGGCTGTTGGCACGATCGTCGCAACTAATTCGACAACTGTGCAGTACACAGCTTCCGCCGATCTTCCATCGCCAGATCCCGTCACGATTCACGCGACCGTGACGCCCCAGCCAAGCGGCGGCCCCGAAACCGCCTCCGCAACGGTCACGGTGACGAGCAGCATCAGCGTCAGCATCTCGCCCCCCAGCGCGACGCTCTCGACGAGTCAGCGCGCATCGTTCACGCCGACGGTCACGAATGCCGCGGATACAACCGTGACGTGGTCGGTCAACGGGATTCCAAACGGCGATGCGGCTGTAGGCCAAGTCTGCCAGTCCGGCTCGAATCCTTGCGCCGCGCCGGCGGGACCGGCATCCGGCAGCGTGGATTACCTGGCGCCAATTTCCGCACCCGCGATCGACCCCGTCACGCTCACTGCGACCAGCCACGCCGATCCTTCGAGAGGCGGCAGCGCGACGATCAACATTGCGGCTCCGTCCGGGCCCGTAGCCGTCACGATTTCGCCGCCGTATGCGTTTGTGGCTCCTTCGACAGGCACGGCCAGCACGGAAGAGTTTTTCGCGGCGGTTTTGAACGCGAGCAACACGAGCGTTACGTGGACCGTGCAAAGCGCCGTCTCGGGTCAAGGGTGCGCCGGAGCGGCGTGTGGCTCGATAAGCGTGAGCGGTCTGTACTCCGCGCCCACGGCGGCTCCTTCTCCCAATGCGATCTCCGTGATCGCGACAAGCGTGGCGGATCCCACGAAGTCCGCCTCGGCTACCGTGGCGCTCACGTCAGGCCCGGCCATCGAGGTACTCCTGCCTTCGAGCGTGATGGCGGGAGCAGTCGAGGGCTTTCCGCTGACTGTGGAAGGCGCCGATTTCGTCGCCGGAAGCGGAGGTACGGGTTCGGTGATTCTTCTCAACGGCGTCGCGCGGAGCACCACCTGCTCCACCGCCACTGCCTGCACCACGGCTTTGAATCCCTCGGACGTGCAGTCGGCGGGCACTCTCACGGTCCAGGTGCAGAATCCGGGAACGCCGCCGGCGCTCTCGAATCCCGTGTCATTCGTCATTGTGCCGTTCGATGTTTCCGTGGACACGATCCCGCTGACTTCGGCCCAGCCGGTGGCCGCCGGGAAAGACATCGTCGTTGTCGAGCCGACAACCGCCGCCGCGTCCTCGCCAATCAACGTGGATTTCATCGGGTTTCTCACCGGCGGAAACACGTGCGGGGTGCAAGGCTCGCCGCTCACGATCGCGCGCCCCGTCTCCGGCTCGAGCACGGTGAGCCTCTGCGTCCACGGCAACGGCCTCGACCCGACGTTCACGTACGCATTCACGGGACCGAGCGGAGCGCCGGGCGGCTCCGATATCGGCGTCACGGCGTCGGCGGTAATGGGCTTGTTCCCCGGCATGATCGAACTCGACCTACAGATCGCCAGCACAACTCTACCGGGCGTGCGCGCCCTTTTCATAACGACTCTCAACAACGATCGCGCCACGGCGACCGGAATGATCGAGGTGAAGTGATGACTCTCATGCAACGCTGCCGTTGTTCTTTTTCATGCGCCGCTCTGCTGCTCGTGATGTGCGCCACAGCGACGGCGACAACTCTCGAGCGCATGTCTCTCGCCAGGATGTCGCAGACAGCGACACTCATCGTGCGAGCGCGATGCCTGGGAAATTCGGCGGGCTGGGACGCCGGGGAAATCTGGACGTTGACGTCCTTCAGCGTGGAGGAAGTCTGGAGAGGTTCGGCGCCTCCGCGAATCACGGTGCGGCTGCTGGGCGGCCGCGCGGGGAATTTGACGTCCAGCGTTTCCGGCGTCCCGCGCTTTCGCTCCGGAGAAGAAGTGATTCTCTTTCTCGAATCGACTCCGCGAGGAGATTTTTCCGTCGTGAGCTGGGAGCAGGGCACTTTCCGAATTCACAACCAGCTTCATCCGTCCCGGGAAAACGTCACGCAAGACACCGCAACGTTCGAAACCTTCGACCCGGCCAGCCGCCGTTTTGAAGCCACCGGAATCCGGAACGTGCCTATCGAGATCTTCCGGGCAAACGTGGAGGCTGCGCTGCGCAACGAGAACGGCAGGAAACAATGAAGCGCGCCATCGCAATTGCGGCGGCAGCTCTTCTTATCTTCGCGACGGTCTATGGGTCTGGCGCCGACGCCTACCTCATGGACACGACGATTCCGCAAGGCGGTGGATGCCCTGCGTTTGACCGATGGAATCTTTCGCTCGCATCGCCGCTCAGCCGCCGCTGGAGCACATCGCTGCCGCTCGCGCCAGCCACTCTGCTCACCATCGCGGCGCAGGGAACAGATGCACAGCTCGCGGAGATCGAGCAAGCCGTCTCCGATGCGTTCGGAGTCTGGTCCGGTGCCTCGGGCACTACGTTCAACGCCACTAGCTATCCGGGCCTGATCGCCCCGCTCGCGCGCGTGAGCAGCGCCAGTTCCTGCTCGAACGACCAGGAAAGCAATCTCGACGGGCTCAACACGATTTGCTTCAACCAATCGAGCATGGGATTCGCGAGCGGCGTGCTCGCGTTCACGCGCGTCATCACGGCCAACGCGCCGGGCGTCGCTATCGGCTCGAGCGGGCCCGCTGCATTTGCCGGACAAATTCTCGACGCGGACACCTTATTCCGCAACGACGGGCAGGCGATGTTTGCCACTCCGTCCGCTCTCGCGACGCCGCAGGGCCAGGGCGCCTACGACCTCGAGTCGCTGCTCGCCCACGAGATCGGACACTGGTTCGGCTTCGATCATTCGGCCATCTGGCGGGCGCTCATGTTTCCCTTCGCGCCGCCGCCCGGCCAGTTCCTGGGCGACCGGCCAAGCGCGCAGGCGCCGGATGGTCCACTATCGGATGACGATCGCGCGGGCATTCGCTTCCTTTACCCCGATCCGAACGACACAGTTGACATTGGCGCCATTCGCGGACGAGTGCTGCCCGCCAATGCATTCGCGCTCGCGAATCTTCCCGCGTCGTCGCCCGGAGCGTCCGTCACGGGGATTTTCGGCGCGCACGTCGTCGCGGTGGATACGGGTACAGGGTCCGTGATCGCGGGAACGATTGGGGGTTGGAGCTGCGACCCGTCGAATCCTCCGTCAAGATTCGACGGCTCCTTCGATATCGAGCGCCTGCCCGTGGGACACAGTTACAGCATCTATGCCGAGCCGCTCGTGGGACTCGCCGGGCCGGGTGATTTCAGCGACGCATTCGACGACCTGTGCGCTTCCGGCTCTGCGTCCGCGTGCAATACGCCCGCGGCGGGGACGAATTTCAATCCGCGCATGCGCCCGGCCGTGCCGTGAAGTGATTTGCCGCGTCAAAAAAAGAGCGGCTCCCTGGAGAGGGAGCCGCTCGCGGTGTTGCGGGGTACGAACCGCTCAGTACGGCGGTTGCGGATTGATGATCTGCGTAAAGCCGACTGAGTTGATGTCGCGGAACACCGGAGTTCGCGGCGGCAGCAAGCTCGGCGTCAGGAAGTCCGTGTCGAAGTTGTAGCCTCTGGTCGGCGGGCTATACACCGTGGTGCAGCACTTGTATGTCCCGACCGCCTGGTGGTTGTAGAAGAAGCTGACGATCGAGCCGCGGTACCAGAGAGTCGCGTTTCCCCAGTTCTCGATGTAGCGGAGGAAGTTGTGCGTCCCGCCATCGGTGCCGAAGTCCTGCGCTGCGCCGCCCGGCTGGGGGAAAGGAATGCCCTTTCCAGCGGCGATGGCCACGCGGTACGTTGTGGTCGTTGCTGGGCGGTTGCCCGGATTGTATGGGAACGCGAACGAGTTGACGTCGTTCCAGTTGTCGGAGAGCAGCGTAACCGCATCGGCAACGACCGAAGTGGCCACGTGGTTGCCGGTGAAGGTGACCGGGGCGGGCGTGCCCGCGTTGTTGTAATCGCCCTGAATGTAAACAGGGTTCTCGGAGGCCACGGTCAGACCGCAAGGAACTCCGTTGCAGTTTCCGAGGGCGATGTTCTGGCCGTTCACGATTTTCAGCGCCCGCCGGAAGAAGACCGGGGGATTTTCGCGCAGGTCCCGTCCATCCACCGCGACTGCAAAGGGCCACGCGTTTCCCCCAAACGCCACAGTGTTGCAGGTCGGATTGGCGGCAAGCACAGCGTTTACCAACGTGGAAACCTGGTTCGTCGGAGCCGCCACCAATCCTCCCAATTCGGTTCCCGTGATTTGTGTAGGCACCATGGCATTATTGAAAATGGGCCAAAGCATCGGGATTGCGTTTGGATTTCCGGCGGGATTGCCGTTATACGCTGCGAGAGTGTTACCGTAGGTTCGCAGTGTCCCGGCCACATTCGTCGAGTTGCCCAGGGTGTAGTCGGACTCGACGTCCTCACCCTGATCCAGCCCTCCATTCGGGCATCCCGTGGCCGCGTTATTCGGGTTCACGAAATCCTCATAGCCGAACGCGGCAGTCTTCAGAGGGGGGGCACCCACGGAAGCCGGTGCGTTCGGATCCGGCAGGTTCCCGCGCCGGTCGGAGAAATAGACCGTGTAACCTGTCTGGTTGTTTACCACCCCGGCGTTTGCCACGATCCACGCAGCCAGGTTGTTGATGTCAAGTTCGACGTACGACATCGCGCCCGCCAACGTCAGTTGGCCGTTCGCGTTCGCCGCGTTTGCGGCTAGCGCGGTGTCGCGCTGGTTGGCTTCGCGCGGGTCAAACAGGACGTTGGGCCAGAAGTCGGTGCCGTGCTCGTTCGCCGTACCGGCGGGAGGAACGCCACATCCGCCGGCTGCAAAGGATGGGTTATCACGCACGCGCGCCAATCGAATGATGGCCGCCGCGCTGGCATCGGCGCAGGTTGAAGCGGCAACTGGCGCTGCCGGCAAGGCCGTGCGCTTGGGAGACGGATTGGCAGCATCGGAGGCCGCAGTCTGTGGGTTCAGGTTGCGTCCCGTAAAGCCCTGCTGGAGTGCGGTTTGCGTGACGTCCACGAACGCAGTGCCAGCCAGGTTCTGGTAGTCAATCTTGATACACCCGGTGATAATCGGATACTGAGGTACGACCCAATAACCGTTCTGGTTGTTGTAGACAGCACCTACTGCGCCGGATGTGGGCAGAGGGAATACGCCGCCGCTGCCGCTGCCAACCTTTCCATTGATCCATGCCGGAGCCATGGAATACGGATACTTTCCGCCGGCCCCGGGCTGTCCGCCCGCATTGACGGTGTCCCAAGCCAATGTTGCTAGATCCGTGGGCGCCCCTGGCGATATCGCAGGCAGCGCAAGGATATCGCTGGTAGCGCACGTTCCATTCACGCCGTAGTCGGAGAGAAGGATCCGGACGCTGGCCTGGTCGTAGAAACGCGTCGCCAGCTTACCAGGGTTCGCTACGTTTTCCCCGGGCTGGGGCAGGCGGATCAGATCGATTGGCTGGCCGCCGATGGACGGGATGGCGATCGAGAGATCGAGCCTCTTCACACCGCTCGAATCGGCATTGGCCACGTTCCCGGCGTACGTGCCGTTCGCGAGGTTGGCGAAGGCGGGTTCGTTGCGCGCGGGCGTGACGGCGTTCACCACGCTATTCGTGCCGCTTGGCGTGCTGCCCTCGTTCTGAGCCAGTGCCCGGTAATTGCCGGAGCCCGGGTTCAGGGTGATGTTGACGGTGCCGTTGTAACTGCTGGCCAATGGCCAGCCGTTCTCCAGGTTTGTCCGAATGATTTGGCCGACGGCGGTGACCTTGTCACCCATCGTCAAAGTAGAGCCATCACCCTCCGCGAGCCACAGGTTTCCATTCGTGTGCACGCGGCCGCCGAAAGTGAAATTGGGGCCGGCAAAGAAGTCGCAATCGTTATCACAGAAAATTCCAAACTGGAAAACGGGAATGGCAACGGTCTGAACGGTCCGCTGGAGCGTCGCTTCCGACCCACCCGCACTTCGGGCCGTCACCTTCAGCGTGTAGGGCGTCAGAAGACCCGTCAGACCCGCATACGCACCCGAAGTAATCGTGTGATTCGCGGCGAGCGGGTTCCCGAAAGCGTCCGGAGCAAACTTGATCATGTAGCCGTTCGTCCCGTCGGGGTTGAGAAATTGAATTCCCGGGATGTTCACGGGCGGGTTTGACATGATGGTAGTGACGTCATTCGCGCTCAAACCGTTGGAGAGCGCAAAGCGGTCCATCATGGCTGCCGTCATCGACTCGAGGCCCGATTCCGCGCCGTAGAACGCGACGTTTCGGTCCCCGGTGGTGCCTCCGAGCTGCTGGCCGCTCAGAACGAGCCAGGTCAAGCCCACCATCATCGCGGACACCAGCGTCAGCACCAGAAGGGTGGTGATCAGTGCTACGCCACTTTCACGACGGTTTCTCACGGACGTTCTCCTTTACAAGACCGAGCTACTTATATCGATTGAAAAAGGCCAGGTTGCGGATGCTGACCTGTGTCTGCAGGTTGTCCCGAAGGAACGCGTGCTGGCTATTGGTTGTCTCGGACCGGGCGGCCAGAAAGAGATTGACCTTGCGGATCTGGTTCGGCGTGTCCGGCGCGATCGGCTGCTTTACATTGACCGCTGGAAGCGGCGTTCCGACCGGGTTCGTGATGTCGTAGGTGATCTGCATATTCTCCATCGCGTCGCCCACGGGCGTCGGCGCATTGAAATTGACCTGACGCATCAGTTGCGGGTGGAAAGGATCGGCATTGCTGATGTAATACGTGATCATCCAGACGCGCGTTGCCGTCGTCGGAGGATAGACTCCCGACCCAGGACAGCAGGACGTTTGAATATTCTGGATCGTTCCGTTGGTCAGGCCAGTGGAGTTGAAATTGAATGCGTCGTTCACGGCGAAATTCACCGTCTGCCCGGCGACGCTCGTGACCGTCTGGATGGCGACGCCCCTGGGGTTTTGGAACATGATCAGGTCACCGGCATGGATGCCGGTGCTGCCCGCACCGATGTTGATGCAGGTGATGTCGAACGTCACGCTGGCCCCGCTGGCGGCGAGGGCCCCTGCCGGCGCCGGATTCGGGTTCCCAGGCGCACACCCCGGCGCAGCCGTAGGCGCAAGGAAAATCGGAAATTCGTTGAGCGTGTGCGGCGGGTTGACGGAATTGTCGATCAGTGTAGTATCGGCGTAAGTCAGCGTGATCGTATCGGTCGCCTGTCCGTACACAACCGTGTTCAGGTTGGCCGGATTGGGCGTCGCCGCAAACACGCCGCCGCCGGCCCCCGGAATCAGAACTGGTAGCGCCGTATAGGTGCCTGGAAAAGTCGAGGCCACTGGCCCCGGACGATTAATCACCGATGCGCCGGCGCCGGTCGTGGGAATCGTGATGCCGCCGGAAGGGATTCCTTCGCCCGATTGGATGATGTCGTGCGCCATCGCATCCATCGACGCGCGGAGGTTGTCTTGCACGCCTGCCATCAGCGCGACGCTGTCCGTGGTATGGATGGCGTCCGTCAGCGCCCCGAGCGTGGTCGCCATAATGACGAGCGCCGTGGCCGTCGCCACCATAACTTCCAACAGTGTGAAACCGGCTTCGCGTTTCATTCTAGGTCTCCCTCGCCGCTCGCTATGAGTACTGCGAGATGTTCGTTGTGAGTGTGTAGGACCGCTGGAGTCCGCCCTGTGTGTACGTGACGACGACCGTGATTTGGCGAACATCGGTGACACCTGATATGGCTGAAATCGTGATCTTCCGAGTGAAATTGGCCAGCGGGATATTCACGTCATCCGGGGTCCCGAGAATGCCATCGGGGCCCGGCGTGACGATCGAGTCGATCACGTTGCAATTGTCGTCGGCCGTGCCGAGGATGCCGTCGTTGCCGGGATCACACAGCAGCGTGGCGCCATCCGTGAAAACGCCGCCCAGACTGATGTTGTTGATGTTCGCCCAGGTGTCCTGCCTGGCGTTGCGCGCCGTGTAGATCGACTCGACGGCCTCCTCGGCCTTTTGCTGGGCGATGTACTCGTTCTGGGACGTGCTCATCAGCGCGATGCTATTTGCCAGCATCGCCGCAAGGGACAGGATGCCTATCATCAAGACCACGCCGGCGATCGCCGTCTCGATCAGCGTGAAGCCAGCCTGAGTCCGCTGGCGCGTGCGATTGCTCATGACTCGTCTCCTTGTCATTCGACTTGCCGCCAACCGGTTCCCGCATAGTGATACGAGCGAATCCGGCCTGTGCTGCCCATGATCGTCACCGCCCGCACTCCATTGAGCAGATTCGTGGTGGCCAAATTGTTGGGTGTTAGAAAGACCGTTCCATTGACGGTGCCGCCGGCAGCATTTGTGAAGCTCCCGTCCGTCTGGAACACACCGCCAGCCCCGACCACTCCGCCAAATTCGACTCCAACACTTGCAGCGGGGGGGATGCCGAATCCGTCGGGAGTGTCCACTTCACCGCCAAACGTAATGACCTGGACGGTGGTCTCGATCGGTATCGACAGAAACGGCCCTCCGACAGGTGCGGTGCAACTCGTCGGCGCCTGGGACAACTGAATCGCCATGAGGCCCTGCACGTCGTTTGCAAAATTCACGTAAACGCAGCGGCGCCGGGAAATGGCCAGCTCGCGAGCCTGCCGCAACGTGCCCTTCACTTGATCCAGTGCGGCGTTCGACTGATACTCTTGCAGCGTCGGTTCCATCTTGAGGATCGCGATTGAGACGAGGATGCCCATTACTAAGAGCACAGTCATGATCTCGATCAACGAGAACCCGATCTCCCGGTTCTTGCCACGCTCTGCAATCATTGGACTCGCTTCCATCTTTTTCACGCTCAGACCCTCAGATCGCCCGGATCTTCTTGGGCGAACCATTCACTGTCCCGGATAGTGCATGTATCAGGCCAGGCGGGACTGTCTCTAAGGCCATGCAAAGAAGTGGCTTAGGGCGTGTGACGAGGATTGCTCATGTCCATTTCGGTTTCGGCGGGGTGGAAACGTAACCGATGTGAACTCGGGCTACCCGGCTTCGAACAAGTGGTCGAGAACCGATCCAGGGATAGAGCGAGCTCCACTGGCTATCTCTTCCGGGATGATTCCTCTAGGCAAAGATCGTTGTATAGTTCCCCAAGCCGGAGCAATCACCATGACGCGCACTGGAACTCGGGAGAATCGGCGAAGCGCCCGCATCGCACTGGGGAAAGGCATGTGGGTGGCATGGCACGCGAGCAAACGTCGTCATGTTTCGCGCGTGCGCGATCTGAGCGCCGGAGGGGTCTTCATCGCCACATCAATCCCGGTTCCCATCGGCACAGTCCTGGAAATGTTGTTCGCTCTGCCGGAGGGCGAGACGCGCATCCATGGCGTCGTGCGCTACGCGGATAAAGAGAATGGGATCGGTGTGGAGTTCACGCGCATGGGTGCGGGAGACCACGCGCGCTTGCAGGAACTAATTCGCCGCCTCAAGCGCTGAGCCGCGGCGGCAGGGGACTACTTCATCGTCTTGTTCAGGAACGCGAGTGTGCGCGCCCAGGCATCCGCCGCAGCGTCGGGACGGTAGCCGGCCGTGTTGGTGGAATTCTCGAATCCGTGTCCCGCGCCGTCGTAAATCTTGACGTCGATACGCCGGTTCATTCCCTTCATTGTTTTCTCGAAGGCCTCGACGTCCGCCGGCGTGATGCCGCGATCGTTCGCGCCGAAGCTCCCAAGCACCGGAGCGCCGATCTGTTGGATGTCGTTCGGATCGGTGGGCAGCGCGCCATAGTTCACCACGCAGGCCGCGAGGCGTGGCTCATGAATGGCAAGCTGCAACGAAAACCCGCCGCCCATGCACCATCCGATCGAGCCGATATGATCTCGATCCACGTCCTTGCGCGTCGCCAGATACGCGAATCCCGCCTTCAGATCGCTGATCGCGCGGTCCTGCGGCAGTCCGCGCATCAGTTCGTGGGCCGCTTCCGGATCGGTCGCTGTCTGTCCGCGGTAGAGGTCCACCGCCAGCGCGATGTATCCCTGGTCCGCGAGCTTTTGCGTCTGCTCCTTCACCCAGTCCGTCAGCCCCCACCATTCATGGATCACCACGAGCGCGGGATAGCGCCCCGGTTTCTCAGGCGTGGCGAGGAACCCGCTCACCGAGCCGGTGCCGTTGGGGAATTGGACCGTCTCCGTTTTCGGCGCATCGGCGCGCACAACCACAATCGACGCAAGCAGGCCAAGCACCGCGATCGCCCCGGCTGTTCTGACTAGATGTTTCATCGGTCGCCCCCTTTCGAGTCCGCCCGTTGCATTCTAGCGCTTGCGCCGAATTCGCGCCATCGGCTACGCCGCGCGCTCCACCTGTACCGCCGTGCCGTACGCAATCACCTCGGTCACGCCCTGCATCACCTCGTTTGCGTCATAGCGCACGCCGATCACCGCGTTCGCTCCGTGTTCCGCGGCGTGCTCCATCATCAATTCGAGCGCCTGTTCGCGCGTCTTCTCGCACATGGTCTCGAAAAGGGTGATGTTCCCACCGACGATCGTTTGCAACGACGCCCCGAGCGTCCCGAAAATATTGCGCGACCGCACCGTGATTCCGCGCACGAGCCCCAGGTTCTTCACCACGCGGTATCCCGGCAGCTCGAACGCCGTCGTCACCATGCCTGGATTAACAGCCACATTCATCCCGCGCTTCCCTTACTCTCTCGTATTACCGCGCCTTCGCTCGCGTCCTTCTCATGCGGACCAGAACGTGCAGCGCTGAGCGACTACCGCAGTTGCGAGGAGGCGAGACCGTCGGCGTGGCATCCGGGCAACACATGGGGATAGATCAGCGTTGCGTCCTTCAGTGTTGTGGACTCGGCGAGCCTCAACTCCCAGTCAACGGGTTTGTCCGCTCGCTGCGGCAGTTGCACGTCCAGTTTCAAGAAGCCCACCACCTGCTGCACTTGTCCGCGCACCGCCTGGCTCAGCTCCGTCGGTTTGCCCTGCACGTTGTGCAGCACGTAGGCCTGGTGCTCTTTGTCGAACGTCAATTTTTCCCACAACATCACGTTCGACCCTCCGGTCGAGTCCACCAGATCTTGTAGCTTCGCCCGGACTTCTTTCGACGTCATCCCGGACTGCGGCTCCGTTGACAGAACCGGAGCTCCCCCGGCGCTAAACGGTGGTGCGCTCGTGGGAGGGCCAGCCACTACAGTTTTCGGCTCCATCCACGGCGGCAGTACCTCCAGCGCAAACACACGGACTCCCACATTCAATAGAGTGCCCTTCAGTTCGCCCCATCTGACGCGGCTCACGCTGTCCTCCGGATTCGAAATGACGTACATAACGTCTCCCGACCGCAGCGTGTCGAACGTCCTCGCGCTGTCCGCAACCGCTGTCCCCAACCCCGCCCGTTCCTTCGGTCGCACGCGGCTCTCGTCGGAAAGCGCCTGCTGCAAGGCCGTCCGGTCCGTCGTAAGAGGGATCATCTGCTCCGTCTTGTCGGTGAAAATCGCCAAGCCGATCGCCGTCGAGGCGGGAAGCTGCGCGATCAGCTCGTCCGCGGCGCCGAATTTTAACGTCCGGACCGTCTGCGATGCCGTGCTGTCGCTCAGGTCCACCAGAATCGCAACCCGCCGCGGCGCCTCATCCCACGCGACCGAAACAATCTTCGCGTCCTTATGGCGATAAGACGCCACAAAACTCCCTGCGCCAATTCCCCGCACGGCCTGCCCGTCGCTCGCCACCACGTTCACCGCCACCGAGCGGTGCGTGCAATCGCTCTCCTGCGCGCGCGCGGCCATGCCGCTCATCAACGCCATCGCCATCAGCGCCAAAATCCGAGTCGGTTTCATGATCCCGTGTCGTACCATTGTTGAATCATAAATTCAAGTACCTTCATGATTATCATCCCCGCCGCACTTGTTTTCCCGCCTCGCACCACGCGCGACTTCTAGACTTGTTTGCTGTGTCCGTCGTCGCAGCCGCGCTCGCCGCCTATTACGAGGAAGTTCACTACCGGGTTCACGAAGTCGTCGCGCCGATTTCGACTGAGCAGCTCTGCAGGAAGCAATATTCCTATGGCGACAGCGTTGGTCATCTGCTCCTGCACGTCACGGGGGTTCTCGGTCACTATATTGGGGCACAGATCGCCGGCACCGGCTACGTCCGCAATCGGCCGATCGAGTTCAGCGACACTTCCCCACGCGCTTCATCGCGCGGAAGCTCCCAGCTCTTGCACGGGCGCCTTTTGCTTCAGCAGTTTGATGAACTCTCGCATCCACGCGGGATGATCGGGCCATGCGCGCGCCGAGATCAGGTGGCCGTCGATCACCGCTTCGGAATTTACAAACTCCGCGCCTCCCGCTCTCACGTCCGGCTCGAGCGCCGGGTACGCAGCCGTTCGCCTGCCCTTCAGCACGCCTGCCGCGAGAAGGGCTTGGGCCGCGTGGCAAATCTGCGCCACCGGCTTGCTCTGCTGGAAAAAGTGCTGGATGATCCGCTGGCAGTCCGCGTTGTTCCTTATGTACTCGGGCGCCCTTCCGCCGGGAATCACGAGCGCGGCGAACTCGGCCGGCTTCACATCGGCAAAGGCAAGGTCGGCATCCCAACTGTAACCGGGCTTCTCCGTGTAGGTGTCGTAACCCGGCTCGAAATCGTGCACCACGAAATGCAGCTTCTTCTTCGTTGGCGCCGCAATTTTCACCTCGTAGCCCTCTTCCAGCAATCGTTGGTAGGGATACATTACTTCGAGCGATTCCGCTGCGTCTCCGGTCAAAATCAAGATTTTCGGCTTTGCCATGATTGATCTCCTGAACGGATTGCTCGCGCGCAGAGTATCACACCCGCGCGAAGCCTCGTGATGTTGGATGTTGCGGGGGCGCGGTTTGGCGCAGGCGACTTTGCCCGGCTGCTATACTCAGCGGATTCCACAAGGGGAGGAATTCAAATGCCGGAACTCGCTTCGGTAGTCTCTTCCACTCTCGCCGCGTATTACGAGGAGGTTCGCGAGAAGGTCCACGCGCTCGTCGCGCCCATTTCGACCGAGCAGCTCTGGCGAAAGCCGTATCCTTACGGCAACAGCATCGGCCATCTGCTCCTGCATCTCACGGGGAATCTGAATCATTACATCGGAGCGCGGATCGCCGGCACCGGCTACGTCCGCAATCGGCCGCTCGAATTCAGCGACACCTCGAAGCGATCCAAAGAGCAAGTTTTGGCGGATTTCGACCGCGCGATCGATATGGTCGCTGCAACGATCCGGACGCAATCCGCCGAGGATCTGGCCGCGCCGTACTCTGACCCGACCGAGCCGCGCTCGAACACGCACTTCGCCGTGTTTCTGCGCATGGCCGCGCACGCCTACCATCACACCGGCCAGATCATCTATCTTTCGAAGGAAGTTATCAGGCCTGCGCACTGATCTCGTGAAACAGCGATAAAGAACGATGCACGGACAACTTCGCCCGAAGAGTTAGTGTAGAATCGTGCCGTGCCGTTAGATGAAAAACAAAGCGCACGCCGGGCATCGCGTGAAATGTGGGCCGCCGCTCTCATTATCACGCTGTCCTTCGTTTTCGTTTGCGTCGCGGTTGTCTTGATCGTGCTGATCGGACATATTCGAATCTACTGACGGCCGTCTCGCTGTCACGAACAAGATTGGCCGGGTTCCCCGCTTCGTTCTGGTTTTCGATCCTGTGCAAATTGTCCACACGAACAGCCCCTTGCGCTCCACTTTGCATCGTGCCAGCCTGGAAATGGAAGCTCGCAGTTCGTTGTTCGAGGTTGGAAAGGCAGGCACTGAGGAAATGGCGAAAGGAAAGGCTGCTGGCAGACGGAATACCGGGGATCCCGCGCCGACGGGCCGTGAACCCTCCGCCCAACCTCAGGTCTGCGCCGCTCGATTTCTAATCGACACAGCGGCGATTAGAAATCGATGCAACTCGCAGAAAACATGGGGCCGAGGCCGATGCTAATCGACACAAATCTGGCGCCACACAATTGCCGGCTGGTCTCGATCCCTGTCACTCCGGCATCCCCGAAAGCGGCTCGCGGACTTCGCCGGAAACATGTAAGATTCGGCTTCTTCGGATACGCAATGCCAAAGGAGCCCGCCCCATGAGCGCGAGTTCGCCAGCAGGACCTTCCGCTTCCACAATCGACGCCGTCAAGGAAAAGGCGCGGCGGCTGAGCATCCTTTCGATGATGGCCACGACCGCTGCCGGCTCGGGACATCCGACGTCCTGCATGTCCGCCGCCGAGCTGATGGCCGGGCTCTTTTTCTACGCCATGAAGTTCGATGTGAAGGATCCGAACTCGGGCGACTCCGATCGATTCGTGCTCTCGAAAGGTCACGCCGCTCCCGTGCTCTACGCGGCGCTCGCGGAAGCGGGCGTGTTTCCCGCGTCGCGCGTGATGACGCTGCGTGAATTTTCGAGCGAGCTCGAAGGCCACCCGACGCCGCTCATTCACGGCGTGGACGCGGCGACCGGTTCGCTCGGGCAAGGGCTCTCGGTCGGAGCGGGACTCGCGATCGGCGCGCGGCTGGACAAGAGTCCGACGCGCGTGTACGTCCTTCTCGGCGACGGAGAAATGGCCGAGGGCCAGATTTGGGAAGCCGCGGCGTTTGCGGGGCACTACAAGCTCGATAACCTGACCGTGATTGCCGACGTCAACGCGCTCGGGCAGAGCGAGCCGACAATGTATCAGCACGACATGGAAACGTACCGCCTCAAATTCGAGTCCGAGGGATTTGCAACCGAAGTGATCGACGGCCACGATGTCGCAGCGGTTCTGGCGGCGCTGGACCGCGCCAAAGCCACCAAAGGCCGCCCGCAAGCCATCGTCGCACGCACCGAGAAGGGCCACGGCGTCAGTTTTCTCTCGGGCAAGCCCAAGTGGCACGGCAAGCCTCTTTCCAAGGATGAGCTCGCGCAGGCCCTGAAGGAAATTGGCGGGGGGATCGACGTGCCTTCCGATCCAGGCAAGTCGTATGCGCGAAAATCTCTACCCACGCCGCCGGATTTTCCGGCTCCCGCAGCGCCCGATTACGAAGCCGGGAAGCAGTTCGCGACGCGCGAGGCCTACGGCTACGCGCTCAAGCGGCTCGGCGCCGTCAATCCGCACATCGTGGCCATTTCGGGCGACGTGAAAAATTCCACATTCTCGGAGATTTTCGGCAACGCGTTCCCAGACCATTTCTATCAGGGCTACATCGCGGAACAGAATCTCGTGAGCGCGGCCGTGGGCCTTGCGGCTCGGGGCAAGGTGCCGTTCGCCGATACGTTCGCGTGTTTCCTCTCGCGCGCATACGACAACGTCCGCATGGCTGCGATCAGCCGCAGCAACATCAATCTGTGCGGATCGCACTGCGGCGTCTCGATCGGTGAGGACGGCCCATCGCAAATGGCGCTCGAGGATCTGGCGATGTTTCGCGCAATTCACGGCTCGGCGGTGTTCTATCCGAGCGACGCGATGTCGACGGAACGACTCACGGAGACGATGGCTCGGCGCAGCGGGATCAATTACCTGCGCACATCGCGGCCCAAGACCGCGATCCTTTATTCCAAGGACGAAAAGTTTCCCGTGCCCGGTTTCAAGGTTCCTCGACAGAGCGCGCAGGATCGCGTGACCGTGATCGGAGCGGGCGTCACGCTGCACGAATCGCTGAAGGCGGCCGATGAACTGAAATCGCAGGGCATCGCGATCCGCGTGATTGATCTTTACTGCGTCAAGCCGCTCGACGGCAAGGCGCTCGCCCAGCAGATCAGCGCGACCGGCGGTAGGCTTGTGACCGTGGAAGATCATTGGCCCGAAGGCGGAATCGGCGAGGCTGTTCTCGGAGCCCTGGCGCAGGCCGGTGTGGCGCCTTCGAAGTACCGAATGCTTGCGGTGCGCGACATGCCGCACTCCGGCAAGCCGGACGAACTGGTGGATGCGTTCGGCATTTCCGCGCGGCACATTGCGGCGGCCGTCCGCGAAATCGCATAGATCCCGGGAGCCGGAAGGAAAAACGCGTGGCCGAAAAAATGGTGATGGTGGGCGTACTCCCCGAGGCAGTCGTGATTGATCCGGGCGAGCAGGTGGTCTGGTTTTCGAACGCCGGAAACATCAAGATCGAATTCGACCCGCAGCGTTGCCCGTTCGCATCAAACGTACTTCAGGCCCCACCCGGCGTGCGTCTTTCGAGCGGAGCGACCCGCCCCGGCCTCAACCCCGGCTCCTATAGGTATCGCCTCTCGCTGAACGACGTAGTGGTGGCGCACGGCGAAGTCATCCTCCGCGGCAAGTGACCTGCCGAACTGAAACCTGATGAGGGATATTGGATTGGGGTTAGTCGCCGGCGACGGCCGTGCGATCGACAGGGCGTTCCTGAGCGACCGAGTCCGCCAGAATGCGCCGAACCGGAGCAAGCATCGAGGCTGGAACGGGGCGTTCGCGCGGGATGCCGAGCTCAGCGACCTTGCGCGGAAAATCCCGGCGGCGGTCGAGCCAAAGGCCGAACTCCTGCAATAGGTCTCCGGCCAGCTTGGGGTCGTCGGTGCGTTCCACGCCCCAGAAGCGAAGGCGCTCTTCGTTTTTCTGCAACATCTGAAGAGATTCCTCGAGCTTCTTCATCGCCCCGTTGAAGGACGACGCGAGGAAGTACACGGGCAACGTCCATCCGGCGTGACTCCTCTCGGCATCTCGCTTGCCGGAGCCAAAAGCCGCGCGGACGCGGACGTTGTACTTTCCGTTCTGATTCCGCTCGATGGCGCAGACGTATTCATTGGCGCTGGCCGCATTCTTCGTTTGCATCGTGTTCCTCAGCTTGCCGTTTTCGGAATCGCCGCCGCGTGCTACCCGATAAGCCCCGCTTCGGGTGCTGCGTCCTGCGGCCGTATAGACTTCGAGCCTGCTCGTCTTGGATCTTTTCGTCGGCATAAAGTGCTCCTCAGGGAGGGGCGTTCCATTGTGCTGCCAAGACTCCTCAGGCCGGGGAGGCTCAGGCCTGCAGTTCGGGCCCCGCTGGCTTCGGGGCAGGCTCTGCGGATTGAGAGATTCTAGCGGACTGCGGAAATCGAGGCAAGAGGCGAGTCGAAATCTTGTAAGTGCACTAATTACAATATGTTACGGAAGAAAGGCAACGCCACACTATCACTACGTGGACCGAGTGACCCGGTTCACGGCCTCGGAGTTGATGGTCAGCTTTCCTTCCTTCTTCAAGCGATCCACCAGCGTGGTATGGAAGGCGTCGAACGCCGCATTCTGCCTGGTCTGCAAAAGTTGCTGCTCGATATCGTCCTTCTGCTTGGGAAGTTCATCGAGGTTCGGAGCATCATGGGAAACCACGCGATAGACCAGCCAGTTTTCACCACTCTGGGTCGCCTTGCTGACTTGACCGACGGCCATGTTGAAGGCGGCGTCAACCTGCCGTGCCGTTCCGACGTCCGGAATGGAGCCGGTCCGAGGAAAAGAGTCGGACGTTTTCACGGAGAGATCGAGCGCCTTCGCGGCCTTGTCGAGTGCCTCGCCGCCCTGAGCGTGCTTTGAGAGCTCTTCCGCCCGGGCGCGCGCGAGATCGATTGATTTTTCGTGCTGGTAATCCGCGAGAACACGGTCGCGCACCTCGGCGAGCGTGCCCTGGTGCGCCGGGAGGATATCCTTCGCGGTCAGAATCACGAAACCGCTCTCGATCTGAATCGGCTGGCTCAGCTCGCCAGGACGGAGGCCGAAAAGTGCTTGGTGCAGATCCGGCGCATTCCCGAGCGGGAGTATGGGGTCGGTAACGGCGGTTGCCGGCGTCTCGCCCAGATCGAGATGGAATTTTTTCGCGAGATCGTCGAGAGATTGGCGGTTCGACTGGCGAACTGCAGCGGCCATTTGGTCCGATATGTCGTTCGCCTGGTCGCTGATTTTCTGGTCGAGAACCGGCTGCAAAATGGAACTGCGGACTTCCTCGAAGGTCTTGGTGTGGGCCGTTTCGCGGTCGAGGACCTTGATGATGTGGAAGCCGTACTGCGTCTTCACGAGATCTGAAATCGCGCCCTTCGGCAGGCTGAAAGCGGCCTGTTGAAATTCCGGCACCGTCTGTCCCTCGACGATCCAGCCGAGGTCTCCGCCTTTTGGTTTCGTTCCGTCGTCTTCGGAGTATTTCTTGGCGAGATCCTCGAAATTGGCGCCATGCTTGGCTTGTTTCAGCGTGTCTTCGGCCTTCTGGCGGATTTCGGCCACTTCGGCATCCGTCTTGCCGATCGTCTTGAATAGGATGTGTTCCGCGTGGACCCGGTTCTCGACTTTGTATTCGTCGATGTGCGCGTTGTAATAGGTGCGGAGAGTGTCGTCACTGACCTGGGTGGCGGTCCGCAGCTTGCCAAGATCGAGCAGCGCATAGCGCGCCGAGCGCCGTTCGGGCACCTGATAGCGCGAAGCACGTTGCGTGAACCAGGCCGAGAGATCGGCGTCCGTCGGTCGAATGGACGCGGCCAGTTCCGCCGGCTTGACTAGCGCGTATTCGATCTTCACTTTTTCATTCCGCCAGCGAAATTCCTGCGCGATGTCTGCTGGGCTGACGGCGACTCCGTCTGTGATGAGCTCGCGAAATTTCTCTCTGAGCATTCCATCTCGAAGCGCAGTTTCAAATTCCTGAACCGACATGCCCAGTCGCGACTGGACTTCCGTTGCGTATTGGTCCTTCAGCCACGTGTTGCCCGAAAAGACGCTAGGCAGGATTTCCTTGATCCGGTCGGTTTCCTCATCCGGAGTCACGCGGATCCCCAGGCGATCACCCTCGAATTCGAGCGCGTGCTGGAAAATCATGTCGTCCAGCACCTGTTTGGCGTAAGCGCCCTTCAGCATCGGAGGGATCGCCTGATTGCGCGTCGCCTGGCTGAACTTCTGCTGGAAGTCCACCGCAGTGATGTTCTGCCCGCCTACGGACGCAATGGCGTCGGGGCTGGTCCCATCAGCCGTGCCGCTCATCAACCCGGGGATCAGTGTAATCACCATCGTTAGAATGATAATCCCGAGGATCACAGCCATGGTGATTTTGACCCACCGATTTCGGTCGAGGTCCCGCTGCTGAATGCTTCTCAACATGTCCCTATGGCCCCTTTTCGCCGTGACTTATACGCTTATCATAGAGGACTTTCCGCGATTTGCTCAACGACATTCGAGAAGCCAACCCAAATAGGCCCGGCCACGCTGGAGCATGGCTTTGCCCGAGTCTTGGAGGGGAAGGTACGGATGACGCACGGAGGTGCCGGTCGGGAGCGGCCGCAAGAGACTGATAGATCATTTCCCAAAATGTGCAGAACAATTGCCTGCTCCCGGGCCCCTGCCAACTGCCAGTCTTCGATATCTCTGAAGTCTCTGAGTCTCGCCTTGCAATGTTAAAGACAAATGAGTTATCGTCCCGCCTCGTCCCCCTTAGTTTGTGTCTTGGCAGTGCCATTGGCAGCTGCCTTGCAATAATCGTGGAAGGTGTTTGGGCTACCCGTTGAAGTATGCCCGGATGCACCAGCACTAAGAACCGACCTCGTCGGTTGAATGCCCCGGCGAATATCAAGAAGCTCAGGAGCAATAATGCGGATCCGCCAGCGCGTCGTTTCGATTGCCATTCCAATCCTTGCCCTATCGGCACTCGCGCTGATGCTGGGGGCAGTCCCCGCCCAGGCGGCAAGCCTGGCATTTGTGCAGAGCAGTTCCGCCGATCCGCAAACGTCCCCGACGAGCCTCACCGTAACCTATGCGGCGGCCCAGACCGCTGGGAACCTCAATGTCGTGATCGTGGGCTGGAACAACGCGACCGCACTGATCAGTTCGGTGACCGATAGTAAGGGCAACGCCTATGTCCTGGCAGTTGGTCCCACCGTGCAGGCAGGGGTCGCCACTCAAGCTATCTACTACGCCAAGAACATCGCCAGCGCAGCGGCGGGCACCAACATTGTCACGGTGACCTTCAATGCGGCGGCGAGTTTCCCTGACATCAGGATTGCGGAATACTCCGGTGTGGACACCGTGAATCCCGTGGACGTTGTGGCTGCCAACCAAGGAAGCACCTCGTCCAGCAGCAGCGGAGCCGTGACGACCACCAACGCGAACGATCTGTTGGTGGCGGGAAACGTCATACAGACGCTGACGACGGGGGCAGGGACGAGTTTCACAAAGAGGGTGATCACGAGTCCGGACGGGGACATTCTCGAGGATCGCATCGTCACGGCGACGGGGAGCTATACGGGGACAGCACCGGTGTCGCCCGCCGGGCAGTGGATCATGCAAATGGTCGCCTTCCGTGCAGCGGGCGGCGGCAGCGGACCCGGGATCACGACGTTGAACCCGACTTCGGGGACAATCGGAGTTTCCGTAACGATTACGGGCACGAATCTTGGCTCAAGTCAGGGCGGCAGCACGGTTACGTTCAACGGCACGACTGCGACGCCTACGAGCTGGAACGCGACGACCATCGTGGTGCCCGTGCCAACCGGCGCGACGACCGGCAA
>DATNIN010000064.1:0-8552 GCA_035604415.1 Candidatus Acidiferrales bacterium
CTCGCGCTCGTCCGTCGCTGCTTCCCACCGGCGCCGAAGCTCTTCGAGCCGGCCTTCCACAAATCCGATTCGCCCTGATTTCGGTGCGGGTTTTTCACGCTTACCGTATGCCATGTTCAGATTTCTCCTCTTTTGATTTGAAAATGTAGCTATTGATCCCACGGTTGTCAAAACGGGGATTTGCCTGCCTCTATTGTACTCTTTTATGCCGCTAAGATCGCTGTAGAAGCAAAGTCTTTCCCCTTCGTGCCCGTAGTATCCGACTTAGACGACGATTCGCCCGGAATCTCGTCCTTTGCTTCCCACAAACTCGTTGTGGCCACTCACCGGCACTTCTCCGGAAACTCGACTTACCAGCCATCACATTCGACAGTGATCATCGTCACAGACCAGTGAATCTGCAATCGCTATCCTGCCTAGGGAGGATTTTGCGGTGCAGATTTTGTCGATGCCACCGGCGGGAAATCGCAGTATTTCTATAACTTACCGGTCACGAAGCCATCGCTGTATGGGGCGGGCGTCCGCGCTGGCCTGTGCGGCGGTAGCGAGCTGGTGGATTGTGGAAGGTGCGCGCCCATAACACGGATCGCAATCGTCCGTTTCATCTTGCAGGTCATACAAGGGGGGAAGGCATGGCAAACGAAGGAGGCACTTTTGTCGCGTATCAGGATATTTGGCTGTTGGACGGAGTTCGGACTCCGTTTGTCGAGTACAACACTGCGTTAGGTCTGGTTTCGCCGATTGACCTGGGAATCAAAGCCGCCCGCTCGCTGTTTGAGCGGACTAAGACCGCACCGGAGGACGTGGATTCGGTGATCGGCGGCAGCGTTTCACAGACAAGTTTCGATGGTTACTTCCTGGCCCGGCACATCGGCTTGTACTCCGGGGTTCCAGTCGACCGCCCGGCGCTGATGGTGCAGCGCGTCTGTGGCACGGGGATCGAAACCATCAGCCAAGCCGCCGACGCGATTACTCTTCGAAAGATCTCCGTGGCCCTATGCGCGGGGGCGGAATCGATGACCCGCAACCCGATCGCGGCGTACACACACCGCGGAGGGTTTCGCATGGGGCAGGTGGAATTCAAAGACGCCCTCTGGGAGACGCTGCGCGACACGGCCCCCGACGTGACGATGGGGGAGACGGCGGAAAAGGTCGCGGTAACCTACAACATCACGCGCGAGGACGCAGATCGCTTCGCCGAAACCAGCTTCGCGCGGGCCCTGGCCGCCCAGAAGAGCGGGTTCCTGGCGGGAGAAATCGTGCCCGTGATCAGCGAGAAGTTTGAACTGAAGGGTTACAAACCGCGCGGAATCCAGCTGCCGAAGGGAGTCGATCAAGTGGCAGACGATACGCACATTCGGCCGTCGTCCTACGAGGCGCTCGCAAGAATTCGGGCGGCATTCGGCGGCGTTCAAACTGGAGGCAACAGCTCTGGGATCGTTGACGGCGCCGCCGCCGCGCTGGTGAGTTCCGGCGACTACGTCCGCTCGCGCAAGTTTCAGCCGCTCGCTCGGGTCGCCGCCGTGGCAGCGGTCGGAGTGCCCCCCGAGGTCATGAGCATCGGACCGATCCCTGCCATCCGCAGGTTGCTGAAGGGTACCGGGATGACGCTCGATCAGATCGATCGGTTTGAAATCAATGAGGCATTTGCCGCCCAGACGATCGGCGTCGAACGTGAACTGAAGCTCGATCGCGCGAAACTGAATGTTAACGGCGGCGCAATCGCCATCGGGCATCCGCTTGCGGCGACGGGAGTGCGCCTTGCCATAACTGTCGCCCGCCAACTGCGCCACTCGAAACTGCGGTACGGCATCGCTTCGGCGTGCATCGGCGGAGGGCAGGGCATCGCCATGCTGCTCGAGAATACGTCCGGTCCGGCCTGATGCTCACCAATCGGAGGAGGATCCGCATCCAGTTCGGCGACTGCGATCCACACGGGACTGTGTTCTACCCCCGCAATTTCGAGTTCTTCGATGCCTGCACGGATGCCTTGTTTGAGCGGGCGGGACTGCCAAGGGAGAAACTGCTCCGAACTTATCGCATGGACGGGATCCCCCTCGTCGATGTCCGGACCAGTTTCCTTCGGCCCTCACGCTACGGCGATACCGTCGCCATCGAATCCAGCTTCGCCGAATGCGGGCGCAGCAGCTTCTCCGTGTGCCACAAGCTTTACAACGGAAAAGTGTTGGCCGTCGACGGCGTCGGAAAACGGGTATGGGTCGTGCCCTCCAAGCGCATTCCATCCCGATTCAAAAGCCAAGCCATTCCGCAGGAGATCGTAGAAAGGTGCTGCGGCTTGCGGGACCGGCGGCAGGCAAGCGGCAAAGCGCGTAATGCGAGATTCCGGAAGGCGGAGCGCAAGCATGCCAATGGAAAAGCAGTGGAACAAGCTGACGCCTGACGAAAAGTTCCAAGAGCGAGCACGACAGTGGAAGTTTCCGGAGGGGCTACAGTTTGCCAGCCCGGACGTCGAGCGCGCCTACCAGAAGCGCGTGCAGATGATTCTCGACGCCGTCCAGCTCCGAAAACCGGAGCGCATACCCATATGCCCCGCGGCAGGCTTCTACCCGTTTGCCTACGCCGGCGTCACGGCCCGAGAGGCGATGTACGATTACGAAAGACTCGGCTACGCCCTCAAGAAATATCACACTGATTTTATGCCGGACGTCAGGGGCAGCTCGCTGCTCTACGGTCCCGGCAAGGCCTTTGAGATACTCGATTACAAGCTGTATCGCTGGCCGGGCCATGGCCTGCCGCCCACGTCGCACTACCAATGCGTGGAGGACGAGTACATGCGGGCCGACGAATACGATCTCTTGAGCAATGATCCGACCGACTTCTTCTTGCGCCGCTACCTCCCGCGCATATTTGCCACACTCGGCCCCTGGCAGATGCTGGAAACGCTCACGGACATTCAGGAGTTGCCCTACACGGGTCCGCCCCTGGCTCCCTTCGGTTCGCCGGAGATGGAGGAAGCCTGCAAGAAACTGCTGGAAGCCGGCCGGGCTGCGCGCGAATGGCTTCAGGCGTGTGTTGCCATCGATCGCGCGACGGTGGCGAACCTCGGCCTTCCCGGGTTTTCAGGCGGCTTTTCCAAAGCACCGTTTGACACGATCGGCGACACGCTGCGTGGCACACGGGCGGTCATGCTCGACAAGTTCCGCCAGCCCAAGAAGCTGCAAGCCGCCGTGGAGAGGCTCGTGCCCATCGCCATCGATTGCGCCGTGCGCTCCGCGGCCAAGGGCCGAAACCCAATCGTTTTCATCCCTCTCCATAAGGGCGCGGATGCCTTCATGTCGCCTGCGGATTTTCGGACCTTCTATTGGCCGACGTTGAAAGCCGTGATTCTCGGGATGATTCAAGAGGGCCTGGTTCCGTATCTTTTCGCGGAGGGCAGTTACGACAAACGGCTCGACATTGTCGCGGACCCTGATATTCCGGCGGGCAAAACGCTGTGGATGTTCGATCGCACCGACCTCCGGGAGGTGAAGAAGCGTTTTGCCGGGTGGGCCTGCATCGGCGGCAACGTGCCCGTCTCCTTGCTCAACGCTGCCGGGCCCGAAGACGTCAAGACCCACGTCCAGCGCTTGATCGACGATGTGGGGCGGGACGGCGGTTACATCCTCTCGACCAGCGCGCCGATGTACGAGGCCAAACCGGAGAATTTGCACGCGCTCATCGAGACTGGCAAGAAATACGGCGAGTGACGGAAGCATCGCGTGGCAGCCAATCGCCGTCAATGCACGGCGCTGCCCCGCCAGCAAAACCGCTCTTTTACCACTGAGTTTTCTTTACGCATGTGCTAACATGAGGCATGAAGAATAATCAGCAGGCAACGCACAACCATAAGAGAGCAGGCGCGGTTCTGGTGCTCGAATCGACGGCAGAGTTGGCCAAGGTTTCGGTACCGGCGAGCGGGGACGAATTCTGGGTCAAGCTGGCCGACCTAACTTTGTTGGTCGACGGTGTGATCGAGAAAAGCAAGCCCGGCAAGAAACAGGCGGCAAAAGACCGCCCGAACGCCTCACCGGACAGCCAATACCGTGTAGTGCGTGCCGCATAGCGAACCGGCCCGAAAGTCCCGTCAGCATATCCGCCCAGCAATGCACTGCTGGCAGTAACAACCGTCACAAGCCGTTACATGGTGGGACCTAGCTACTTCTTCGAATCGCTGGCGGGCGGGAGCGCGCCGCGGTCCGTGGTCGAGATGGCGTGATCCAGGCCTAGGTGGACGAGCGCGAGGCGCTGCGCGACCATGTCGTACTGCGCTGAAAGGTGCCCGCGATAGATCGACGCGTCGCGGTAATAACGCTGCATGCGCTCGCCGTCTTTCGCGGCGCTCGTGCCTGCCGTGCGGAAAAGCATCTCGATGGCTTCCCACGCGAGCCGCCCGCCGTGTTCGAGGCTCGCGACCAGTTCGAGATCCTCTTCCATCGTGAACGGCTCGCCGCCTTCGAATCCCCGTCGGCAATATTCCATGTACACGTCGCCCGCATTCACCACGAGCCGCTTGGCCGCGTTCATCATGCCGAGCGCCAGCCCGAGGTAGCGCTGATAATCGGGATGCAGGTAGCGAGGAATCATCGGCGGATAAAGCGTGTTCCTCGCGCGAATGATTTTTTCGTACTCGTCGATTGCGGCGTAGCCCAGCCCGGTCAGCACCGAAACGAGCTCGCCGTGGAAGAACGAAAGGCATCGGCCCGCGTACATCGGATTGCCGTGCAAGTGAGAGCCGGGAGTTCCGCTGGCGAGCTCGATGTTGAGCATGTCGAGTGGGATCACGTGATGCTTCGGCACGCGCGCGCCTTCGACCACGATGGAGTTCGAGCCGCTCCCTCGCATGCCGAGGATCGCGCCCCAATCGTCGAGCATCTTCCACTGCGACCGCGGAATCAGCGCGATTCCCGCGCGAGGCTGGTCCGGCTTTTCCATGATCAGCACGCTGGGCATGAAGTGCGTCGCGTACGGCGCGCCCGACGCGTATCCCCATTTGCCTTTCACGAGCCAGCCGCCATCCACGGGCGTCGCGGTTCCTGACGGCGCCGCCACCGAAGGAGCGGAGAATTCACCGCTGGGACCGAAGCCATCCGCCTGCGCCTCTTCATCGAAGAAAGAGCCGAGCATCAGCGAGTGGCCCGCGCCGACGATCAGGCACCACGACGTGGAAGGATCGCCCCGCGCGATTTCGATGCCGAGGCGGAAGTAGGTTTTGAGATCGAACTCGTAGCCGCCGAAGCGGCGCGGCTGGAGGCAGCGGTAGAATCCCGCGTTGCGAAATTCCTGATGGATGGCTTCGGAATGCACTCCGCGGCGTTCGGTTTCGTCCTGCTCCGCGAGAAGCTGCGGACGAAGTGCGATGGCGCGCTGGATCATTTCGTCCGGCGTAAGATTCGGTTCCGGCACCGGAACCGGCCGCAGATCGAGTCTCGTGCTCATTCGCTCAGTTCGCGCCGGACCTTCTTGAAACGCTCGCCGATCCGATCGATTGCCGGGATTATACACACCCTGCCCGGAATCGAGATACGTCTAAAGTTGCCCGGACTTATCTCGTTTTGTTGACATCCTCATTCTGATAGGCATCGCCGCCATTCAGCGCACGCCACCTTGGAACCGTCATTCTGAGCGGAGCGTCCCGGCGCCTTATTCGTTCCCGGAGATCGTGATTTGCGGTCTCCGGGTCGGGACGCGAAGTCGAAGGATCCCTCTTCGACGTCAGCAAAAGGGAATGTCAACTAGGCGAGACGGCCTGTCGGTTCAGCGCGACGAGAGAATCGGGAAGAGATTTCTTGCCGGAGGCGGAATCTGCGCGGCGAGACGCGGCGCCGCAAATTCGACGGCGCGCCCGATGAGGTCGTAATCCTTCGCTTCGGAAACTTCGATGGTCGCGAGCGTGCCCGGCGCGGGGAGTTCCGCTGCGTCGTTCACGCCTTCGAATTCCGTGATGTAAATCTTGCCGTCGATTTCAGGCGCCATGCCTTCGTGCCGCGCCTCCCAGATGAGGTCCGTATCCTTCGAAGGGCCTTCCAGCATGACCTGCAAACGCTGGCCGACGCGCCGGCGCAATTTGCGCCGCGAGATCGTCTTCTGGAGCGACATCAGAGTGTTCTTGCGACGCGCGATTGTCTTCGCGTCAACTTTATCGTCGAGGCAGAAACTCTTCGCTTTGTCCTCATCCGAGTACGAGAAAACGCCCATCCAGTCGAAGTCGGCGGCGCGCACGAAATCGCACAGCTCGCGAAAATCTTTTTCCGTCTCGCCGGGGAAGCCGACGATGAATGACGTGCGGATCGACACGCCGGGAATCGTGCGCCGAATCCTTTCCAGCATTTTCAGAAGCGCGTCAGCGTTCGAACCGCGCTTCATCCGCGCGAGGACGCTGCGGCTGGCGTGCTGGAGCGGAATATCGAGATATTTTGCGAGGCGCGGATGAGCTGCGATCGCGTCGAGCAGCTTTCCGGTGATGCGGTTCGGGTAACAGTAGAGGAAGCGAATCCAGTGCAAATCTTCGATCTGCGCGAGCCGCTCGAGCAGCGTGGGCAGGCCGTCGCGCAGGCCGAGGTCTTCGCCGTAGTAGGTGGTGTCCTGCCCGATGAGATTGATTTCGCGCACGCCCGCCGCGGCGAGATTTTCCGCTTCGCGCACCACGGATTCGAATCGGCGGCTGCGGAATTTTCCGCGAAGCTGCGGGATCACGCAAAACGTGCAGGGATGGTCGCAGCCCTCGTTGATTTTGATGTAGGCCGTGTGGCGCGGCGTCGCGAGAATGCGCGGCGTGAGATCGTGGTAGAGGTACGTCGGCAGTTCAGCGGCGGCGTTCGCGGCGGCGCGCACCTCGCCTTGGCAGGCGGCGAGAATGTTTTCGACCTCGCCGGTTCCGATCACGGCGTCCACTTCCGGAATCTGCTCGCGGATTTCGTTGCGGAAGCGCTCGACCATGCATCCCGCGACGATCAATTTTTGCGCGCGGCCGAATTTCTTGTACTCCGCCATTTCGAGGATCGACTGCACCGACTCCTGCTGCGCGGGGGCGATGAAGCTGCACGTGTTGACGACGAGGACGTCCGCATCGTCCGCGCGCGGCGTGATTTCGTAGCCCGCGCGCGCGAGAATGCCCATCATCACCTCGCTATCGACGAGGTTCTTCGGGCATCCCAGGCTTACGAATCCGACTTTCGGCATCTCGGTGCGGTCCTCTACATTGAGTGACAAGGTGCTGCGCGGAAACAGTCAATTCTAGCATGCCGGAGCGAGAAGCACGGAGCCAGCGAGGCAAGGGTAGTGGATCGTAGCGCGGGCCGCGCGCCGGGATTTCCGGCTTGACCGAGCGCGAAATGGTCCTATGATGGCGGCGCACGTAGCGCCCCACCCTGCGGCCCGGCCCCACCAGGAGGCCAACATGAAACAACCTTTACTTGGAATCGTTGCGTCGTTGCTCGTGATCGCCGTCTCGCTGGGCTTCATTGCGCTCTTCGCGTTTCCGATATTCGGAACCTGGGTCGCGTTCCTGACGATCTGCTTCATTCCGATGCAGATCGTCATCTCCGTCACCTGGGGCTGCAAGCATCCGGGCTTCGCCGCCACGCGCACTCAACCCGCCAAGGGAATTCTGCTGACGCTGATGGCGCTCGTGGTGGGAGCGATCGTCGCCGCGGTCCATTTCTCGACGGTGAACGGCGGCATCAACCCGCCCACGCCGATGCTGGCCATGTGCATCATCGCGTCGGTGGTCGTCACGTTCTGGCTCGCCATCATGTGGGGCGGCTGGCCGTTCGACAAGCTGATCAAGAATCCAATCGGCGCGGGGCTGGCCATGCTCGCGTCGTGCTACATCATCAACTACGCGCTGTTCCGCCTGCTGTTCAATTACGGCTTCATGCAGGGCGCGCCGGTGTACGTCCCGGCGCTCGATCCGCACGGGCTGTTCAACGCGTGGAACGCGCTGGTGTTTTACATCACCGCGACGGGCGCCATGTTCCTGTCGCTCAATTTCGATCTGTGGCCTTTCACGGTGTCTCCTGCGGTGATGAAGCAGCCGGTCCTCGGAATCGTTTGGACGATCACGGCGCTCGTCATCGGCACCCTCGCGTTCTATCTCGGCGTAAAGGTGATGGGGATGGACGTGGTCGTTTTCATGGTGAGCGTTCCCATACCGTTCATCTTCGGCACGATCATCGTTCTGAACATGATGCACGGATCGCTGTTCGGCAAGCTGGCGCAGCCCTTGAAAGGCGTGTTGAACGCGATCGCCTCAGCCGTGATCGGCGTCGCGCTCGCGCGAATTTACGGAGTGCTGGCCCCGGTGGTGACCGGTGCCGTGAAGCCGGGCCCGCCGAGCTACGATTTCGAAATCTGGCTCGCCTCGGCGCTGCTGGCCGTCACTTTCCCGTTCCTCATTTTTTACGCGGAGTTCTTCAAAATGTGGCCGCTGCACAGGGAGCCCGCGCAGGCAAAGGCGGCTCCCCCGGCAGACTAGGGACAAGCGGCTGCATAACCCTTTAACGGCGAGCGCGGGAACCTACGTGGCGAGGGATTCGAGGCGCTTGAGCTGCTCG
>DATNIN010000065.1:0-56717 GCA_035604415.1 Candidatus Acidiferrales bacterium
AGGAGTCCCCAAGCACTCGCGTCAAATTCGTTCAAATTTTTCGGCCGCCATATCTGCGGCGGACGCTAATGCTCATGGTTTTTCATTTGGCTCAAACAGTCGGCTACTACGGCTTCGCTTCCTGGGTTCCCACCTTGCTGATTGCCGCGGGCATCCGGACCACTGCCAGCCTGCAATACTCGTTTATAATTGCCATTAGTGCTCCCGTCGGCCCCCTGCTGATTCACGGCATTGCCGACAAGTTCGAACGAAAGTGGCAAATTCTGTGGAGCGCGGTCTGTATCGGAGGGTTTGGTCTGTTGTTCGCACGCCAGAACCAGCCAGGCTGGCTCATTCTGCTTGGCGTGATGCTGACGTGTTCGAATAACTGGATGTCTGTGGCATTTCATACGTACCAGGCTGAGTTATTTCCCACGCGAGTGCGGGCACAAGCCGTTGGCTTTGTCTATTCGTGGAGCCGCTTCAGTGGGATCTTCACGAGCCTCATGATCGGCTTTTTCCTGCAACGCTTCGGTGTGGGCGGCGTTTTCGCGTTCATCGCTGCTTCTATGTTGGTCATCGTTCTGGCCATTGGAATTTTCGGTCCGCGGACGCGCGGCCTGGCACTTGAGTCGATCTCCCATTGATGCGCAAGGTGATCTCAACTCCATCTGGTAAGTCGGGTGGTCTCAATGGGTCGACGCAACACTCAGGTAGAACCCAACTTGCATTGAAAGCAAAGGCTAAATCGCTCGCTAGGGTTAGATCAGCCAGAACACTACCCTGGCTAGGTTTTCACCGAGGACAGCCAAACAGATCACTTCTCCCCGGGAAGCATTGTCGAATCAACGCATTGGATGGTGTTGCATCGACCGGTTGAGCTGGCACGGATAATCGGAGACTGACGCGCGACGCTCTTACTGCGGGGGCTTGACGAGCGTGGGCGCGTCGGGCGGGCGCAGAAGCTTCTGGCCCGGATGGACGGGTTCGGGAGGCGGCGGGAGAATCCACTCGAAGCCGGTTTCCTCGCGGATGATGGCCATGGTCTCGCGGGCGTTGGGCGGGGCGATGGCGTCGAGCGCGGCGCGCAGAAATTGTGTGGCATCGGCGGCGAGCGTTTTGTTACTCGTCCCCTGGAGGAAGTTATTCGCGACTTCGGCCATTTTGGGATCTGACGCGCGGATTTTATCGAGGCGAGGATCCTTCTGGCGCAGAAGCTCGAGCAGAGTGGTCGGAGCGCTTTCGGGCGGATAGGCGAATTCGACGAGGGTGCGAGGCTGTCCCTTTTCCGGCGGCCAGAATTGCAGATAGCTCGGGCGAAGGACGCGCGTGGTCCAGTAGTCGGCTTGTTCCTCCTGCTGCTTGATTCCGTAGGCGAGCTGCCAAACCTCCGCGCCATAGGTGGGAATGTAATCCGCGATGATGAGTTCGGCGAGGGGTTCGTTCGCGGGCAAGTCGATTTTGCCGTGAAGATTCGAGGCGATGTCATTGAGCCGTTCGAGCATGCCCTGGCCGATGGCTTCGATGTCGATGGCCTCGTCGCCGCCCACGGTATCCCCGAGGTGCGGCTGCGAAGGCGTCAAACGGCTGCGCAGGTGAGGGAGCTCCTGGTCGAGGCGGGCGATTTCCTGTTGCGTGGATGGCGATGTCCACTCGACCGCGCCGAGAATCACGCCGAGGCGCGCGGTGCTGATGTCCACGGGCACGGGAGGGCGCGTTTCGGCCTCGATCGGATTCTCGATCGTGCCGACGAGGATCGCGTCCTTCACCACGGCGATAACGACGCGTCCCGCGGCGAGATTGGCGACCATTTCGTCGGTGGGAGTGTCGGAGCGGTCCTGGGCTTGCGATGCGAGCGGGCACACCGAGAGGGCGATCGCGAGGGTCGCGCCCAGCCATTTCGCGTGAAGTGCCATTGTCTTCAAGTTAGCACATGCGCCGGAGAGAGGCGCGCCTAGGGGGTGCAGAGTGGCGCTGTCTCTAGTAAAATGCAGCGGAGAGTAGATTTCATCCCGCAGGTGCCCATGAGCATTTTAGACATTTTGAGAGGCGAGGGTCCGCGTTCGCCGCACAGCATCCGCCACAACGGCAAGCGGCTATCCGATATTCTCGCGGCGCACGAACGGTTTGTGCGCGGGCAAAACGGAGGCGTACGCGCCGACCTCGCGGGAGCGGACCTGACCCGCGCGAATCTTTTCAAGGCGAATCTCGCTTACGCCGATCTTCAGGGCGCGAATTTGGAAAACGCGAACCTGCGCGAGGCGAAGCTGGCCTCGGCGGACCTGAGCAAGTCGTATCTGCGGAGCGCCGATTTGCGGAAGGCGGACTGCACGGAAACGACCTTGAGCGGCGCGGACCTGACGGAGGCGCAGGCGGGCGGGGCGGAATTTTTCCGCGCGGACCTCAGCCAGGCCGTGCTGCGGAGAACCGATTTCGGCGCGGCGAACTTTCGCGATGCGAACGTGCACGGCGCGGATTTCGAGGGCGCCATCCTGAAGACCGCCATCCTCCGGGAGACCAAACTCGACGGCGTGGACCTTTCCCGCGCGAACCTTTCCAACGCTCTGCTGCCGCCGGGATACCGCACGGCGGGCGCCGGGAAGAACTGAGAACGATCGAAAGGCGCGGCTTCAGGGGCTTCCCGATACAAACCATCGGGACGCACAAGACGCGAAAGCCCATCTTTCTTTTGGGGCTTGAAGGCGGGGCTGAAGCCCCACCCTTCCGGGCCAGCCATTTGTGAAGTGGCTTCCAGGAAACAATTAGACAAGGGAGTCTGCCGAGCGTGCCCTGGATCGACGTGGAAGACTACAAATGGCCCGGCGGCTGGGTGCGTCCCGAGCAGCGCGACGCGCGGGCGCGGACCTGGTGCGAGCTTCTCGAACGCGGCCAGATTCTTTTCTTCAAAGAACCTCCCTTCCAACTTTCGCGCGAGGACCGGGATTTTCTGGTCGCACAGGAGTGGGCCGAGCTGCGGCTGCACAAGAACGTTTCCTACCGCCCGGCCGACGATATTCTGCGGGGCGTCGGGGGCGATGCAGCGACGGTCGGGCGCGTGCATTCCATCCTGCGGGACTACAGCGGACAGGTGATCGACTTTCTGGGGAAATTTTTGATGCCCTACGCCGGGAAGTGGACGCTCGATCTTTCGAGCTTCCGCCCGTTTGAAGAAGAGAGGCGCGGGCTGCCGCTGCACAAGCGCAACGATTTGCTGCACGTGGACGCGTTTCCGAGCCGCCCGACGCGCGGCGGGCGCATCCTGCGCGTGTTCACGAACCTGAATCCATCGAAATCCCGCGTGTGGAACACGACGGAAAGTTTCGAGGTGCTCGCGCAGCACTACGCCGAGGACGCGGGTCTGATGCGGATCGCCGAAGAATCCTTTCTCAGCCGTACCGTGCAGGATTGGGGAGAGAAGCTCGGATTTCGCGGAATGGGCCGCACGCCCTACGACATGTTCATGCTGGGCTTTCACGATTACCTGAAGGAAAACACGGCGTTCCAGGCGGACTGCCCGAAGGCGCGGCTGGAATTTCCGCCGCTCTCGACGTGGCTCGTCTTCACCGACGGCGTCGCGCACGCAGCGATGTCCGGGCAGTACGCACTCGAACAGACTGTCCTTATTCCGCCGGCGGCGCTGGTGGCGCCGGAAAGCGCGCCGTATCGCATCCTCGAAAAGATCGCCGGCCGCCCGCTGGTTTCCTGAGTTCGCCGAAATTCCCTGAAGACGAGCGCCCCGTTTCCGCCGCGTCTACTCGTTTGTTACGCGCGGCAGCAAATGCTGTGTACGGCGCGTGACAGAGTCGCAGTGTTTTCACGAGAAATTCCGCCGCAGGTAACCCACGCCGCTCGAAATGTCATTAGAAGTAGTGCGCACGCCTTCCGAGGAGGATGACTGTGAAACTGACTCACGAGCGCATCGAGAAATCTTGGAACCCGCTTCCCATAAAGAGAACCCATTTACTGGCCCGCCTGCGGCAAGGAGTGGCACTGGCCACGGCTCTAACGTTTGCCATCGTGCCGGCAATTTCCACGATGCTGGCCGCGCCGGCGGCGGTCGAAGCCGCGCCCGCGCCGCAGCCGGTGCCGAGTGCCGACGGATGCAATCTGAATTCGGCCCGAGGCGATATCCGGCATGTGATCTTCATCCAGTTCGACAACGTCCACTTCACGCGCGACAACCCGAACGTGCCCTCCGATCTGGAGCAGATGCCCAACCTGCTGAACTTCATCACCAACAACGGCGTGCTGATGACGAATCACCACACGCCGCTCAAGTCGCACACGGCGGACGACATCATCACATCGCTGACCGGGGTGTACGGCGAGCGTCACGGCATGCCGGTTGCGAACAGCTTTGGCTGGTTCACGCCGCCGGGCAGCAAGTTTTTCGACGGGTTTGCGTCGTCGTTCCAATACTGGACCGATATCGTGAACGCCACGACGGATCCCAGCTACTTCATGATCGCTCCGAACGCGAAGAACGCGCCCGCTCCGTGGGTGCCGTGGACGCGAGCAGGCTGCAACGTGGGAGGGGTTTCGATTGCGAACATGGAGCTCGAAAACGTGGCGGGCGATCTCCAGAGCGTCTTCGGGTCAGATCCGACGGAACTGGCCGCCGCGCTCGCCGAGGCGAAGGCGAACCGCAGTCAGGCGATAGCCGATTTTGAGGGGATTGCGGTTCACTGCGCGGCGGGCGATCCGGTATGCGCCACTTCGAATCACGGCGAGCCGGACTTTCTGCCACAGGAGCCGGGAGGCTACGCCGGGTTCAACGCGCTCTACGGCCACGGGTTCGTGGCACCGGTGATCAGCCCGAGCGGGCCGCTGGCGGACCTGGACGGCAAGGCGATAACGGACGGCGGCGGGCGCGTTGGATTCCCCGGATTCAGCGGGATCTCGGCGGCGCAGACGCTTTCCTACGTGGCGGCGATGCAGGAACACGGCGTGCCGGTGACGTACGCGTACATTTCCGACGCTCACGACAATCACGCCCATGACATCGCGAGCGCGCCCGCGGCGTGCGCGAGCGATCCCGAGCTGGCTCTCGGCAATGCTCTGGGGCCGGGCGACGTTTGCTACGTGGCGCAATTGGCTGCGTACAACGAGGCGTTCGGCAAGTTTTTCGCGAATCTTGCGGCCCACGGGATCAACCGGAACAACACGCTGTTCGTCGTGACCGCGGACGAAGGGGATCATTACGCTGGCGGCGCCCCGTTCAACGCGGGCTGCGACGGCGTCACGGTCCCGTGCGATTACATCAACGCGTCAACAGGCAAGAGCGTGGTCGGCGAGTTTGACGGCAATATGACGGGCCTGCTGGCAACCGAGCAGAACATCACATCGACGTTCGACATTCAGTTCGACATGGTGCCCGTATTCTACGTTGCCGGAAACCCAGCGGCCGGCGATCCTCTGGCCCGGAGCTTCGAGCGAGCTGCGGCGAACCTGACGGCGGTGAATCCGCTCACGGGGAACACGGACCAACTTACGACGGCGCTGGCTGATCCGGTGGAATTGAAGCTGCTCCACATGGTCACCGGCGACCCGCAGAGGACGCCGACGTTCATCATGTTCGGCAACCCGGATTACTTCTTTTTGACCGGCAGTCCGAATTGCACCACCCCGTGCATCGCCCAGAGCGCCGGCTTCGCATGGAATCACGGCGGCATCCAGCGCGAAATCGTAAACATGTTTCTCGGATTGGCTGGGCCGGGAGTGAGGAACAATGGCATCGACGACGACGTCTGGTCCGACCACACCGACATACGGCCGACCATGCTGGCGCTGGCGGGTCTCCAGGACGACTATTCGTCGCAAGGCCGCGTGCTGGCGGAGGAGCTGCACCACTGGGCGCTGCCGGACGCGATTAGCGATAGCGGCGACGAGTTCGTCAGTCTGGCTCGCGCGTACAAGCAGATCAACGCTCCTAATGCGCTGCTTGGGCGCGACAGCCTGCGGATTTCTACGCGGGCGCTTGCCTCAGGAAGTGCAGGAAACGACGCGACGTACGCCGGGCTCGAGAATCAACTGACGGCGATTACCTCGTTCCGGGACGCTCTGGCGGGCCAGATGTTCCAGTTGCTGGAGGGCGCCGAGTTCTACAAGAAACCCATCCACGATAGGGAGGCGCGGCAGCTCGAGTTCGAGGCTGACGGCTTGCTCGGCTACGTGCACCTTCTCGCGGGCGGCCACGGAGATCACGGCGACAATTAGAACTCGCGTGGCTTTGTTGACATTCTCTCGTTTGCTGGCGCCGAAGAGAGATTCATCGCTCTGACACCGAACGATGGAAAACAGTACTTCGACTGCGCGTCCCGACCCGGAGATCGACAAAACGGTCTCCGGGAAAGAAAAAGGCGTCGGGACGCTCCGGTAAGAATGACGAGAATTCGGCCGGTTACTTGCCGACGGAGAATTCTGCGGCGTCGTCGCCGTAGGTGAGGCCCGGACTGCCGCGAAGCGCGCCGGGGCGGCGGCGAGTCTCGATGCCGAGGCGCTTGATCTTCTGGTTGAGAGTGGAGAGCGGAATCTGGAATCGCTCGGCGGCTTCGGTCTGATTCCAGTTCGTGCGCTCGAGCATGTCCACGATGATGCGCCGCTCGACTTCCTCGAGGATTTCGAAGAGCGAAGGAGGAGGGGCGGAGCTCCGCGCGCCGGCTTCTCCCGGCATCGGCGGCAGGAATTCGGCGAGCTGCAAGCGGACGCCCTTAACGATCTCGCGCGTGCGGATGCTTTCGGGGAGCAGATCGGCGTCCATCGATTCGTGCGTCGAGAGGACGACCGCGCGCTCGACCGCGTTTTCCAGCTCGCGGATGTTTCCCGGCCAGTCGTAATCCATCAGGAGCTTCATCGCATTGTGCGTGAAGCCGCGCGGCGGCTTGCCATTTTCCCGGCAGAAATGCCCGAGGAAATGGCCGACGAGCAGCGGAACATCTTCCTTGCGGTCACGCAACGGTGGCAATTGAATCGAGATCACGTTGAGCCGGTGAAACAGATCCTCGCGGAAGCGGCCTTCGCGGACGAGCTTGCGCAGGTCTTCGTTGGATGCGGCCAGGATGCGGACGTCCACCTTGATCGTGTCGGTGCCGCCGAGGCGCATGAACTCGCGCTCCTGAATCACACGCAGGAGCTTGGCCTGCGTTTCCGGGCTGATCGTCGAGATCTCGTCGAAGAAGATCGTGCCCTGGTCGGCGACTTCGAACAGGCCCTTCTTCGAGGCGATGGCGCTGGTGAAGGCGCCCTTCACGTGGCCGAAGAGTTGCGATTCGAGCAGGTCCACCGGGATCGAGCCGGTATTGATCGGGATGAAGGCCTTGTCGGCGCGAGTCGAAGCGGCGTGAATGGCCTTGGCGATCAATTCCTTGCCGGTGCCGCTCTCGCCGTAGATCAGCACGGTTGAGCGCGACGGAGCGACCTGCGTGACCAGATCGAGCACGGCCAGCATTTTTTCGCTCTTGCCGATAATGTTGGGGAAGTTATAGCGCTGCTTGAGCGCGCGCTTGAGGTGAATGTTTTCCTCGCGCAGGCGGCGGCCTTCGATGGCCTGCGAGACTTGCGCAATCAACTCGTCATTGGACCAGGGCTTCGTGATGTAGTCCTGCGCGCCGGCCTTGAACGCAGCGCGGGCCATATCGATCGAGCCATAGGCCGTGATCAGAATGATGGAGAGGTGCGGGTCGCGCAGGCGGATTTCCCGGAGCATGTCGAGCCCGTTGCGGTCCGGCAGGCTCACGTCGAGCAGCATCAGATCGAAGGGCCGCTCCTCGAGCTTTTGCAAGCCCACTTCGCCCGTTTCCGCGAGCGACACTTCGAAGCCCTCCGACGCAAGCAGGGCCTGGAGACCCTCGCGGATTTCGGCTTCGTCGTCAACGACGAGAATCGATCCTTTAAGCATGAACCGCTTTCCTGGCTACGGGAAATTCCAGCCGGAACGACGTGCCCTTACCCGGCGTGGAGCGGACGTCCACCTTGCCCGCATGCTCTTTGATGATGCCATAGCTCACGGAGAGGCCCAGGCCGGTACCGCGGCCGGAGGCTTTCGTGGTGAAGAAGGGATCGAAGATGCGATGCAGGTTTTCCGCGGGAATGCCGGCTCCGGTATCGGTAACCTCGATTTCCACCGAGCCGTTGTGAGCGCCGGTGCGGACCTCGAGCATTCCGCCGCCGGGCATGGCATCGCGCGCGTTCATGAAGAGGTTGAGAAACACCTGCTGGAGGCGCGTGGTGGAGCCGAGGACCACGGGCAGCTTTTCGGTGTAGTTGCGGACGACGTTGACGCGCGCGGTCTTGAACGGATGCTGCACGAGTGTGAGAGTTTCCTCGAGCACGGAGTTCAAGTCCACTTCGACGGCTTCCGCCGCGCCGGTGCGCGAGAAATTGAGCAGATTGTTGACGATCTCGCTCGCGCGGAAGGTCTGCTTCACGATGCGCTCGATCGTCTGCTGCCGGGGATCGTCCGCCGGAATCTGCTTGGCGAGCATCTGGATGTAATTGGAAATCACGGCGAGCGGCGTGTTCACTTCGTGCGCCACGCCCGCGGCCAGCAAACCGAGAGAAGTGAGCTTCTCGGTCTGGATCATCTGGTCCTCGAGGCGGACGCGCTGCGTGATGTCGTCGAGCAGGACCAGACGGCCGAGACGCGCGCCATTCTTGCCCAGCAGGGGCGCGATCGAGGCATTCACCACCAGGTGGCGGTTACTGCGCGTATTCAGGTGGAAGCGATAGATGCCGGAAACGTGCTCGCTTCCCGCACGCGATGCGATTTCGCCAGCCAGGTCCCGCGGGAGGAGTTCGTCGAGCTTGCGGCGGAGCGCTTCGCTCCGCGGAATCTCGAGCAAATCCTCGAGCTGCGGATTCCATGATTCGACGCGGTCCTCCAGATCGACGGTGACGACGCCGATGCGGAGCGATTCGACGATATTCTCGCTGAAGTCTTTCAACCGCTCGATCTGGAGCGCCTTCTGCTCGAGCGATTGGTAGAGCCGCGCATTTTCGATGGCGATGGCGACGTAGCCGGCGATGGTGGAAAGAAGTTCGAGGTCGTCGCTCGAAAGATAGTCGCCGTCCACCGTCTTTCCGAGGCCAAGCACCGCGGCCGTTCGGTCGCGGAATCGGCAGGCGATGAAATAGTTCAGGTCGAGCTCTTCGAGAGTGCGCCGGACCGAATCGGTCTCGCCGGTCGCGGCGCGCGCGGATTCGAAAAAGAGGCAGCCGCGCTCGAGCGCCGGGCGAGACGGGTCGAGAAAACTGAGATCGAGCGAGCCCTCAGTGCGGAGGCCCATCGAGCGGGAAAGGACGAAACGGCCGGGATGCGCCGGATCCTCGAGAAAGACGGCGAGGCGGTCCACAAGCAGCGTCTGCGAAACACGGTCGAGCACGGAACCGAGCAGCGGCTCGAGGCGGACTTCGTTCGCAAGCGCGCGGCCAAATTCGATGAGCGTGCGGCGATAGTCGAGCCGGTCGCGATAGAAGAAGTGGTCGAGGCGCGCCTGCACCCAGTCACGTAGGGGCTGGAAAAGGAACGCGGCGACGACGATCGCAATCATTCCTCCGGCCGGGCCGGTGGGCCACGCCGTGTGGAACAGTTCGCCGATCAAGGCGATCGAGGCGAAATAGATGGCGACAACGCCGGCGGTCGCAAACGTGTAAGCCAGGCCGCGCTTGAAGATGATGTCCACGTCCATCAGGCGGTAGCGGATGATGGCGTATCCGAAGCAGAGCGGAATCAGGGCCAGCGAAAAGACGGACATCTCGCTCCACTTCGGCGGCGTGTCGATGAACAGGCCCGGCAAAACGTAGAGAGCGAAAAACGGAAGAATGCCCGCGAACGTTCCGCCGGTGACCCACTTCAATTGCTGGCGCAGCACGCCGCCGGGTGCGCGCAGGTAGCTCGAAAGGAAAATCGCGCCGGCGAGCAGGAAACCGAGGCCCAGGTAACACGACTCAATTTTGTCCAGCAGGATCCGCGCGCCGATCGAGGGATAGAAATCAAGCGAGGCCGTAGCGACGGAGACGTGGAGAGCGAGCAAAGCCGCCGGAACGCTGTACAGAGCCGCGAGCTTCCACAAGAGCCTTCCGCGACGCTCGGGAAACACCAGCGCGAAGTGGACGAGCAGCGCCGGCTGCAAAAGAAGCGCGACGACGTTGCCCCAGTAGATGGTCCAATCGAATGAATTCAGCTTGCCACTGTAATGAAAACTGTAGAGGACAAACGAGACGAGGCAGAAAACATAGAAATGAACCGCGCGCGGCGCATTCCACCGCCGGACGAAAATGAAAAGGCCGATGAAGAGATAGAGCAGCGCCGTGACGCGGAGGTAGTTCTCAAGCGACGAGGAGCTTTCCTGCGGCGCGGTGACCAGCGGGACCTGGAACGATTCGCCGTCGCGGCGGATACCGTAGCGGACTTCCGTCCACGGGCCGACGCGCCAGAGAACCTTGGTGACGTCCGTGGCGCGGTGGATCCCGGCGCCGCGAACGGACTGCACGTAATCGCCCTGCTTGATTCCGGCCTTGTCGGCAGGTGAACCGAAAACGACATGCCAGGCAACGACGCCCTGGGCTGTGTCCATCCAGGTGACGCCGTCATCGGGAAGAATGTATCGCGAACGCTGCTGGAAATTCAGCACGGCGAAAATCATCGCCGCCAGCGTGAAGAGGGCGAGAGTGACAGCGCCCAGCCGGATTCGCAGATGATCGTTCATCCAACTCCACCCGTGGCCCTTATTTAGCTATTCTACGCCAGCACGTTCGATTCCAGCGAATCATTGATTGCGCGTCGCCTAAGGCCCCTTTTTCGTGGCGGTTACGGGGAAAGGGTGTCGAAGAGTTTGCGGTAATTCCATTTGTGGAAGGCGCATTCCCAATTCCAGTAACAGCGGAGAATCTCAGAACTGGAGGCTCAGGCCCCCCCGGAAATAGCGGTAAGAAGGAACGAGGACCACATATCCGTCACCTGAAGCAATTGGGACATAGCCTTGCGCGAGCAAGTTGCCCAGGGTGGCCTGTACCTCCATATGGCCCGGAATCACGCTCGGGAGAGGCTGGCGAATCTCCAAGTTGAGATACGGATCGAGATGGTAAACGGACTCGCCGTAGGCATCCACACGGGAAACAGCCGGCCCGCTGAGCCATTTGTAGCTGGTGGTGATCTTCGTGCCGAATCGCGGGATGGTTGCCGAGACGCCCGCGCCCAAGCTCTGGCGGTAACGAGTCGCCAACTGATCGCGCAGCTCCGCGGCGGTGCTGCCGTTGGGAGCGAGCGCTCCGGCGTACGCGTACACGAGGGTTGTGCTCAGGCTGGCCGCCAGCTTTTGGCGGTAAGCGATGCGCGCGCCCGCCGAACTCGAAGAGCCGCCGTCATACGCGAACGCCTCGGAGAAGAAATCCTGCACGAACTCGGGATCCCCTGCGCCGCCACGGCCGATGACGGGCGTGTGGGTCGAGAGGTCGTGAAAAACCGCGGCGCTGAGGTCCGCGCGGGTGCTCAGCGTGTGTTCGATGGCAAGTTCTTCATGCAGGCCGTTCGCAAGCACGGGCCGGCCGTCGCGAATCAGCAGCGTGGGAAACGCGTCGAGAGTGTTGAGCGCCGATTGCAGCGAGCCCTGCGCCGTCACGGGGCTCTGCCAGGGGCGAGTCGCAACGGTGGCGGAGGCTTGCCAGCCGGGCGCGATCTGCACGGCCACTTCGCCGCGCGGGCGGAGCGCGGACGTGGTGCCGTTGAAACCGGCCACCAGGTATTCCGCGCCGTAGCGAATGCTGATCGTGTCGGTCAATGCAAACTGCTCATCATGCGACATCCGCAATCCGCGAAAGACGAGGCCCGCCGGGCCGAGGCGCGATTCCCTTACGAGCACAGTGGTCACCGGCCCCACGCCCTCTTGACCGGACGGCAGCCATTCCCCGGCAAAGCCGGCGGCTGTCGAGGCGTCTTCGTAGCTGAACTGGCCCGCCATCAGGAGACGAGCTGTGTCACCGACGCCCACGTCATAGACGAACGCAGTGGCGGGCGAATCGGCCACGGCTGAAATCGAACCTGGACGATCCGCACCGGAACTCAACTCCAGACGCCCGTGAGGCATCTGCGCATCCTGGGCATCTCCGCTCTTGATTGCACCGGTCGCGGCCGGGTCATCCTGCCAGCGTAGGACCGGCCGGGTGGCGGCGGAAGTTCGCAGCACCCAAGTCCAATCATCCGACGCGACGGGTTCATCGGAGGGGCGGCGCAGTTTTTCAAAAGAGGAGAAGACCGAACCCAGAACGATTTCGAGCAGCGTCGAATGCTGGCCATCGACCTGGACGTGCTGCTCCATCGCGGGCAGGAATCCGGCCAGGCTTACGCGAATCGAGTACGGGCCAGCGGGAAGCGCAACGCTGGAAAATCGGCCACGGTCGTTCGTGAAGAGCTGGATCGGCGCCGCACCGAGGAGACGTTCGGAGGAAATCAACACAGTCGCGCCCATCTGTGGCGTGCCGGCGGGATCGACCACAACGCCAGCGATCTTGCCGGCATCGTGAGGCGCAGCCGCGAGAGGCACGGCGAGCAGACACACGCAACATCCGAGGCCCAGGATACAAATCGCTCGGAGATTCAAACGCTTCACCTCCCCTGAGGGGTGCCCGCTGGCATGGGCTTTACGGTAAAGGCCGCCGTCGGCGTAATCGTTTGCTTCGTGAGATTGTCGGTGATCGCGACTTCGAGCTTGTACTTGCCGGGCGCGAGTGATCCCAGCGTGATCTTGTTTTCGAGCGTGAGTTCCTCGCCGTGCTGGGGAAGCTTATCCGCCGGAAGATCAAACTTCATCATCGGCGTAGTTTCCTTTTCCTTCGTGATGCGGTATTGCACGGAAGCGTCCGCTTTGTGGGTCTGGTCATCCACCTTCAGGTTGTACACCTGAAGGAAAACTCCCAAGCTGTCGGCGGGCGTGAAGGCTTCGTCGAGCCGCGGCCGCACCTTCACATCGCCGAGAACGAATTGGCCGAGGCCGATATCCTTCACCGAGACGCGCTGAATGTCGTCGGCGAGAATGAGCGAGCTCGAGCTAAGCTGATCGTCCTGGAAGCGGGGGACCGCGAGCCGAGTGTTGACCACGCCGACGTTGCCGCTGTTGGTGTCCTTGATCACGATATCCAGCCGGTAGAGCCCCGGGCTTAGCGGCACGGCCTTCTGATAAATTCTCGAAGTGCCGAGCGATTGTTGGAGAAGCGCGACGGGGAAATCAGCGCGCAGCGTGTCTTCAAAAGTCTGCACGACCCGGCCGCTCAAGCTGGTGACGCGGGCAAACAGATTCATCGCAGCCGAATCCACGCCGTCCTTTTCCTGGAAGCTCAACTGGCGCACGGGAATTTGGACGGTGATGGGCACGAGCACCGTATCGGAGGTGATACGGAGAAAATCGTAGCGGTAGTCGAACTTGATCTGGTCGCGAACCAGGCGCGATGTGACAATCGCCTCCAGATCCTTAAACTTGACCGGCGGCGGCCTAAAGATGCTGGCGTAGAGTTCGAGGCGGGTAAATTCCTCCTCATTTTCGTGCAGGCCCGTCGAACCGCTTTCGTTCTCGGCCATGTTCGTGCCATCTGTGTTCTTGAAGCGCGCGGACTTGTCCGCCAGCCCCATGGCCTCGGCCTGCGTCAGCCCGGCGCCGGGGACGTGGAGAAGGGCGTCCTTCTCGCTCGGGTCCATGGTTATGTGATACTCGCCCGTTGATGTGGGATCGACGAACTCGAGCTCGACGTTCTCACCCAGGCCGGCGCCCTCGAGGTAGCGATAGCGCCAAGTTTCCCAGGGATAGGTGGAGGTCGAGCCACCGCCTTGATCAGAGGGCCGGTCCCAGTTGCCGCCGGTGGGATGCGAGTCCACTTCGTCCGGCGGGCCCCACATGATGTAGATCTTGCCCCGATCGGTTTTCCAGCCAGGTATGCCGGAGGCGTAGTGCTCGTTGGCATAGGCGATGCGGCGATAATGCTCTTCTTTAAAGGTGTTTTCCGGTGAGTCCGGGTCGGGATTGCGCCGCTGCCAGAATGCTTCGATAAATTGCTCGCGCTCTTCGTTCGTGGAAAGATGCAGGAATGAATGGCGCTCTTCGGGCGAGATGATGTAAACCACATCCTCGTCCAGCCACCGCTTATAGGGTGACGCTAGCTCTTTCTTGAGCTGGTTATCGTTTTTCTGCTTGGTTTTGGAAGCTTGCTTGGCTTGGTCCTGCTGATCCTGCTGGCTTTCCTGTTGGGCGGCTCTGGCGGACACACCTGTCGAAAGGACCAAACCCCCGGCGAGAAAAATCCATAGGAACGCCTTGACGGACCGGTCCATATTTTCACCCTTATCCGATGGCAAATCTTAACCTGTACCAGCGTACAGGTCAATCTATCATTGCCCGCGAGGCCGCCCCCGTACCCGGTTGGAATCGTGCCTACCCCAGCAGGTTGCCTCGCGTCTAATGGTCCACGAGAGACCACTTGATCGGGGCGCAAGGGACAAGAATTTGTGCCGCCCGGAGGCCACTCAGGATGCAGCATGCGCCATGCCATACGAGCTTGGAACTATTTTCCTTTCCGGCCGGGCTGAACCGAATTAAGATAATTCCCCTGTCGCAGCGCTGATGGCGCCCGACCGGGGCTGCGGGCGCTGGGAGCAAGAGCTGGGGAAACCGGTCACCGAGAGAGCTGGGTTTCCCTGCTGACGCGCATCCGGCCTCCCGGAAGAGAAACATTCTGGGGTGTCCCGGCGTATCAATAGACGTGGCAGGTGTGCTCCTCCACGCGGGACCATTCAACTCAGGGGTAAGCGCAATGAAGATGTGGCAGAAGGTGGGGATCGGTGCCGCCGTTGTCCTCGTTCTCGGGGGCATGGCCTGGTACAGCATTTACAAGGCGAACCAGAGCGTGGTCACGGTGCAGACCGGAAGGGTGGCGCGGCAGGACCTGACGTCGCTCGTGACCGCCTCCGGTGAAATCCGTCCCAAGAACTATACGAACGTCCTGGGCGAGGGAATCGGAAAGATTACGGATATCGTGGTCAATGAAGGCGACCATGTGAAGAAGGGCGACGTCCTGCTGCACCTGGAGAATATCCAGCCCGGAGCCGACGTGCAGGCCCAACAGGCCAGCATCGAGGCGGCGGAGTCCGGGATGAGAGCCGCGGGAGCCAATTTCGATGCGGCGGTGGCCACGCTGGCCCAGCGCCAGTCCGACCTCAATAAGGCCGGGCTCGATTGGCAGCGCTCGCAGCAACTCTATAAGGAGCAACTCATCTCCAAACAGGAGTATGACTCGGCCAAGGCAACTTACGACGGCGCTGCCGCGGCGGTGACTTCGAGCCAGGCGCAGGTGGAGCAGGCGCGCTCTTCCCGGGAACAGGCGCGCTCGAATCTCGATCAGGGCCGCGCCGTGCTGAGGCACACGCAAGACGTCTTGCGCAAGACCACATACACGGCGCCCATCGACGGCGTCGTGAGCTATATCGCTGTGCGCGTGGGCGAGAACGTGGTGCCGGGGATTCAGGGTACGGCAGGCAGCTCCATTCTGACGATATCCGACATGAGCGTCGTCACGACGGAAGTGAAAGTCGATGAGACCGACATCACGAGCGTCCGGCTCGGCGAGCCCGCCGACGTGTCGATCGACGCCATCCCCGGGAAGGTGTTCAAGGGGCATGTCTCGGAGGTGGGCGAGCTCGCGATCCTCCGCACCTCCGGACAGGCGGCCATGACGGAGACGACCGCCAATACGCAGGAAGCCCGGGACTTCAAGGTGGTAATCACGCTCGACGACCCTCCGGAATCGCTGCGCCCGGGCCTTTCCGCCACGGCCAAGATCCAAACGGCCCAGAAGCGCAACGTGCTGAGCATCCCGATCCAAGCGCTCGCCGAGCGGTCGCAGAAAGAACTGGACGAGGCTAAGAACGGAGGCGGCAGCAGCGTGACGCTCGCTGCATCCAACACCGATAGCGCCGGCGCACAGAAAAACGCCATCCAGGGCGCGTTCGTGGTACGCGGAGGCAAGGTGCAATTCGTTCCCGTGCAGACGGGCATCAGCGGCGTGACCGATATCGAAGTCACCAGCGGCCTCAACGAGGGCGATCTGATCGTGACCGGCAGCTACAAAGCGCTCCGCACTTTGAAACCGGGTGCAAGCGTCAAGATCGACAACACGGTGCCCAAGACCGAAGAGTCGTCCAGCTAGGACGATTATCTTTCAGGAGCCCAATGCCCGTAGAAGAAGCCGGCACGCAGAATTTTCGCCAGGACCTGGTGGATTCCGGCATCGTCATCCAGACCGACGAACTCTGGAAGACGTATGAAATGGGGACCGAGCAACTGCACGCCCTCCGCGGCGTGAGCATGCAGATCCGCAAGGGCGAATACGTCGCCATCATGGGGCCTTCCGGCTCCGGAAAATCCACGCTGATGAATCTGATCGGCTGCCTGGACACGCCGACAAGCGGGAGTTACTGGCTGGCCGGACGGCTCGTGAGCCAGCTCGATGATGACGAACTCGCCGCGATCCGGAATCGCGAAATTGGTTTCGTCTTCCAGACGTTCAACCTGCTGGCGCGAGCGACCGCCCTGCACAACGTCGAGCTGCCGATGATTTACAACGGAACGCCCTCCGCCGAGCGCATCGACCGCGCGAAGAAAGCGCTGGCGCAGGTCGATCTCACTGACCGCATGATGCACAAGCCGAACGAACTCTCGGGAGGCCAGCGGCAGCGCGTGGCGATCGCGCGAGCACTCGTCAACAATCCCTCGATCCTGCTGGCCGACGAGCCCACCGGAAACCTCGACTCGGGCACGGGCGAGGAAATCATGGCGCTGTTCGCCCGGTTGCATCAGGGCGGCAACACGATCATCCTCGTCACACACGAGCCCGACATCGCCGGACACGCGCACCGCGTGATCCGCCTCCGCGACGGCAAAATCGAAAAAGACGAACGCACGAGATAGCTTTCGCGATTGAGTAACGGCGTTGACACCCCTCGCAGGTCCACATAAGATTCGTGTCCCATGCCGGACGCAGATCCCCTCGTCGGCAAGCTGGTGTCCCACTACCGCGTTGTCGAGAGGCTCGGTGGCGGCGGAATGGGCGTGGTCTACCGCGCCGAGGACACGACGCTCGGCCGAAACGTCGCGCTGAAGTTTCTTCCCGACGATGTTTCCCGCGACAAGCAAGCGCTCGAACGATTTCTGCGCGAAGCGCGTGCGGCTGCGGCGCTGAATCATCCGAACATCTGCACGATCCACGAAATCGGCGAGCATGAAGGCCAGCGCTTCATCGCGATGGAGTTGATGCAAGGCCACACAGTCAAACACCAGATCGCGGGCGGGCCGTCCGATCTCGCCACCCTGCTGACCCTTGCGACGGAAATCGCCGATGCGCTCGATGCGGCGCACGCGAAAGGAATCGTGCATCGGGACATCAAGCCGGCGAACATCTTCATTACCGAGCGCGGCCAGGCGAAGATCCTCGACTTTGGTCTTGCGAAGCAGATGCCACAAAGCCGCGCGCCGGCGGCTACGACGGAAGGGACGACGGAGGATGACGATCCGAATCTGACAAGTCCCGGAGTGGCGCTCGGCACAGTCGCCTATATGTCGCCCGAGCAGGCGCTCGGCGGAGAGCTCGATGCGCGCAGCGATCTTTTCGGCTTCGGCGTCGTGCTCTACGAAATGGCGACCGGCCGTCAGGCGTTTTCCGGGCCGACGTCCGCGGCAATCTTCGACGCCATTTTGAACAAGGCGCCGACGTCGCCGGTACGGCTGAATCCCGATTTGCCGCATGAACTCGAGCGCATCCTGAACAAGGCGCTCGAAAAGGATCGCGCACTGCGCTACCAGTCAGCCGCCGAGTTCCGCGCCGATTTGCAGCGGCTGAAGCGCGACACGGATTCCAATCGGGCTACTGGCGAGCGCGCTCGACCAGCGCCGACCCCGCGACCGTCGAAGAGCGCGGATAAGCCTTCCTCGGGGAAGCACGCGAAAGTGATCGATTCATTGGCGGTGCTGCCGCTCGAAAATGCGAGCGGCGATCCGGAAGCGGAGTACCTGAGCGATGGAATCGCGGAAACGCTGATCAACAGCCTGGCGCAACTCCGCAAGATACGCGTCGTGCCGCGAACCTTGTCATTCCGATACCGAGGGGCGGGAGCGGATCCGCTGGCGGCGGGGCGCGAGTTGGGAGTCCGTGCCGTGCTGGCGGGGCGAATGGTACAGCGGGGCCAGGATCTGATCGTGTCGGTCGAGTTGATGGACGTGGACCGCCAAGCGCAGCTCTGGGGAGGGCGGTACAACCGGAAGATGACGGACCTGGTTGCCTTGCAGGAAGAGCTGACGACCGAGATCTCTGAGAAGCTGCGATTGCAGTTGACGGGAGAAGAGAAGAAGAGACTCCGGAAGCGTCCCACCCAGAACAACGAAGCCTACCAGCTATTGCTAAAAGCGCAGCACGCCGCTACCCATGAATGGCCCGCGGGTATGCGCAAGGCCATCAATTTGTGCCATCAGGCAATCGAAATCGATCCCCAATACGCTGCGGCGCATGCATGGCTTTCGTGGGCATACATCAACATGAACCGGTTCGGGCTCGCATCGGCGGCCGAGGTCTTTCCCCTAGGGCGCGCGGCGGCGAAAAAGGCCCTCGAATTGGACGACACCCTTGCCGAGGCGCACGTCAGCCTGGGTTTGATACTCCAAAATCTAGACTGGGATTTCGCGGGCGCGGAACGAGAGCTTCGCCGCGGCGTGGAGCTGAATCCTGATTCGCCGATGGGCTTTTTCAGTCTGGTTCAATTCTGTTGGGTGGTGGGACGCTTCGATGAAGGGATCGCGGCGGCGAAGCGCGTGGTTGAGTTGGATCCAATCTCCTATACGTCAAATATCTTACTTGGGATTACCTATTACTGCGCACACCTGTGGGATAAGGCAGTCGAGGAATTGCGAAGGGCTCATGGGGTCAACCCGAACAACTCTCAGACACGTGCGGCCCTCGCCGATGCGTACGCCTGCGCGGGCCAACCCGAGAAAGCCATCGAGGGATGCCGAGAGATACTGGCGCTGGGCCAAAGGGTGACGATGGATCGCATGATTGCGGCAGGGGCATACGCGAAGGTCGGCAAAATCGAGGAGGCGCGCCGGCTCGTTGAAGAGACCGCGAAGGATTGGAAGCCCGATGGCGCGTCTACGTTCTGGATTGCGGGCGTGTACGCGCGCCTTGGAGAGAAGGATGCGGCTTACCAATGGCTCGAGAAGGCGTTTCAAGAACGCGCGGCTTTCTTGATGTATCTAAAAGTTCATCCGCTTTTCGATCAACTGCATGGAGAACCCAGGTTTGACGCGATGGTCAAGCGCGTCGGCATCCCGGACTGATTGGAGCGGCGGAGTCTTCAGATGATTGGCCAAACCATCTCGCACTACCGCATCGTCGCCAAGCTCGGCGGCGGAGGGATGGGGGTGGTGTATGAAGCAGAGGACCTCAAGCTCCACAGGCATGTCGCGCTGAAATTTCTTCCCGAAGAGCTGGCGAAAGATCGCGCTGCCCGCGAACGCTTCCAGCGCGAAGCCCTGGCCGCCTCCGCGCTGAACCATCCGAATATCTGCACGATCTACGAGGTTGACGAGGCGGATGGGAAACCCTTCATCGCGATGGAGCTGCTCGAAGGACAAACCCTGAAGCACCTGATTCGAGGCAAGCCGCTCGACGTCGAAGAGATTCTCGACCTCGGAGTGCAAGTAACGGATGCCTTGGACGCCGCTCATGCGCGGGGCATCGTGCACCGCGACATCAAGCCCGCGAATATTTTAGTCACGAAGCGGGGGCACGCGAAGATTCTCGATTTCGGCTTGGCGAAAGTAACGGCTCAGCCGAGGTCTGTTCCCGAGCCGTCTGGATCGGCCACAGTCACCGCAGTGACGGAGGTCCCCGAGGCGCAACTGACCAGTCCCGGCTCGGCGCTGGGAACCGTCGCCTACATGTCTCCCGAGCAAGCGCGAGGAAAGGAACTGGACGCGCGGACGGACCTCTTTTCCTTCGGCGTGGTGCTGTATGAAATGGCCACGGGCTCGCTGCCATTCCGCGGCGATACTTCCGCCGTGATTTTCGAAGCCATCCTGAACCGCGCGCCGGTCGCGCCAGTTCGCCTGAATCCGGACCTGCCGCCAAGGCTCGAAGAGATCATCAACAAGGCGCTCGAGAAAGACCGCGAACTGCGTTGCCAGAGCGCGGCGGAGCTTCGCGCGGACCTCAAGCGATTGAAGCGCGAGCTCGATTCCGGCAAGAGCGCGGCGGTGGCAGCCGCGCCCGGCTCCGCGGCCGCGACTCCCAGCGCAGGGAAGCTGGCTTCTACGTCCGCGACGGATCTGATTCCCGCGCGCGCCGTGGGGCGGCGCTATAAGTTGATTGCCGTCGGCATCGTTGGGTTGATTGTTGTCGCAGCCGGATTGCTCGTCGCAAGATACGTGCTTCCCGCGCGCGCTCAGACGGTCCACTCCGTGGCCGTGCTGCCATTTACAGGATCGAGCGCGAATCCCGACGCGGAGTTCCTTCAGGACGGCATCAGCGTGGGAGTCACTGACGCGCTTTCGCAGCTGCCGGGCTTGAAAGTGATGTCCAGCAGCGCGGCGATGCGCTACGCGGGGAAGAATCCCGACCCGGAGAAAGTGGGAAGCGATTTGAAGGTGGACGCTGTGCTGATCGGGAAGATCGAGCAGCGGGGGGATACGATCTCGATCGACGCCGAGTTGGTGAACGCGGCGGACAGCAGCCAGATCTGGGGCGAGCAGTACACCGAGAAGATGGCGAATGTCGCGATGGTGCAGCAGGAGATCGTGCGCGACATCTCAGACAAACTGCGGATGAAACTGACTCCGGCGGAGAAGGACCAGATGAACGGGCGTCCAATGGAGAACGCGGATGCCTATCGGCTTTACGTCCTCGGCAGGCACGAATTCGATCAGTTCACTCCGCAGCACTTCGTCAAAGCAGCGGATTACTTCCGACAGGCGATCGCCAAGGATCCGACCTACGCGGCTCCCCACGCGGGCCTGGCGGACACGAACAGCCTTCTTGGATACTTCCAACCTTCGGTGCGGGAAACGGCATTCGCCACGGCCCGAACCGAATCCGCCCAGGCGCTGGCGCTCGACGATCGTTCGGCCGAAGCGCACTTGGCCCTGGCCATTGTCCATTGGCTGAGTTGGGAATTTGCCGCGGCAGACCCAGAATATCGGCGCGCCGAGGAGTTGAACCCGAATTTCATCAATGCGCCCGAAGGCTATTCGAATTACCTGGTCACGATGGGCCGCTTCGGCGAAGCGCTGGCTGAGGTCCGCCGCGCTCTAGAACTGGACCCGCTGTCCGTCTACGCGAATGACCAGGAGGGTATCGTTTTTGCAGAGCAGGGCGACTGCAACAGAGGGATCGCACAGGCGCAAAAAGCTCTGGAGATCGATCCCAACTACGGACTGGCTTACAGCATATTGAATGGGTGTTACGAGGCCAACGGAATGTACGACAAAGCCATGGATGCGGAGGAGCGGCTCTTGACCCTGTTCGGACAGCCTGAAGCGGCAGCGGAACTAAAACGAGTCTATGCGAACTCCGGGGTGAAAGGTGTGCACCGATGGTTCATCACGCAGGATAGCGATCCGGCCAAGCCTGGGTACAGCCCCGCCGGAGTAGCGGGGAACTATGCCCTTTTGGGAGACAAGGACAATGCCTTCCTTTGGCTCGAAAAAGCCTACGAACAGCGGGCGAGCGAGCTGATATTCCTGAAGGTGGACCTGGCGTGGGGCAACCTGCGCTCCGATCCGCGCTACGCCGACCTTCTTCACCGCATCGGCTTTCCGCAGTGATACGTAGTCTCGCGATCGCGGCTCTCGCGGCGTGCCTGATCGGCTGCGGGGAGCCGCCTCCGAAGACGGACGCGGAGCTTGGATTGAACGCGCAGCAGGCGGCCGGGCGTCGCGTCTTCGAGAGCTATTGCGCGGCCTGCCACAACGCCTATTCCTCGTCGGGAAGCAAAGGACCGAGCCTCAAGAAAGTTTTCCGGAAGCAATTCCTCCCGAGCGGATTGCCTTCGAACGAACGCTTCGTGCGGCAAACAATCGCCAGCGGACGCAACATGATGCCCGGCCTGGGCGAGTCCCTCAGCGATCAACAGCTCGACGATCTGATCGCATATCTGCGAACGCTATGAGAATAGATTGCGAATCAGGAAGAGAACATTTGCGGGGCGTTCGGCGAGACGCCGCATGAACCACGGAAACCAGTAGGAGCCGTAGGAAACGAGCACGCAGCTGCGATAGCCCTCGCGAGCGAGCCGCAGTTGTTCCGCGCGCTGGATGCCGTAGAGCATGGCGAACTCGATCTCGCTTTTCGCAATTCCCTGCGCGGCCGCCCACCCGACGATTCGCGCGATCAATTTCCGGTCGTGCGTGGCGATTACGGCACGAACGCCCGCGCGGCGCGCGCCGGGGCTCAATAGCCTCTGCGAGAGCCGGAAGAAATTCTCGTCCACGTCCGCCTTTTTCGAAAATGCGATTCCGGGCGGCTCGTTGTACGCGCCTTTCACAATCCGTACTGCGGCGCCCAGCGAGATCAGCGCTTCGACGTCCTTCTCCGCACGGTGAAGGTACGCCTGCACGCAGACGCCGGTGTTCGAATGCTCGGTTCGCGCGCGCCGATGGAGTTCGAGCGTGGCGTCGACATACTGGCTCTGCTCCATGTCGATCCACACGGTTTTCTCAGCCGAGCGTTCGATGAGCTTCGAGAGATTCGCGAAGCAGAGCTCGTGATCCACGTCGAGCCCCAATTGGGTGAGCTTCACGGAGATTTCAGCCGCCAGCCCGGCGGCGCGGGTGCGTTCGAGCAGATCGAGGTACCCGGCCGTGACAGATTCGGCTTCGGCGCGGTCGCGCACGTTTTCGCCGAGGTGCGTGAGAAGCGTGGCGATGCCGTTGTCCGCGAGACGGCGGGCGGCTGCGAGCGCGGCGTCCGCACTCTCGCCCGGGAGAAACCGGTCGGCCGCGCGGCGGATGAAGCCGAAGCGCGGCGCGCGCTCGCGCAGCCAGCGGCTCTCCGAAGCCATCAGAAAGGCATTGCGCAGCAGGTTCATCGGGCAAGTTCCGCGGGCAAGACGATCCCGTCGGCTCCGCTCAGGCCAAGAGAAGGCGAAGGGCCTGAGCTTGGTTTACATAGCAGCCGCACATTGCGGTTGCGTGCAAGTCCCGGTAGAATACACTGGGTTCGTGGGGAATCGCTTGGGAGCGTGCAGGTTCCCGCGGACCAAGCGCCGCCGGCGTTTCTGCCCGGCGAGCACACCCACCTAGCCCTGAGGGGATCGTACTGGCCGCCATGGACGCACGGATATCCGTGCATTCGATAGTGATCGCCGCGCCCGAGCAGGTTTCTTGCCCGCTCGGCGAAGAAGCAGCCATCCTTAATCTCAAAAACACCGTCTATTATGGATTGAACCCAGTGGGCGCCCGTGTGTGGAGCCTCTTGCAGAAGCCGAGGAGCGTGGGCGAACTGCGGGATGCTCTGCTCGATGAATACGATGTGGAAGCGGAGCGCTGCGAGCGGGACCTGCTCGACCTGCTCGAGACGATGCGGGGCGAAGGGCTGATTCAGGTGACGAGCGCGGCAGCTCGCTGAACTGATTACGGGCGATCCTGCGGGGGCCCCCGAGGATCCGCCTTCCCAGCCGGGGGCCATCGCGGAAGGGCCGCGACTTTGTTCGAGGCCACGGGTTGAAAGCAATCGTGACAACATGGAGCAGCTTCTGGCGCTTGAGCGGACGCGCGCGAGGAGTGGTCCTCGAAGCGGCGGCAGCGCTCACGGCGACGTATATAGGCTTGCGTCTGATTGGGTTTCGCCGGTGGAAGACCGCGCTTGCGCGGTTTGTGCCGGCGGCCGCCGGCCGCACCGTCTCGACGGACCGGGGCACGGTTGATTCCGCGCGCGAGATTACGCGGATGGAGCAATCCGCGGCGCGGCATCTTTTCTTGCGCACAAACTGCCTCGAGCGCTCGCTGGTGCTCTGGTGGCTTCTTGAAAAGCGCGGGATGGCGGCGGATCTGCGCATTGGAGTTCGAAAAGACGCCGGGCATTTTGAGGCCCATGCGTGGGTGGAGTGCGGCGGCGCCGTGCTAAACGACGCCGGCGAAGTGCATCGCCATTTCGTGCCGTTCAAAGGCTCAATCGCCTCGATGGAGACGCAAACACATTGAGCGGAATCGTGGGAATGTTCAGGCGGGATGGCGCTCCAGTGGATCGCGCGCTCCTGCAGTCGCTCACCCACTTCCTGTCGTTTCGCGGACCGGATGCGCGGGAAGTCTGGGCGGATGGTCCCGTCGGTTTCGGCCACACGCTGCTGCGCACCACGGTTGAGGCTCTTGGCGAACGCCAGCCGGCGAGCCTCGACGGCCAGCTCTGGATCACCGCCGATGCGCGCATCGACTGCCGCTCGGAACTCGAAGCAGAACTCGACCGGGAAGGGCGCAAGGTCCGCAGGGGCGCGCCTGACTGCGAGCTGATCCTGCACGCGTACGCGGCGTGGGGCGAAGAATGCGTTCTGCACCTGCGCGGCGATTTTGCGTTCGCCATCTGGGACGCGCGGCGGAAGACGCTTTTCTGCGCGCGCGATCATTTCGGCATCAAGCCGTTCTACTATGCGGAGCTCGACGATCTTTTCCTCTTCAGCAACACGCTCGATTGCGTGCGGCTTCACCCGGGGGTTTCCGACGAGCTCAACGAAGCCGCGATCGCCGATTTTCTGCTGTTCGGCCAGAACTACGACGTCGCATCCACGACCTTTCTAGAGGTTCGCCGGCTGCCGGCCGCTCACTTTCTGAGTGTTTCGGCGGAGGGCCTGCGGATCGCGCGCTACTGGTCGGCGCCGACCGGCGGGCACATCCGCTACCGCCATTCCGATGAGTACGTCGAGCACTTGCAGATCGTTCTCCAAGCCGCCGTTGCGGACCGCCTCCGAACGAACCGTGTCGGGATTCTGCTGAGCGGCGGCCTCGATTCGTCCGCCATCGCCGCAATCGCGCGCGAGCTTTCCGGCGGGCCCGGCGGTGCGACGGATCTCCGCGCGTACACGATCACGTACGAATCACTGATTCCCGACCGCGAGGGAACGTATGCCCGAACGGTTGCGGATTTCCTTCACATCCCCCTGCGCACCCTGGCATTCGACGAACTGCGGCCTTTTGAACGCTGGGACGATCCGCAAGTGAGTTGGCCGGAGCCAGTGGACGATCCATTCTTTGCCGGACTGTTCGACCAGTTCCAGATGATTGCGGAGGACTGCCGTGTGGTGCTGGGCGGCGAAGGCAGCGACAATCTGATGCACTTCGAGATACGGCCCCAGTTGCGCGATCACGTGCGGAAGCATGAATGGGGACTCCTGTGGAGAAATTCGCTGGGCTATCTCTCGTTGAGGTCGTCGCTCTGGCCCGGCATTCGCCGGAGGATCAGACGCGTATTTCGCAACGAGGACGGCAAGCCCGTCTTTCCGCGGTGGATCGCGCCGGATTTTGCGCGACGGGTGAACCTCGAGGCGCGCTGGACGGACGGGAACCGCGTGCTCGCGCCGCAGGGTCATCCGCTGCTTCCCACGGCGCACGCGTCACTCTCGCTGCCTCAATGGGCGCGCTACTACGAGCTCCAGGATCCGGGTGTGACGCGCTGCGCGGTCGAAGTGCGCCACCCGTTCATGGATTTGCGCGTCGTCGAGTATCTTCTGGCGGTTTCTCCATTCCCCTGGGCTTTCGAAAAGACGATCTTGAGAGAGGCAATGGCCGGCCGGATACCCGAGAACATCCGGCGCAGGCCGAAAACGCCGTTGACCGGCGATCCTCTGGCCGCAATGCTGCAACGCCCCGAGACCGACTGGATCGACCAGGCTCGCTGGGATGAAGAGATCAGCCGCTACGTCAATCTTCCCGCTCTTCCGCCGCTGAGTCAGGAAAGAAACGCCGAGCGCGCGGGCTTGTTGATTCGTCCGCATTGTCTTAACTTTTGGTTGCGGTCTTTGCGCAGAGTCCGGTATAACTTGGTTGCGGAGGTCCACAATGGATAAACCCGCAAGTCCAGTGCCTAAGAAACCCTATTCATCGCCCGTGCTCACTGTGCACGGCACAGTACGGGATCTCACCCAGCACAATTCGACCTCCAATAGAATTAAGGATGGCGGAACTTTTCCAAGGAATAATGCATCTGGCGCGTAGTGATGGCTCCGCGGCGAAGCGCTTCAGACGTCTCTGCCAATTGAAGTCGATTTTTGAGTTATGTCAAAAGATCTCGAAGTGACAACTCTCCAGGTCAGGTCTTTTGATCTGCAATTCTCGACTGTCGTGCGTTGATTCGTGTGAACTTCCTCTACTCAGCGTTCGGCCTCATCCTCCACGCCGATCGCCAGATCCCCGGGCTAGCTCCGTTCGACGCGCCGGTGAACTCTGCCGACGTGGAAATCCATTTTGGCGCGTTGCCAGGAATGGGGGATGGACTTCCACACGATCCCGAGAAACTCAAATACGTCAGTTCTTACACCACCGACTCTGGTGATCCAGTTCTGAAAATCTGGACAGTTGCGAATGGAGAGCTTCTCCGCTGGGATTATTTCGATGGGGCGCAATTCTGGCTAGACCCGAGAGGTACAGCCGTGTGGGCGCTGTGGCCCGGCGAGTTGTCGCTCGAGGACGTCGCAGCCTACCTACTCGGCCCGGTCTTGGGGCTCGTGCTGCGGCTTCGAGGCATTACTTGTCTGCACGCGAGCGCTGTGGCCTTCGGCAACTGTGCGGTGGCCTTTGCAGGCTCGGAAAGAGCGGGCAAATCCACCACGGCTGCGGCACTCGCACGCCGAGGTCACGCGGTGCTTTCAGACGACATCGTGACGCTGCGCGAAAGCAACGGCGAATTCTCTGTTTTGCCAGCGTATCCTTATCTCTGCTTGTGGCAGCAGTCGGTGGAGATGCTCTACGGCCCGCAGAAGACGCTGCCCAGTTTTTCGCCTAATTGGGACAAACGCCAACTTCGGCTCGCAGAGAACCACTTGCGATTCGAGGAGCTGCCCTTGCCGCTCGGCGCAATCTTTATTCTGGGCGAAAGAAGCACTGACGCGGCGGTGCCCCTGGTTGAGACGCTGACACCGCGCGAAGGCCTTCTCTCCCTGATTGCAAATTCTTATGCAACCAACTTATTGGACCAGGGCATGCGAGCGCGCGAGTTTGAGGTTCTGGGCCGCGTTCTCGCGGCGGTTCCCGTGTGGCGGCTGCGACCGCATGAAGACGGTTCGCGAATCGACCAACTCTGTGATGTGATCGAGAGACGGTGCCACGACTTGCGGGCGTCACACTCACCCGTTTCGCCGCCAAGGTAGACCTGACCAGACGGGATTCCGGAGTTGGTCCCGTCCCTCTGTTCCAGCCTGAAACACTGGACATTCTGCTGATGTCCGCACCGTGCCCATTTCGGCACAGGAAGACGGTTTTTGGTTCTATACGTTCTAATACTCATGCCAAAATGGGGCTGAAGACGCCAGCCCGGCTAGCCCGGGTCCACATCGGGGGAGCGGTGGAGTCCGATTGGGCGCAGACCTTCTGAGGAGGATGTTGCACATGAAGAGGATATTGGGATTGCTCGCACTACTCGCACTTAGCACCTTGCCGGCCGTAGCCCAAGTCAACGCTCCGAAGGTTGAAGTCGGCGGGGGCTACACGTTTCGGTCACTGGATGGACTCGGCGGGCCGCGAATCAACATGAATGGCTGGAACGCCACCGCAGCCTTCGACTTCGCAGACTGGCTGGGGCTCGCCTTGGATGTCGACGGCGCCTACGCAACTTCGCAGGGGGTCAAGCTCCGCCAGTACACTTTCATGGCTGGACCGCGAGTGTATCCGCTGGGCCACCGGACTATTGCTCCTTTCGTTCACGCTCTCGCCGGGATTTCACGCTTTACTGTCGACGATCCGACGGCTCCCCCGCCGTTTACGGACAATGTGTTCGCGTTTGCCTTCGGTGGCGGTGTCGACGCAAAGGTGACATCGCACGTCGCGATTCGTGTAGGCGAGTTTGATTTCGAGGACACCCACAATTTCCACAACCCTGCTCAAAAAAACTTCAAGTTCAAAGCCGGCGTGATCTTTCGTTTCTAGGCGACAAGTAACTCCTTCCCCATAGGAAAGGGCCGGGCGCCCGGAAGCCTCGGGATGCCCGGCCTTTTTTCTTTCTTCGGAGCCTCGGTTCTGCGATATTCCCATGCGCGGGATTCGGGTTTTTTCCCCTCTTGAATTTGAGCTGACATGCGTGGGGGCAGGCCAACCCGAGAGGCGTCGGATGCCTTCCAAGCAGAGGCGCTTCGTGCGCATTCCCCAGGAGGATTCTGTTGATGAAGAAGCTGGCGGGGCTTTTCGGTCTGCTTGTGCTGTTCGTCGTGCCGGCGATGGCGCAGGACACCACGCCCCCGCAAAGCGCGCCGGCTCCGGCCCCGGAAGAGCCCGTGAAGGCGAAGCGCACCTACGTCACTCCGAAGTACGAGCTATCCGGCGGATACACCTTTCGCCAGTACTACGTCGCGACCAACACCAACATCGGGATGAACGGCTGGTACGCCTCTGGGGATTACAACTGGAAGCGCTGGCTCGGTTTTGAGGGCGAAGTTGTCGGCGTGTCCAAGAATCAGGGGCTCGTCAACGGAACTACGTCCATCTACACGTTCATGGGCGGCGTGCGGCTCAATCCCCTCGGCCATCGGAAGGTGACCCCATACGGTCACGTTCTGTATGGGGAGGGCTACTACCGGGACGTGGTTCCACCATGCTGCGGTCATGGCGGCGCGACGCCCACCGACCTCGCATCAACGTGGGAGGTCGGCGGCGGCCTCGACTACAACCTGGGGCGCCACTTGGGAATTCGTTTGGTCGAGGCGGACTTCGGCGGAACCAAGTTCTCGAACAACGGCTACTCGAGTCAGAGCAGCCGCCGAGTTTCTTTCGGAATCGTATTCCGCTTCGGCGAAAAGTAACAACCCGGCAGGGGTCGTCATCGTGCCCGCCCTAAGCTCGCCGCTCGCTCGCCAGACACCAGTCTCAAGCACGTCCCCATGGACTCGTCGGTTCATCACATCAGAATCCTTGGGCTCGTTCCACAGTGCTCGCTATAAACAATTCAAGATGTCCTCCTCGCCTGGTTCCCGTGGGGTAGCGTCCTGCGATTTGGTCCCAAAATCTGACGTGGGCACGAGACGGTTGTTCGGTTCTTGAGGGGCCGCAGGACCCGCTGCTCGCTCGATAATTTCCGCAAGCGGCTGCGTCTGGCCCGCTTGCTCGTGGACCGTGTCGTCATTCCCCCCGCCTGAGCTAGAGCTTGGTGGGTTCGTTTTGCAATTCTCTGTTGTTTGCGGACCGCTGTTTGAGATTTCCGCACCTCCGCAGGATACCTCACCGGGTGCGGGAGCGAGTGGCTGTGCAGCAATTGCTTCGCCCGCCAACTCTACGGGTTCACGGCGGGCGCCTGGCCCATTTCCGGACGCAGCTGAAGTGAGATGGTCTTCGTCGCCCGGGACAAGTCCCTCTGGCACATCACAAGGTTCGCCGGCCACACCATCGAGTTCCGGGCCGTAGGAGGGCTCCGATTCGCCGGATGCGGCCTTTCGCTCTGCTTGCAGGTCTTTCAGCTGCTCGATTGCCTTCGTCAGCTGGCGGTTGATGGCCGTTTGGCCACGGAGCAGTTTGTCTGACGTCTGTCCCCAGAGGGCGTCCTTCCGACTGAATTCCTGGTGTTCAAGCCAGAGGAGGCGGGCAAAACGGACCGATTCGGTGACAACCTTATCGACGAGGAGTTCTTCCATTACGTTCTGCGGACGGTAATGGTCGTAGATGCGTGCAACCGTGTCTTTGTATCCCTCCCACTCCTTCAGGCCTTCCTCCGTCCGCCGGAAGATTTGTCGGGCAAAAATCCCAAGCTTATAGCTGTTTCGACTGCTGTTTTCTTTTCCCTGGGGAGTTTTCGGTCCAGTTGACCGCTTGGCATTACGACGGTTGGCCGCAAGTTTCCGAGCCGAAATCGGCGGTCTCCGTTCCTGCTCCGTAAGTGGTCCCGGGGCCTGACCGGGAGCAGCGATTGGGCTTGCCTCCGGCCGGGAAGAGCCTTTTCCGTCAGCCGGGCCGGAATCTGTTTTGGAGCATTCGGCCGAGTCCCGGCCGGCGTTGGTGAGTGGGGTCCCTTTGCCCGAGGCAACAGTCCCCTTCTGTATCGAATCATGATTGTGCATTTGAAATTCTCCTAGTTTTAGAGGCGTCTCCCGCCTGGGCGGTTTGGTTGGCCGCAGTGGGATTGGCGCCTTGAGTTTGTGAGGCCGCATGCCGGGCAGCTTGCCTACCCGTATGTCAGGAGCCTGATTCGGTCTCGCATGGCGGTTTCACTATAGGGATCCATAGTCGGAAACTTTGTCCATTGAGGCTGTGGGGAGGGCAGAATCAGGGCCGACGATGGGCCCAGCCCGTTTCTTCCGTCTGGCGATCGCTTACTACCTATTACGGCCGCGCGCGGCCTTAGAAGCGGACTTATATTAGGACATGTAATCAATTGAAACCAATACATGTCTATGATATATAGTGTGTTGCTAGATTTAAGGAAGCGGACATGAAAGCGGACACAAAGGCGGCGGAAGATGGGGGTGAGCTGATTTCGCTGATGGAGCCTTTGCTGATTGGCGAAGGCTCCCGTCATCGCGGCGAACTGACAGACCTTGCGCTGGAACTCGCGCAAAAGTCTGCGGGTTTTCGTCGGAGCCTGCCCGAGAGCCTGTTGGTTTCTCTTGCCGATATGGTCCGGGCGATGAACTGCTATTACAGTAACCTGATCGAAGGGCACGATACGCACCCGGTTGATATCGAGCGCGCCCTGAAGAACGACTATAGCAAAGATGCCCGCAAGCGCGATCTGCAGCTCGAAGCGCGAGCGCATATCACCGTTCAGAAGTGGATCGACGGCGGCGGCCTGAGGGGGCGTGCGGTCACGAGCGACGGCATTTGCGAAGTCCATCGTCGATTCTGCGAGGAACTGCCCAAGGACCTGCTGTGGGTGGAGGACCCGACGACGAAGGAGCGCGTACGGGTCGTCCCTGGTCAGCTGCGGAGGAGAGACGTCAAGGTTGGTGCTCACATCGCCGTCAGCCCTGGTGCGGTGCCACGTTTTCTGAGGCGTTTCGAGGAGGTTTATGGGGGCGTCAAAAAGACAGAGTCAATCCTGGGCGCGGCGGCGGCGCATCACCGCCTGGTCTGGATTCACCCGTTTGTCGATGGTAATGGCCGAGTCGCGAGGCTGATGTCACATGCGATGCTGCTGGAGACGCTTGATACGGGCGCCATTTGGTCGGTGGCCCGCGGTCTGGCGCGCAGCGTCGATGCATACAAGGGGCATCTTGCTGCGTGTGACAGCACTCGTCGTAACGATCTCGATGGCCGCGGGACCTTGAGCGAGGAAGCGCTCGCGGAATTCACCGACTTCTTTCTGAGAACTTGCATCGATCAGGTCACATTTATGGAAGGTCTAATGCAGCCGGATCGCCTGCGCGCGCGCATCCTTCTGTGGGTGGAAGAAGAAATAAGGCTCAACACATTGCCGCCCAAGTCAGGCAACATCCTCGAAGCAGTGCTCTACCGGGGAGAACTGCCTCGCGCCGATGCCGCCGGCGTGGTGGGCGCAGGCGAGCGCCATGCGCGCCGGATTGTTTCGGCCCTGATTGAGCGCGGTGTGTTGACCGCCGACAGGGCGCGCGCGCCGGTGCGCCTCGTGTTTCCGGCGGCGCTCGCGTCACGCTGGATGCCGGGACTATTTTCTGAGACGGCGGGTATGCGGGAGGAAGGGGAAGCGAGTCGTACGGCATTGAGGTAACGAAAGCCGGAGGGAAGTGTTCAGGTGGTGAGAGCGATCAAATTTGTCTGGTGCGCGGAAGACGGCCTGAGCCCGTACGGCGCGCGCTAAATGAGCTTTGGCCGTCGTCTGCGATCAGAACAGAGCCGTCGGCAGCGACGGCAACGCCTATTCTCTCTTTTCCGGCAGCTTACCTCCGTTTCGGCTTCACGTCGAACGCCGCGGTCTTCCTTCGAGCAAACGCAATTCCCAGCCGGTTCTCGAGTCAACGAGGACGTATTTCGATTCCAGGCCCTCGAGAAAACCGGCTCGTCGCAGGCATCCGACTGCTGGCTTGACCCGTCATGCCGCCATTCGGTCCGAAGAACTCGACCGGCCGGTCGAGCAAACGGATCCTCGCCTCCAAGGCCGAATTCTCTCTGACATACTCCTCGGACCTGCCCTTGGTGCTTTCGGGCTGCAGTGCCTTCTCCAGCACTCGTTTTAGCTACTTCGAATCGTGTTGACTTGCCACTGAAACGGTCGAAATTCGGCGAGTCGCGCAAAATCCCTCGCATTGGTGGTTATGACTGTTATTCCTGAACGGCCGGCACTTATCGCAACTAGGGCATCATTAGTCAGCCGGCCCCGTCCAATTTGTTCGTAATCATACTTGGCTGCCAAGAGAGCCAGTACTTTGCCGGTCTGAGTCCAGTCGCTCAGATTCGGCACCAAGATCCGTCGCGCCCTCTCAAAATCCCGCTCCAGTCGCTCCAGCACATGGCGATTGCGTAGGTTCATCCCAGCATATAATTCTTCGAGCACGACGGAACTCAGCCAAACCGGCGCGTCGGCGCCCAATCGTCTCAGCGTCAGGGCTGCTTCGTCCCCGGTTCGAAGTGCCGTGATGTAGATCGATGAGTCAAAGAGAACCGGTTGCATCTATTTCTCCAACGTGCCGTACACATCTTTGATATCGATGCCACTTTTGACGAAGCGGTCATTGGCTTCGATCGTTAATCGGTTTCTTTCGTGTTCAGCAATGACCATGTCAAGTGCACGCTCGATGGCCTCTGTTTCCGTATCAGCGCTCAGCACTCGCTGGGCGCGCTTGATCTTGACGGGGTCCAATTGGAAATGTTTGTGCGATCTCATCCTGGCGGTAGCCATAAAACTTTCCTCCTGCCCAAGTATAGCATCTATGTACACACACTGGCATCCTATGAACATAGATATCCGCGCAGATTCCAGATTGCTGGCGCGCAGCCGGAGTTATCGTTGCCCTAACCCGCTGCCATCTTCTTCGTGTCGAGGCAGTCCTCCTTGACCCTCGCATCATGACAATGGTCAAGGAGGAGAATGGCCCCGCTTAGCTTTCTGGAATTGTCCGTCTTGAAAGGCCGCTAGTTCTTGAGGTGCTTGGCTATGTAGCGGCCAATCTCGAACGGAGGCGTACGCTCCTCTTCCAACTCGTAGTAGAACAGGTCTATTTTCTCGATGAAGCGTTTGCGGTTGGGGTCGAGTAACCACAAATCACACGCTGCGTCGAAAAAGGAGCGAGCCTCCGCTGGCGAATAGCCGCTGAGGTCGGTGAAGTATTCCAACAAGGAATACCCAAAGCCGATTATCAACTTCTTAACTTCTTTGCTTTGCTGCTTAGACTCCATCTTGAGTGCCATAAGGCACCTCCCCAAATGTAAGATTGGGACCGAGAGCGGGCGGCACCGCCATCCGTGTTTCGAGTCCCTAGATATGCGTGTCGTAGCAGCAAAACGTTGGATAGCTGAGGAGCTCCACCGTGACAGAAGCCATGAGGCTTTTAAGTCCGAGGAAGGCTTGTATGTTCAATGCCTTACAATGGTATTCTCAACAAATTCAATCTCTGCTGTGAAACAACTGCATTCCCTCCATAATACTGCGCCTGGGCGCCAAAAAAGCCATTCAAATGAAGATTCTTGGGGTGGCATCCGTCCGGAATGGAAGGTCAATTCTTCATTGCTGGCGCGCCACTCGTTGCACCGTCATCTCGAACGCCCGGGCCTTCCCTCGAGCAAGCGCAGTTTCCAACCAGTTCTCGAGTCTACGACGACGTACTTAGATTCCTGGCTCTCAAGGAAACCGGCTCGCCGCAGGCACATCCCGGCTCCAAGCAACGAGCACACCACGAGAGTCAGGTGTCCCCAGCTTCGTCCCCGACTATCGAGCCCACCGACAATTTGATATCGAATCTGTGCCTGCATGAGCGCCGCATGGAGACGGTCGATGTGACTGGCATCCCCTTCGACGGGGATCCGCTCGATCCTTCTGCGAGACTGTCCCTGCGGGTCATCGGAGGGACTCGAGCCTGGGCCTGTGCGCCAATCGAGCTCCGAATCCGTCATCCGCGCTTCTCTCCAGATGACATCCTTCAATTCTGTGAGCGAGACGCGACGCCAGCGGGCCTTGTCCTCTTGGGCTTCCATCACTTCGAGCAGGAATTCCTCATGAAGTGGGAAGCCACCGAGCTGGCGATCGCGGATCACAATCTCGAAATTTGTGGGATGCTCATCAGACGCGCGTAAGGAGGCCTCGTGGAATTCGAGGCCATTCACGCGCAGGCCAAAGCGCAGCCACCCGGACGTGGATTGTGTTTTCACCGTTCCCCTCCGTGCTCGGTGCGATTCAGAAAGGCCGACACCGAGCCGGTTTCCGAAGAAGCCGAAAATCCAACCGCGGGCTCTTGTTTGGCCACGGCAGCCATCCCATGGCGAAGAGAGCAGATTGCATCGTTGAGCTCCGGGCCGGACACTTCCCCACCCCTGTCATAGGCGCGCTGGCCGGCGAGAATGTACACCTCCCGCAGCTGAGCGAAGGAAAACCCTTCGCACTGGCCGACACAGTTCTGGACCTCTGCCTCCGTCAGATGCGGGATGAATTTACGGAAGTATGTGGCGCGAAGTCCGCAATCCGGCACAGGGAATTCCACGACCCGGTCGAACCGCCCCGGGCGGCGTAGGATGGCCGAGTCAAGCGTGGTTGGGTCGTTGGCGGTGGCGACAACAACGACTCCCTCCTGTGTTCCGAGACCGTCCAGGCAGTTCAGAAGATGGGGCAGGCTCACCTTGGTTGCCGCGAGCTGGGATGGCGTCTGCGGAAAGGCGCGGTCGATATCCTCAAGCACAATCAAGGAAGGAGCGTTGCCAGCAGCGATTTGGAACATTCGTTCGAGATAGTGGTCATCCGTCTTCTCGCAAAACAGGGCAATCGAGTGGCCGTCCAATTTGCCGCCATTGAGCATGGCCCGGATGACGCTGGTTTTCCCGTTGCCCGGCGGCCCATGAAACAAGTAGCCACGGCGAAAAGGCAGGCGGTGGGTGCGAAACCAGCGCTCGCGCTTAAGGAAGGTTTCAAAATCTTGTCGAATGAGTTGCACGACGGAATCGCTCAGCACCAAGTCATCCCAAGTAAACCGACCGACGCGCCGGTGGCCGCTGCCAAATACATGCAGATAGGAAGCATCGCGTTGCGTGCGGATTCTCTTGATGAGCTCGAGGAAAAGTGGCGCGCACCTTCTCCGGACGATCACGCAGTCGCATGTTTCTTCGACACCTCTGCCGGCCTGTAGAATTGGAATGCTGGCGGCTACTACAGGCTCGCGAAAACCCCGCAACCGCAGAACCACGGGACCATCCTGCCACTCTGCCTCGAGCACCATTCTCCGGCTTGCCAACCGGCCGCGCACCTCGCGAGCCAGGTGCACTTCGAACGCAGGGTAGCTACCCCGCGGAACGTCAACGGACTCGACCAGTTTCCGCAACTCGCGGATTGACCTTGAATCGTCGCTGCGCAGGCGAACTCCGGAAAGCAGGTGACTTGTGGCGGCCTGCACAATCGGGAAATCGAGCTCCAGCAGGGCGGTATCTTCTATAGGGCATCCGAGCGTCGAGCATATCCATGAGCGATACTCGTCGAGGAACTGGCGGACCGTCACCTGGCGCGTCGCAAACTCTGTGAGCATCGTTTCTCTCATTGGGTGTCTCGCTCGAACCGCGCAAGAGTCCCGGCATGGAGATGGATTTGCCGATGACACGTGCTGCAAAGAGTGATGAGATCTTCTTCCACATCGCCTCCCAGAAGGCTTCGCGGCCGCCTATGATGGACCTGGAGATCTTTGGAACTTCCGCATCGTTGGCATCGCCAGCCGTCGCGTTCGAGCACCTGCTGGCAGAGCCTCTGGTAAGAATCCGAGTCCAATCGAACCCTCGGCCGTCTCGAGATGGGTGAATTCACGATGCCTTCGGGATCCGCAGCAAGAACTCCCGCCTCTGTGAGTTCGGGAGCAACGCGTATCAGGTCACGAGTACTCGACAGCCAGAAGTTCACTTCGTCGAACCGGATGAAGCAACTCAGCTTGCTCAGTCCTCCGTCCTGTCTTGAAGGCGCTGCCACTGTGTGCTCCGTTGGGAAAGGAGCCTATTACCCCAAGTTACCTATACCACCCGAAACTCGTCAATAACCAGACTTCGGGCCTCAAATGGAGAGAAATTCGAAAAATATAGCCAACGTACTAGAACTTTTCAGCGTTTCTCTGTTCAAGAGGGGGTGAATCATCGTTGCTGTAGCATGGATTCGGTTCAGCGGTGTCAAAGGATGAGCAAGCTCTTGCATCCGGACAGGGACAAGGCGAAAAGCAAATCCGTGACCTCAAAGATGGCCGGAACCTGGCGGGATAGTTCGGCGGCGTGGCTAGGCGCGGGCCATCGCCCATTCTCGCCTCGGTGTCTTCTGCCGCTATCGCAGCTTCGCGTATTCGGCTTTGGCTTGCTTGAGGATAGGGATGTCCGGGTCGGCGTCCTTCCACAGCGCGAGGAAATCCTGATAAGCCGTGCGGGCCTTGGCCGTGTCGCCCGCGAGCGCGTAACGTTCGGAAGGGAAGCCAGGTATCGGTGGAATTTGAGAATGCGCGCGCCACGCCGGTAATCCGTCCCGTGCATTGAAATAGGAGCTCGCCGTCTAAGTGAGTAGTTCAAATCTCCTGGCAAACTCTCGCAGCTCCATGTCCCGCTCTTCGATGGAAATTCATTCCCCAAGTGTTCGGCCGCATTTCGGACAAACCAACATGTACGGCAGTTGGTCCTTGTTCGGCGCTCCGTAAGCGTGACTGAGGTACCGCGGCGCGCTGTTCCACCGGAAGGTTTCTGGCAGTCGCCGAGCCGACCGGGCACTGCTTCGCAACGGAAGCAAGAGCGTTTGGACTCGGCTAAGGGCGAATCCCAGATTACGCTTGCAGAACGGCCAACGCTCATAGCAGATTACGGCTGGATGGAAATCTCTCTCGAAAGCGGGCACCGGAGAATCTTGCTGATTGCGTCGCTCGCCATTGCTGCCATCCTTATATTTCAAGCGGGCGAGTTGTGGCTTGCGAGCCATCGCCTTGATTCCGGAAAACTCGAGGAGATGGAGCGCGGCGCGGCTCTCGTGCCCGGGGACGGCTCTGCCTGGGATCGTCTGGGGCGCTTGCGGCAGTGGGACTTCATCAATCCCGATCTGGCCGGAGCGATCGCGGACTATGAGAAGGCAGTCCGGTACGATCCGCGTTCCGCGCACTACTGGATAGACCTTGCGAGCGCGTACGAAGCAGCCGGAGACGGCGCTCGCGCGCGGGACGCATTCCTGCAAGCGAAAGCCGTGTATCCGGTTTCCGCAGAGGTGGCGTTTTACTACGGCAATTTTCTTCTGCGCGATCAGAAATATTCCGAAGCGTACAGCGAACTTCAGCAAGCCGTTCGCACCGATCCGACGCTTCTGCCGCTCGCCATTTCGCGGACGTGGCGCTCGAGCGAGGATGTCGATCAGCTTCTCAACGGTGCGCTTCCTGCGAACGCGGAAGCGTATTTGCAGGCGCTCGATTTTTTTGCGTCGATCCACAAGGCGCAACCGGGACTGGCGGTCTGGCAGCGGCTGCTGGGCCTGGGAACGGCGTTTCCGTTGCAGCGCACATTTCCATTTTTCGAGGAGCTGATCCGCGAAGATCGCGCGGATGACGCGCGCTTGGCATGGCGCGAGGCGCTGGCCGCCGCCGGCTTGCCGCACGAAGAGCCTGCCGGTCATTCATTGATTTGGAACGGCAATTTTGCCAGGGATTTTGCGAACGGCGGTTTCGACTGGCGCTGGACGGAGCTGGCCGGCGTAGCCCTCGAGTACGATTCGCAACCCGCGCCGAGCGGATCGCGCGCACTCCGCGTGGGCTTCATCGGGGGAAGCAACATCGCCCTAGGCGGACCTTCGCAATTCGTCCCCGTGGAGCCGAATCGCAGCTACCATTTCCACGCGTCGATGCGCACTGAGGACATCACCACGGAAAGCGGGATGCGATTCTCAATCACGGACCCGAACCACACCAGCGCGCTAAACGTGCTCACCGATAATTTTACGGGCTCGCACCCGTGGTCGCCCGTCGATGCCGATGTGGCGACGGGTCCTGACACGCATTTTCTGTTCGTCCGGCTGTTTCGCGAACCGAGCCGGCTCTTTGAGAACAAGCTCGCGGGGACGGTGTGGATTGCCGACGCTTCGCTCGTTCCGTCAAGCGCGCAAGCGGGGCAGCCATCGCAATGAGCGTGCTCCGCGCCGGATTGTGCCTCTTGATCGCTTTCAGCGTGCTGGCATTTGGCGCGGTAGAGGTGTGGTCCGGATCGGTGGTTGAGATCGGTGCGGCGGCGCTCTTCGTTTTTTGGGCGCTGCTCACCTATCGAGATCCCGGCGCGAAGATTCGGTGGAAACCGCTCAATTGGCCGCTGCTGGGTCTCATCGGAATCGGGCTTTTCCAATTCTTGTTTCGCGGGACCGCGTACGCTTTTCTCACGCGCATGGAGCTGCTGAAGCTGGCGAGCTACTTCCTCATCTTTTTTCTGACGGCGCAGGCGTTCCGGACCCGCCGGGATCTATCGAGACTAGCGTGGTTCGTGATTGCGTTTTGCTTCCTGGTTTCCTTGCTCGCAATCATTCAGCACTTCACGTCCGGCGGCGAAATCTACTGGCTGAGTGAATACAAGATGCAAGGCGAGCCGTTCGGCCCCTACGTAAACCGAAATCATTTCGCCGGATTCGTGGAACTCACACTGCCGATCGGTCTGGCGCTGATGACCTTCCGCGGCGTGAGGAGAGAACTCGTTCCCCTTACGACTCTGCTGACGATTGTTCCCATCAGCGCCATCGTCCTATCAGGTTCTCGAGGCGGAATCATCAGTTTTGTTTTCGAGGTGGGGATTCTCGTTCTGCTGGCCCGAAGCCGGCGAGCGCTGCATGCCGGGCGCTTGGCAGCCGTCGCGATTGTGGCGGCCGCGGCCCTGGCGCTTGTCATCTGGGTGGGAGCCGGAACAGCAATCGAGAGGCTTTCAGCTTCGAAACCCCATGACGTTTCGCGCGACCGTCGCGTCTCCATGTTTCTCGGGGCAGCGCATATCTTCCTCGACCATCCGATCAAAGGCTCTGGCCTGGGAACGCTGGTGGACGTCTATCCGCGCTATGAGACGGCATACGACGGCAAAGTCGTGGACCACGTTCACAACGACTACATTGAATTGCTGGCGGAAACAGGGCTCCTCGGGGGTGCGTGCGCTTTTGGTTTTTTGTGGCTGCTATATCGCGAGGCGCGAAAAAACTTCGCGGCCGAGCAAGGCCGATTCTCGTGCGGGCTCCACGCAGGGGCGATTGTGGCAGTCAGCGGGCTTCTGCTGCACAGCTTCGTGGACTTCAATCTGCACATCCCCGCCAATGCCCTGCTCTTTTTGCTGCAAGCGTGTATCGCCACGTCGCCGCCGTTGCCATCCGAGGGATCGCCTTCGCACAGCCGGCGTGCCGCGATGAACTCGGCGGCGAATCCTGAAGTGGCGGACGCGAAATAGGATTTCCGCGCCCGATTGCCGCTGAGATCTGGCCCCACGCCGGGAAATGTAAGGCGAAAACGAAAAAAACACCGTGACCGACCTCGCGGTTGACATGACGAATCCCCTAGGCCATAGTGTTGGCGGGGTCATCTCTAACGATGCATGTAACAGTCCGCGGGGTCTCGGACTGGCTTTGGGCGAAGCCTTTCTGGCTCGTGGCCGTTCTGGTACTTGGGAATTGGCAGGCGGCGTACGGCCAGGGAAAATACGAAACCCCGCAGCAGACAAACGAAAAAATTCAGCAGCTCGCTACCCTAGCGCGCGCTCATCCGGTGGACACTCCCATCGGCAGCGGCGACCTTCTCCATATTGACGTCTTCGACGTGCCTGAACTCTCCCGTGACGTTCGGGTAAGTGACGCGGGCGACATCAGCTACCCCCTCATACCCGTAAAAATTCAAGCGTCGGGACAGACCCCATTCCAACTGGAAGAGAAGCTCGAGCAACTGCTGATCTCTAATGGCCTGGTGTCGCATCCGCAGGTGTCCGTCTTCGTCAAGGAACAGAACAGCCAGCCTATTTCGATCGTCGGGGCCGTACAGCACACGATGGTTTACCAGGTAATGCGCCCGACGACGTTGCTCGAGGTGTTGTCGGCGGCCGGGGGAATCACCGATGACGCGGGAAGCGTGATTTTGATCACGCGCACCGCTCCCCGGGAAGCTGCGAAGATGGAGCCGACAAGCGCCACCGCCGATTCTCGCGAGGACCAGCAAACAATAACGATTCGGCTGCAGGACCTGCTCGAGTCCGGGAATTCCGTTTATAACATTCCAATGTACGGCGGCGACGTGGTGAGCGTTCCGCGGGCCGGCATGGTGTACGTGCTGGGCTTCGGGGTGGCGCAACCCGGAGGGTATGTCTTGCAGAGCCGGGGGGAACAGGTCACCGTGCTTAAGGCGCTCGCGCTGGCTCATGGTCTGACTACTTTTGCAAAGGCCGACGATGCTGTGATCATGCGCACAAATCCGGCCACCGGCAACCGGGATCAGATTTCAGTTCATTTGAAGGAAATTGAGAATCGTAAGGCCGACGACGTGCCAATGAAATCGAACGACATCCTTTACGTTCCCGACAGCAGGGGAAAGAAGATGTTGGCAAGAGGCACGGAGGCAATGCTGGGCATCGGGACACAGGTTACCGTTTATCGTGTGCAGTAGTCGTCCGCGGAACCTGCGAAGAGTTTTTTTGAATTGCCGGTGAGGATCATGAGTCACCTGGAAGACGCATCGAGATTCGCCATGCGCGACCGCAAGCCGGGAGAGTCGCTTGCTGTCATTCCGCCTCCGACCTTTCTTCCTTGGGAGCATCTTCCCCGGGAACCGCACCTGCTCGACTACTTCATCGTTCTGCGGAAGCATCAATGGCTGATCGCCACGTTTCTCCTCACCGTGGTGACCGTGGTGACGATTGCTTCGTTCAAGATGAAGCCGGTCTATCAAGCGGCCGCCCGCGTCGAAGTCGATAAGGAATCCCAGAACACGCTTCAGTTCTCCGATTCAAATCCCTACGACGAATACGTCGACATGGACACTTACCTCGAGACGCAGACGAAGATCCTGCAAAGCGAGACGCTCGGTTTGCAGACGATCAAGTCGCTCGATCTCGGGAGATATCCCGAATACGGCGGGACTCCGGGTGCGCTGGCTTTCGGGCAAGGCGGGGCGGGCTCGAAACGGCCCGCGATCCTGGGGGCTTTCCTGGGAAGCCTCAGCGTCAAGCGCGTGCCCAACAGCCGGTTGATCGAAGTGCAATTCGAAGCCCAGGATCCCCAGCTTGCCGCGCTGGTGGTCAATTCGCATCTTCAGAATTACATCGAGCAGAATTTCCGGAGCAAATACGACGCGACGACTCAAGCGTCGAATTGGCTCTCCGCCGAACTCGAAGAACTCCGGATCAAGGTTGAAAAATCCGAAGACGCCCGGCTGGCGTACGAGCGCGAGAACCAGATCTGGCAAATCGACGAAAAGCAGGACATCACGACCCAGAAGCTCGCGGACCTGAGCAAGGCCGTCACTGAGGCTCAGACCGGGCTCGCGGAAAAGGAAGCCCTGTACCGCATGGCCCAGTCGGGAAACGTGGATGCTTTGCCGGCGGCACGCGACAATGCCGTGATCCAGGATCTGCTGAAGCGGAAGTCGGAGCTCGACGGGGAATATGCCCAGGCATTGAATCAGTACGGCCCGAATTTTCCGAAGGTTCAGCGCCTGGCGGCGGAGCAGACCGAAGTAAACGACGACCTGGGGAACGCGCGCAAGACGATGGTTGAGAGCATCCAGGAGGAATACAACACCTCGCGCAGCCGCGTGGAAATCCTGCAATCATCCCTCGATAAGCAGAAGGCCGAAGCAAACGACCTCTCGGAAAAGCTGGTGCAATACCACATCCTCCAGCACGATGCCGAAGCCAATAAGCAGCTCTACGATGGCCTGCTGCAGAAACTGAAGGAAGCGGGCATCACCGCGGGACTCCGCTCGAGCAATATCCGTGTCGTCGATCCGGCACTGGTGCCGACAAGCGCATCAAGGCCGCAGAAGGCGCGGAACATCCTGCTCGCGTTCCTGGTTGGACTGGTGGGAGGAATCGGCCTGGCGATCTTCCGCGAGTACCTCGACAACACGGTGAAATCGCCGGACGACATCGAGTCGCTGACCGGCCTTCCGTCCCTGGCCGTGGTTCCCTCGATGCCGGGCTTGAACGGGCATCACAAACGGTTTTCGTGGCCGTCTCGAGGAGCGATCCCGCAAGCTGCGGCCGCAGGGCCCCGCGTGGAATTGCTCTCTTTCCTCCAGCCGAAATCGCAAATTTCAGAGGCGTTTCGCGCGCTGCGGACCTCGCTGCTGCTTTCGCAGGCGGAGCATCCGCCACAGGTGATTCTCGTAACCAGTGCTTTGCCGCGCGAAGGGAAGACCACGGCGGCGGTCAACCTGGCCGTGACGCTCGCGCAACTCGGCGATCGCACGCTGCTGATGGATTCCGATCTCCGCAAGCCCGGAGTGCGCCGCGCCCTGAATCTCACTGCCGGGCGGGACGTGGGCCTGAGTTCGTATCTGGCGGGCGTTTGCACGCTTGATGAAGTGCTAGTCCCGCATCCCATGATCAGCAACCTGACGGCGCTGACGACCGGCCCGGTGCCGCCGAGCCCGGCGGACTTACTGTCGTCACACCGGATGCGCGACGTGATAGAGGAATTGCGGCGGCGGTTCAAGTTCATCGTGATCGACTCGCCGCCGATCATGGCGGCGACGGACGCGGTGATTCTCTCCGCTCTGACGGATGGAGTGCTGCTGGTGGTGCGCAGCGGCGAGACACCGAAGGAGGCGTTCACGCGCAGCCGGGATCTGCTGGCCGCGGTGAAATGCCGCCTGCTCGGAGTGGTGCTGAACGCGGTCGATTCGAGAGCCCCGGATTATTACTACTCGTATCGCTACTACCCATACGCGTATGGGTACGGTTATGGGGAAGACGTCGCCAAGACCCAGCAATTTCCCGCAGGAACCGATGAATCGAAGGATTCAGCGGACTAGGAGGAAATTTTGCGTCACCTGATAACCGGCGGAGCGGGCTTTATCGGATCGCACTTGGCGGAAGCGCTGCTGAAGCGGGGCGACGAGGTGTTCATCCTCGACGATCTTTCCACAGGCAGCGTTGAAAACATCCGGCATCTGAAGACGCACGAGCGGTTCCACTACTTTTTCGATTCCATCACGAACAAACAGCTGCTGGCTGAACTGGTGGATGAATCGGACGTCGTGTTCCACCTCGCAGCCGCCGTCGGCGTGCGCCTGATCGTCGAAAGTCCCGTGCGGACGCTCGAAACGAACGTGTATGGGACGCAGCTCGTGCTTGATGCGGCGTCGAAGAAGAAGAAGCTCGTGGTCACGGTTTCGACCTCGGAAGTGTACGGCAAGAGCGACAAGGTGCCGTTCCGCGAGGACGCCGATCTGGTCCTTGGTGCGACGACGATGGGCCGCTGGAGTTACGCGGCATCGAAAGCACTCGATGAGTTCCTTGCGCTCTCGTACTGGAAGGAAAAAAAGCTGCCGGTGATCGTCGTGCGGCTGTTCAATACGGTCGGGCCGCGGCAAATCGGGCGATACGGCATGGTGCTTCCGAGCTTCGTCCGCCAGGCCCTCGATGGCGCTCCGATCACGATCTTCGGGAGCGGCCAGCAGTCGCGCTGCTTCTGCGACGTTCGCGACACGCTGGAGGCGATTCTGCGGCTGATCGGGACCGGAAAGGCCATCGGCGAGGTGGTCAACATCGGGAGCGATCAGGAGATCTCAATCGAAGGACTCGCGCACGTGGTAAAACAGCGCACGGGGAGCGCGTCGCCGATCACGTACATCCCCTATGACCAGGCCTACGAGCCGGGGTTCGAAGATATGCTGCGGCGCGTGCCCGCGCTCGAGAAGCTGGAGCGATTGACGGGTTTCCGGCCGGCGACACCGCTTTCGGAGATCGTCGATCGCGTCGTGGCCCACTTTCGAAAGAAAACGGACGAGGAGCCCGTGGCAGCCACCGCCCGGATTTCGACAGCGGCCGCAACCGATTGAAAGAGCGACCGGCCGGGCGCTGGCGTTCCAGTGCCCACGGCGACGCGGCGCGAAGAATGCTGCACAGGCCCAACGCGCCGGACTGAATCTCAGACTGACGTTTTGGCACCTTGTGCACGGGTCCGCATATCGCGGCATTTTGTTTCTGATATCTTTGTCGGGACGATGAGCAGCACTTCAGCGACAAGTCGAATGGCGCAGAGCACAGGGGCGCGGCGCGTGGTTGGGGCCTCACCGGGTCCCGGAGAGAGCCTGGAAAAGAAGCGAACGAGCACGAGTCTCTCGGTGCTCGTCCCGGCCTATAACGAGCAGTTTCTGATCGAGGCAAGCCTCGCAAGGCTCGGCGTGCTTGGCGAATCTCCTCTGCTTGATTCGATCAAGGTCATCGTGGTGGACGACGCCTCGTCCGACGGCACGCCGGAGGCGCTCCAGCACTTCCGCGCATCGCTGGAGTCGAGAGGAGACAATCAAAAGTTTTCATGGATCTGGCTGCGCCATGAAAAGAACAGCGGCAAGGGTGCGGCCATTCGTACGGCGCTCGCGCATGTGGATACCGAACTCGTCGTCGTCCACGATGCGGACCTGGAGTATCACCCCGGCGACCTGCTGAAAATGGTGGAAGTGTTTCTTTACGAGGACGCGGACGCGGTCTTCGGCTCGCGCTTCCTGTCTGGCGGATACAAGCGAGCGCTTTTCTTCCGGCACGCGCTGGGAAACAAGCTGCTGACCTTTCTGTGCGATCTCGTTTGCGATCTCAACCTCACCGACATGGAGACCTGCTACAAGATGGTTCGTGCGGACCTGCTCAAGAGCATCCCGCTCGAGAGTTCGACATTCGATGTCGAGCCCGAGCTGGCCATCAAGCTCGCCAAACGGGGCAGCAGGATCTTCGAAGTCCCGATCAGCTATTCTGGCCGGACCTACGGCGAAGGAAAGAAGATCAAGTGGACCGATGGGGTGCGCGCCCTGTGGGCCATTCTTCGCTACGCGGCCTCGGACAAAATCTACACCGAGGATGAGAGCGGGGGCGAGATTCTGGAACGGTTGAACCGGGCCCCGCGATTCACTCGCTGGATGGCCGACGTGATTCTGCCGTACATCGGCAATCGGGTACTCGAAGTAGGAGCGGGAACGGGCAACATGTCGGTTCACTTGATGCCGCGATCGATTTATTGGGCTACGGACGTCAACCCGCACTACCTGGATTATCTCGTCACGCTGCGAGCGACGCGGCCCTACATGCGGGTCGCCTACACCAATGCGGTGGACGGGGAGACGTTTCCGGCCGGGCAGGCTTTCGACACGGTCGTTTGCCTCAATGTGGTGGAGCACATTCCGGACGATGTCGGGGCGCTGCGGAACATTTGGAATGCGCTGGAGGATGGCGGGCGCGCGGTGATTCTCGTGCCCTGCGGGCCGGGACTCTACGGCAGCCTGGACGAAGTGCTGGGGCATTGCCGGAGATACACTCGGGAACAGCTCGTCGGAGTTGCGCAACAGGCGGGATTCCGCGTCGAGCAGGTGTTGAAATTCAACCGCCCGGGCGTGGCGGCCTGGTGGCTGAACGGCCGCATCCTGCGCCGAAGAACATTCGGGCTGGGGCAAATCCGGATGCTGAACCTGCTGACGCCGATATTCCGGCTCGTGGACTCATGGCTTCCGCTGCCGCCGCTTTCCATTATTGCGATCCTGCGGAAGAAAAATGGCCGCGAGGGATTGCCCGCGCAGCCGGACGGAATCGGCCCCGATGCGAACGCGGCATCGTAGCGTGTCCGGCGGCAGCGGCGGAAACGTGCGCGATCCGCACCTATGTGCGCCGGTCGAGGATGCGGAGACAGCTTGCCCAGGTTCACGAAATACGAGCGGCTCCTCTTTCTCCTGTTCATCCTTATCCTGCCGGTCAGCAATCCGTGGGTGCGGGGCGACGGAGTCGGATATTACGCGTTCGCCCGTTCGATGATGATCGAGCATCGGCTGGACTTCACCAAGGATTGGCGGGCGGCCAACACCAGTTTTCGGATGGGCCGCATGGATTTGGAAGGGAAAGGTACCGAGTGAGCAGCATGAGCGCCACCGCCAGAGGGGCCGTGATGGCGAAGCCTCCCGTGCTTCGCATCACGCCGCCGAGCCGTTGGTGGGCGATTCCATTCGGCGAGCTGTGGGCGTACCGCGAGCTGCTCTACTTCTTCGTCTGGCGCGACATCAAGATTCGCTACAAGCAGACGGCGATCGGCGCTGCGTGGGCCGTGCTTCAGCCGTTTCTGACCATGCTCGTCTTCAGTCTTTTCTTCGGCAAGCTGGCGCACATTTCGTCGGGGGGTCTGCCCTACCCGATCTTCTATTACAGCGCCCTGCTGCCCTGGATGTACTTCGCGTCCGCGCTGCAGAATGCGACGAACACGATCGTGGAAAATCAGCGGCTCGTTACGAAAGTCTATTTCCCGCGGCTGGCCCTGCCGCTTTCGTCGGTGCTCTCGGGCCTGGTCGATTTCGGAGTGTCGTTCTTGATGTTCATCGCGATGATGATCTATTACGGAATTCGCCCGTCGGCCGCGGCGCTGTGGCTGCCGGTGTTTCTGCTGATGGCGATCCTGACAGCCTTGGGCGTGGGCCTGTGGCTCGCGGCGCTGAACGCGATCTACCGCGACGTGCGGTACGTCCTGCCATTTCTCGTGCAATTCTGGATGTTCGCTTCGCCCGTGGTGTATTCGAGTTCGCTCGTACCGGCGAAGTGGCGCTGGCTCTATGGCCTGAACCCTATGGCGGGCGTCATCGAGGGATTCCGCTGGTCGCTCACCGGGCACGGCGATCCTCCGGGCCGAATGTTCCTGGCTTCCGCGGGAGTCGTGCTTGCGATTCTTCTGGGCGGGGTCGGGTATTTTCAGAAAATGGAAACGACCGTGGCGGATGTGGTTTGAACGATGAGTGAAGCCGTCATTCACGTGGAGGGGCTGGGCAAGCGTTATCGCGTCGGCGAGCGCGAGCGCTACCTCGCGCTGCGCGATGTGCTGGCGCGAGCCGTGACAGCTCCCTTTCGGCGCAACGGGCAGCGTCGAACGCGCGACTACCTATGGGCGCTGCGCGACGTCTCTTTCGACGTTCGCCAAGGCGAGGTGGTCGGTTTGATCGGGCGAAACGGCGCAGGCAAGACGACGCTCCTGAAGATCCTCTCGCGGATCACGCGCCCGACCGAAGGGTTCGCCGAAATCCATGGCCGCGTGGGGAGCCTTCTCGAAGTTGGCACAGGGTTTCATCCCGAGCTGACCGGGCGCGAAAACGTTTACCTGAGCGGCGCGATCCTGGGAATGAGCAGGCGCGAGATCGGCCAGAAATATGACGCCATCGTTGATTTCGCCGGCGTCGAGCGCTTCATCGACACGCCACTGAAGCATTTCAGCACGGGCATGCAGATGCGGCTAGCCTTTGCAGTCGCGGCACATCTCGAACCTGAAATCCTGCTCGTGGATGAGGTTCTGGCCGTTGGCGACCTGGAATTTCAGAAGAAGTGCCTTGGCAAGATGCAGGAAGTGTCGCAAAGCGGCCGCACGATCGTCTTCGTCAGCCACCAGATGAACCAGATTCGGCGCCTCTGCGAGCGCGTCCTGTGGATCGACGCGGGCCAGATTCGGCAATCCGGGTCCACCGGCGAAGTGATCGCCGCGTACGAGAGCAGCCAGGTTGGGGCCGCGGCAGAAAGCCGTGGGAAGTGCTTCCTTCGGTGGGAAGTTCCGGGTCATGGCAATGTAATCAGGCAGCTCGCCGACGAAGTTGTCTTCCGGCTTGAGCTTCAGTTGACGGAGCCCGTCTCGAAGGGTCATCTCGGCGTCAACATTGTTAACGGGGACTCCGTACTCCTAATTGGGTGGGGTTTCGAGAATGTGGAGATCCCGGCCGGGCGGCAAGAACTGATGGTGCGCGTGCCATTTTTGCCGTTGCGCCCGGGCGCGTACACCCTGCTCTGTACGCTGTTCAACAACGGGAACAACCTCAATGATGGCGAAGCGATCGAGCACTGGATTGCCGTGCCTCCGCTCATCGTGGACACGCGGCCGATGACGCACGCACAAGACCGCTGGGCCGGCCTGCTGAATATTCCGGCTGAGTTGCAGGTCCCGAGCACGGACACTGTCCGGACCAGTGTAGCGGGGTCCTGATGGCAGACGGAGAGCCGCCTGTCTCCGGAGAGTGGGTAGAGCTTTGAGTGAAACGGTCTCAATCATCATCCCGACGCGGAACCGCTCGGCGATATTGGCGCGGTGTCTGGCGGCGCTGCCCGACGGAGTGCGAGGGCTCGACCCGCCCGAAGTCATCGTGGTGGACGATTGCTCAAGCGACGCGACGCCGCAGGCCGTCCAGGAATTCGCTCGTTCGAGCGGCTGGCGCGTCGTGTGCCATAGCCACCGCCGCCCGCTGGGGGCAAACTCCGCAAGGAACCAAGCTTTGAAAATCGCGCGCGGGGAGATCATCGTTTTCATTGATGACGACGTGATTGTTACCGACGGCTGGCTGCCAAAACTCCTCAGTGGCTTGTCGACCGAAGTTTCGGTGGTTGCTGGTGCAGTGCGCGTAACTATGGAAGGCCCGCTTGTAGGCAGGCACCGCGAGGAAGTAAGTTCATTCTTCGCGGAAGTTCTGACGCCGCCGTTGGGTTTGGAGGGAGAGGTCGTGCCGATCCTTGGCAATATGGCGGCGTTCCGCTGGGTCTTCGATCGTGCTTCCTTTGGTGAGATTCTTCGGCCTCCCATAGAAGAGATAGACTGGCTCAGGCGTGCAGGGGTTTCGGCTCGATTCGTGCCTGAAGCGCTCGTGTGGCACTACAAGACGCCCGAAGAAATGCGATTGAAGCGTGTGTTGCGGATGGCGTGGTTTCGCGGGAGCGAGGGAGGCTGGTGGATCCGGGAGTGCGTGAGAACTCCTTCTCGCGAGTTGCTGCCGATGGCAGCGCGCTCTCTGAACACATCGGTTCGCGCCTTCGGCCACGCCATCTTGAAAGGCTGCTGGGGAGGTGCAGTCGTCGGAGTTGGCGAATTGTCGAGGGCCCTCGCGCTTGCCGGGCTCATCAATCGGGGGGCGCGCGTGCCCGAAAGCTGGCGATGACCCTGGCCGTGCAGCTTGAAAGGTCCGGTGTCGCGATGCTGGCGACGCGGCTGTCGGACCTGATTGACTGATGGCAAAGCTCATTGCAGAAAAGGGGCTCTATAAAAACTATCCGCTGCTATCGCGAATCGAATGGCATCTCTCCAGCTCCAGGTATTTTTCGTACGGCATGGATCACATTGTCTCAAAAGCGCGATTCCACTGGCACAATTGGCGGCACCGGCGACGTGTTATGCCAGCATCTCTTGTGAACTTCGGGTCAAAGGTCTTTTCTCAGAATGGTGAGGACGGGATTTTGCAAGAGATATTTCAGCGAATCGGAGAAGGCGACAGGTTTTCAGTTGAATTCGGCATTGGTGACGGCACGGAATGCTGCACTCGCGAGCTGCTGGTAAATCACGGATGGACCGGACTTTTGATCGAGGGCTCACAGGCAAGCGTGGAGACCGCGAAACGCATATTCGGCGGATTAGATAAGGTGAGAATCCTTCAGGCGTTTATTACTTCAGATAATATCCTTGGCATCTTTCGGGATCACGGAGTTCCCGAGTCGCCCGATTTGCTTGTTGTCGACGTAGATGGCAACGACTATTGGATATTGGAGCGAATACTGTCGACCTATCGGCCGCGGGTCGTCGTTTGCGAGTATAGCGCCCGATGGACTCCAAAGACTGATTGGGTGATGCCTTACGATCCTAGCCACGTCTGGGACGGATCTGCATATTTCGGGGCTTCTTTAGCAGCGCTCTTAAGATTAGGAGAGGAGCGCGGCTACAAGCTGGTCTGCTGTGAATCTCGTGGAGTGAACGCCTTTTTCGTGCGCGCTGATTTGATCGGCGATAGGTTTCCCGATGATGGCATGGGGCTTGCGCATTATGTTCCACCGCACTACGGGCGTGGCTTCGGTCACCCATTAAGATTCCGTTCCCATGGAAAATAGAGAAAATGGACATAATTGAGTTCATGCAGCGAATTTGCCTTTCACCGGGAAGGAAGAATACGCAGCAAGGATTGCATGGAGATCGCTGAGTGGCGAGTCGCGTTCCGAATGTCTTTCATTTCGTCTTTGGTTTGAGACCGCAGACGGAGCCCTTTCACTTGATGCACTATCTTTGTCTTGCCTCGTGCATCGGTGTGAACCGGCCGGATGCCGTGATGTTCCATTGCCAAAACGAGCCCTGGGGCGAGTATTGGGATCGTATCCGGCCCGAGTTGACCGTCGTAGCGGTGAAGCCCGACCCGTTCATCTCATCGTTTAGTTACCCCGATCCCGAGCTCGGGCGCTTGCGATACGCCCATCTTGCAGACATAGCTCGACTGGAAATCATCGCCGAACACGGCGGCATCTACGCCGATATGGACACACTATTCGTCGCTCCTTTACCCGCATCGTTCTTTGAACCGCCTTTCATCATGGCCCCGGAGCCGATGCAGTGGAGCACCGCGGCGAGGGAGGCGGGCGGAGCGCTGTGCAACGCTTGGATGATGGGTGAGCCCGGCGCGCCGTTCGTGCGGCAGTGGCTGTCACGAATCTACGAGAGTTTTGACGGAAGCTGGAGCGCCCACTCCACCGTGCTGCCATTTCATCTTAGCCGCGAGCACCCGGAATGGATTCATATCGAGCCATCGAGATCCTTTTTTAATTTTGGATATGACCGTCTCGGCATCCGCGACATCTTCAAACGCCGCATGAAGGGTCTGGTCGGAATTTTCAGCATTCATCTTTGGAGCCACTGCTGGTGGGAAGCCAGCATAAGGCATCCCGCATTCTTTCATGCCCAGCGTCTGACGCCTGCCTACGTCCGGCATGCCAACACGACTTACGCGGCCGTCGCACGGCGTTTCTTGCCCGCCGATTTCGGCGGGCAGAGCGTCGCCATATGGGAGACAGAACGACTCCATGCGGCGATCGAGAACGGAGCGTGGCTGACCCTTAGGGGCAGGGACAAACTGGTAAGGACGATCCTTCATCGCGGCGGATCCCCGTCCTGACGATCGGGTCCGCCGGATTTGTGCATGTTATGCTGACGTGGACGTGTTCGGAGAAATGCCATGGACGAGGCCGCGGAATCAGCATTCGCCCTGCACGGACATTTTCGGCCAGAATGCCGTGGACCCGGACTTCTGCAATTGTTTCGCGAACGGAGGAGGCAGCGTGAGCGCAAAGGAACGAATCCTGCACAGCCTGACGAGGTCGGACTTTGTCCGTGGCACCTACGGAGTCCTGCGAGAGATTCCCGTGGTGGGCGCGGGAGTTCGAAAACTCGTCCATGCCGCGATGCCGTTCGGAACTAAATTTTGGATTCAAATACCGGAGGGTCTCGGCAAGGGCCTTTGGATGTACGCCGATCCAAGATTCGACCTTGGTTACACGAATGGCGATCATGAGCCCTGGATTCAAGAGCTCCTGAAGACCGAGCTCCGGCCGGGAGATTGTTACTATGATGTGGGCGCGCACGCGGGATTTTTCTGCTTGATCGCATCACGGTTTGTGGGGGAGTCGGGGAAAATCGTAGCATTCGAGCCGGACCCGGAGAATGCCGCGGCGTTGAAGGCCAACATCGCGAAAAACGGCCTGACGCAGATACGTGTGGTGGAGGCGGCGGTATGGTCCTCTTCCGGCACGGTAACGTTTGAGCCGCCATCGGATGCCTCGAATCGCACGCAGGGCCACGTGTCGTCTGCGAAAGACGCTGGACTCGACCGTATTTCGGTGCCGGCGGTTTGCTTGGACGACCTCGTTTTCGGCAAGGGGCATCCGGCGCCCGGCCTCATCAAAATGGATGTCGAAGGCGCGGAGTGGGAAGCATTGCAGGGCGCGCGCCGCCTCTTGACGGAAGCGAAGCCGAAATTGCTTTGCGAGGTCCACGATCCCGCGCAGATGGGCCAGATTCGAGCGTATCTCGAGGGATTCGGCTACGCGGCGGAGGAGTGGAAACCCGTGCATTCGCACTACACGGATTATCGGCAACTCTATCTCTGGGCGATTCCGAAATCCTGATGGAGTGGATTGCTCTTCTCGGGCGGCGGCCCGCTCTGGGGACTGCGATCACAGGGCGGCTCTGATTTAGCGGGACACGCGCCGTGCGCGAACCGTAGAGAATAGACAAGGAACCTGGATGGAAAAAATTCCGCGATGGCCCGTAGCTCAAAAGGGCGAGAAAGAATTGTGGGACGGCATAGTCCAGGAAGACCACGCCATCCTCGGTTTCATAATCGAGAATTCCGTGAGAGCGGCTCGGTTGAGGGAATGCCTCGACCGTAGGCCCGAAAGGTCGCTTGAAGTAGGTATCGGCCCTCTTGGAATCGGCGTCAGCGGGTTCCTGCCCGAGATACCGTATCGCTTTGGTGTTGATCCGCTTCCGGCATTACTTTTGGATATTCCCGAGGATTCGCCTAAGAAATGCAGCAAAGAGATTCACGGATATGTCAGCCAGATGAGGAAAGCGATTCCCTATGTCATGGCATGTGGCGAAGAGATTCCAATTCGCAGCGAGAGCATGGATCTCATTATCTGTTGCAATGTAATTGACCACGCATCTCAGCCCGACGCGATCCTGCGAGAAATCTATCGGATATTGAAGCCAGACGGGCTGTTCTTCTTCGATGTCGACACGTTTTCGATGCTTGGCCTCGTAAAATGGTATTCGTGGACGAGGCATGCCCATAGCGACGATTTCCTTGTAACGACTCATCCATATCGAATGTACGAGGCGGATGTCGTCCGACGGCTTCGGTCTTGCGGATTCCAAATCCGGAAGGTCTACGGCCACACACGCATGGGCAACCTGATCGGCCACGCGCTCAAATCGGCTTACGTTGGACGGAAATGCTCTCCCTAATTGCATTGCTCGGTCGCAAGGACACGCCGACGGACGGCGTGGAGGACTATTGTACTTTTCTGGGCCGGGCGCTGGGGCAGCGCGGTGTCACGCTGAAGCAGTTTCGCGTGGACTGGGTAAACAAAGGCTGGATCGGTGCGCTTCGGCAGCTTCGGCGCGAAAGCAAAGCCTGGCGTGGGAATTGGATATTGCTCCAATACACCGCGCTCGGATGGTCGCGGCGCGGATTCCCGCTGGGCGCGGTTGCCACGTTGTGGTTCTTGCGGCGCCGCGGCGTGCGCTGCGCCGTCGTGTTCCATGAGCCCTACCGTCAATGGCAGGACTCCCGTTGGATCGATCGCGTCCGCGGCGCGTGCCAGGGATGGGTAATCCGAAGGCTTTACGGCGGATCCGCGAAAGGCATTTTCGCCGATCCGCTCGAGACGGTCCGCTGGCTGCCGAAGGATCACGCGAAAGCGGCGTTCATTCCCATCGGTGCGAATATTCCGGAGCCGGAACGGAGTGCGGAAGTCTCCGGCGCGAGAAATGGCGCCGCGAAGACGGTCGCAGTCTTCTGCCTGAGCGACCCGCCAAATCGGGAGCGCGAAGTGGGGGATATTGCGAGCGCCATGCGGTCCGCATCGACGAACGGCTCGAAGCTCCAGGTGATCTTTCTCGGGAGAGGAACGGCGGAGGCGCAGCAGGAAATCGACCGCGCTTTCGACGGAATCCCTGTGCAGGTGTCGAACTTCGGGCTGCGAAGCGCTGAAGAAGTGAGCCGGACGCTCAGCGGCTCCGACGCCATGCTTTGCGTCCGCGGTAGCCTCTATCCCCGGCGCGGGAGCGCGCTCGCGGGAATCGCGTGCGGCCTGCCGATCGTCGGCTATGCGGGGGCGGCGGAGCGGACGCACCTCGCGGAAGCGGGGGTTGAGCTGGTGCCATACTGCGATCGCGAGGCGCTGGGGGCGGCTCTTTCTCGCGTACTCACGGACGAAGGGCTCCATGCCGAACTACGGAGCAGGAACCGCCGGGTTCTGGAGAAGTATTTCAGTTGGGGCGAGATCGCGAAACGATACAGCGAGGCGTTGGGCTCAGGAAGCGGAACAGCGATGGACGCGCGTTGATGTATGGCCAATCAAGAAGATGAAAATCCTGCTCTATGGCGAACGCTTCCTCCCGAACATCGGAGGCGTGCAGACTTCGTTAGACCTGCTCGCACGGGGTCTCGCCGGGCTCGATACGTGGGGAACGTCCGCTGATCCCGGCCGGAACGAGGTCACGGTTGCTACGAGAACGCCGGCGAACGGAATGGACGATTCGAGCCTCCCATATCACGTGATTCGCCAGCCCGGCTTCTGGCACTTGGTTCGATTGATCCGGGAAGCGGGCGTGGTTCACGTCGCCGGGCCGTGCCTGCTCCCTCTGAGCATTGCGTGGTTGCTTCGAAAGCCTGCCGTTGTGGAACATCACGGCTATCAAGCGAACTGTCCGAACGGTCTTCTCTTCAAGCAGCCGTCGCAAATGCTTTGCCCGGGGCACTTCGCGGAAGGCAGGTATGGAGAATGCCTCCGCTGCTGCTCCAGCACGACGGGATTCGTTGGCGGCTTCCGGACTCTGTTGCTCATGTTTCCCCGTCGATGGCTTTGCCAGAGAGTGGCGGCCAATATCATGATCACGAATCACACCGGCATGCGTCTCGATCTGCCCCGCAGCCGCACCATCTATTATGGGATTCCAGACGCCAGCCCGGCGAGCAACGGAGGGGGTTTGTCCGTATCGAATCCACTCGAGATCGCCTATGTCGGCCGGCTCGTGGCTGAGAAGGGTCTGCCGGTCTTGTTGGAAGCGGTAAAGCGCTTGAAAGAGCAAGGCGTCGCTTTCCGGCTCACGTTTATCGGTGGAGGGCCGGAACGGAGCCGCTTGGAGCAACTAGCCGGCAGTTTGGGTTTGAGTGACCTCGTTGCGTTCACGGGAGACTTGAGAGGCCCGGCCCTCGACCAGGCCGTGAGCAAGATTGCCGTCGTCGTGATGCCCTCCATTTGGGAAGAGACTGCGGGCTTGTCCGCCATCGAGCAAATGATGCGGGGGCGTATCGTCGTCGCAGCCGACATCGGTGGTCTGGCCGAAGTCGTGGGCGCCACGGGTTTGAAATTCAAATCGGGAGATGCGGCGGCGCTCTGTTCGCTTCTCCGTGAGGTTGCCGAAGATCGACATCGAATCGAGCGGCTGGGGCGCTCCGCGCGGCAACGCGCCGTGAGTGAATTTGGTCTGGAAGGGATGGTAACCGCTCACGATCTGTTGTACAGGGCTGTCTTGCACGGTCCGGCCAAGGCCGAGGATCGAGGAGTGTGATGGCGCAGGCGAAACCTTCCACGAGATTCGTCAAGGCGCTGCCGGGCACCCATGAGTTGGTCGTTGAGACGGCCTTGCGCTATGTGTCGCCGGGTGGACGCGCGCTGGATCTCGGAGCCGGCACCGGAGCGCTGGCCGAGCGGCTTCAACGTGCCGGTCTCCAAGTAAATGCCGCGGACATCGACAATTATTTTGAGCTCGATTCGGAATTCATTCAGATCGATCTGAACGATCCGAATTTTGACCGCAGGCTTGGTTCTGGATTCGACTTGATTACATCCGTCGAAGTAATTGAGCACTTGGAAAATCCCACTGCCTACTTGCGAGCCATCGAGCGACTTTTGAAGCCCGGCGGGGTTGCGATTCTGACGACACCAAACGTCGAAAACGTTGCCGCCCGGATCAAGTACTTCCTGCGGGGCGAAATTCGGGCGATGGATAAGACCGCCCCGGAACACATCACGCCAATCCACCTCGACTTGTTCACGAGGCAGGTCGTACCGCGCACCGGGCTGCAACTGGTGGAACACTTTGTGCACCCGAAGGGCGATTTCCCGCTGACGGGACGCCGATACTTTGTGCCGCTGTTCTGGATGGTCATTCCTTTCGTCAAGGGACCGGCATTAACAGGCGATTGTCACGTGTTTGTTTTGAAGAAACGTCCCGTAGTTCGCAAAGCTGAAGCTTGAAGGGCCTTTTGACTCTGCGCGGCGTACGACTGGGATAGAATGGGTTTTCGATAGGTTGGGAGGCGATTCATTAGTCAAGAGAGTCATTTCGGCGGCGAGGTGGAAAGTTGTTGAACGCGCGCATTCCCGCAATGAGGAACCAGGCCTTGATCGGCGCATGCCTGTTTGCTCTCGCCCTATGGGCGGCTTGGGAGATCGGCAACAAGATCATCGCCGGCGCATTGAGCACCCTGTATGTTCCCGCGCTCTTGTTTGCGGGGTGCGTGGCAGTAATCACGATCCTGCGGAACTGGAGGACGGGCTTTTATATTTTCCTCGTCTGGCTCCTATTTGAGGATCTGGTCCGCAAATTCATGGGCAATGGCACGGCATTCTTCTTCGGCAAGGACGTCCTCGTATTGCTGGTCTATATTTCGCTGTTTGTGTCCATCCGGAGAG
>DATNIN010000066.1:0-23914 GCA_035604415.1 Candidatus Acidiferrales bacterium
TCCAGGCCAACCGGAGTTGGCCAGTCCGGCTCAGCTCGCACCCAAAGCGCGAGAGCTCTCGCGCTTTGGGTATCCTTCCCCTTCGTATTTGCATAGCGACACTCTACCGAGTGTCACTAATCATTCTGAACGAGAACAGGAGGGGAGGACGCGGCTGCTTGGCCGGCTTCCGTCAGGGTTTTCGGGCCATGTTGATGCTGGCTTTGGTGCCATACGCGTGCTCGAACATCAGGGCCGACACCCTCGCACCCTCGCCATGATCGAGCGCCTGGACGATCGCATGATGCTGGCGATGGGCGGACCAAAGCGAATCATACATGCGATGGAGGTCCACCTTGTCAAATGCGATTGCGTGCGCGGCGGCGAATGGTATCCGGCTATTGCGCTCGATCGCATCGGCGATCACTTTGCTGCCAGCTCCTCCGACGATGAGTGCATGGAATTGCTTGTTCATCTCGCCGTAGCGGGCCTCGTCGGATTCGACAAGGTGCCGCTTGGCAAAAATCGCGTCGCCTTCGCGGAGGCAATCGTAAAGCGATTGCATGAGCCGCCGCGAGGGACCTTGTTCGGCGAGCATGCGAGCGGCCAATCCTTCCAGCACGCCGCGAACATCGATCGCGTCCATAATTTCCTGGGGCGTGAATTCGCGTACGACGAACCCGCGCGTATCCAGTTGTGTTAGGAGTCCCTCTTGAGCCAGGAGGGGCAGTGCTTCACGGATAGGAGTTCTGGAAACCCCCAAACTGTTCGCGAGCGACACCTCTCCCACTCGCCGGCCGGGCGCCAGTTCACCATGCAGGATCATCTCGCGGATTCTTACGATCACTCGTGAATGCTTACCCGCCACTTTTGCACGCCCAATCGGTCTGCTAATCTCGAGAACGAAGTCCGACCGTCCGGCAACGACGGCGGATGTTACCAATTCCATTTAAGGTAAGCAAAGCGCTCGAAGGACCTCAAGTTCGAGCGAGGTGCATTCCCGGGGCAGGTGCTCGTACGATTGCGCTTGCGTGTATCCCACGTTACGATGTATACATTTTTACCGTAATTACAATGAGTTGCAGGCTTCACGCGCCTATATTGTATACGTAATTCCGATTAGTGTGGGCGATATCGACCGGGCGGGTTCCGGCCCCGTAAGCCTATCCCCGGTAATGGAGAATGAATGAGCCATCAGAGTTTGGAGGATTTGCTGCAAACCGTAGGCAGTCCGGTTGAGCTGTTGCGGAATTCGCAGACGGGACCCAATGTCTATCCGGTGGTCCCTCCCGAGTACACGAACTGGAGAGACGAGCAGCGCGCGTGGCAGCAGACTTGCGTGCTGTTCAACCAGTCGTATCACATGACCGACATGTACGTGCAGGGTCCCGACGCACTCAAGCTTCTCTCCGACCTCGGTATCAATAGCTTCAAGAATTTCGAGCCAGACAAAGCGAAGCAGTTTGTTCCCTGCAACTACGACGGATACGTGATCGGCGACGTGATTTTGTTCTATCTCGATAAGGATCTGTTCAATCTGGTCGGGCGCCCGTCGGTCCACAACTGGGTGCAGTACAACGGAGAGATCGGCAAGTACAACGTGCAATTCGAACGCGATGAGCGATCCGTCGCGCGGCCCGGCCCGATCGTGCGCAAGGCGTATCGCTATCAAGTGCAAGGGCCGAACGCGATGAAGACGATCGAAAAGGCGACCGGGAAGACACCTCCGGATCTGAAATTTTTCAACATGACCACGGTCACGATCGCGGGGAAGAAAGTTCGCGCACTGCGGCATGGAATGGCAGGACAGCCCGGTTTCGAGTTTTTTGGTCCGTGGGAAGACGGCGAAGCAGTGAGGGCCGCGATTGTAGGAGCCGGAAGAGAGTTCGGATTGCGGCTGGTCGGAGCGCGAGCGTATTCGTCGAACACGCTCGAGTCCGGTTGGATTCCTTCACCCATGCCGGCAGTTTATTCGGGCGAGAAAATGAAGGCGTACCGGCAATGGCTGCCGGCGAATAGTTACGAGGCGATCGCGTCGCTGGGCGGAAGTTTCTATTCAAGCAACATCGAAGACTATTACCTGACGCCGTGGGACCTGGGGTACGGACCGATCGTAAAGTTCGATCACGATTTCATCGGACGAGAAGCGCTGGAAAAGATGGCCAACAAGCCTCACCGCAAGAAAGTGACGCTGGCGCTCGACAGCAACGAAGTGACGGACGCGATCAATACGATGTTCAACAAGAGCGACCGGGCGAAATATTTCGATTTTCCGTCGGCGGTGTACGCGATGCTGCCGTATGACAAAGTGATGAGCGACGGCAAGACGATTGGGATTTCCACCTGGTGCGGGTACAGTTCGAACGAAGGCCGGATGCTCACGCTCGCGATCCTGAATGAGGAATATGCCGAGCCGGGAACCGAAGTCACGTTTGTCTGGGGCGAAGAAGGGGGCGGGTCATCGAAACCGACTGTCGAGCGCCACGTGCAGACGGAGATCCGCGCGATTGTCAGCCCCGTACCTTATTCCGAAGTTGCACGTAAGTCGTACGCACCGGGCTGGCGCACCGCTCAAGGCCGAACTGACGCCGAGATCGCGCCCCGGAAGTAACAAGAACGGCAGCATTCGTGAGAACGAAGCCATAGCTCCTCGAGTAGCTCATACGGCTACCCGAAGGGCGACATAAGAGGTCCCTATGACGCTGTCAGCTCCGCATGATCCGCCCTTTCGCGCTGACCACGTGGGCAGCTTACTCCGGCCTCCGGAGCTCAAAAAGGCGCGCCAAGATTGTGCCACAGGAAGAATCTCGGTCAACGATCTGCGGTCCACTGAAGATGCAGCCATCCGAAGAGTGGTGGCCATGCAAGAGCACGCTGGCCTGCAATCCATCACGGACGGCGAGTTTCGCCGCGAAGACTTTTACACTGACTTCTTCGTTCGGGGACTCGGCGGCGTGGAAGTGCGGATGGAAAGCACCGCCGCCTACTTCGTCGATCACGAGGGCCGCAAGATTCCCGTCCCATGGACCCAGGTTGTTTCGCCGATGCGCTGGCGGAAGCCGATCTACGCGGATCACTTCAAGTTTCTTCGGTCCATTACGAAACGAACGCCAAAAGTGACCGTCCCTTCGCCGATCATTCTGCACTTCACGTGCGGAAGCGCGGCAATTCGGAAGAGCGCTTATCCCAATATGGACCTTTTCTGGGCAGACATCACCGATGCGTACCAGAAGGAGATGAGATCGCTGTACGAGGCGGGCTGCCGGTATCTGCAAGTGGACGATCCGCCCATGGCAACGCTGTGCGACGAAAAGTTTCAGGGGATGATGAAGGCTCGTGGTGACGATCCTCAAGACGCGCTGAACGAGCTTTATCCCGAAATGATTAATCGCGCGTTCGCCAATCGTCCGCCTTCGCTTCACTTGGCGATGCACCTGTGCCGGGGAAACAACCAGAGCGGTTGGTTCGGCGAGGGAAGCTACGATCCGATTGCGGACGTTCTTTTCAACAAAGTTAACGTCGATTCCTATTTCCTTGAATACGAAACCGCGCGTGCAGGCAATTTCGAGCCGTTGCGCTTCGTGCCAAAGAACAAGACGGTCGTGCTCGGGCTCGTCTCGAGCAAGCTTCCTCAACTCGAATCTAAGGACATGCTGAAGCGCCGCATCGACGAAGCGGCCAAGTACATCGACCTCGACCAGCTCTCGCTTAGCCCGCAATGCGGTTTCGCAAGCTCGACCGAGGGCAACCGTATGACCGAAGACGAACAAATGGCAAAGCTGCGCTTGGTCGTCGAAGTCGCAAACGAAGTGTGGGGCCAGGAAACGGGCGCTTCCGGTATGAGGAGAGCCGTATGAACTATCCCGCCACCGGATATCATCACATCACGGCCTGCGCCGGTGGAGCCCAGCAAGACGTTGATTTCTTTACAGGCATCGTGGGTCAGCGTCTGGCGAAACAAACCGTCCTAATGGACGGCCGATTCCCGCACTATCACCTGTACTACTCCAATGCGAACATCGAGCCAGGCTCGATCATGACCACGTTTCCGTACAGCCGCCTCGAGGGCAAGCGCGGCTCGGGCCAGGTCCAGTCGATCGCGTACACCGTTTCCAAAGGATCGCTGCCTTTCTGGCGGGAACATTTTGATCGCCATAAGGTCGAGCACGGGCCCATCGAAGAACGCTTTGGGCAACATTTCATTCGCTTCAGCCATCCTGCCGGTTTGAGCTTCGAGGTGCTCGAAGACAAAGACGACGCCAGAATCGGCTGGACGACCGATGAAATCGCCCAATCCGAATCGGTTCACGGCTTCCACGGCACGGTCCTCTCGGTGCGCGATGTCAGCGAACAGGAGCGGTTTCTCACCGAGGCCCTAGGCTTCCGGAAAATCGGCGTGGACGGCGCGTACCACCGTTTCGAAATCGGAACCGGCGGCGCGAATAAGACTCTGACGCTTTTGCTAGAGCCTGACCGCCTCCCAGGCAGCTGGACTTTCGGCGCGGGTACAGTCCACCATCTCGCGCTCTGGGTTGCCGACGATGACGCGCTTGCCGCCCAGAAGGCGATTTACGAAGAGCTCGGCTATACGGACGCGTCGGAGATCAAGGATCGCTTTTACTTCCACTCCATGTATGTCCGCTCGCCCGGCGGCATTTTGGTCGAGTGCTGCTGTAACGTTCCCGGAGGCTTCGAGAAGGACGAACGCGCGGATCAGTTGGGCACCAATCTTCATCTGCCGCCGTGGTTCGAAGATCGTCGGGAAGAAATTCTTGCCACATTGGAACCCATCGTAGCCCCAGCAGTCGCGACGTCTCGATCCCGAGCGGTGCGGCGGAAATCGGTGCCTAATTCATGAAGCGAAGTGAAAATCGAATTCTCACAACGCACGTCGGCAGCTTGATTCGTCCGCAACAGCTCCGCGATCTCGCGGCGGCCGCGGATAAATCGCCGGAAAACAAGCAACGTTACGACGATTTTCTGAAAGAGTCCGTCGTCGAGGTGGTGCGGATGCAGGCGAAGGCCGGCATCGACATTGTCAACGACGGCGAGTACGGAAAATCCAGTTGGTCGAACTATATTCTTGAGCGAATCACCGGCTTCGAGCACCGGCCCGAGCAATTGCGGCCGGTCTTCTGGCTGGGGCGGGACCGTGAAAGGTTTCCCGACGTGATGGCAGCCGAATTCCCGTGGATGGCGGCAGGCGTTCCAACGGAAGCGTGTGTCGGGCCGATCAAATATCGCGACCGCAGCAGCATCGACCGCGATATTCGCAACTTGAAAGCAGCGCTGGGCTCGGTGAAAGTCGAGGAGGCGTTTCTCCCGGTCGTCGCACCGGCGAGTTCTGCATACGACGGCGTCAACGAATATTATCCGACCGAGAAAGAATACGTGTACGCCATCGCGGACGCTCTGCGCGAAGAATATCGCGCAATTCATGAGGCTGGGCTGATCGTTCAGGTGGACGATGCGGTCCTGGCCAACATGTACGATCACTTTGTCGAGAAGAGCCCGGAAGACTATCGCCAGTGGGCCGGGCTGCGCATCGAGGCTTTGAATCACGCGCTCGAGGGAATTCCCGAGGATCGCGTCCGGTACCACGTCTGCTTCGGCAGCTGGCACGTGCCTCATCTGTCCGATGCGCCGCTCGAAGAGATTGTGGGTTTCATCCTCAGCGTGCGCGCCGGTGCGTACTCGATCGAAGCGGCCAATCCGCGTCACGAACACGAGTGGCGCGTCTGGGAAACGAGGAAGCTTCCCGAGGGAAAGATTCTGATTCCCGGCGTCGTCACTCACCACACCATCACCGTCGAGCATCCGCGTCTCGTGGCTGACCGGATCTTGCGGTTCGCGCGTCTTGTGGGGCGTGAGAATGTGATTGCGGGGACCGACTGCGGCTTCGCTCAGGCCCATTTCATCCAACGTGTGGCCCCGTCCGTGATGTGGGCGAAATTTGAAGCGCTGGTGGAGGGAGCGCGCCTGGCCAGCGCGGAGCTTTGGCAGAAAGGCAAGAGCGCCAGGCCGTAATTGGTCAGAAATCCTGTACAAGAATTCCGCCCGGGCAGCAGGGCCGGCAGGCCATCTATCTCGAAAAGTGATTCGTTCGAACGCAAACTTGAATTGGATTGATGTCCGGGCGCTGGATACACTCGTGCCATGAGCGATCAGTATGGAATGGGCGAGGCGGTCAGCAGCTTCCTGCCGCCTGTCGCCGTCCGGTCCCGCAGCATGGTTGAGGAGCTTCCGGCGTCACTGCCGGAGCGGCCCACGCTAAAGAATTCGATCACCGCCGGTGCTTTCCTGGTTCTCTACCTGGCTGCGTACCTCGCTGCCGGATTTGCCGGGATGGCGATGCTCGAATGGGCGTGGCTCCGAATCTTCGGCTAGGCTGCGTTTCCTCCACACTGCGCCCCCGCGCGCGCCTTCGCTCCCCTGTCGCCTGACGTTCCCGCCAGAGTTGCGCGCGAGCCTCGCAGTGCCTACCATAAGATGCAGTGAAAGACTTTCAACCGCACAAGGCCCTTCGCAATGCTCACGTGATGACCATTGCAGCGGCGTTCATGCCACGCCGCTGCCCGCAGCTGTCCGCGAGCACGCCGCGATTCTTCGAGGTCGAGTCGGGAACGCAGGTGCGCGGCGATTGCCACTGGCAGGCGGAGCCGCGCAAGCATCCCACGCTCGTCTTGCTGCACGGCCTCGAAGGATCGAGCGATTCCGGATACATGCTGGGCACGGCCGAGAAAGCAGGTATCGCGGGCTTCAACGTGGTGCGGTTGAACCAGCGGAATTGCGGCGGCACCGAAAGTTTGACGCCGACGCTCTACCATTCAGGCCGGAGCGGTGACATCCGCGCGGTCCTGCTCGAACTCATCGAGCGCGACCGGTTGCCGGAAGTTTTCGCGGTAGGATTCTCCATGGGCGGAAACCTCGTGCTGAAGATGGCGGGCGAATTTGGAGAGTCCGCGCCCAGGGAGCTGCGCGGGTTCGTGGCCGTGGCGCCTTGCTTCGATCTGGCGGCCTGCGTGGACGCGCTTGGCGAGCCGCGGAATTTCCATTACGAGAGACATTTCGTCCGGGGGCTTAAAGGCCGCATGCGGCGGAAGGCGCGGCTCTTCCCCGGGATTTATTCGCGCGACCAGATGAGCCGCATCCGGACCGTGCGCGATTTTGACGAATTCATCACCGCGCGCTTCTGCGGCTTCGAAGGGGCGGACGATTACTACGCTCGCTCGAGCGCCATGCACGTTCTGGAGGCGATCCGGAGGCCCACCCTGATTTTGACCGCGCAAGATGATCCCTTCGTTCCATTTTCCACGTTCGAGCACGCTGCGATCCGCGGCAATCCCCTCATTCAACTCATCGCTCCGCGCCACGGCGGGCATTGCGGATTCATCTCGCAGGAAACGGGCGAGGAAAGATTCTGGTCCGAGGCGCGCATCGTGGAATTCTGCAAACGGGAATCGCAGTTAGTCGGAGGCCGAAAAGAAGGGAACTAGCCGGGTGCGCGCTTGCGGAAAGGAATCGGACTAGTTTATTGGAGGTGTTTCACGGCTTCGAGGGCGAGTTCGTGCAGCCCGCCCCCGCCGTGCGCGACGTACTCGATGATCTGCTTCCTCATGCGCGGTTCCCAGAACTTCTGGAAATGGTCCGTGACGCCGGCCACGGCCTCATCTTTGGGATAGCTCGCGAAGAAAAGGGCGATCTGATTCGCCATGTGGACCATGTTTTCGGATTCCATGGCTCAGTCGTTTGCGGTTGATTCTTTCTCGATCCGCGTGGTCAAGCGGCGCGTCTCGCGATAGTGCTCCTGCCATTCGGATATGTGCCTCGCGAGCTGAACTTGTACCGCCGTCACCTTGTATTCGGGACAATTCGTAGCCCAGTCCGAAAATTCGGTGGTGACGACATTCGCGCCCGTCATGGCATGGTGAAAAGTGGTATAGACGACGCCCGGTTGCATGCGCTCCGAAATGCGGGCCGGGAGCGTGATGTCGCCCGAGCGGCTCGCGAGCGAAACCAAGTCGCCTTCCTTAATGCCGCGGTTCTCCGCGTCGGACGGATGAATCTCGAGCACGTCCATATCGTGCCAGACGTTGTTGGGCGTACGGCGGGTCTGAGCGCCGACGTTGTATTGCGAAAGGATGCGCCCGGTGGTCAGGATCAGCGGGAAACGGCCGGTCGTCCGCTCGTCGGTGGGCACGAATTCGGTAATCATGAACCGTCCCTTGCCGCGGACGAAGCTGCCGATGTGCATCACGGGCGTGCCTTCGGGAGCCTTGTCATTGCAAGGCCACTGAATACTGCCGAGCCGGTCGATTTTCTCAAAGCTGACGCCCGCGAATGTCGGAGTGAGCCGGGCTATCTCGTCCATGATTTCAGAAGGGTGGTTGTAGTGCATCGGGTAGCCCAGCGCTTTCGAGAGCGCCACCGTGGCTTCCCAGTCGGCCAAGCCTGCCATGGGCGGAATCGCCTTCCGCACGCGGCTGATGCGCCGCTCGGCGTTCGTGAAGGTCCCATCCTTTTCGAGGAAAGATGCTCCCGGCAGAAACACGTGCGCGTAGCTCGCGGTTTCATTCAGGAAAAGGTCCTGGACGACGACGCATTCCATTGCGGCCAGACCAGCGGAGATATGCTGCGTGTTCGGGTCAGACTGAACGATGTCTTCGCCCTGAATGTAGATGCCCTTGAACGTACCGTCCACGGCGGCGTCGATCATGTTCGGAATGCGCAGCCCGGGCTCGGACTGGAGTGGCACTTTCCACGCGGCTTCGAACGATTCGCGCACAGCGGTTTGGGAGACATGACGGTATCCGGGGAATTCGTGAGGGAATGAGCCCATGTCGCAGGAGCCCTGCACGTTGTTCTGTCCGCGGAGAGGATTGATGCCAACGCCTTTCTTGCCATAGTTGCCGGTTGCCATCGCCAGATTGCACATTCCCATTACCATGGTTGATCCCTGGCTGTGTTCGGTCACGCCGAGGCCGTAGTAGATCGCTCCGTTGCCGCCGGTCGCATAGAGCCTGGCCGCTGCGCGGACATCGGCCGCAGGCACGCCAGTGAATTTTTCCATCGCCTCTGGAGAGTTCTTTTCTTCCGCGACGAAATTGCGCCACTGTTCGAACGCCTCGAGGTCGCAGCGCTCCTTCACAAAAGCTTCGTCCACCAGGCCTTCCGTTACTACGACGTGCGCGAGGGCGTTGATCATCGCCACGTTCGTGCCGGGGAGCAGAGGCAGATGGTAGTCCGCCTGGACGTGGGGGGATTTTACGAGATCGATACGGCGCGGATCGAGAATGATGAGCCGGGCGCCCTCTCGCAGCCTGCGTTTCATTTGCGAGGCAAAAACGGGATGCGCGTCGGTGGGATTCGCGCCGATGATCATGACTACGTCGGCCGCTTCGATCGAGTCGAAGTTCTGAGTTCCGGCGGAGGTGCCGAGCGTCGCATTCATGCCATAGCCCGTCGGCGAATGGCAGACGCGCGCGCACGTGTCGGTGTTGTTGTTGCCGAACGCGGCGCGGACCATTTTCTGGACCAGGTATGTTTCTTCGTTCGTGCAGCGCGAAGAAGTGATCCCGCCGATCGAATCGCGCCCGTACTTTGCCTGAATGCGTTTGAATTCGCTGGCGGCGTGGCCGATAGCTTCTTCCCAGCTCACTTCGCGCCACGGATCGGTGAACTTGGCGCGGATCATCGGCTTCGTAATGCGGTCCTTGTGCGTTGCGTAGCCCCACGCGAACCGGCCCTTCACGCACGAGTGGCCGTGATTCGCCATCCCGTCTTTGAACGGCATCATGCGGACGACCTCATCGCCTCGCAACTCGGCCTTGAAGGAGCACCCGACGCCGCAGTACGCGCACGTGGTGACCACGCTGCGCTCCGGCTGGCCTCTCGCAATGACCGTCTTTTCCAGAAGGCTGCCCGTCGGGCAAGCCTGCACGCACGCGCCGCAGGAGACGCACTCCGATTCGAGGAAGGGCTTGTCACCGGCCGAAACGTGGGAAGCAAAGCCTCGCCCGTCGATGGTCAGGGCCAAAGTGCCCTGCACCTCATCGCACGCGCGCACGCAACGCGAACAGACGATGCACTTCGCGGGATCGAATGTGAAATAGGGATTCGACTCGTCTTTTTCGCTGTTCAGATGATTCTTGCCGGATCGGCCATAGCGGACCTCTCGCAATCCTACGGCTGCGGCCATCTCCTGAAACTCGGAGTTCACGCCCGCGGAGCTGCCAAGCAATTCGGCCGGAAAATCCGAAGCGTAGAGCTCCATCACGCCCAGGCGCAGCTTGGCGAGCTTGGGCGATTGTGTCCGCACCTTCATGCCGGCTTCGGCGGGAGTGGTGCAAGAGGCAGGCGTACCCTTCCGTCCTTCCACTTCGATCAGGCAGAGTCGGCAGGAGCCGAAGGCCTTCAGGTTGTCGCTGGCGCAGAGCTTGGGTATCTGCACACCCGCTTCGGCCGCCGCGCGCATCAGCGACGTGCCGGCCGGCACGGTGACCGGCTTGCCGTCGATCTCCAGCGACACGAGCGTGTCGAAAATGTGCTTCGGCGTCCCGTAATCGACTTCTCGAATCAGCGCCATGATTGTGTCTCCTGAGCCTTGTTGGACCCGCTTGCCGGCGGAGGAGGCGCCGGCTTCTGAAAATCTTCCGAAAAATGACGAATCGCGCTCTGCACGGGGTAGGGGATGAGTCCCCCGAGCGCGCAGAGCGAGCCGTCCGTCAGCACTTCGCACAGATCGCCGAGCAGCTCGAGATTCTGCGTCCTGTCTTGGTTGGCGATGATCTTGTCGATTACCTCGACGCCGCGCGTCGAGCCGACGCGACATGGCGTGCACTTGCCGCAGCTTTCGACCGCGCAGAACTCCATCGCGAAGCGCGCTTGCCGGGCGAGATCCACCGTATCGTCGAACACCACGATTCCGCCATGCCCGAGCATGCCCTTTCGTTCGATGAACGCCTCATAGTCGAGCGGCGTGTCGAGAAGCGACTCCGGAAAGTAAGCGCCCAAGGGTCCGCCGACCTGCACGGCTCGCAGCGGGCGCCCGGAGGCCGTGCCGCCGCCGAAATCGTAAATTGCGTCGCGTAGCGTCAGACCGAATGCTTTCTCCACCAACCCGCCGTGTTTGATATTCCCGGCAAGCTGGATCGTCAGCGTGCCACGAGATCTGCCCATGCCGAAGTCGCGATAATACGCGCCGCCTTTGTCGAGGATGATCGGTACCGTCGCCAGCGAGATTACGTTGTTGACCACCGTCGGCTTGCCGAACAATCCCTCAATGGCGGGCAGCGGCGGCTTGAAGCGAATCTGGCCGCGCTTTCCTTCGAGGCTTTCGAGCAGCGACGTCTCCTCTCCGCAGATGTATGCCCCGGCGCCAAGCCGCACGTCGAGATCGAATCTCTTCCCGCTCCCGGCGACATTCGCGCCGAGATAGCCCTTGTTATGGGCGATCGCGATTGCGCGCTTCAGAGTGCGAAATGCGTGGGGGTACTCGGAGCGAAGGTAGATGTATCCGCTCGTGGCTCCGACGGCGATGGCCGCGATGGTCATGCCTTCGATCAGCACGAACGGATCGCCTTCCATGATCATGCGATCGGCGTATGTGCCGCTGTCGCCCTCGTCCGCATTGCAGACGATGTATTTCTGGTCTGCGGGAGCGTTCAGAACCGTGCGCCACTTGATTCCGGTGGGGAATCCCGCGCCGCCACGCCCGCGAAGTCCGGAGTTCGTGACTTCTTCCACGATCGCCTGCGGCGTGAGCTTGAGAGCTTTTTCGAGGCCGCGGTAACCGCCGTGGCTCATGTAGTCGGAAAGCGAAAGAGGGTCGGTGACGCCGCAACGCGCGAAGGTCAGCCGCTCCTGGTGCTTCAGAAATGGAATCTCTTCGGTGGGGCCCAGACGAAGAGCGTGAGGTTTGCCCTCCAGAAATCCAGCGTCGAACAGACCGGAAACAGCATCCGCCGATACGGGGCCATACGCGACGCGGCCTTGCGGCGTCTCGACCTCGACGAGCGGCTCAAGCCAGAACATGCCGCGCGAACCATTGCGGACCAAAGTCGCTCCCAGCCGCCGCGATGCAATTTGGTCCGCGATCGCTTTGGCGACGGCATCCGCGCCGACCGAAACGGCCGCGGCGTCGCATGGGACGTAAACTCTGACGCTCATGCGTGCCTCTGCGCGCTATCGATCAGGAATTCGGCGACTTCCGGCGATACGCGGCCGTACAGCTTGCCATCGAGCATGACCGCGGGCGAAAGAGCGCAATTGCCGAGGCAGTAGACGGCATCCACGGTGAAGCTGCCATCTTCGGTCGTCTCGCCGAGATGAACTCCTAGGCGATTTTCGACGTGGCGGATCGTCTTGTCGCAGCCCATCGATTGGCAAGCCTCGGCGCGGCACATCTTCAGAACATGGTTTCCGGAAGGATGATGGCGAAAGTCGTGATAGAAGCTGATCACGCCGTGCACTTCGGCGTGAGAAAGATTGAGCGCCTCCGCGATGAGCGGAATTGCAGCCTTGTCCACGTAGCCGAACTCGTCTTGCAGGGCGTGCAGAATCGGCAGGAGAGCCCCGGGCAGATGCTCCAATTCCCGTATCAGGGATAAGGCTCGGTCGGCGTCCCAGCGCTGCTTATTGCTCATCCGTTTCAGCCTCTAACTTCGTATGAATCAAATACATCCGACCCGAGCAAACTTCGGCGCTTCCAGAATCGCCTAATTCTAACATATGCACCCACACCGGATTGAGCTTTTGTACCACCGGGAATACAGCGCCATCATCGCGTGCTCTGCCGGATGAATGAGGCAACCTATAGGTAACTCTCTCCCTCACACCTTTGTATTTAGGATGGACACGCCAACCCGCTCTCGTTCAAAGTGAGAGAGGAAGGCGAGAGGCGGGGGACGCTGAGGGGAGATAGGCGATGAGATACACTGCATTTCTGCTTGGGGTGATCCTTCTTTTTGCAGCTGGCGCAGGGGCACAGGTGAATCCGCAGGATTCTACGCTCCTCGCATCGGCCGATCCCGGAACGCCGTATGCAGCGACGCTGGGCTTGTCGCCTGCGCTCGCGCAGCCGTCGAGCCAGCCCGCAGCGCAGCAGCCGAGCGTGTATGGCGTGTTCCAAAACTATAACTGGCAGGTGTCGGGCGGTTACACGTTTGTCCGTTTCTACGTCGTCCCGAAAGTGACCACGAACATGAACGCTATCAACATCGGGATGGTTTACTACCCTCATGGAAAGTGGATTGGCGCGGATGGCGAATTCGAGGGCGGATGGGGATCAATCGGCGGCGTCAGCTCAAAGTTGGCGCTCATAATGGGCGGGCCGCGGTTCCGGTGGTCGGCGCCCCGCGCAATAGAATTGTGGGCTCACGGCTTGGTCGGGGTAGGCCACTTCCTGCCGCAGACGCCGTTCGGCGGCCAGTCGGCATTCACCTACGTAGTCGGTGGCGGAGCCGATCTCGGACCGAAACACTCGAAAATTGCCTATCGCGTGTCGGCGGACATGATCGGAACGCGTTTTTTCGGCACGTATCAGTACAGCCCGCAAGCTTCCATTAGCTTCGTCTACAAATTTTAGCGCCACGCGTTACTGCGCTTGTTCCCAGCCCGGCGCAAACGCGGATCCAGGCTCTCTAACTGCGCGATCTTGTCCGCGTGGTGATTCTTCCCAGAAACGCGCGCGCCTCGGGAATTCCCAACATCCAAGCCGCGCCGAGATAGATCATACCGTACGGTCCCAGGACCATAACCGCCAGAAGAACCGGCGAGTGATGCCAGAAGAAGTGGCGGATCGCCCACCCGATCCCCGCGCCCGCGAGAGCCGCGAGCCAAACCTTCACGAGATATTCTCCGGGAAGTCCCGTCGCGCCGATCCGGCGATTCAGCGTACGCCTTAAGAGGTGGAACTCGACCCATGACGCAATTCCGGCGGAAATCGTGAGGCCTGCGACTCCCCAGCGCGCTTCGAGCCCCAGCATGGGCGGAAGAGTGATCGCGCCGAAATAGCCCAGAGCCGTCGTCAGGATCACGCGCACGATGGCGTAACGCAGCGGCGTGCGCGTGTCGCGCAGCGCGTAGTAGGTGGAGGAATACAGCCGCCCGAGCGTCGACGCGAGCAGGCCGACCGTCGCGCCCGCGAGGATGCCCCAGACGTACGTGACATCCGCTTGCACGAAACGCCCGGTCCGGTAGATGGCCCCGACGATCACGTCGCCCAGGATCAGAAACGCGGCAGCGGAAGGCACCACGAAAAATGCGATCTCGCGGAGGCCGCCGTTGAGCCGTCCGCGAAGCGTCTCAGCCACTTCCGCTTCACCGCCGATTGCGCCGGACATCTGCGGCAGCTCGGCCGCCGATACGGACATCCCAAAAAGGCTCACGGGCAGCGTGTAGAGCGTCTGCGCGTACGACAGCGCGGAGACGGCGCCGGTGACCTGCACCAGGCTCGCGAGCCATACGTCCACGTAGGCGCTAATCTGCACGACTCCGCGGCCAATGAAGACGGGAAAGAAATTGCGCACGACCGTCTTCACATTCTCCGCTTGATAGCTCAGCGAAAGGCGCAGCCTGCGCAAGAGCCGCAGCACGACGGGCAACTGAACTCCGACCTGCAGCGCGCTCCCCACGACCGAGCCCCACGCCAGGATTCCCGCGAGCGGCGCTTGCGGATAGCGGCGCCCGAATTCCAGCAGCGTGGCGATCATCGCCGCGTTCCAGATCACCGGCGCCGTGTAGGAGAGGAAAAATCGGCGATGGCTGTTGAGAATTCCCAGGCACCACGCGGAGAACACGAGGAGTCCGGCCCCGGGGAAGAGAATGCGCACGAGGCGAATCGTCAATTCGCGCTTTTCGCCGTGAAAGCCCGGCGCGATCGCTTCGATTAGATAGGGCGTGGTGGCGACGCCGACCAGCACCAGGATCGAAGTCGTCAGAGCGAGCAAGCCCGCAATGGCCCCGGCGGTGCGCCGCGCCTCTTCGTCGTCCTCCCGCGCCAGCAGGCTGGCGTACACGGGAATGAACGACGCCGAAAGCACGCCTTCGCCAAACAGATTTTGCAGGGCATTGGGAATGCGGAACGCCGCCCGGAACGCGTCCGCCGCGTCGGAATTGCCGAAATAGTGCGCGAACACGCGGTCGCGAATCAGTCCGGCGATGCGGCTCAGGAAAATTCCCGCCGCAACCAGAAATGCGTAGCGCCGCGATTCGCTTCGGGGCGCGGGGCTTTCGCCGGAGTGTGTCACGGCCAAGATGGAGCCGGAGTGCGCATGAGTTGGATGCAGTTCATTACAGAAGTTACCCGCGGAGATGTCAACTTCGATTCTGCGCTCTGTGCGGTGTTGATAGCTTTGTCGGGACGCGCGGCGTCACTCCGGAGGCGTAAGCCGCGCGAGGATACTTACGGAGACTGCTCGAGAACGGGGTGCAGTGTGAGCTGGCTGTCTTTCAGGACTTCGAGATTGCGCTCCCAGCCCTGCTTGCCCTGCGATTTCACTTCGATGCGGTGCGGGCCGCTGGCCAGATGGAGGGTCGAGGGAGTCTGTCCCACGAATTTCCCATCGACATAGATGTCGGCGCCGGGCGGGTCCGAGGCGATTGTTACGCTGCCGGCATCGGCGCGCGCCTCACGGCCGTCCGGCCGAAGTGCCGCAGCCGAAACCGGACGCAGCGGCCCCTCGCCGTCGATCGTCTCGACCGGCGTGCCGGCGTACGAGACGGGTTCGAGCTTGATTTCGAAATGGGTCGATTTCAGCAGGAAGTAGTTCCCGTGATGGCGCCCTGTGACAGCCACCCACTCGAAGGGCCCATCGGTCAGCGTGACCTGCCGCGACAGATAGCCATCCATCAAAATTCGCACCATCATCGAATGGTCGAGGCGCGAGCCGAACACGGAGTGGGTCTTATGAAAATACCCACCCGGGACTTCGGTCTTGTAAGGCGTCGTGCCGGCGACAAGGCCGTTGATTTCGACCGTCGCGCCGGGAGGCGAACTGGTGATGGTCAGAGTGTCGGCAAGCGCTCGCGGAGGCCAGCAAGAACATGCCAGCAGCGCGAACGATGCATAGATACAGTGGCGCCTCGACGGCTGCATCGGAGCCCTCCGAGGGAATTAGAGGGGCCAACGATGCTACTTGGCGTAGGGAGTGTCAATCCGAAGAAATACGGAGTCCTCGGGACCCCGCTACAGATACCTTGCCAGCCAGTCGAGGAAGGTCTTGTACCAAAGCTCGCTGTTTTGCGGCTTCAGAATCCAGTGCCCTTCGTCCGGGAAGATCATAAGCTTCGAAGGCACGCCCTGCCGCTGGAGCGCTGTGAAGAATTCCAGGCTCTGCGTGTAGGGCACGCGATAATCCTGCTCTCCGGCGATCACCAGCGTCGGAGTCTTGAATTTTCCGAGAGCCCCTGCGAACTCGCTCGACGACCATTTCTTGTAGAGCTCGGGGTTGGCCCACGGCGTTCCGCCAAACTCCCACTCCGGGAACCAGAGCTCTTCGGTCCCGCCATACATGCTGACTTCATCCCAGGGTCCCGCGTGGCTGATGAGGCATTTGAATCGGCCCGAATGCGTGGCGATCCAATCCACCATGTAGCCGCCGTAGGAACCTCCGGCCGCCGCCACGCGCGACCCCTCGATGAACGGGTACTTCGAAACCGCGGTATCCACGCCGATCCGCAGATCCTCGTAAACCTTTCCGCCCCAGTCGCGGCTGATCTCCTGCTCGAACTTGCTGCCGTAGCCCGGTGAGCCTCGCGGATTGATCAGAAGCGCGACGTAGCCCGGCGCGGTCATCACCTGCGGATTCCAGCGGTAGCCCCATGCGTCGTCCCATTCCACCTGCGGCCCGCCGTGGATCAGGAGCAGCATCGGATACTTTTTCTTGGGATCAAAATGCGGCGGGCGAAGCAGCAGGCCTTGCACCTGCGTGCCCTCGGCTCCCGTGAACCAGAAAGACTCCGGCGCGGGCAGATCGAGCGGCGAGAGAAGCGCGCCATTCTGATGCGTGAGCTGACGGACGTCCGTGCCATCTGCATTCGCCGCGAAAATCTCTGCGGGCATGGCGAGGGTCGTGCGCGTGAAGACGATCGTGCGGCCATCGCGGCTGAGAACGAACTCTTCGTTCGAGCCGTGAGAGAGGATTCGCCTCGGCACGCCGACGCTTGCCGCGACGGCGTAAATCGGCAGCTCGAATTTCTCCTCCGTCTGGAAGTAGACCGTCTTGCTGTCCGCCGACCACGCGAGGGATTCCACGTTGCGGTCGAACGTTTCCGTCCGATTTACGCTCTTGCCGTTCTTGCGCGAGTAGAGCATCAGCCGCCAGCGGTCGCTCTCGTAGCCCGCCTGCAACTGCGCGCGATACGCGATCCATTTTCCGTCGGGCGAATAGGCGGGCCCCCAATCGTCGCCGGGATTCGTGGTGATCCGCTTGGGCTCGGTCGCGCCGCTCACGGGCACGGTCCAGAGGTCGCCGTTCGTGCTGATGGCTTCCTCTTTGTCGGCGTTCGCGGTGAAGCAGAGTTCCTGGCCGTCCGGAGAGAACGCAATCGCTTCCGGCCCGCCGAGGCTGAACGGCGGCACATCGTAGTCCGCGCCCGGCGTGAGATCGCGCGCAACGCCGCCATCGGCCGGCACGGCGAAAAGGTGGCTGCGCTTGCCATCCGACCACGCGTTCCAGTGCCGGATGAAAAGCTTCTCGTAAATGCGCGCCTTTACCTTGCTCTTCGCTTTCTCCGCGTCCCGCGCGGCGTTGCAGGCGTCGTCCTTGCAATCGGGATAGACGCTCGAAACGAACGCAATCCATTTCCCATCCGGCGACCACAGCTCGTTGTCCGCGCCCGTCGAAAGGGAACTGACCTTAACCGCCTCGCCGCCATCGACCGGGAGCGAATAGACCTGCGGAGCGCCGTCGCGCGAAGAAAGAAACGCGATTCTCTTGCTGTCCGGCGACCAGCGCGGCCGCTCGGCGTTGCCGTCGTGCGTCAATTGGCGGGAATCGCCGCCTGAGACCGGAACGATCCAGATGTCTTGCACGAGGCGGTTCGCTTCCATGTCCGGCGTCGCCACGCTGTACGCCACCCACTGGTCGTCGGGCGAAATCTGCGGATCGCTCACGCGGTGCATCGAGATCAGGTCCTTGAACGTGATGGCGCGCTTCTCGGACGCCTGCGCATGGGCCCCAACCGCGGCGAGCGTTACCGCGATCACCGCAATCGCAGCGCGAGTCTTCAGGTTCATTTTCCCTCCACAACGACGCTCTACAGCACGCCTCAAAGAAGCGGAGAAATGATTGCACTTCTGCGTATGTTTTCCAAGCGGGTCGGCCTGCTAACGACAACGCAGAAAAAAGCGCGCCCCCTGAATCTAAGGGCGCTCATGCCGCCGGATCACGCGGGCGTCACGGCGCGAGCGGATGAAGGATCTCGTCGAGGTAATTGGGCCGGCTCGCGTCACGCTCCAGGTGTGGATAGCGCGGCCCACCGTGATAATCAACGGGGTAGCTCTTAAATTCCGCGCCGTTTGCCACGAGCAATTCAATGGGCGCGGTGGTTGATGCTGCGGCTGCGATCGCTTCCTTCAGCACGCCGGCTGAGTACTGTTGCCCGTTAACGGCCGTAATCTTCATCCCCGGACCGATTCCGGCTTTGAATGCGGGGCCATCGTAGATGACGTCGGCTACCGTCCCGTCATCCCAAAGCAGCAAACCGATCGAGGATCGCAAGTTCACCGACTTGCCCACGGATTCCCTGTTCTGCTCGATCTCGTTCGGCCGATCGTTGTACACGAGCTTCCACCCGCTGTTTTCGATCGCCTCGATCGGAGTGTTGGGAGTAGTGGAATCGAGTCGCGTGCGGAGAAAGCCTGCCCAGTCGTAGGGCGCGAGGCCGTTGAGTGTCGCAACGATGTCGTCGAATGTGTATGTCTTCAAGGCAGGCTCGCCGCCGGGGCCGCCGTGAAAAACCCGGCAGAAATCGTTGATGGATTTCTGGTCCTTGGTCAGGCGGCGCAACGTGCTGTCCACGTCGAGCCAGAGAAGTTCGCCTTCCTCGTAGAAATCCACGTTGCGCCGCCAGTTGGACCATTCCGGCTCGGCGTTGTAGAGGAACACCGCGGAATCTGCCGTATCCCGTAGCGGCCGCCACTCGCGCCCCGGCTCGCGATCGAATGTCGCAGCGAGACGCGCAAAGTCCGCGTGCGCCTGGTCCACATTCAAGAGTCCGCTGCGCGCCGTGAGTACATCTCCCAGGTACTCGGTAAGGCCTTCGTACACCCACACCAGGTCGTCTTTCATCGGCTGCTCGTAATCCGGGGTGGCGAGGCCGGCGGGACGCCGATACTTGCCGTTCCACGAATGGACAAACTCATGAGGGAGCAGGTCGGCGTCGGCGATGCGGGTCGCTTCATCGATCAGGAATTTCTCGCCCGTGCGGTCGTCGCTCGATTCGTGATGCTCGAGCCCGAAGTGCGCCACCGAGTCGCTGAGCGTGAGCAGGAAATGGTAGTCGCGGTAGTGGCGCGTCCCAAAGAGAGCTCCCGTTTCGGCGACGAGTTGGCGAAAATGTTTTTCCGTCTCGGGAGTCATCGCGAGCGCCCCGGCGCTGTCCGCGGCGATGTCCATTTCGTGCGGAGGATTCTCGCCCGGCGTGAGCTGAATGGCGCGGAAATACCGGCCCGAAATCACGGGAGAATCCACGAGCGTGCTGAGCGGAACGGGAGCGAAGTCGATCGTGTCGCCATCCTGCTTTGCGACGTGCAGCGCAGTCCCGAATTTCCAGTCTTCCGGCAGCCGGAGGCTCGCCGCGTACGTCAGGTCCTTCACCGCGTAGCCCTGCGGATAGAGCACCACCTGATTCCAGCTCAGAACGTTGAGGAAGGCCGTCGCGGAAGATCCGGCCGAGAAGCCGTTCGGAGAGCCTGACAGCAGAAAATCAAAGTCCACATCGAGCGAAGTCGCGTCTTGCGGAATATCGAGATGAAACGCAAACATATCCAGCAGGTCCCGGCGCCACGGGATGGTCTTGCCCGCCACCGTGAACTTGAGGCCGGCCACGTTGATGATTGGGCCGTCGGGCATATGTTCTCCCGGAATCCATTTCGGGTAGTAGAGGACGAGCGGTCCCGGCTGCACGGGGATTTGCAAATGAGTGTGGAGAATCTTTTGCGGCGCGCGCGTGATATCGACCTCGACGCGAATCGGGCTGGAAAACTTCTGCGCCGGGAGCGACGCGCCCGAAACGAGCAACGCTGCGGCGGCGAACACGAACGTCAACGCACTCTTGCGGACTGTTCCCGTCATCTTTCCCCCTTCGGCTGAGACCCCTCCGCGATCGTTACGAGCGGATGAGTTCTTCACCGCACTATCTTATTTGAGAAAGCTCGGAGCGCAAACGGGCAGTTCTGCGGGGACCGTGGAAGCTCAAGGTTGGAGGTATTCGACGAATCTCGATCGCAATCCGTTCGTGGTCACTTGTCAGTGAGGGTCGCGGGGTCGCGGTCGAGCACGCCCCGAATCATCTGGCTGAGACTTTGTGAGTCGTAGGGCTTCTGGATCATCGACGCGCTGTCGGTGATCGAATCTGTGATCCACGTCACCGACCCGCGTATCGCGGATCACTGCCCTGCTAATGCTGCGTGGGGCACTTTGTCTCAAAAGGACAATTGCCCGGGTTGGTCTGGGGCATGCAACGGGGACGTGACGCCCGATGGGGCTAAAAATGAACTTTGACGGCTTTTGGGATGCCGACACCAGGGGAAACATCGAGCACGCGATTCGCGCGTGCGTCGGCGAGCCGCCAAAAGATGAAGAGTGGGTTGTATCGGTCGTCCGCCAGTTCCCGTTTCAACCCTGCGCGGTCCAGGTGAAAACGCTCAAGCAGACGCGCAGTCGGCTATTTTTCGAAAATTCGCCGGCGCTTTCCAAGGCAATCCCGGATTGGCTCAAGCTGTATCCGTTGAAATGACCGGAGGAGCGTTTTCTCGAAGCCATCGACCACGAAGACTTCAGAACGAAATTATCCTGTGCCTTTCATCGGGATGGCGCTTTGGACCAGTAACACTTTTTCCTGGCGAAACTCCGCGGTGGTCCGCGCCTGTCTCATCGTGTCAGTTGCATTTCACAGTACGGGAGCGAATCATACATGAGCCTAGCTGAGAGGTTGCGAGCCTTGCGAGGGGTGAAACATCTCTCGCAGGGAGAGGTTGAGAAGCGCAGTGGTCTTCTGCGCTCCTACATTTCCCGGATTGAGAACGGCCACAGCGCGCCTACTGTCGAGACCCTTGAGAAGCTCGCAAGGGCTCTGGAAGTCCCACTCTATCAACTGTTCCACGACTCCGAGCAGCCGCCCGAGATACTCGTTTTTCCCCATCGGAATGGCTCGAACGGCGCTGCAAGCAAAAGCACGCCGGAGGATCAACGCCTTCTCGGCCGCTTGGGTGAGCTTCTCGGCCACATCGAAAACGGTGACCGCAAGCTGTTGCTCCTCATCGCCGCAAAAATGGCCCGGTCACGCCGTGTTCAGGCGAAGGCCTAGCCTCCGCTGGTCGCTGACTCTTGCCCTTCGACTCGCCCAAAAAGCGGGCTCGTTCAGGACAATTTTTCCACTAAGCGAAAAAATGGTGGAGGCGGGGGGAGTTGAACCCCCGTCCGAGAAGCCTTGCAACTCGAAGACTACATGCTTATCCCGTTCCGAAGGTTTCGCCGATGGAGCTCAGAGCGGGCAAGACGCGCCGCCGGCTAGTCCGATGATCTCGCCGCCGCATTACGGACCGAAACGCGATGGCCAGCCTACTGTGTGACGCCTCATCCCAAACGCGTAGGTGACGCCTGGGGAGACGCGCAGCTTACTTTTGGTTAGGCTGCGAGAGCCAACTGTGAGTTGCCAGTTGTCTTGTTCCACCCGATTGCGGGCAGGTGGGGCCCGGCATGCCTTCGAGCCGCGACAGCTTCCGTCGAAACCGTGTCGCCCCCGTTGGTAACCCATTATACCATTTTGCAGCTTGTGCCTGCTGAGCGCTGATTTCGCGCTCACAACGTGTGGATGGATCGAGCGGCTAGCGAAAACAGGAGCGCCTCACCGCGTCAGGAAAGCGATCAGCGGGGCGTATGGGGGGTATCTGGCACTTAGCTCTTCGCGTTTGCCCGGCTCGTAATCCTGGGGATCAAATCCGGGCGCCATCGTGGTGCCCATCAGCGCGTATTTCCCGCCCGGAGCGAGACGCGAGCCTTGCCACGTCCCGGCCGGCACAACATACTGGAGGCGCATCCCTGACGCGATGTCTTGTCCCAGCAGAATGGCTTCCGCGGTACCGTCCGGCTTCAGCAGCAGCATCTCGACCGGATCGCCCAGATAGAAGTGATAGACCTCGTCTCCTTTGAGCCGGTGCATGGCGGAAAAGGTGTCCGCGGTAAGCATGTAGTAGATCGCCGTCGAAATCGCCCGCTCGCCCAGATAGGAAGGCGGAAGTGACGACGGCACCAGCGTGAATTTCGACCGGTACGTCTCGACGAAGTATCCGCCTTCGACCGGAAGAGGCTGCATCTTCAGGAGATCTTGTATCTGCTTGGCCGTCAACATGTGCTTGGGGACTCCCGGTTGGCGCCTCGAAGATACGAACCAGTCCGAGGGAAGGCAAGCGAAACCTGAAGCCCGTCCGCCGCCCTGCGCGGGCATGCCCTGCATACTCAGGAACATGCGCGCGGAATGTCCGTTGACACCCCGAGATGCGGTTTCCATAATCGCAAAAGGTAGAAAACCCTTGAAAGAGCGGCAAAAGTCTCTCGAACAGGCCCTCGAAGAGGCCGTTTCTCGGGCCTTGCGCGATAATCTCGCTCCGTTGCAACGCACGGCGGATGAACTGCACCAGGCGTACGCCGATCTCGTCGCGGCGTGCTCGTCCAGCCGCCCCAGCAATGCTCTGCCTGCGATGCTCCGCGCGCAGACGGCTGCGTCCGCGCTCGCTGCGGGATTGTCCGTGCTCTCGAATTTCGTGGCCGTCGCGCTGAATCCGCGCGAGCAACATGGTTCGGACGAGCGCGCAGGCGCAAGCGCCTCCGCGGTAGCGGAAGTCGAGGAGGCTCCCGCTCCGGCGCCCTCGCATCGCGTCCCGGTTCACGTGGAGCTCGAGCCGGAGCTGAGCGAAGAGCCCTTGCCGGAGGCGCCAGTCGATATCCCCGTGCATGCTGTTGCGATCGACGAGCCCGCAGTCGCCGAGCCGGAGGCGCCAATAGAAGCTGAGGTTGTGGAAACCCCGGCTTTCGACGTTGCCAGCCTGTCGGACGATCTGAAGGACCTCCACCGCCGGGCCAACCGGGTAGCCAAAGTGGCCATGCAAGACATCAAACTATTGAGGCCCAAGGACGTTCGATTGGGCCGTGAGAATAAGGACATCTGTCATCGGTTGCGCAGTGAACTCGATAAAGCACGCAAGGAATATGACCGCCGCTTCCGCGCGATCCAGGACCATCCTGTGGACTACTTCCACCAATGGTTGGTGGAGATCCTCGCCGAGGGCGATTCGCAGGCCCTCGGAGACTACCCCTATCCCTCGCCCGTTCTGCGGCAGTAAAATAGTATCCATGAGATTTTCAGGCCGCCTCGCGCTCTTCGCCGGATTCCTGTTGATGGTGTGTTCGGTCTGCTTCGCGCACCCGAACTCCGCAGCGGAGCCCGCGCGCAAAGCTGCCGTCACCGCGAAGCAGCTCGAGAAACTTTCGCGCGCACTGAAGCAGAGCAATCCCTCCCCGGCCTACATCCAGATGAGCAACATTGCCATGCAGAAATCTTCCGGCGCTCTCGGAATGCGAGCGGCGCTCGCGCTCGGTTACTTCGACTACGGTAAGGGCAATTACGCGCAGGCCGCGAAATGGCTCGCGCGCGCCAAAGGCGATCCGCTTCTCGGCGACTACGCGGCCTATTGGATTGCCGAGACCGATCT
>DATNIN010000067.1:0-22010 GCA_035604415.1 Candidatus Acidiferrales bacterium
TCCAGGCCAACCGGAGTTGGCCAGTCCGGCTCAGCTCGCACCCAAAGCGCGAGAGCTCTCGCGCTTTGGGTATCCTTCCCCTTCGTATTTGCATAGCGACACTCTACCGAGTGTCACTAATCATTCTGAACGAGAACAGGACTCCCTTGGCGGGGATCGATATAAGCACGGGTTATACCGATTGCAAAGAGTGCAAATTTGACTTATTGCGCAGAATTGGGCTTACTAGGAAGTGGAGCCGGACGGCCCTGCGAACGCACGGGGAAAGCAGCCCCGCTGGATGCAGAGGAAAGCGATTGTCGATTCAGAGATGAGACGCTACTCTATGACGCGAAGAATCAGCTATCCCGTATACGTAATCATCGGGTGGGGGCCGCCCGTCTAAGCCACGCTTAGGCGAATGCGCCCCGCACCTGGAGACAGGTCGCGGGGCTTTTTTGTTGGAGTCGAGGACAACGAAGGCTTCAGGGGCTAAAGCCCGTTTTTCTGGCCTTCTCCAACGTCGGGGTTGAAACCCCGCCCTTCCGTTGTCAGATGCACGAGAGGATCCGGGTCAAACAGCGATGCAGAGCGACGCAATCAAAAAAGGAATCGCAAGAGCGCCCGCACGGGCGATGTTGAAAGCCACCGGTCTGACGGACGCGGACCTGGCGAAGCCGCTCGTCGCCATCGCGAATACCTGGTCGGACGTGACGCCGTGCAATTCCCATCTGCGCGGCATCGCCGACAAGGTGAGAGAAGGGATTCGCGCCGCGGGCGGGACTCCGATTGAGTGCAACACGATCGTGATTTCCGACGGGATCACGATGGGCACCGAGGGGATGAAAGGCTCGTTGGTTTCGCGGGAAGTGATCGCGGACTCGATCGAACTCTTCGTGCGCTCCCACGCGTTTGACGCCGTGGTGGCGATCTGCGGCTGCGACAAGACGATTCCCGGCACGGTGATGGCTCTCGCGCGGCTAAACCTCCCTTCCCTATCGCTCTACGGCGGATCGATCATGCCCGGGCACTATCACGGGCACGATGTGACGATTCAGGACGTTTTTGAAGCGCCTGGCGCATACGCCACCGGGAAAATGACCGAAAAGGACGTGTGCGAACTTGAAAACGTCGCGTGTCCCGGCGCCGGAGCGTGCGGCGGCCAGTTCACGGCCAACACCATGGCCACGGCGATCACGTTTCTGGGAATCTCGCCCATGGGAGCAAGCGAAATTCCGGCCATCCATCCGGGAAAAGCGCAAGCCGCGATCGACTGCGGCAAGCTGGTGATGCAGCTATTCGCCAAAGATATTCGCCCGAAGCAAATCATCACTCTCGCATCGCTTCGCAACGCCATCGCGTCTGTTGCCGCGACGGGTGGCTCGACAAATGCCGTGCTTCATTTGCTCGCAATCGCGCGCGACGCCGGCGTGCCATTCACGATCGATGAGTTCGACAAGGTTTCAGCAAGAACTCCCGTGCTTGCCGATCTCAAGCCCGGCGGCCGCTTCACAGCGCCGGACATGTTTGCGGCGGGCGGAATGCGGCTGCTCGGCAAGCGATTGCAGGAAGCGGGCCTGCTGACAGATGGCATCACCGTCTCGTGCAAGAATCTATTCGACGAAATTCGCGACGCACGCGAAACTCCGAACCAGGAAGTGATCCGGCCGCTTGCGAATCCAATCAAGAAAGACGGCGGCCTCGCGATTCTCCGCGGCTCGCTCGCTCCTGATGGCTGCGTGGTCAAGCTGTCCGGCCACGAACGGGTGTTTCACAGCGGCCCGGCGCGCGTGTTCGATTCGGAGGAGAGTTGCTTCGAAGCCGTCCAGCAGCGAAAGATCAAGCCAGGCGACGTGGTTGTGATCCGCTACGAAGGACCGAAGGGCGGGCCGGGAATGCGCGAGATGCTCGCGGTCACGGCCGCGCTGGTCGGCCAGGGACTCGGCGATTCGATCGCGCTCGTCACGGACGGACGGTTCAGCGGAGCGACGCACGGGCTGATGGTCGGCCACGTGGCGCCGGAAGCGGCACACGGCGGCCCGATCGCATTGGTGCGCGACGGCGACAAGATCACGCTCGACGTTCGCGCGAGGCGGCTGGACGTGGAGGCCAATCTCGACGAGCGCCGCGCGCAATGGAAGGCGCCCGCGCCGCGCTACACGAGCGGCGTGATGGCGAAGTACGCGAAGCTGGTTTCCTCGGCGTCCGAGGGCGCGATCACGAGCGCCGCATAGACATTTTGCAATTTTAAGGAGAAAACACATGGCGAAGATGTTCTGGGAAAAGGATGCAAACCCGCGAGCGCTCGAAGGAAAGCGCATTGCGGTGGTCGGATACGGCAGCCAGGGGCGCGCGCACGCGCTGAATCTCCGCGACAGCAAGCTCGATGTCGTGGTCGGATTGCGCCGCGGCGGTCCCTCCTGGACGCAAGCGGAGCAGGACGGCTGGAAGCTCGTCGCGCCGTCGGAGGCGTCCGAAGGGGCTGACTTGGTGATGATGCTCGCGCCCGATATGGCGCAGCCGGCGATTTACGTGAACGAAATTGCTCCGAACCTTAAGCCGGGAGTGATGCTTCTCTTCTCTCACGGATTCAATATCCATTATGGCCAGATCACGCCGCCGAAAGACGTCGATGTGACGATGGTCGCGCCGAAGGGACCGGGGAATCTGGTCCGGCGTCAATTTGAAGCGGGCCGCGGCGTGCCTTGCCTGCTCGCGGTCCATCAGGATGCGTCGGGACACGCGTTCGACCGCACGCTCGCTTACGCGCACGCGATCGGCGGAACGCGGCCGGGCGTGATTCAGACGACGTTTGCCGAAGAAACAGAAACGGATCTGTTCGGCGAGCAAGCCGTCCTCTGCGGGGGAGCGCGCGCGCTGATCCAGGCAGGCTGGGAGACGCTGGTCAATGCAGGCTACCAGCCCGAGTCGGCCTACTTCGAGTGCCTGCACGAGCTCAAGCTGATCGTGGACCTGATCTACGAAGGCGGCATCGCCGAGATGCACAAGTTCGTGAGCGAGACCGCGAAGTACGGCGACCTTACGCGCGGAAACCGCGTGATCGACGACCACGTCCGCGCGACGATGAAGCAAATTCTAAACGAAATCCAGACCGGCGCATTCGCGAAGGAGTGGGTGCTGGAGAATCAAGCAGGACGCCCGCAGTACGCGAAGCTGCTCGAGCGTGACAAGAACCACCCGATCGAGGCCGTTGGCAAGGAGCTGCGCGCGCAGATGTCGTGGATCAAGCCGGAATCAACAGCCGCAGCCCGAGGCAAGAAGTAATGCCAGGCCCGATGGGCGGTACACGCTCGCGCCGCCCATCGGCCGCGGCTTCATCCCACTCACCTGATCGAAGGCGAATACAGTGCCCTTCCGTCGCGTAGCCGTCGTTGGCACAGGGCTGATCGGCGGATCGTTCGCCCTCGCCCTGCGAAAACAGTTTCCCAAGATTTCACTGGTGGGCTACGGCCGCGCCGGCTCGATGGAACAGGCGCGCGCCCGCGGTGCGATCGACGAGTCCGCGGTCGATCTCGCGAGCGCCGTGCGAGGCGCCGATCTGGTGTACGTCGCCCTACCGATTGGAGCGGCTATCGAATCGCTCGCCACGATAGCCAAATCCGCGGAGCCGCATGCGCTGGTCACCGACGCGTGCAGCACAAAAGCGGTTATTTGCCGCACCGCGAAGGAACACTTTCGGGGCGAGGCGCGCTTTTTGGGCGGACATCCCATGGCGGGGAAAGAAAAGTCCGGAGTGGAGAATGCAGACGCGGAACTTTTCCGCAGGGCAACCTACGCCCTGATCGGTTTGGAGGGCGACTCCGATCCGCGGGTGAAGGAGTTCGCGGAGATCGTTCGCAGGATCGGCGCGCAGCCGGTCTGGTGCGACGCGGACACGCACGACTGGGCGGTCGGGATCGTGTCGCACCTGCCCCAGCTTGTTGCGGTCGCGCTCGCGGGCGTGGTCCGCGACGAAACCGACGAAACCGGCATGCCGCTCACACTCGCCGGGCCGGGGCTACAGGACATGTTGCGGCTTGCGGGGAGTCCGTACGAGATCTGGCGCGATATTTTCCTGACGAATACGGAAAACGCGGCGCGCGCGCTCGACCGGATCGCGCAGGCGGTGGACCATCTGAGAACGCATTTGGCCAGCAAAGATCTCGAGCAGGAGTTTCAAGCCGCCAACGAGCTGTACAAGCAGCTGCGCAAGCAGCCGTAAACCGGCCGGCAAGTTACAACGGTTCTTTCAGCGCTGGTTGCAACCGAGCGCGTCGCGCTACCCGATTCCGCAGGTTCCGTCACTACAGGCCGCAGCAACGGGCATTCGGAGGGGCCGAGCGTCGCGGCGAACGCCGCCCTTCGGCCTCCATTTGTCCACCGAGACGCTCTGAGTGTGCACAAAATCGGTAGTGAGCCAAAGCGGGTTCGTTTCGCCGCCTACAACCACGATGTTGATCTGGCTTGGATCGTGAAAGGGAGTGATCAATTGGTCTTTCGGCAGCTTGGACCAGGACGCATAGGGTTCGATCCCCTGCCGCGCCTGCGGCGCAACAAAAGCATAGATGATGTCGGCGCCCCAGAATTGTCCCGCGGGTATCTTGACATGCTCCGAAAGCCACCGGCTGAACTCTTGCTTCGTTTTGAAGCCCTGGTCCTTGAGGCCCTTGGCTACCAGAGGATCCATCACCAGAGTAGCGGCCGAGCGCAGCCCGGGAAACGCCTTCAGCATGATGACCGTCTCCTCGCCGGCCGGCCGAACCGCATTCGCAGCGCCCATGCTGTTGATGACGCTCCATCCCCGGAAGAGGCTGACGACGCTTTCATCGGCCTTGAAGCCTTTTTGCACGTGGAAGGGCTCCCAGATGCTTTTCTCCTCGTTCTCCGCGCAGCACATGTTGTTGTAATTGAGGTTGTGGCCGAGAGAACCCATAAAGGTCTCGCCCAACCGTGAGTCCGCCAAATTGATGCTCATCAACGTCCAGGCTCGCCCAATAACGGAATTCGCCAGATTGAACGGACTCAACGCGCCGACGCCCGAGTTCATGCCGATCTCGTCGCGAATCGGCCCGTTCACGACGACCATCCTCGCAAAGGAAGTCGTGGAGCTCGGAAAAGCGGGCTCCTGAGTGGAGGCGATGGCGAGTATCACGGGAAAATGTTCGGGCCGGGCTCCCGCCATCACCGCATTGATCGCGACTTTCTCGACGGTGTACTCCGTCCTCTCCTGCGTCGTCGTGACCGTCATCCGGCCGACGACCTCGTCGGGATCGTGGCTGGTTCCCAACAGCATTTCGGCCACGCGTTCTTCGGTGGGCAAGATGATCGGAAGGCCGTCGGTCCAGCCGTTTTCCAAGAAGAGCCGCCGCAGATTCTCTTCCGTGTTCGGCTCGATCAGTCTGGCCGACGCAGGCCTCCCGGCCCGCTCTGGTTTCTTTTCGCGATCGGTAAGAGGCTTGGTAAGCGCCTCGATCAACTCGGGCACGAAGGGCTTTCCCGAAATGGGGTCGGCGCCTTCGATGTATCGCTGTAGGACGGTCCTGGACATTCCGACGACCGGATAAGGAGTGAAGCTGAAGCGCAGGTTCATTCCATGATTGCGCGAGTCGCGCTCGATGTAATCGGCGAATCGGGCGGTCGTGATGGGAGCGGTGGGGATTCCGTAGGCGTGTTCGAGTTTCCTACAGTGCTCGGCGACACTCGCCGAACAGCCGTCTCAACCGCCGACACCAAAGATGACTGCGTGCCCTTTGTCCCTTACTTCAGCCCACAGTTCAGGGTCGTCCAAAAACATGTTGCCCTTTTTCCGGCGGAGCAGCGTTTCGACGGCAGGCATGTTTCGGGAAAACCACGCGCGCAACTCTTCCAGGAACTCGTACCCTCCCGCAAATCCTACGTCTACAAGGTAAACAGTCTTGCCACCGAGGGTGTCGAGGCGCGGAGCCATGGATGATGGTTCAAAGACACCGGTGGGCTGGCCAAGAGGGTTTAACACCGTGCACAACGAATTGTGCAGGGTGCTCTGTACTTGAGACTGCGCCATATTCGTCCTCCCAAGCCGCGCGAGCGGATACAAATCACGCGTGCGTCACGGAAACATACGTGGATAGTACATCAATTCAATGAGCGGCGGTACGCGACGCGGGCGGTCTGCATGTCGTGGTCGCCCAAAGCCGCGCCGACGCTCTGGTGGGGCCAGGACTTCAGAACATGCCGCGGCCCGTCCTGATTGACAATCCACCTGCGTCAGCCTACAAGAGAGCGTTGGTGCATGGTGAAAGTTCCGAAAGGAAAACTACGCGATGAAACTTCGAATGGCTGTTGCTCTCGCGATCTTCGTGGTGGCGATTTGCATGCCGGCGTTGGCCGCCGACATCGGCGGGCAATGGACCGCGACATTTAACACGCAAGTCGGCGAGCAGCACTACGTGTACACGTTCAAGGTCGATGGGGAGAAGCTCACCGGCACGGCGAAATCCGACAATGGAACATCCGAAATACAGAATGGCGTCGTGAAGGGCGACGACGTCTCGTTCGTCGAGAATCTGGACTACCAGGGCCAGAAGCTCGTGATCACGTACACGGGTAAGATTTCCGGGGACGAAATCAAGTTCACTCGCGACGTGGCCGGCGCGGCGAAAGAGGATTTGGTCGCGAAGCGGGTAAAGTAGGCTGGTGGTCCGAAAGACGCCGCAGCTATCGCTTGTGCGCGTGCGTGAACTTGCCATCCACCTCGTGCGCGGTGGCGCCAACGCCATGGCGGACGAGAGCCACAAAGGCTGCGGCGGAGCGCGGCAGGGTGCGGTCGCGCCGGTAAACGATGCCCAGTTCCCGCCAAACTTCCATGTCGGAGATGGGGATCAGCTTCACCTGACCCGCGCGCAGTTCGTCCTGCGCGAAACCCTCGCTAATCAGCGAAACGCCAAGCCCGGCGGCGACGAACCGCTTGATCATCCCAACGCTCGCCAGTTCCATCGTGATCCTTAGCCGCGAACGGAAGGGACGAAACTGCTTGTCGAGCACCTGGCGGGTGAAGCCGGTCTTGGGAAAAATGAGCGGCTGATCGGCGATGTCGCTCGTTTTCACGCTTTTGTGGGATGCGAGAGGGTTCGTCGGGCTGACCATCAGCATCAGCCGGTCCCGGAAGATGGAGTGAACCTTCAGGCTCGGCGACTTCACCGGCATGGTGACGATGCCTACGTCCACCGTGCCGTCCTCGACTTTTTCAAGCACCTTGTGGCTGAAATTGCGGTAGATGCTGATCTGAACGCCGGGAAACCGGCGATTGTACTCTGCGAAGATGTCGGGCAGGACGTAGAGGCAGGTCGCCTCGTTGGCCCCGATGGCGAGCGTCCCGTGTGGCGTGCTCGACTGATCGGCAACCGCCCGCAAGGATTCGTTGCGGAGCATCAGCAGTTTGTTCGCGTATTCGAGGAGTGTTTCGCCGGCAACCGTCAGGCGAACCGACTTCCCCACGCGGTCGAATAGCTTCTGCCCATACTCCTGCTCAAGCTGGCGGATCTGCGCGCTCACCGCAGGCTGCGAGCGGTAGAGTTTTTGCCCTGCCCGCGAAAAACTGCCCTGCTTGGCAATCTCAAGAAAAGTGATTAGGTGGTCAAAGTCCATGACTCAACGGTGAACCGTATCACGGAACTGCGGGCAGGATTATAACAAAAAGGAAGCGTGTGCCAGGACGAAAGCCCGAGAAACCCGCCTACGCGGGTTCTCCGGGGCCTCAGGCGCCTGTGCCAGTGGGATGACGAGGGCCAGCCGCGAGGGTGGGATCGCGCCATTCGCGTCCATCCCTGCGGAGAAGCTCGTCGGCCTGTTGGGGGCCCCATGTGCCCGCGGCGTAGTTCGGAAAATCGCGCGACGGAAGAGCCTTCCAAACATCCAGAATCGGTTGGACGACGGCCCAGCCCGCCTCGACCATGTCAGCGCGCTGGAAAAGCGTGGGGTCGCCGAGCATGCAATCGTAGAGCAGCGTCTCGTATCCGGTGGAAGGCGTCGTGCCGAAATAGTCGGAATACTGGAAATCCATGTTCACGGCGCCGAGACGAACCACCGGTCCGGGAATCTTCGCCTCGAAGCTCAGCGAGATGCCTTCATTCGGCTGGATGTTGATCACCAGCTGGTTGGGCGTAATTTTGTCGACAGGAGTGTTGCGAAAAAGAACCAGCGGTGGCCGGCGGAATTGAATCACGACCTGCGTGATGCGTTCGGACATGCGCTTGCCGGTGCGCAAATAGAACGGCACGCCGGCCCAGCGCCAGTTGTCGATGTGCAGAGCCATGGCAACGTAGGTCGGCGTCTGCGAATCGGCCGCCACATGGGGCTCGCTGCGATAGGCGGGAACGCGCTTCCCGCCGATTGCGCCTTCGCCGTACTGGCCGCGCACGGCCTGGTCCAGGACCCGTTCAGGGCTGATCGGCTGAATCGCGCGCAGAATTTTTGTCTGCTCGTCATGGACCGCGTCGGCATCGAAGGAAATCGGCGGCTCCATAGCGGAGAGGGTGATCAACTGGAAGATGTGATTGGGAACCATGTCGCGCAGCGCGCCGGCGGTCTCGTAGTATCCGCCGCGCAGCTCGACGCCGAGCTCTTCGGCGACCGTGACCTGCACGTGGTCCACATAGCGGCGATTCCACACCGGCTCGAAGATTCCGTTCGCGAAGCGAAACGCCAAGAGGTTCTGAACGGTTTCCTTTCCGAGGTAATGGTCGATCCGGTAGATCTGCTTTTCTTCGAGGACCTGCCCGAGGGCATGGTTTAATGCCTCGGCCGACGCAAGGTCATGGCCGAAGGGCTTTTCAATCACGACGCGTTTCCACTTCGGGCCTTCCTGGCGGGTGAGCTCAGCCGCGGCGAGTTGCTCGGCGACGACAGAGAAAAAGACCGGGCTCGTCGCAAGATAGAACAGGCAATTGCCCTGCGTGCCTTGCTCTTTCTCGACTTGAGCGAGGGTGTCACCCAATGTCTTGTAGAGGACGGGGTCCTGGAAGTCGCCGGACACGTAATAGAAGCGCTTGACGAACGAATCCCACACAGCATCGTCAACGCCGCCAGTGGCGAACTCGTGGATGTCTTTCGTTGCTTGCCTGCGGAACTCCTCGGTCGAGAACGGCTCGATCGAGACACCGACGACGGCAAACTGCTCGGGCAGCAGTTTCCCGGTAACGAGGTTGTAGACCGCCGGAATCAGCAGCCGCTTGGTCAGATCGCCGGCCGCGCCGAAGATGACCATCGCGCACGGGTTGGCCGGTGAGCCGAGCGCTGCGTCCGCCACCTTTGCAGAATTAGTCGATCCCATCAGCGGCGTCTCCCCTAAATGTAGGCGTTTTCACGTGAATGGCTCGATTTCGAGCACGAGTGGAATTTGCGGAAGAATTCCAGCCAATCGGATGCTCTCAGGACAGCGCTTTTCTGATTGCTTGCTGGAGCTGTGCAAGTCCCCGCGCAACATCCAGCCCCAGATGAACGCGCAGCGCGCGGCGGTTGCGCTCGGCCAGCACTTGAAAATCGCCCCGCGCTTGCGCCGCTTTCACGACGCCGAATGTGTATTTCTGGCCGGGTACCGGGAGGTCGGCGGCATCATCGCACGTGACCTGCAAAAATACGCCCGAATTCGGGCCGCCTTTGTACGCCTGGCCAGTCGAGTGCAGGAACCGCGGGCCGAAGCCGAGACATGTGGCGACTCGCTTCGTATCCCGGATCGCGTGACGAATTGCCTGGAGCTGCGATTCGTGCGCTTCGTTCATTTCGATGTAGCCGAGCACGGCAAAGTAGTCGCCCGCGCGAAGGCGGCCGATGTGCGCGCGCAAATAGCCCGCGAGCGTGGCGTCGCGCCCTGCGGCTTGCTTCAGCTCCGCGGCATTCTTTTCGTCGGTGAAGAGTTGCAGGCCGTGCTGCTCGAGCACTGAAGCCTCCGGCGGCAGCGAGCCGGACTTCTCGTATGCCTCGGTCAGCTTGCGCGTCTCGATCTTGCTCGCTTCGACGTCGGGCTGGTTGAACGCGTTGATGCCGATCACCGAGCCCGCGACCGCCGTGGCGATCTCCCAGCGGAAAAATTCCTGTCCCAAATCGTAAATGTCGGGCACGGCGATATGAATCACGGGATGCCCGGCCTGCTCGATCGCCGCCACGGCGGCGTCCTGTTTCGCATCGGGTGCGGATTCGAGCCGCAGGTACGCGAAGACACGATCGTTGCCGTACACGTTCGGCGGGGCGATCCGCTCGCGATCCACGGGGATGATTCCGTGGCCTTCCTTGCCGGTGGACTCGGCGATCAATTGCTCGAGCCATGCGCCCAAATCCGAAATGCCGGGCGACGTGAAAATCGTGAGCTTGTCGCGCCCGAGCTTTGCGAGGGTGCCTAGGGTCGCGCCGAGCACGACGCCGGGATTTTGATTCGCCGGCACGGAGGAGGCACACGCGCGGACCATCTGTTCCGTGTGGTCGAGAAACTTCGCGATGTCGAGACCCTGAATCGCGCCGGGAATCATGCCGAAATTCGAGAGGGCCGAATAGCGCCCGCCGATGGAGGGCAGGCCAAAAAAAATGTGGCGAAAGCCGGCGGCCTCCGCGACCTTCTGCATTTTCGAGCCGGGATCCGTGATCGCGATGAAGTGCTTCCCTGCCTCGGCGGCTCCGGCAGTCTGCTTCACGCGGTCGAAAAAGTACTGCTGAAAGATGTTTGGCTCGAGAGTGCTGCCCGATTTGCTCGAAACGATGAAAATCGTTTTCGCCAGGTTCAGCTTCGCTTCGAGCGTCTTGATTTGCGCGGGATCGGTCGAGTCGAGAACCAGAAACTCGGGACAACCGGGAATCCTGCCGAACGTGAGCTTCAGAACTTCGACGCACAGGCTGGAACCGCCCATGCCGAGGAGCACCGCCTGCGTGAATCCCGCCGCACGAATCTCTTCGGCGATCTGCCGAAAGCTCTGGCGATTTGCAGTTTGTTCTTCCGTGATGCCGAGCCAGCCGAGCCACTTGTTTTCGTCGGTGTTGCTCCAGAGCGAGGCGTCGCGCGCCCAGAGGCGCCGGACCTTGTCGTGGGCTTTCCAGTCCTCGAGTGTAGCCTTCACCGCTTGCGCGAGAGGCTCCGGCAAATGGTCGGTCATCGGTTTGCGGGGTTCTTCGCCTGTTTGTCGACGGCTGCAAGCAGTTTATCGAACGCGTCCGCGAACAGTTTCACGCCGTCGTCGGTGAGCTGATCGGTGACGGCTTTCATGGAGATTCCTGCGCGGGCGAGGTCGAGCATCGTCTTGCGCGCGGCGTCGATGCCCTCTTCAAGGCTGGCGCGCGGCTTGCCGTGATTGCGAAACGCGTCGTACGTGGCCGGTGGAATCGTATCCACCGTATCAGGACCGATGAGTTCCTCGACGTAGAGTATGTCGCTGTAGGCGGGATTCTTCGTGCCGGTGCTGGCCCAGAGGACGCGCTGCGTGGTCGCGCCGCGGTCCGCGAGAGACTTCCACCTGCCGCCGCTGAAGATTTCCTTGTACTTCTGGTAGGTCAGCTTGGCGTTGGCGATCGCAACTTTTCCCTGGAGGCCGCGCCAGAGAGATTGATCGGCGCTGCCCGGCGCATTCTTGATCTGATCGGCGAGCTTGCCATCTATCAGCGTATCGATGCGGCTGACGAAAAAGCTCGCGACGCTCGCGACGCGGCTGACATCCCCTCCGCGCTTGGCGAGATCCTCGAGTCCCGCGATGTATGCTTCCGCGACTTTTTCGTACACGTCCTGCGCGAAAAGTAGCGTGACGTTGATGTTCAGGCCCCGGCCGATCAGTTCCCGGATCGCCGGAATTCCCGCGGCGGTGCCGGGGACCTTGATCATCACGTTGTCGCGCGCGACAGCTTTCCACAGGCGCAGCGCTTCGTCGATCGTCTCCTGCGTCTTATTCGCAAGATAGGGCGAGACTTCGAGGCTTACGTAGCCGTCGCGGCGTTTGGTCTGGTCGTACACGCGCCGCAGAGCGTCGGCAGCGTCCTGAATGTCGCGGATGGCGAGGTGTTCGTAAATTCCCTTGGCGTCGAGATTCTTTTGCTTCGCGAGATCTCCCAGGGCTTGGGTATAGTCCGCGCTTCCGGCAATCGCTTTTTCGAAAATGGCAGGATTCGAGGTCATGCCGCGCAGCCCGTCCTCGTCGATCAGGCGCGCCAGCTCACCCGTCGACATCAGGTCGCGGCGGATGTAATCGAGCCACACGGACTGGCCGAATCGTGTAAGGGCTTTGAGGGGATTCTCAGCTCGGGCATCGGCCTTTGCGGCTGGCGTTGGCTTCGTCGTCAGACTCATGTTTCCCTCCAGACCATCCGGCCGCCATTTTACCGCACGACACGGCGGCCGAGCGAAGTTTCCTCCAAGTGCGCAGTGAGTGTGTGAATGGTCAGTTACAAGCTCGCGACCGAGCCGCCATCCACGCGATAGTTCGATCCTGTGATAAACGATGCCTGCTCCGAAGCGAGGAAGACGACGATGCCCGCTGTCTCGTCGGACCTGCCCGCGCGGCCAAGGAGAATGTTGGGGCGAAAGCTTCGCAGGAGGGCCTTTTCCGCTTCGTCCATGGTGATGCCGCGGACCTTCGCTTCCTGCGCGAGCAGGCCATCGAGCAGAGGCGTGCGAATGAAGGCGGGCGAGACCGTGTTCACGAGAATGCCGTCCTTGCCATAGGCTTTGGAGAGGCTCTTCGTCAAACTGTTCAGAGCGGATTTGGCGGCGTTGTAGTGCGGCATCACGGGGTCGGGCTGCACGCCGGACTCCGAGGAAATGTTGATAATGCGGCCCCATTTCTGCTTCTGCATGTGCGGCAGCGCAGCGCGAGTGGCACGGACCGCCGAGAGCACGTTCAGCGTATAAGCACCGAGCCATTCATCGTCGTTAAGATCGTCAAAGGAGCCGAAGCGGCCTGCGCCACCCGCATTATTGACGAGGATGTGGATCGTGCCGAAGCGCCGGACAGCTTCGTCAACGCCTCGCTTCGCGTCCTCCGCATCGGTGGCATCCGCGATCACAGCATGAACTTTGGCGCCCGCGGCGCGCATTTCTGCGGCGGTCGCTTCGAGTTCATTTCCGTGGCGGCTGGTGATGACCACCTGGACGCCCTCGCGCGCCAGGGCCTCGGCAATCGACCGGCCGATTCCTTTGCTCGATCCCGTGACCAGCGCAACTTTGCCTTTCAGTCCGAGCTCCATGTTTCCGCTCCTTTTCTGCCAGCTTTTCCAGGCCGGACGTGAGCACCACTGAGTGACTCTACGATGAATGCGGCGCGCGCCGGACGGCCGAGCCGTATTTGCGCAGGAGCCGGAAGGGACGCAGCACTACATACAGATGCGCGAGCGGGCCCGACAGGCGCACCGCTTGCCAATCCTCCTCGGCTGGAACGGTGGCGAGCCGCAACGCATAGCGCCATCCGGCGAACGCGCCTTCGACCATCTGCCGCCGATACCGGAAAATTCGCGCCGCATCGAGCGGACGCGGGTTGCGGGCCAGGAGCCGCTGTTCAATTTCAGACGCGACTTCGGCCGCAACGTGGTCACGCCGCGTTCGCGAAATCACTTCGTCCGGCAAAGGTGCGTCCAAGAGCCCGGCTGCGAGCGCCAATCCGAGGTGAAGCATGCGCCGCGCGTGCAAAGCTTCCGCGCGCCGGAATACCTGGTCCCAATCAAGCTGCGATTGCGACTGCACAAATTCGGCGATGTCGGCGACCCACGAAATCCTCTCCCAAAAGTCCTTCGAGCCGTGAATGCAGAGGAGCGTAAGCATGTCCTCCGCCCCAAACGTCCACACATCGTGGCCGCTCAGTGAGACAGGCGTCAGCCGCCGGGCCAAATCGTCCAGGTCGGGCGGAACCGGAAAATGGCGCAGCGTGACTTCCGTGTGAAGCTCGATCGAGATGGCCCGCTCGGCGTCGCGGTAGTTGTACTCCCCGGGGACGACCGACGCCGGTGCGCCGGCCGACAAAACCCACGGGAACCTCGCTCGATAACCGAGGCTCGTGACGATCTCATTTGCTTTCGCCATGTCGCGCTGGCGCAGGATGATGTCCAGATCCTCGAACTCGCGCAGCGCAACGTCTCCATAAGCCTGCGCGGCGAGCACTGGCCCTTTGTACGGAACCGCCTGAATTCGCTCCGAACGGAACAGCTCGATGATCTTGATCAGCTCGGCGGTCAGGACCAAGCAGCGCATCGCATTGGCGCGCGTCAATTGCTTCAAGCGTTCAAGATGGCCGGGCGCAACGGCGCCCGCGGCCGCAGGGAGCTGACTGGCGAGAAGTGGCGTGATTGAATTGACGGCGGCTTCCGACAGAAGATAGTCCCAGTCGATCGGGCCGGCGGCCAGCTCGCGAATTTTTTCCGCGAGGGACGGCTGCATCCTCGTCCGAGCGCAGCAGACGAGGAGCCACTTTTCGGGGCAAGCAGCATCGCTGGATGAGAGGGTCATCAATGTTGCGCAGCGGGATCTGACGAGGAATTCTACGACATCCGGGGCCGGATGACCCGGGATTCATCACGGGATAGAAACTCTTGCGCCGCTCGAGGGGATCAAGCTGCGAGCGGATGAGTCCATGGACCTTGCATCTCGATCTTCTGCCCGATCTTCAGGAGCTTGCTGCGCAGACTCGTTGGGTCAAGACCGGCGCCGGCACACGCGCGGCTATACTCATTCTCGTTGTCGAAAAGAAACTTTTGGGCCTCGCGCCGTGCGCGCAGCGTCCCCGACCGCCAGTCTTCGACGGCGAGGGTAATCACCGCCATCCAGAGGCGGTGTTCGGCGATGCACTCCTCGGTAACCTCACTCTGATAGCTGATCCCTGCCCGCGTCATATTGCCTTCCATTGCTGTTCTCCCATTCTGTACGGTCATGCCCGACAATCCGCATCCGTTCGATCGCTTCGTCAGGAGAGTGAACAGCACGCACAGCGCCAGCGCATCTGGAGACTGCACGGCGTTCGAGCATGGACGCAACTCCGTGCAGTCGAAAGGGTTCGCCGTCGCTGATGCGCTGAAACACAGGCGAGAGCTGAGGCAAGGGCCGAGGGCCGGCTGGCTCATACGCGTACGGGTGTTCCGCTAAGGGACAGACGGGAGTTACCAGGAACGGATTCTAACAGGCCTTGAGCTGACAGCTAGTGGACAGCTTCGACGGCGAGGATCTCGCGTAATTTCGATGCGAGTGCCGCGAGCGTGAAAGGCTTCTGAAGAAGGACCGCATTCGTTTCGAGGACGCCTTGATGAACGACCGCTTGATCGGTGTAGCCGGACATGAATAGGACCTTGATGCCCGGGCGGAGGCCGCTCACGCGATCGGCCAGCTCGCGTCCACCGATGCCCGGCATCACGACATCGGTCATCAACAAATCGATCGGTCCGGCGTGCATCGCGGCCAGCTCAATCGCCGTGTGGCCGTCCGAGGCCTCGATGACGGTGTAGCCGCTCATTTCCAGGTATTCGCGCGCGAGCTCGCGCACGCCCACTTCGTCTTCCACGAGAAGTACCACCTCCGAGCCCCGCGGCAACGAGCGCACATCGTCATCGCGGTCGCTCCCGCTGCCCGTGGCTTCATCCTCGATTCGCGGAAGATATACCTTGAAGGTCGTTCCGTGGCCCGGCTCGCTGTAGACCCAGATATAGCCTCCGCTCTGCTTGACGACACCATAGACGGTGGCCAAGCCCAGGCCCGTGCCTTTGCCCTTTTCCTTGGTGGTGAAGAACGGCTCAAAAATATGCGCCTGCGTCGTAGCGTCCATGCCGGAGCCATTGTCCGTGACGGCGAGCATGACGTACTTCCCGGGCGCCAGCACGGCCGGCGGATGCGAGTTCGACGAATCAAATTCGACGTTGGCAGTTTCGATCATCAGCCGCCCGCCCTTCGGCATTGCGTCGCGTGCGTTGACGGCGAGATTCATGACCACCTGCTCGATCTGGCTTCGGTCTGCCTTCACAAGCCAAAGATCGGGTGCGGAAGAGGTTTGGAGCTCGATATCCTCGCCGATGAGCCGGTGCAGCATCTTTTCCATGTCGGCGACAACGCTCTGAATGTTCAGGACCTTCGGCGCCAGAATCTGCTTGCGGCTGAAGGCGAGCAATTGCTGGGTGAGCGAAGCGGCGCGCTGCGCGGACGATTGAATCTGCTCGGCATTCCGGCGCAGAGGATCACCGGCAGGCAGGCGGTCCGCCAGCAAATCGGCGTAACCCTGTATCACCATCAGCAGGTTGTTGAAGTCGTGCGCGATCCCGCCTGCCAGGCGGCCGACGGCTTCCATCTTCTGGGCTTGCCGGAATTGCTCCTCAAGTTTCTTGCGGTCCGTGACGTCCAGCGCCATGCAGATCGCGCCCTGCACCTTACCCGACGCATCGCGCAGCGATTCCACGTGACACGCGTACGAGCCATCCTTCCATTCGAGGGGAAACGTCATCGGCTCGCCGGCGACGGCTCTCCGGTGCGCCGCGATGGGCGCAAAAGTTTGGTCGACGGTTTCGAAGTACTCGGTGAGCGACATCCCGACAATCTGATTCGGTTTCAGCCCGAGCCGGGCCAATCCCGCCCCGACGGCCGAAGTGAAGCGGAGGTTCTTGTCGACAGTCCAAAGCACGGCCGGCAACTGCTCGATCAAGACGCGCAGGCGCGCTTCGCTTTCCCTTACGCGTTCTTCCGCGCGTTTGCGCTCGATCGCAAGGGCAATCTGGCCGCCGACGGAGGATAGGAATTCAAGGTCACGCTCCGTATAGACATGTTCTCTCTCGTAATTCTGCACAACGAGGACGCCGATCGTCTGCGCAGGCGTCCGCAGAGGAACCCCGAGCCACGACGGTGACGGCGTGCCGACGAGCTCGACTTCGCCCTGCTTGGCAAGGCGGTTGAAGATCTCTTGCGACATCAGGATCGCCCGGCCGGTGCGAAAGACGTACGCTGCGCAGCTGCGGCCCAGCTCTTCGCGCTGCTCAGGAGGTGGCGCCGGATCGAATTGGTCGACGAAGAACGGGTAATGGAATGTCCCGTCCGAAGGCTCGTACAGGGCCACGAAACAGTTCTCGGCGTCGAGCACCTTCCGCAGCGCCGCGTGGATCAGCCGCAGCAAATCGTCTAGCTTGTCCGTGACGCTGACGGCGTGGACGATCTCCGTCGTAACTTGACGCTCAAGCTCTGACCGCTTTCGCTCCGTGATGTCTTCCGCCGTGCCGTCGTGGCTGATGATCTTGCCGCTCGCGTCGCGGATGGCCCGGACGTTCATGGAGATCCAGATCTTGCTGCCGTCTTTCCGCGGCATCTGGCACTCGAATCCCTCGAGGATGCCCTGTTTCTCCAACGCCCGCTTCAAGTCCTCGCGAATTCCCGGGTCCACGTAGAGCTGCTTGCCGATGTCGTGAATCTCGCTGATCATCTCGGCAGGGGACGAATACCCGGCAATGCGTGCCATCGCTGGATTTACGGTGACGAACCGTCCCTCCGGCGTCGATTCGAAGAAACCTTCCACCGCGTTTTCGAAAATGCGCCGGTATTTTTCCTCGGCGCGACGCTGAGCGTCTTCCGCGCGGTTGCGTTCGGAAATATCTTCATAAATTCCGAAACTACCGGTCCGCTGCCCATTCACGACCAGCGGCACGCCAAGAATTCGCACGTCCACCAGCGAACCATCCCGGCGCCTGCGTTGTGTCGTCAAACGCACGACGTCACCCGCCATCGCGCGCCCGATGAGCCCGGTCATTTCACCCTGCCGACCGGGAGGGCAAATCAACGAGTTGAGTTTCTTCCCTCGAATCTCGGCAAAGAGATAGCCAAAGAGACGCTCGAATGCCGAATTGCACATCTGCACCCGGCGGTCCATGTCCAGCGTGACGATCGCCAGGGGATTGTTTTCGGTCAGCGCCTGCACATACGCTGTGTGCTCCGCCAATTTCTGTTCCGCGGCATGGCGCGCGCCGATGTCCTGCGCCACAATCAGGACAACGTCCCGGCCCGCAAACTTGATTCCTTGGGCTGTTACCTCGACGTCGAAGATTTCCCCATTCTTCCGGCGATGCCGCCAACGCCCCAGAAACGCTAGCGCCGGCCCATTTTTCTTCACGATCTCAAGAAGGCGAGGAACCTCATCGGCTGGCCGAATATCCGTGATTCGCATGCGAAGGAGTTCCTCGCGCGAATAACCGTATTGCCTGATGGCCGCTTCGTTGACTTCCAGGAAGCGCAGTGTGGCATTGTCGGACACATACATCGCCAGCGGATTCGTGGAAAACAGTAGCTCGAAATTCGCGTCCGTTCGAGGTGGCGCGGCTTGCGCTGCCGAAGACTGACCGTGTGGATGTGGCTCGGAATTACCGTCCGCGTGCTTCAAAGCGCGCGCACGATTGCCTTGCTTGGGACGAAGCGTCGCTGTTCTGCTCGACATAACCCTAGAGACAGCTAGATAACCGGAGTGGGCACAACGCTCCGTGGACGTACCCCACCTTCATGTATAGACGCAGATACCGAAGGCCACAATGGTACGTTCGTACCAAGAGCGCCGCATCGCAACACCAATAGTTGGGACTTGACCAATACCTGACCCGTGATGCGTCTGAAACAGGAGGCTTTCGCTGAACCGCAAGCCCGCGCCAGCGGAGCGAAAGGTTTGCAACGCACGCGCTTGGATGATTGCCGCCTTGCTCTTCGCTCCAGTAAGATAGAAACTTAGGGGCGTACGTTTCTCCCGAAGGCACATGGAAAAAAGTGAAGAATCGTCGGGCGCGCTGACCTCGGAGCAGGATAGCCTGCGGGACCAGGTCGAAGACCTCATCCGCGGCGAGCATTCCGATCCGTTCCGCATCCTGGGCCCGCACTGGGTGCAGCGGGACGGGAAGCGGTCACTCTGTATACGAGCGCTTCGTCCGGGAGCCCGCGAGGTGGTCGTACTTTGGGGCGCGGGCAAGACCGCTGTTCAGGCCATTCAAATCCATCCGGACGGTTTCTTTGAAGCCCACCTTCCGCCCGGAACACCTGAACTGCGCGACGGAGAACCAGTCCGGCCTTCCGCGTATCGCTTGCGCTACCGCTTCGCCGGGGATGTCGAGATCGAAACGTTCGATCCGTACGCATTTCCTCCCGTACTAACCGACTACGATCTTTATCTGTCGGGCGAAGGCACGCACTACCTGAAGTACGAAAAACTAGGCGCACACGTTCGTGAAGTAGCAGGGGTTCGCGGAGTTCATTTCGCCGTCTGGGCGCCCAATGCCCGCCGCGTGAGCGTCGTAGGCGATTTCAACTCTTGGGACGGCCGGGCGAGCTCCATGCGCAATAGCGGCCCGAGCGGAATCTGGGAAATTTTCATGCCCGGACTCGACGAAGGGGCGCTCTACAAGTTCGAAATTCTTTCGCGCGTCGGGGACTTCCTGGGACTGAAGTCCGACCCGTATGGATTCGCGGCCGAGCTGCGCCCAAAGACCGCCTCGGTTGTCTGTAACATCGACCACTACGAATGGAATGATTCCGCCTGGATTCAAGCGCGCACGTCGCGCGATTGGCTGCACTCCCCGATGTCGGTGTATGAAATTCACGCCGGTGCGTGGCGACGGAAGACCGGCGAAGGAGATCGCTGGCTCACGTATGGCGAGCTCGCCGACGAACTGATTCCCTACGTCAAGCAGATGGGCTACACGCACATCGAATTGATGCCCATCATGGAACATCCCCTCGACGCCTCCTGGGGCTATCAGACCGTTGGCTATTACGCCGTGACGAGCCGTTTCGGCACGCCCGCCGATTTCATGCATTTCATCGATCGATGCCACCAGGAAGGCCTCGGCGTGATTCTCGACTGGACGCCGGCGCATTTCCCGCGCGACGGGCACGGCCTGGCGTTCTTCGACGGCACTCATCTCTACGAGCACGAGGACCCGAAACGCGGCGCGCACCCCGATTGGGGGACGCTGGTCTTCAACTACGGCCGCAACGAGGTGCAGAACTTTCTGCTCTCGAACGCGCTTTTCTGGGTCGACAAGTATCACATCGACGGGCTGCGCGTGGACGCGGTCGCGTCCATGCTGTATCTGGACTACTCTCGACAGCCGGGCGAATGGATTCCCAATAAATTCGGCGGGCGCGAAAATCTCGAAGCCATTGCGTTCCTGAAGCGGCTGAACGAAGTGCTGCACGTGCGGCATCCCGGCGCCCTGATGATTGCCGAGGAGTCCACGTCCTGGCCGGCGGTCTCGCGCCCCACGTACGTTGGCGGCCTCGGATTCGATCTCAAGTGGAACATGGGATGGATGAACGATGTGCTGCAATACATGACGCTCGATCCCATCCACAGGCAGTTTCACCACGGCAAGCTCACGTTTTCCATGCTCTACGCATTCCACGAGAATTTCGTCCTGCCGATCTCCCACGACGAGGTCGTCCACGGGAAGCGCTCCCTGCTCGAAAAGATGCCGGGCGACGACTGGCAGAAATTCGCAAACGTGCGACTTCTCTTCGGCTACCTCTTCGCGCATCCGGGAAAGAAGCTTCACTTCATGGGCTGCGAGCTCGCGCAGCGAAACGAATTCTGGGAAGGAGCCTCGGTGGAATGGCCGCTTGCGGATTCGCCGCCTCACCGCGGCATTCAACGGCTGGTTGCGGACCTTAACCGGCTGCACCTCAAGGAACCAGCGCTCCACGAGGTGGATTTCGAATGGTCGGGCTTTGAATGGCTGGAGGTAGACGACGCCGCGTCGAGCGTATTGTCCTTTGTGCGGCGGGCGAGGAATCCCGAGGATTTTGTCGTTGCCGTGTGCAACTTCACGCCGGTGGTTCGGGAGAGCTACCGCGTGGGGGTCCCGCGACCGGGTTTCTATCGCGAGATTCTGAATACCGATTCGAAATACTTCGACGGCTCGGATATCGGCAATGCCGGCGGCGTGCGCGCCGAACCAATCCCCTGGAATGACCGCCCTTATTCGATCAAGCTGCGCCTGCCGCCCCTCGCCGCACTGTATTTCAAGCCGCAGCGCGACTGACTTCTTCTCCCAATTGTCATCCCGACAGAGTCCGCCGTGGCGGACGACGCGTTGTTTGCGTCCCGGACGAACCTGCGGGACGAGGGACCTGCTTTTGCCTTCGTAGCGCGCATTCAGCGCCCCGATCTTGCATCGGGGCGGCCGCCTTTCGCGGTTTGTGCGTCCGCCGTTTTCTGGCGGAAGGCGGGCGCCTTTGCCTCTTCCGAGGTTTGAGCGTAGCGCCGCGGTCTTTAGCGCGGCACTGCCCGCCGTTCGCTGGAGGGCCTGCCCGCCGGTTGCTGGAGGGCCTCTGCCCGCCGGTTGCTGGAGGGCCTTGCCCGCCGGGTGCTGGCGGGCTCGCCTTTGCGAAAAGCTGGGCATGGGCGACGTGCTGAAATATGTCCGGGAATTGACAACCGTGGATGAGTACGAGGCGGACGGAGACTAAACCCGGATTTGAGGTTTCAGGTCTGACAGGACGGACGATCCCGAGACGTACTACATCACCGACCGCTAAGCCAGCTGCGAATGGAAACTCGTTCCGCTGTCGCGCGTTCACCCCGACGCGCTGCGGGACCTCCTCCTCGGCGTGCGGCGCTCCGCCGTGGCGAACAAACGGCGCTCATCTCCCCGCTGGGGAGCTTGAGCCGCGGCCCGGAGAACTGTGAGAAGGATTGAAGGACTCCGTCCTTCGTGAAAAGGCGCTAGGGACATCGTACCCAGCATCGAGCGGGCAGTGATTTCGGGACGGATAGGCAAGGCATCCCCAGCGCCGTAGGCGCGCCATAAGTTAGCCCGGCGCACCAGCGCTGGGTACGTGATACAAGTAAATCCCAAGCGCCGGAGGTGCGACACATGTCCCACACATACGCTCAAAACGTGATTCATGTCGTGTTCAGCACCAAAGACCGGCGCAAAGCTATCTCAGGAGAGTTTCAGCCGCGAATGTGGGCGTACGCGGCAGGCATTTGCCATAAGCTTGGAATTCTTGTTCACGCCGTTGGCGGAATGGAGGACCACATTCATTTCCTCATCCAAGTTCCACCGAGCTTGGCAGTGGCCAAGGCGGT
>DATNIN010000068.1:0-71071 GCA_035604415.1 Candidatus Acidiferrales bacterium
TCCAGGCCAACCGGAGTTGGCCAGTCCGGCTCAGCTCGCACCCAAAGCGCGAGAGCTCTCGCGCTTTGGGTATCCTTCCCCTTCGTATTTGCATAGCGACACTCTACCGAGTGTCACTAATCATTCTGAACGAGAACACTCGCAGCCCGTCAAGATTCGTTCTGGAATACATGGGTGCGAGAAAAAACCCGCCCCTCCCATTTTTCGGGAGGGACGGGTTTTGGCTGTCTCTACCTCGATTTGTGCCGCGTCTAGGAGAGGTACTTCACGGCGAATTGCATCACGCGCGGCGTAACCGACGTGCTGAAAATTTTCCCGAAGCTCGGGTTTGCCGCGTCGTTTGAAGCCGGCGGACTAAACTGCGGGTGATTCCAGACGTTGTAGAACTCCGTCCGGAACTGCATCGTGCCATGCTTGTCAACAAACGTGAGAGTAGGTCATCTCATTAAAGGCATACGTCACCCTAACAGAAAAATGCGATATGCGCGCCATCATTGATAATGGCTTCGCCGAGTCTGTCGGCATCAGTGGCGTGCGCAAACCTCGCGCACGAGACCTCTTTTCGGGAATGTGAATCGGCCGATTAGCATAACCGGGGGGTAAATTCCCTCCTGTGCAGGGATGAATTGTGACATGCTACGCATTCTGACAAGTGTGCAGGACGCCATGGATGGGGTGAGCCGACCAGGGAGAGAACGAAGACATGAAGATCTCGCGAAACGCCGCAGTTCCAACCGGCCCGAAGCAAGGATTGCGCGCCTACGCTCGGGGCCGCCATCGCGCACCGGACGGGGGATGGAACGCCGCGAAGAAGTTCGGCCTCGATCTTCGGCTCTATGAAAGGCCCGGGTTTCTGCTTTGGCGCGCTCGTCACATCGCGGACTCGATATTTACCCGGGAGTGCAGCAAGTTGGGAATTACATCGCCGCAGTATCTGGTGCTCGCCGTACTGCAGGAGATTCCGGGGACCGATCAGGTCGGCGTGTCCCGAATTGCCGGCTTGGATCGGTTTACGACCGCATTGGTCTTGTCGAACTTGCTCAAGCGCGAGCTCATCATCCGCGAGCGAAGCATCACCGACCGCCGCTGCTATAGTCTCCGCCTCAGTCTGCGCGGTCTTGCAGCGCTGAGGCGCATCCTGCCGGGTGCGGCGCGCGCGCATACGCGTCTCTTGTCGCCATTTACTCGCTCTGAGCGGCGCAAGTTCATCGAGATACTCCAGAAACTTGTTACGACGCTCAACTGCGAGGCGCGTGCCCCGGTCGATGAAGATGCGCTGCCACTCACGCGAAGTCAGTCCGACCGCCTCCCATACAAGAAGCGGCGCAACGGTGCCCGGCGATAGTTCAATTCGCCCTCAGCAAAAGCCGTCACACGTCTGGCCGCACGGTCTCGGATGAGCCGAATGAGATGCGGTGCGCTTCGGGCCCGGCGGCGATCACAATCGCCCCGAGCAGAAACACGACCGCCGCAAACAACCCCATGGCCTGCGCGTATGTGAATTGGCGGGTCATCAGCGCCTCGAAGTTCGACGCCCTCGAAGCGAAAAGAACCCCGAGCTGGTAGGCGAAGCCGGGGAAAAATCCTCGCAACGCGCCTGGAGAGAGTTCGTTGATGTGCGCCGGGACCACTCCCCAGGCGCCCTGCACCATGAACTGCATCAGGAAGGCGCCCCCGGCGATGTACAGCATGCTCGGCGCAAAAACCCATGCCGGCACCAGCAGTAGCGCGAGCAGGGCAGCCGCCGCCATCGCGCGGCGGCGGCCGAAGTGGTCCGAGATCAACCCTACGAGAATCCCGCCCGTAATTGCGCCGACCATGGATATCACGCTGATGATGGCCGTCGCGCGCGCGCCGAAATGATGCTGCTGCTGAAGAAACGTGGGGTAGAGGTCCTGCGTGCCGTGCGACATGAAATTCATCATGGTCATCAACAGGACCAGGTACAGGAAGCGCTTCCAATTCATCGCCACGGCGCGGAAATAATCCCGCCAGTGCATTTTCGAGACTGCCGAAGCCTTCCACGCGTCGCTTTCCTTCACTTTGGCGCGTATGAAGAGCGTGAGCAGCGCCGGCAAGCCGCCGATAAAAAACATCGGCCGCCATCCCCAGTGCGGAAAGACGGTCCAAAATGCGACGGCCGCGAGCAAGTTGCCAAGCGCGTAGCCTTCCTGCAAAACGCCCGAAAGAACCCCGCGCCACTTTGCCGGAACCGATTCCATCGCCAGCGAGGCGCCCACTCCCCATTCACCTCCCATGCCGATGCCGTAGAGCAGGCGCAGAATAAGAAACGTCCGGTACGTCGGCGCGAAGCCCGAAAGAACCTCGACCACGGAATAGAAAAGCACGTCCAGGATCAACGGCAAGCGGCGCCCGTAGCGGTCGGCCAGCAGCCCGAAGATCACCGCGCCGACGGGCCGCATCATCAGGCTGGCGGTGATGGTCATCGTCATCTGGGCGACGGACTTGTGGAATTCAGCGCCCACCTGAACGAGGACGTACGTGAGGATGAAAAAATCAAAGGCGTCGAGCGTCCAGCCGAGAAATCCGGCAAGCACCGCATTGCGCGAATTGGCGCGCTGCTCCGGTGACATCGCAGCCTCTGTTGCGGCCCTCATTTCGAGCCGGACCTGGCCGCAACCGATCCGGGATGCAGCACGGCGTCCGCGACGCGCGCGACTTGCACCATCTCGGCGACATCGTGCACGCGAACGATGTGCGCTCCTCCGAGCACGCATGCGGCAACCGTCGCGGCCGTGCCCCAAACTCGCTCGTCTTTCTCCACTTCGCCGAGCACCTTTCCGATAAACGACTTTCGCGAGGGGCCTACCAGCAGCGGGAAACCGAGACGCGCGAGCTCGGGCAGTCTTGCGAGCAACTCGAAATTTTGTGCGGCGCTTTTGCCGAATCCGATGCCGGGGTCGAGGACGATCTGCGATTTCGCGACGCCCGCGCGGCGCGCCATGGCAACCGCACGGCGCAGACCGGCCGCCACGTCCCGCATCACGTCGCGCGCGAAAGGCAATTTCTGCATCGTGCGCGGCTCACCGCGCATGTGCATCAGGATGAGCGGCAATTTGCGCTGCCGCGCGACTTCGGCCAGGCGCGGGTCCGCGCGCAGCGCTGTCACGTCGTTGAGGATCTCGGCGCCCTGGTATGCGGCGGCTTCGGCGACTTCCGCTTTGCTCGTATCGACGGAAATCGGAATCTTCAAGTGCCCGCGCAATCTTTCTAGCACGGGAAGGATTCGCCGCATCTCTTCGGATGCCGAAACAGGCTCGGAGCCCGGCCGCGTGGATTCGCCGCCGATGTCGAGAATGTCCGCCCCGGCGCGTTCGATTTCGAGAGCGCGGGCGACGGCCGCATCGACATTGAGATAAAGGCCTCCATCTGAAAAGCTATCCGGAGTGATATTGAGCACGCCCATGATGAGCGTGCGCTCACCGAGAGCCAGTGTGCGCGACGGCAGCCGCAACCGGAATGTCTTCCGCTGGAACACGGCCGCTATTGAATCACGATTTTCTCGAAACGATAAGGCCAACCGATCGAAATGCTGAGTCAAGGCGTCGCGGGAACGTAGTACGCGGCTCGGTGCGAGACGCGCACGCCCGGCTCATCCACCACTTCCACTCGGAGCGAATGCCAGCCCGCGCGTGTGCCTTGGGCGTTCGCGCCCGCAGCGGGATAAAATCCGAGGCTGTACTCCGCGCGAACTTTCTCCGCGATCTTCCGAAACGTGTCCGCCATGGTCTGCGACTCGCGCAGGAAATAGAGTTGTCCCCCTGTGCGGCGAACAAGTTCGGCAAGGTAGAGCGTGTAGGGAGGAATGCCGGAGGAGCGCGCGTCCGGCGTTACGAGCGTTGCGCTCTCATGCGCCGCGAGCCATTCGGGCGTCATCACCTTCGGGCGATTCTCGGTCGAAACCGCGAAAATCTGGATGTCTTCGGCGGCAAGCTTACGAGCGACGTCATCGAACGTCAGCCGGTCGCCGGCCTGGCCCGGCTGCGGCGCGGCGCTGGCCGGATCGAAGCTGAGGCCGAGGCCGCTGTCCTGCCCGTCGGTGAGCAAAAGGATGGCTTTGCGGCCGGTGCGTCCCGGAAAAAGCTCCCGCGCCGCGAGATACACGGATTGATAGATGTTCGAGCCTCCGGTATCGCCCAGAAGCGCCCGGACGTCCACGCGAGCGACCGCGCGCCGAATCTGCTCGCGCGCATCGGAAAACGGAAGCTGCAAGTAGGTGTGCGCAGAGAAATCGACCACGGCCGCCTGGTCGAGCGGTGCGAGCGCGTCGATCAAGGCGTCGGCTGCGCGCTTCATCTCCTCCGAGTCGCGAAGCACGCTGGGGCTTGCGTCGATCACGAGCGCCACGCTCGCCGGCGCGCTCGAGGCGTCGAAGTAGGCGATCGGCTGCTCCGCGCCATTATCGAAGACGCGAAAATCCTCGCGCCGCAGGCCGGGCACGGCCGTTCCGTCCGGTGTCGATACGACGCAGGTCACGGGAACCATCTGCGTGAACACTTGCATCGGATGCAGTCCGGCCGCCGCGCTGGTGCCGGTTGCACCGCGCGAGCCGCCTCCTGCCACGGCGCGCAATTCACCCGTGGCCGGGTCGCGCTGCCAAGTGATTCCCTGATCGAGCGGGCGGGGACGCGTTGCCTTCTTCGCTTGTTGTGATTGCGCCCCGGCGGGTGAAACCGCAATCGAGAGCATGGTCAGGGAAACTAGAACAGGCAAGAACCGGAAATACTGCGACCCCGCCGCCCTGCTTTCATGGAGCCCGGAGCAGAGCAGCCATCGCATGGAGGGTTCAGTCGAGGTCGAAATCGCGGAGGGGCTTTTCGACGGGCGCGTCCTTCGCCTTCTTCAAGCCCTCGGCGAACTTGCGCGCCAGCACATCTTCCTTCGTTCTCTCGGATTCCACGGATGCCCGGAATTTCGCTTCCACGGCATCCTCATGTTCGCGTAGCAGGCGGGCGGTGTCGTCGAGATCGATCGACGGCGGTCTCACCGGAGCGACGTGCGCGAGCACGGCGCCCAGACCTCGATCCACGGTCAGCTTTGCGCTGCAGCAGGGGCAATTGACTTCGAATGTGTCCGCTGGCTTTTGCGCCATGGCGCCATTCTACGCCAAATCGAGAACAAAGGAGAATTGGCCGGGCGGTCGGAAGTGGGTCAGTTTCCGATTATCCGACTATACGTCCATGTGGCCGCTCGGAAGTCGGGGCCGACGATAATTGTCGAGCGGCCGACTGATCGGGAGTTAGGTTAGGAGCTCAGAAACGGCTTTCTGCGAAAGCGTACGGATGAAGCAGAAGAGCGCTCTGAACCAGAGCAAAAACACGTTGAACGTGGTCGGAGTTATAACGGAACGCTGGCGGCGGGGCGGCCTCTATGTTATTTATCTCCCAGCTGGCGAGAACTTTGGCAAGGGACAGGCGAAGGGTGAGTAGGGGGGTTGTGTGAATGCGGGCAGGTGCTTCCGGCTTGTTGCTTTGGTTTTCATGGCGTGGATTCTGACTTCGAATGCGTTTCACGTTTCCCAGGCCATAGGCCAGGAATCTCAGACTGCGCAGGTCTCTTCCCCTTCTGCGGCCTCGCCGGCCGCGCCGGTCGATCTTGAACAAGGCAAGCGACTATTTGCGCAGAACTGCTCTGCGTGTCACGGAGCGGATGCCGGCGGTGGCGACGGTCCTGATCTTCACGGCGTTCCGGCCCGCTTAGGCGATCCAACGGTGCAAGGCATCATCCGGAGAGGAATCGCGGGCACCGCAATGCCGGGATCTTCCACCGTCTCGGAAAAAGAATCGGCAAACATCGTGGCGTATCTCCGAACGATGGACAGCACGATAGCCTCCGGCGTAGCAACCGGCGATCCCAAAAAGGGCGAAGCCCTCTACAACTCCAGCGGCTGCTCGGCTTGCCATATGATCGCCGGCCAGGGTGGCAGCATCGGACCCGACCTGACCCGGGTTGGCGCTGTGCGGGGAGCCACGAACTTGAAGGCGAGATTGCAAGATCCCGGCGCGAATTTGCCCCAGGTGGGAGAGGGTGCCTTTGGCAGCAAGTGGACGCAATATCTGATGTACCGTGCTGTCGAAAAGGACGGACGCGTGGTTGAAGGCGTGCGCGTTGGTGAAGACTCGTTCACGATTGTCCTCAAGGATGCCGGTGGAAAATTTCACGGATTCCGGAAGCCTGAACTGCGCTCCTTGGAAAAGGAGCCTGGGAAAAGTTTCATGCCGAGCTTCAAGGACACCTTATCCGCAGCGCAGTTGGATGACCTGGTCGCCTATCTTATGAGCTTGAAGAGCGCACAATGAAGATCTCCCTCTATGCGCTTGTGTTTGCTGTTTCACTTTTGTCGGCTCCGGCGAGATTACTTGCACAGGACGTGACCTACGAGCAGTTGCTGCACGCCGACGCCACGCCGCAAGACTGGCTGATGTACGGCGGCAATTATCAGTCGCAGCGCTTTTCAAGGCTCACGCAGATCAACCGCGAAAATGTTCACAGCCTCAAGCCGGCCTGGATCTACCAGCCCAACCGCCCTCTTCAGCCGTTTGAGTCATCTCCCGTTGTGGTGTCGGGAATCATGTACGTCACGGAACCGCTGAGCACGGTTACCGCTCTCGATGCGCGCTTCGGTACGAAGATCTGGAGCTGGTCGCCCAAGCTTCCGGAAAAGATTTACACCATTGGAGTGCACCGTTCGAATCGCGGAGTGGCAGTTTTTGCCAACACCGTTTATGCGGAAACGCTCGATGCGCACCTTGTCGCGCTCGATGCCACCACAGGCGCCGTGAGATGGAATGTCCACGTGGACGATAACAATCAAGGCTACGCCATGACGGGCGCGCCTCGTGTGCTCGATGGAAAAATCATTGTTGGGATTTCCGGAGGAGACGTCGGGATTCGCGGCTTCGTGGACGCCTACGATGCGAAGACCGGAAAGCGCCTCTGGCGTGTGTGGACCATTCCAAGTCCGGGCGAGCCCGGCTCGGAAACGTGGGGAAAAGACATGTCCGGCACGGGCGGTGCAGGTACGTGGGGCACCGGATCGTACGACCCGGAACTGAACCTCTTGTATTGGACTACCGGGAATCCCGCCCCTGACTACAACGGCCGCAACAGGGAGGGGGACAACCTCTACTCGGACTCGGTGCTTGCCATCGATCCAGACGCGGGAAAGATGAAATGGTATTTCCAGTTCACGCCCCACGATACGCATGACTGGGATGCAATCCAAGTTCCCGTGCTGTTCGACGAGACGGTGGACGGCAAACCCAGAAAGTTTTTGGCGCTGGCGAATCGCAACGGATTCTATTACGTGTTGGATCGTGTAACGGGCGCCTTCGTGGCCGGCGTCCCCTTCGTGACGCAAACCTGGGCGAAAGGGCTCGACAAGAACGGGCGGCCGATTCTGTTGCCCAATACAGAGCCGACTCCTGAAGGGAGTTTGGTTTATCCCGATGGCCACGGTGGCACGAATTGGAACAGCCCGTCCTACAGCCCTCAGACGAAACTTTTCTATGTCTCGGCTCGTGAAATTGGCGCATACACCGTGCAAGGCCAGCCCAAAGTTAACTTTCCCGATTTCGGTGGTGGCGGACGAAACGCTCTTTCTGGAGACGACTCCTACGGTGCGATTCGCGCCCTCGAAGTAATGACCGGCAAATTGAAGTGGGAGTACCGTATGCTATCCCCCGCGGAGACCAGCACGCTTGCGACTGCGGGCGGCCTTGTTTTTGCTGTAACGGACGAAGGCAATTTCTTCGCGCTCGACTCCGCAAGCGGCAAGCTCCTGTGGGAATTTACCGTTGGCGGAGCGAATGCTGAATCAAATCCCATTACATATGAAGTTGCCGGCAAGCAATATCTGATCGGAGCCTCCGGCAACTGCTTCGTGGCTTTCAGTTTGCCGTAGGCTGAATTCGATAATGCGGGCAAAATCGCCAAGACGTAGGAGGCAGTCGATCCATGAAGGTTAACAGACGAAACCTGCTGTCGTTGCTGGGTATGTCTCCGGCGCTTCTGGCGGGCTCGCAGGTGGAGGCGGACCAAAAGAAAAAAGGCGCGCACAGCGGCGCGGGAAGCGAGCCGAAGATTTTGGCGGTTAGTCCAAAAGGCACTCCGCCGGCTATACAGCTCTATTCGATGGCTCCTCGCGCCAGCTCCCTCGACGGGAAGACCATCTACGTGGTCGACGCCACTAGTTTCCTTGGCAGCGAGACGCTCCTGAAGAAAATGCAGGCCTGGTTTCAGCAGAACATGCCCGGCGTCAAGACCGTCTTCCGCAAAAAGGCCGGCGGATATGCCGAGGATGACCCGAAGCTCTGGGCGGAAATCAAGGCAAACGCCTACGCGACTGTTATGGCCATTGGGCATTGAGGAGGCTGCTCCCCAGCGACCGTGAGTCACTGCGTAACGATGGAGAAGATGGGCGTCCCTGCAATTCCGATGTGCACCAGGGCCTACACGGAATTGGCGAACCTCACCGCGGCAAGGGATGGCATGCCGCACTTGCGTCAAGTGTTTACTCCTCACCCTGTCGGGGGCAAGACAGACGCGGAGCTCGCCGCATATCTGGTAAATCCCGACCCGGTATCGGGAAAGCAAATCATGAAGGAGATCATCGACGACCTGACCGTGCCGCTTTCGGCGGACGAGATGAAGACCGGGATGCAATCCATCGCGGCAGGGGCGGCTACCTTCGGTCCGGATACCGCGGATAACCTGCAAGAAATCTTCATGAATAATGGAATGACGGATTACTTGCCGATCGTCACTCCCACGGAAGAGAAAGTGGACGCGATGCTCAAGGGGACGAGCCACAGTCCCGACGAAGTGCTCAGGACACCGGTCCAAGGTGTGGGTTATACGTCCGCGCGGTGGGGGTACACGGTGAGGCAGGTCGCTGTGAACGCGGTGATGGCGGGATGCAGGCCGGAATTTTTTCCGGTGGTGCTTGCCATGGCGTCTGTGGGCCCATTGGGGCTCTTCGGCTCCACCACGTCGTCGAGCACCTCAATCGTGATCAACGGCCCGATCCGCGACAAGCTCAACATGAATTACGGTCTCGGCGCGCTCAGCCCCTTCGCCCAGTCCAACGCCACCATTGGGCGCTCGTGGACGTTGATGGGCAAGAACCTCACCAACGGCGGTATACCCGGCGACACCTATCAAGGCGGCCAGGGAAACAATTTGGACTACAACAACCTCGTGATCGCGGAGGACGAGAAGAACAGCCCATGGACTCCCCTTCACGTGCAGTTCGGATTCAAACCCGAGGAAAACGTCGTCAGCATATTCGGCGGACCGGACATTCGCCAGGGTCACGGCGCGAGGGGCGCGGGAGCCGAAATTGCGATGTTCGACGAGCAGATCAGCTTCATGTGCCAATCCATGGTGGGCGGGTCGGGTGCGCTCGTTATTTGCGATCCGCTGGTGGCGAAGCGTCTGGTGGAACAGGGATACGACACCAAGGAGAAGCTCACCGAATGGGTATTCAAGAAGACGCAGCGCACGGTGAAGGATTTTCGGGAGTCCTTCCTGGCCTCTTTTCATTTGTATCCGCTCGCGCTGCAAGGCAGAGAGCCCTACGCGACTTGGTACAAGCTTCCGGACGATGCGATGATCCCGTTCTTCGTCTCAGCGAAACAGATTAACTTCGTCGTTTGCGGCGGCCAGGCCAATGCCTTTTTCCAGGTGGCGAACATGAGCCACGGCAGAAGCGCCTCGATCGACAAGTGGATGTAGACGGGATTAGCACGAATTGGCGACTCCGAAACTGCTTCGGATTGTTCCATGCGCACTGCGGTCCGAGTGAGCCCGAAACTTCCGTGTCGCGTGCGGCCAGATACAGCGTACGAGGTTTTGGAAAGCGTGTGCTCATGGAAGACGTTTATGCCATTTCTGGCTCTCGAACGTTCGCGATTACGTTTGACGGGGATACGCTCGGCCTCACTTTAGAAGAGTTTGGGAACTTCCACACCTTTCTGCAACTGGTTGAGACCTTTGAAGTCAAACGCTGATTACCGCGGTCTTGATCGGGGTAGAACCGCCGCCTAAGTCCTGATTAACGCGCGCTCAGCGAAGAACAAAAAAGGGGCGCTGCCTTCAGCGCCCCTTCCGTAAACACGTTGATGGGATAAAGGACTACGCCGGGGCTGGCTTCTCGCCCTTGGCGAGGCCGGGAATCGACCGCGGCTCGGGGCGCAGACTGATCTGCGGCTCCCTTGTCGCCACCGGCGGCGCAACAGGAGGAGGCGGCAGCTTTTCCGGCAGCGGCTTGCCTTCCATCAGGAGCTTCAGTTCGGTGGCGTCGAGCACCTCGCGATCGAGCAGCGCCCGCGCGATGCTTTCGAGCGTGTCGCGATGAGTCTCGAGAATCGTGCGCGCCCGCGTGTATCCGCTGCCAACGATGCTGCGCACTTCAACGTCGATCTTGATCGCCGTGTCCTCGGAATAGTCGCGGTGCTGCGCGATTTCGCGGCCGAGGAAAATCGCTTCCTCTTTTTTCCCGAAGGTCAGCGGACCCAGCGTGCTCATGCCCCACTCGCAAACCATCTGCCGGGCAATTTCCGTGGCGCGCTCGATATCGTTTCCGGCGCCGGTCGTCAGGTGATTTAGAAAAATCTCTTCGGCGGCGCGCCCGCCCATCAGGACGGCGAGCTGCGATTCGAGGAATTCCTTCGTGTAAGTGTGCTTGTCGTCGATGGGCAGTTGCATCGTGACGCCCAGCGCCATGCCGCGCGGAATGATCGTCACTTTGTGCAATGGATCCGCGCCCGGCGTCATCGCGGCGACCAGCGCGTGGCCCGCCTCATGGTACGCCGTGTTTTTCTTTTCCTCGTCCGACAAAATCAGGGACCTCCGCTCGGCGCCCATCAGGACCTTGTCCTTGGACATCTCGAAATCCACCATCATGACGAATTTGCGGTTCTGGCGGGCCGCCCACAGCGCCGCCTCGTTCACGAGGTTCGCCATGTCGGCGCCCGAAAAGCCCGGAGTGCCGCGCGCGATCACCGACAGTTCCACGTCTTCCGAGAGAGGCACCTTGCGCGTGTGCACGCGAAGAATTTCCTCGCGCCCTCTCACGTCCGGACGCGGCACCACGACGCGCCGGTCAAAACGCCCCGGCCGCAACAGCGCGGGATCGAGGACGTCCGGCCGGTTTGTGGCCGCAATCAGGATCACGCCTTCGTTGGATTCGAAGCCGTCCATTTCGACGAGCAATGCGTTCAGCGTTTGCTCGCGCTCGTCGTGCCCGCCGCCCAGGCCCGCTCCGCGATGGCGTCCGACGGCATCGATCTCGTCGATAAAGATGATGCAAGGAGCGTTTTTCTTGCCCTGCTCGAAAAGATCGCGCACGCGGCTTGCGCCCACGCCAACGAACATTTCCACGAAATCCGAGCCCGAGATCGAGAAGAACGGAACGTTGGCTTCGCCGGCAATCGCCCGGGCAAGCAAAGTCTTGCCAGTGCCCGGAGGCCCGACGAGCAGTACGCCCTTGGGGATGCGTCCACCGAGTTTCTGGAATTTCTGAGGATCCTTCAGGAAGTCGATGATTTCGTACAGCTCTTCCTTGGCCTCGTCGATCCCCGCCACATCCTTGAACGTGGCCTTCTTCTGCTGTGCGGTCAGCAATCGAGCGCGGGACTTTCCGAAGCTGAGCGCCTTATTCCCGCCCGCCTGCATCTGCCTCATCATGAAGATCCAGATCGCGATGATCAGGATAAACGGCGCGAGATTGATGACCAGGGTGAGCCAGTTGGCTTCCTTGACCTCTTTGTAGTTGTAGAGCACGCCTTTATCTTGCAAGGCTTTCGTGACGTCCGGAATCGCGGTGTTCGCGACGGTCACGCCGCGGAACTTGCTGCCGTCGCGGTATTCGCCCTGGAGTTCGGCGCTGTTGGGCGAAAGATAGATCGTGACGTCCTTGACGGTTCCGCTGTCAACCTTGGCGAGGAAGTTCGTGTAGTTGGGCTCGTCTTCATGAGCGGTAGTGCCGGGCCTCGATGCCATCTGCCACAACACGACCGCGAGCGCGATCATCATTACCCAGAACAAAATGTTGCGTACTGTTGAGTTCACCGTGTTACCTCACCCTTTTGATGCTTTCCTGCGAGCGTCCGAACGCCGCACCCGGCTGCCTGTGCGGAGCCCCTGCGCCGCCACATACGGAAGGTTCCGGTAAAGACCGGACTCGCCGCTCAGTCCGTAACCCACCCAATCCTTAGATGCGGCAGCGAAGCCAGTGTATTCAGCCCTTAGATTTACTTTCCGCGACGCCGGCTTGTCGAACAGCACCGCCATGCGTAGCGTCCGCGGCCGGCCTTCCTCGATCCGCTTCAACAGGAAATCCTGCGTGACGCCTGTATTGAGCACGGCGTCTACTAAGAGAACGTCGCGGCCGCGAAGCGCCGGCGCCTCGCTGAAAAAAATCTCGCGGCAATCGTGTCCAGCCAACCGCACGTCGCGAATTTCCGACCGCACAAAGTGGCACAGCACTGGGCGCGAAATTTCCCGCACCAGATCGGCCGCGAACAAGAACGAATTTTCGAGCACTACAACGACGTCAACCGTCCGGCCTGCGTAATCCTTCGAAATGGCGCGACCCAATTGGCTCACGCGCGTCGCAAGCCGCTGCCGCGTAAACGCGACCTTCATCGATCCCTCAAAGGTGGTCTTCCTCAATCACCACCCCGGCACGTGTGCCTTCTCGCGCGCAAAACGCCTCCGCGGGCGGCATGCCGCGGGCCCACGCCACGCGTCCGCCACTCTCGAGCACCGGCCAGCAGGCCCGGTCGCGAACCGGCACGCGTCCCGCCAGGAACATTTCCTTCAGTTTCTGGGGCTGACGGCGCCCCCGGGGCTGATACGCATCCCCCGGCCGCCAGTTCCGCAGGACCAACGGGGCACGGAGCAGGTCGGCATCTAGTACCGCGCCCTCCCTTTTAGTGTCGCGCTCCGCGATAGGCCAGTCAATCACTTTCAGGCAGAAGCGGCTTTTCAGTTCTGGAACGGAAACAGTCGCCGCGCCGTGGTCCGGAAGGCTCACAACATATCGGTACGCATTCGATCGCGCCGAGGTTTCTCGATCGTGCGAGGAGCGTCCGGCGCGCACGAAAATCAGCTCATCGAAATTACGTTCGACCAGAATGCCGCCGGGGAGTTCGATGCGCCGCCCGCTCGCGGACTCGGAGGCGAGATGGATCACGCGTTCGACGTGCTCGGCCGTGAGCCCATGCAAGTCTCCGTGCAATTCACGATATAGACGGCGAATCAGGCGTTCGGTTAGCGCGCGCCACGGAGCCGGCCCCGTGGCGGAAGACAATTCCAGCGGCAAGAGCAGGTCTCGCGCTCGAATCCCGAATCGCGGTTTTCCACGATCGGCCCTCACGAGCGCGCGGAAGCGATCCTCTACGAGCGCGCCCCAGAATACTTCTTCCTCGCGCGCGAGACGCGCCAGTCCAGCAAGGTGCAACGCAGTGTGAGGAGAAAAATCGCGCTCGAGCATAGGCAAGAGTTGCTCGCGAATCCGGGCCCGTACGCGGCGCAGGTCGCGATTCGTCGAATCCTCGCGCCAGTCCTGGCCGAGCTCTCGCAAGTAATTCCGGAGATCCTCACGCCGTTCGCCGAGCAGCGGCCGCACGATCGAACCGGCGGTGGGATAGATTCCGGCCAAGCCCGCCGGGCCGGTGCCTCGAAGCAGGTGCGCGAGAACCGTTTCGGCCTGATCGTCCGCCGTATGCGCCACGGCGATGCGCGTGGCGCGGCCTTCCTCGACCACGCGCTCGAAAAACGCGTAGCGCAGGCGCCGGGCGGCGTCCTCGAGGTTCCACTTGTGTCGCGCGGCTGCCGCTGAGACATCTTCCCGATCGACAATCCACTCAAGCCCGCGCGCGCGTGCCAGGTCGGCCACAAACTCGGCGTCCGCATCCGATTCGGCGCCGCGGAGGAGATGATCGAAGTGCACGATGACAAGCGTGATTCCGAGTTTGTCGCGCAGGCCCTCGATCACTCGAAGCAGCGCGACCGAGTCCGCGCCACCCGACACGGCTACGCCCACACGATCGCCGGGCGTCAGCATTCGTGTGCTGCGCAGATTCTCCAGAACGCGTTGTTCGAGCGGTGTCACGGACATCGATCTTCGAGCCGGCATTGCCGGCTTGAATCCATGGTAGCAGCGGTTTGGGAAAGGGTCGAGCGCCTGCGGGAGGGGAGAGCCGGGATCGGGCTCGCTACAGCCGGTCACTCGCATGCTGGACAAACAGTTCGCGGCTCGACGATATGCAGCGGTCGAGCACGACGGCGGCAAAATAGGAGCAGCTTTGGCGCTCTTGTTCAGACCACGCCGCCAGCTTCGGCATCGCGGTCCGCGATACGCGGCCCAGGACTTCCAAAAGATTGCGATAGACTCCGACGGCTCGTATCTCCCCCCGGCCGTCCTCGTAATCCGGGCAGAGGCGCACGAGCTCCAGAATTCGGTCGAAGTCGTTTGCGGGAATGTTCTTGCTCTCGATGCCCGCCACGGCCAGGAAGCGTTCCGATAGGTCCGCCTTTCTGGCGGAAGCGAGCGCCGACCGGCAGTACGACACAAAAATCTGCCCGAGCGCTGCCAGCGATATGACGCAAATGAGTGCCACGATCATTCGGATTCCACCGAGCTTTCATCGCGGGACGACATGCTGGCGATCGGCCGAGTCCCGCGGCTGAGCCGATCAAGATGGTTGGACACCATCACTTCCGGATCACGTCAGAAACCGATTACTGGCGGAATATATACCCTTCCCGTAGCCCGTGTGACCGGAGTCTCTCCCAACCTTCGAGCCCAAGATAGCTCCCGGAACTGGCGGCGGCAATGTTACCGAAGTACCACACGGACTAATCTTTCGGCGGCACGCTCTGAGGAACAGCGCTAATCGAGGTATTTTACGAAGACGACTTCGTTTTGCGCTTCGTTGTAGAGGAGTTCGTCCACGTTCGCCTTCACGAGCAGCAATCCGAATCCCCCCGGGCGCAATCCCTTCTTTTCGCGTATTTGGCCGTGTTTCGTGGGTTCGTCGGCATGCGCGATCGCGGCGTGGTCGAGCCCGGCGAACTTGAATCCGGCGCCCGGATCGGCGATGCGATACAGCACCATGCGCTTTGCGCGCAGGTGCGAGATGCGGACCCGGCGCTTGGGATCGAGTTTTCCGCCCCATTCGATCGCGTTCATCAACAGCTCGTGGAACGCCTGCCCGACCGCGTTGCGCACGTCCTCGGGAAGCCCCGTGTCGAGCTGTATCAGAAACGCTTCCAGGCGTTCGGCCGCCTCCAGCGAGCATGGGACCAGCAGCTCCACCCACTCCGGACGCGCGGAAACCACCTCGATCGGCGGCACGCGCGTTTTCTTCGCGAGCGATTCCCGCACCAGCGACACCAGCTCGTCCCGCCCGACCGGCTTCGTAATATGGTGATGCGCGTGCTCCCGGATCGAAGAAAGAAGCGTTTGCGGGGTATCGTCGGACGTCAGCACTATCACTTTCGGGCGTGACCGGATCCCGCGCATCTCCGCGAGCACTTCCATGCCGTTCATGCGCGGCATCCACACGTCGAGCAGGACGAGGTCGAATTTCGTTTTCTGGAGTTGCTTCCAGGCGGCGCGGCCGTCGGACGCCGTGGACACCGCGAATTTCTCGGCGCGCAGAATCTGCGCAAGCCACTGCCGGGTCGTGCGGTCATCGTCCGCCACCAAGATGCGCTTCATCGCTGCCTCCGCGGTAAAGCGTGCGAGCGGCGCCGCGCTTCCGGCGCAGCGTTTCGCCCGTTCGATCTACTACAAGCCGGAATGTGGACCGCAGTTCATCCGGCCCCAACGAGTGTAACCCCCTCAGCGGGTGTTTCCACGCCCCTCAATCGAACGCGCTACGCAGGCGTAATGGCCGCTGTTGCCATCGCACCCGCATCGCGGCACAATGTCGTGCCTCGCTCGAAGTGCATTTGCCTGTCGAGCCATGGCCAGGTCTCTCGCGGAGGGCCGATGAGAAAATCCATGCTGTTGATCGCGGGGGCTCTTGTGCTGATATCCCTCAGCCTACCTCCCGCCTCATTGGAGGCGCAAACCAGCAGCAACCCGTCCGCCCCCGCCTCAAGACCGCGGCCGCGCCCCTGGAAGTTCGCGGCTTCAGGAGATTCACGCAACTGCGGCGACGTCGTGATGCCGGGAATCGCCGCCGGTGTAAAGCAGAGCGGGGCGATCTTCTACTGGCACCTCGGCGATTTTCGCAAGATCAGCGAGGTAGACGAAGACATTGCGCACCAGCCCGAGCATCTCTCCGCGCCGCTCGCCTTGCCGGACTATCAGGCGCTCGCCTGGAAGGATTTTATCGACAGCCAGATCGCGCCGTTCGGAGCGCTTCGCGTGTATCTTGGAATCGGCAACCATGAAACCGTCGCTCCGAAGACGCAGGCGGAGTTCGCAGTCCAGTTCGCCCGGTGGATCGACGCTCCGAATCTGCGCGCGCAGCGGTTGCAGGACGATCCTACCGATCGCCAGCCCAAGACGTACTATCACTGGTCGGCGGGCGGCGTGGACTTCATCAATCTCGACAACTCCTCGCAGAATCAGTTTGATCAGCCGCAAATCGATTGGTTTGAGAAGACTCTGGCCTCCGACTCTTCCAGCAGCCGGATTCGCGCGATTGTCGTGGGCATGCACGAAGCGCTCCCCGAAAGCATCTCGAAGGATCACAGCATGAATCAATCGCCCGGCGGCACCGATACGGGCCGCCGCGTGTACGCCGATCTCCTCCAGGCTCAAAACACGGCGCACAAGCACGTGTACGTACTCGCCAGCCATTCGCACTACTTCATGGATGGCATCTTCAACACCGATTACTGGCGCGCGCACGGCGGCGTCCTGCCCGGATGGATTGTCGGGACGGCCGGGGCGGAGCGCTATAGATTGCCGTTGGAGAAAAGCTCCGCGCATGCAGCACTGACCAACGCCTATGGTTTCCTCACCGGCGCGGTGCATCCCGATGGTCAGATTGATTTCGATTTCCAGCAGATGAGCGAGTCCGACGTCCCGGCCGCGGTCAGCGAACGCTACACGCCGGAATTCGTACACTGGTGCTTCGCGCAGAATTCGCAAGCGCAGTAGAGCGCAATCGTCCTCGATCGAAAGGCAAATCATGGCCACGCAGACAGTCGCCCCACAGCCGGATCGGAATCTCGTCTATCACACGTTGAACGCCTACCAGAACACCGCGGCGCTCAGGGCCGGAATTGAGCTGGATGTATTCACCGCAATCGGCGAGGGCGCCGATACGGCCGCGGCTCTCGCGAAGCGTTGCCGCGCCGCCGAACGCGGCGTGCGGATTCTCTGCGACTACCTTACGCTCATCGGATTTCTCAACAAGCAGGACCACCGCTATGCCCTGACGCCGGACTCGGCGATGTTTCTCGACCGGCGTTCGCCCTCATATCAGGGGGAGACCGCGGGCTTTCTCACGCTGCCCGGCACCGTCGCCGCTTTCATGAACCTCGCTGACGCGATTCGCAGCGGGCATCCGGTCCTGCCCGGCGAAGGCTCAATCTCGCCGGAAAATCCGATTTGGGTGGAGTTCGCGCGCTCCATGGCGCCGATGACTCGGCTGGCCGCGGAAGAGATCGCTCGCTTCCTCGGCGCCGACGCCGGGGAAAAATGGAAAGTGCTGGACCTCGCCGCGGGGCACGGCACATTCGGCGTCACGCTGGCGAAGCACAATCCAAACGCGGAAATCTTCGCCCAGGATTGGGCGCCGGTGCTCGCGGTCGCCAAAGAGAACGCCCGGGCGGCGGGAATCGACGCGCGCCTCCATCTCCTGCCCGGCGACGCCTTCCAGGTCGAGTTCGGCTCCGGCTACGATGTGATCCTCGTAACCAACTTCCTTCATCACTTCGACCCGCCCACGATCGAGACCCTGCTGCGCAAAATTCGCGCGGCGCTCGCTCCCGGCGGCGTGGTTGTGACGCTCGATTTCGTTCCCAACGAAGATCGCGTCAGCCCTCCCCGCGCGGCGGCTTTCGCCATGACGATGCTCGGCACCACTCCCTCGGGAGACGCCTACACATTTCCTGAGTATCAGCGGATGTTCCGGAACGCGGGCTTTTCATCGAACGAGCTGCGGCCCGTATTGGCCAGCGGTCACAGCTTGATCGTTTCTCGGATCTGAAGAACTTCGGAAATCCTCGGGGCAGGTCTTCGGTCAAATCCCGAACGCAAGCGAGAGCAGCGTTTTCTGCTCCATCTCGTGCGCTTTCGCGGATCCTGTGGCGGGACTGGCGCTCGCGGAGCGGTTGACCGAAAGCACCGCGCGCCCGCGAGCCAGCCGCTCGAGCTGTGGAACGATGAAGTCGTGCGCTCCCATGTTGCCGGGTTCTTCCTGGACCCACACAAACTCCCGCGCGTTCGCGTGCCGATCCATCTCCGCGGCGAGTTCCGCCTCCGGGAAGGGATAGAGCTGCTCGACGAAAACGATAGCCGCGGAACGTTCCGGGCGGCGCTTCCGCTCGGCTTCGAGCTCGTGGCCGATTTTTCCGGTGCAAAGCAGCACGCGCGCCGCCGAGCCGTCGCCGCGATCAGGCATCACGGTCTGAAAACGGCCGGTCGCGAGATCGCCGAGCGGAGAGGAAGCCGCCGGATTTCGGAGCATGCTTTTGGGCGTGAAAACGACGAGCGGCTTGCGCCACGCCCGCAGCGCCTGGCGCCGCAACAAGTGAAAATATTGCCCCGCGGTCGAGGGCTGGCAGATCTGCATGGCGTCGCGCGCCGCGAGTTGCAGGAAGCGCTCGATTCGTGCGCTGGAATGTTCCGGCCCCTGGCCTTCGTAGCCGTGCGGGAGCAGCAGCACGATGCCGGAGAGAAGATTCCACTTGTCCTCGCTCGCCGCGATGAACTGGTCGATGATGATCTGCGCGCCGTTTGCGAAATCGCCGAATTGCGCCTCCCACAGGACGAGCGCCTCGGGATAATCCCGGCTGAAGCCGTACTCGAATCCGAGAACGGCGGCCTCGGAGAGCGGCGAATTGTAGATTTCGCACCAGCCCTGATCCCGCGCCACGTGTTCGAGCGGCACGTACTCCTCTTCGGTTTCGATATCGATCAGCGCCGCATGCCGCTGGTTGAAAGTGCCCCGGCGGGTGTCCTGCCCGGTCAGCCTCACCGGCACGCCTTGCTTCAAAAGCGACCCGAACGCCAGCGCCTCGGCCATGCCGAAGTCGATCGCGCGCTTTCCGCGCGCCATGTCGAGCCGCTGCTCGAGGAGTTTCTTCACCTTCGGATGAATGTGGAATCCGTCCGGATAGCTCACCAGAGACTCGCCGGTCGCCGTCAGCGACTCCTCTGGAACGGCCGTGTCCACTTCGAGCGAGGCATCGTAGCGCCCGCCGCGGAACTTGCTCCAATAGCGCGGCAGCTTCCGCATCATGGGGCTCTTCTCGAGTTCGCGCGCTTCCGCCTGCGCGGCGTCCAATTCCTCGCGCACGCGCTGGATGATCGGTTCGGCATCCGTGCCGATTTTCTCCGCGTAGATCTGCCACATCTGCGGGTGCGCCTCGATCTTCCGGTAGCGCAGCGGCTGCGTGATGGTGGGATCGTCCACCTCGCTGTGGCCGTGCCGGCGATATCCGATCAAGTCGACCACCGCGGGCGTGCCGAACGCGTAGCGGTAGTCGAGCGCGATCCGGCCCACCCGCACCACGGCCTCCGGGTCTTCCGCATTCACGTGAAAGATAGGTACGGGCAAGCGCTTGGCGAGGTCCGATGAAAAGCGCGAAGAGCCGGTGTCCCGCGGCACGGTCGTGAATCCGATCAGGTTGTTGACGATGATGTGCACCGAGCCGCCCACGGTAAAGCCCGCGACTCCGCTCATGTTGAGCGTCTCGGCGCAGATTCCCTGGCCTGCGAACGCGGCGTCGCCGTGCATCGTGATCGCCAATATTTCCCGCCGGCCGTGCTCGCCCTGGCGCATCTGCTTGGCGCGCGTGCGGCCCATCACCACCGGATCGACGGCCTCCAGATGGCTCGGGTTGGATACCAGGTGGATTCCAACCTCGCGGCCGCTCGCCGCTCGAAACGTGCCGGTGGCGCCCAGGTGATATTTCACGTCGCCGCTGCCGAGGGTGCTTCGCGGGTCCACGTCTTCGAACCGCGCGAAGACGTCCGCCGCGGCGCGGCCGACGATGTGCACCATCACGTTGAGCCGTCCTCGATGGCTCATCGCCAGCATGGCTTTCTCCGCGCCCTGCTCCGACGCCGCGCTCAGGATCGCGTCGAGCAGCGGGAGCAACGATGCTTCTCCCTCGAGCGAATAGCGCTTCGTGCCGAGATAGCGCGTCTGGAGCACGTGCTCGAAGATCTCCGCGCGGACCAGCAGGTCGAGAATTCGTGCGCGATCCGGCTCCGGCGCCTCCGATTCCACGCGCTCCTGGACCCACAGGCGGCGCTCGCGGTCGGGGATGTGCATGAATTCGGCGCCGATGCTGCCGCAGTAGAAGCGGCGGGCCGCGTCCGCCTCGGGCCCCGCGATCTCCAGTTCGGGCAGGGCTACGGGCTCGAGATCTCCCAGTGGGTCAAGATTGGCCTGAAGGTATCCCCAGCGGCGAAACGAATCCCACACCCGCTCCTGCGCTTCTCTCGAAGCTGCCGACTCCGCGATGGCTTGCTCCCCGCTCATTTCGTGCGTGCCCCTTGGACCTTGGTATGTTCCTCTTTCATCCCAACTATAAGATGCCCTGATTCGATGGCGGGACGCGAAGTGCGGCTTACGTTTCCGGCCAGCAACCCAGCAGCCGGCGAACGAGGACGAGCTGCCCCAAATGGTACGCATTGTGGTCGGCGATCAGCACCGCCTCGCGCAGGATCGTCTGACCCGACCCGTGCGGGATGCGCGCCAGGAGATCGGTCTTCGGATCGGTCACCAGCTTTCCCATTTCTTCCAGATCGTGCTCCAGCGACTTGACGCTCTTTTCCCACGCGGCCGCATTCGGCGGCGCCGGCTTTTTCGGCCAGTATCCCCCGGGCCAGTCTGGCGAGACGTGTTTCGCATCCCGGCTGAACTCAAGAATGTCCCACGTCGCGATGCGCACGTGCTCGAGCAGTTCCCACGCCGAATGAGGCGCGCCTTTCGGCCGCGTCCCGCGATGCTTGGCCGGGAAATTTTTCAGCGCACCCTTCCAATCGACATGCGCCTCGTGCGAGTCCATCGCACGTCGAACATAGTCGCGCAGTATTTTTTCGTCCATGAAAGTGGCGCCTCCCGCCGCGGTTAATTTTAGGCTGCCATCGGAAGGAGGTCAATCAACGGCGCGGCTCATCGGAGGCTTTCGAATTCCCGCCGGAAAACAGAAAAGCCCTTCCCGGCACGATTGCGCCGGGAAAGGCGCCAAGCAGGCGATTGGCATGTTACCGGGAATTCCCTAGTTGCAGGCGAGGTTTACCAGGTTGCGGCCAGCCGGCCTCGCGGCGATTGTGGATTTATACTGTGGCGCTCGAAGCGCCGATGGATCGCCGCTGCTGAAAGCATTCGCGGCAATACACCGGGCGTCCCTGCGTTGGCTTGAAAGGAACCGTGGTCTCTTTCCCGCACTGCGAGCAGACCGTTTTCGTTTCCACTCGCTGAGCGTTCCCCGAACCCATCTCATTGCCTTGCGAGCGATTTGCCTTGCAGGCCTTGCACCGCTTCGGCTCGTTCTTGAAGCCCTTATCGGCGAAAAACATCTGCTCGCCCGCGGTGAAGACGAATTCAGCCCCACAATCCGAACACTTCAGGACCTTGTCATTGTATTCCATACGCTGCTCCGGGGCCGGGTTCGCATAGGAAGGGCTCCCAGGTCGACGGCGAGTCGAGCCTGGGAGAAAGTAGGGCTAGCGGTGCAGCGCGCGGCCAGCGGCACGATGATTGCCCGCACATACTCGCGGTTGTCATCTGCCCGCTGGCACGAAGCTGCTTGGAATGAGTTTGGACGACTGGGTCGCCTAGTCTTGCTCACGCCGCTGTTTCTTACGGAGACGCTTACGCGAGAGGGCCTGCTTGGTTCGACGCCTTTCCCCGGGCTTCATGTAGTAGCTGTGCTTCTTGATTTCCTTGATGATGTCTTCCGACTGCACTTTCCTTTTGAAGCGCCGGAGAGCGTTTTCCAAAGACTCGCCCTCTTGAATTACAACTTCCGCCACGCGTATTCACCCCCGTCCCTTTGTTTGACCTGAACTAACGGAATTCTTGTTAGTGTAACCGGCATCCACGCGAACCGGCTAATGCCCAATCCTTCTATCGGAGGCTACCGTCCAAGTCAAGACTTAAATTGTCTATTAAGCCCGAAGGGGCGTGGCCTTTAACTACTCAGTAAATCTGCCGCGTCCTCGACTTGCGCCTCGCCCCGGCCCTCTGGCTCCACGCGCCCTGGAAGCGGGGCCTCCGGCGCGGGCGACATGCTGCTAGAATAGTGCGCTGCCCCGGGGAGGCGCTGCCGGACAACCGATCCATGCCGCAGATGCGCAACGCGATTGGTGTTCTCCTGGCCGGCGGCCAGGGCGAACGGCTCTGGCCGTTGACGCGGGACCGCGCGAAGCCCGCCGTGCCCTTCGGCGGCGTTTATCGTATCATCGACTTCACCCTCTCGAACTGCCTCAATAGCGATTTGCGGCGCGTCTTTGTCCTGACCCAGTACAAGGCCCTGAGCCTCAATCGTCACGTCCGGCGCGGCTGGTCCTCTTTGATGGGACATGGCGATTTCATGGAGGTCCTGCCTCCGCAGATGCGCGTCTCGCAGCACTGGTATCAGGGCACCGCCGATGCGGTCTATCAGAACATCTATTCCATCGGCAGCGAGCAGTCGAACTACGTCTTCATCTTGTCGGGCGACCACATCTACAAGATGAATTACCAGAAGATGCTCGAGCAGCATGTGGCGGCCGGAGCGGACGTGACCGTTGCGACGATCGAGATGGATCCGGTTTCCGCCGCGGGAAAATTCGGCGTGCTTGAAACCGACGAGAACTGGCGCGTCCTCGGCTTCGAGGAAAAACCGCCCCGTCCCAAGCCCTCGCGCGTGCATTCCGGCGCCGTCAACGCCTCGATGGGTGTTTACCTCTTTAACACTCAGTTCCTGGTTCCCATTCTCATCGACGACGCCGAAAATCCCGGATCCTCGCACGACTTCGGCAAGGATATTCTCCCGCGGATCATCGATAAATACCGCGTCTTCGCCTACAACTTCCGCGACGAAAACAAGAAAAGCACGTCTTACTGGCGCGACGTCGGCACCATCGACGCCTATCACGAAGCAAACATGGATCTCGTCTCGGTTACGCCCATTTTCAATCTGTATGACGAAAGCTGGCCGCTGCATAGCTGGCAGCGGCAGTATCCTCCTGCGAAATTCGTCTTTGCCGATCCGGAGCGCATGGGCGTTGCGCTCGATTCGATCGTGGCCGGCGGATCGATCATCTCCGGCGGGCGCGTCGCGAAGTCGGTGCTCGGATACGACGTCCGCGTGAATAGCTACAGCGACGTCGAGGAGTCGATCATCTTCAACCACGTCACCATAGGCCGTCATTGCCGCATCCGCCGCGCGATCATCGACCGCCACGTGGAGCTGCCCGAAGGCACCGTCATCGGTCACGATCTCGAAGCGGACCGGTCTCGCTACGCCGTCTCTGACAATGGCGTCGTCGTGGTCGTTCGCCCCGAATCCATGATTGAAGAGCCGGAATGACGTCTGGCGCTCGCTCAAGGGGGCGGGGTCTTAGGGGGTCGGAGCTTTCGCGCCGTTTGCGTCCCGACGCCGTTTGTCGGGAAGCTCCGACAAAACGGGCCGCGCGAAGCGCGTGCCTTTGCGCTGTCTTTCTCGCAGCATGTAGTTGCTGGCGGTCTTGAACTCCGATTACGCACTACTTTTTATCAGGAGTGAATGATGTCCACAAAGATCATCGCTGTGCGCGGCCGTCAGATTCTCGATTCTCGCGGCAATCCCACGGTTGAGGCCGACGTGCGCCTCGAAGACGGAGCGCTGGGCCGCGCCGCGGTTCCCTCCGGCGCTTCCACCGGCGAGCATGAAGCCATCGAATTGCGCGACGGCGACAAGCATCACTATCTCGGCAAGGGCGTCCTCAAAGCCGTCGCCCACGTGAACACGGCCATCGCCGCAGCCGTCACGGGCATGGACGCGTCCGACCAGCGCGCGCTCGACCGCCGCATGATCGAAGCGGACGGCACGCCCAATAAATCGAAGTTCGGCGCCAACGCGATTCTCGCCGTCTCGATGGCTGCCGCGCGCGCGGCCGCCGCGGCCTCCGGCCAGCCGCTCTACAAGTATCTCGCGCGCTATTCGAGCGATTCCTCCGCGCGCACGCTTCCCGTCCCCATGATGAATATCCTCAATGGCGGCGCGCACGCCGATAATTCCGTGGACGTCCAGGAATTCATGGTGATGCCTCTCGGCGCTCCGAATTTCCACGAAGCGCTGCGCTGGGGCGTCGAGGTTTTTCACAGCCTGAAAGCCGTGCTGAAAAAGAATGGCTATTCGACCGCCGTCGGCGACGAAGGCGGCTTTGCGCCGAATCTGAAATCGAATGAGGAGGCGCTCGAGCGCGTCCTCGAAGCCATCACCGCCGCCGGCTACAAGCCGGGCGAGCAAATCTCCATCGCCCTCGATCCCGCAGCCAGCGAGTTCTACGACCGCGCCTCGAAGAAATACGTCTTCAAAAAATCCGATAAATCCGCGCGCACATCCGAGCAGATCGTCGCCTTCTGGGCCGATTGGGTCCGCCAGTATCCCATCGTCTCGATCGAAGACGGCCTTGCCGAAGACGATTGGGACGGCTGGAAGCTCGCCACGAAGGAGCTCGGCGGTGGCGGCGCGGCAAGTGCCGCTGGGAAAAAGATCCAGCTCGTCGGCGACGACATCTTCGTCACCAACCCGAAGATTTTCGCCCGCGGCATCTCCGAAGGCATCGCCAATTCCATTCTGATCAAGCTGAATCAGATCGGCAGCGTCAGCGAGACCATCGAAGCCGTCGAAATGGCGCGCAAGGCGAAATACGCCGCCATCGTCTCGCACCGCTCCGGCGAAACGGAAGACGCCTTCATCGCCGATTTTGCCGTCGCCATGGGCACCGGCCAGATCAAGACTGGCTCCGCATCCCGCACCGACCGCATCGCCAAATACAATCAGCTCCTCCGCATCGAGGAAGAGCTCGGCTCCGCCGCCCGCTTCCCCGGCCGCTCCGCCCTCGCCAGCAATTAATCGGCGTCGCATCGCGCTGGCGATGGTTATGTAGAGGCTTGTCCCTTGTCTTCGTAGCGGCCGCCTTTAGGCGGGCGCCGTTTTCTCCTGTGGTTCTTGGACATAGGGGGTCGGAGCTTCAGCTCCGACATAAACGGCACTCAATCCAGTGGGCTTTAGCCCCTGAGGTCAAAGACTTTTTCCTGAACCGATCTGGGCTGACTCAGGTCTATAATCCGCTGGGCCGCGAGGCTGGCAACGAAGTTTCCGGTTTCGACGGCCTCATAAGGAGAAACTGCGATGAAACGCTACGCCGTCATCATGGTGGGACTTGTTGGATTTCTCGCTTCGCCGCTCTTTGGTCAGGCCCCGGCGCCCAGTCAGGCGCCGCCGAGCGTCACCGACGCGATTCGCCAGTCGTACAACCAGGCTAAGAACAACCTGCTCAAGGCCGCCGACAAAATGCCGGATGACGCCTACGCTTTCCAGCCCACTCCGGAAGAGCGCAGCTTCGGCGGATGGATCGCGCACGTCGCGGACGCGCAGACGGCCGGATGTTCGCGCGCCCTCGGCACGCCGAAGACCCCAAGCGCCGGATCGAAGACCACGAAGGCCGATCTCGTCGCCGCCCTCAAGGATTCCTTCGACACCTGCGATGCCGCGTACGCCGCGCTCACCGATGCGAATTCGAATGACCCCATTCAGAGCTTCCGCGGTCCCGTGCCTCGCCTCATCGCGCTCATGAACAACATCGTCCACGACAACGAATGCTATGGCAGCATCGCCGTGTATTTGCGCCTCAAGGGCATCGTCCCGCCCTCCAGCGAGCCGCGCCGATAGCGCGATTTTCGCGCTTCACGCATCTATCTCGATCATCCTTCAAGCGATGGTTTCGTAGCGGCCGCCTTCAGGCGGGCGCTTTTGCCTTTGCCGTGATTCGTAGCCATCCATCCCCGCGCCGCCCATCCACCTCGACCATTCCTCAAGTGATGGTGTCGTGGGGCACGGTACACCGTGCCCGGCGCACATCCTTGGCGTGAAGCTGCCCACTTATCTCGATCGTCGTTCAAGAGGTGGTTCCGTAGGAGCGCAGCATGCTGCGCCCGGCACACATCCTTGGCCTGATGTAGCCCATTCGGCACACGCGCCCATGCGAGTCGGTTGTTATCCTCGTCGCTTACTCTGAGTCCGCCCTGGCGGACGAATGTGCCTTGATGGAAGACTTGATGGAGGAAGGGAGCGGAGATCTGATCCGGGTGAACCCTAAGCGCCGCTCGCTTGACCCTGCGGCACTTGTTCGGCTACCACTGTGAACTGCTTCAGGTTCGCGATTCCGAAGGATGTTGTCATGGCAACGTCCGAGGCGTCGCGCCCTGTCGCCATCAGCACGCGTCCGATGCGCGGCTGGTTATGACGTGCGTCGAAAGTCCACCACCGATCTTCGAGATACGCCTCAAACCATGCGCTGAAGTCCATGGGCAATGGGGAGGCCGGCACGCCGATATCGCCCAAATATCCCGTCGCGTAGCGCGCGGGAATATGCAGAGCGCGGCACAAAGTGACAGCAAGATGCTGGAAATCCCGGCAGACTCCGAAACTTTCTGTGTACACGTCCAAGGCAGTCTTTGTCGGCCGGGCGTATTCATATCCGAAGCGAATTCTTGAGTGTACCCAGTCGCAAACGGCCTGCACTCGCGACCATCCTCGAGGTACCCCGCCGAACAATTCCAGTGCAATCGTCGCGAATCTGTCGACCTCGCAGTAGCGGCTGTTGTAGAGGTAGCGCAGCGCATCGTGCGGCAGTTCCTGGACCGGAAGTTCACGCGCATAAGGATTCACGGGATCGGCCAGGCCGGAGTCATAAATCAGGGTCGAGTTGCTCAAGCGGAGCGTGCCCGGTTGCGCAACGAACCGGGTGCAGCGATTCCCGAAGCTATCGATATAACTCTCAAGCTGCGCCGCAGGTTCCACGCGCAATTCGTCCGGGGCGTGAAGATCCCCAACCCGGGAAGGATGCACGTTGAGCAACGCCACAATAGCCGTCGGGGCGGGAATCTCAAACTGGATGTCGTATCCCAGCCTCTGAATCATCGGTCCAATCGAATGCATGTGGTCCGCCTCGTGACCCTTCCAATTGTGCCTGAATCGCGGCGTACTCGGAAGACAAGGTCCTCACCTCCGAAGCCATCGCGCGCAAATCGCGCGGTCTCCGCGTGCCGCCACAACACCGAGGTTGTCATCCCGAGCGAGGGCCGTTTTCTGGCCCGACGAGGGATCTGCTTTTGCCGTATGTGGCACAGGCACTCTCTCGCCCCGAGCACCGCCTAAGGGTGCCTGTGCGCTTCGCCCATAGATAACCCTGGCGACACTTGGACGTACAACGCGCCGATCGGAAACTGACCGCCACGAAATCCGGTCTCCAGTGCCTCCAGATTCTTTACACAACAACACCCTTGCAACACGTCCGCCTCGTGCTAACGTAATTTGGTCATGTTTGAATGGACAAAACTCGAAGGTGGTCAAAGGGACGCCACGGCGGGCAGCACCTCGCCAATGACGGCGCCCTCTTTCGTCCGGCCCGGTCAGTTCGCCGGCAGAAATCTGGCAAAATCAAGTGTCACACCATGCCAGGTCTTTTGCCTCCTAAGTCATTCAAAACAAACGATCGGTGCACACAAGAAGTGTCACACTTTTGACGACCCGATGAGGGTCGTCATCCCGAGCGACCAACGGGAGCCGAGGGATCTCTCCTTGCGTCCTCGCATCCCTGCTTCCTGCTTCCCGGCTTCACTTCTAATCGACACACCGGCGATTAGAAATGGTCGTAACTTGCTGAAAATGAGGGATGGAGGTCGTTTCTAATCGACACAGAACCGAGACCATGAGCAAACGACCCAAGCCCATCGTGCTCACCGTCCTCGACGGCTGGGGCTACCGCGCCGAAACCAAGGGCAACGCCATCGCACTCGCGCGGAAGCCCAATTACGATCGCCTGCTGAAGGATTTCCCGAACACGCTGATTCACACCTCTGGACCATACGTCGGCCTCCCCGAAGGGCAGATGGGAAATAGCGAAGTGGGCCACCTCAACATGGGCGCGGGCCGCATCGTGCAGATGGACATCACGCGCGTCGAACAGCTCATCTCGAGCGGCGAACTTTTCCGCCAGCCCCTGCTACTCGAAGCGATGGAGCGCGGCCGCACGCGCCAGTTGCACTTGATCGGCCTCTTGAGCGACGGCGGCGTCCATTCCCACATCCAGCATCTCTTCGCGCTCCTGCGCATGGCGCGCGAAAACAAGGTCGAGAAAGTTTTCGTCCACTGCTTCATGGACGGCCGCGATACGCCGCCTGAAAGCGGCATCGACTTCCTCCGCCAGCTCGAGCAGAAGATGCGCGAACTCGGCATCGGCCAGATCGCCAGCGTCATCGGCCGCTACTACGCGATGGACCGCGACAACCGATGGGAGCGCGTCGAAAAAGCCTACCGCGCGATGGTCCATGGCGATGCCGAAGCGAAATTCAGCGACCCGATCGCCGCGATTCGCGCGAGCTACGAAAAAGGCGTCACTGACGAGTTCGTCCTGCCTGCGGTCATCACGACGCAAGCCGCGCCCGGCAAGCCCGCCGTCCCGCGCGGCCCGATCCACGACGACGATGCCGTGATCTTTTACAATTTCCGCGCGGACCGCGCCCGCCAGATCACGCGCGCGCTCATCGAGCCCGGCTTCAAGGAATTTCCCGATCCCTCGCGTCCGAAGAATCTCGTGTACGTCGGCATGACGCAGTATGAAAAGACTTGGCCGTGGCTGCGCTACATCCTCGCGCCCGAAAAACTGGAGCACATCCTCGTCAACGTCTTCGCCGAGCTGGAATTCAAGAATCTCCGCGTGGCGGAGACGGAAAAGTACGCGCACGTCACCTATTTTTTCAACGGCGGCGTCGAAAAGCCGTTTGCGGGCGAGGAGCGTGTGCTCGTGCCTTCGCCGAAAGTTCCCACGTATGACCTGAAACCAGAGATGTCCGCTGCCGGCGTCGCCGATGCCGTGATCAAGGCCGTCGAAAAAGGCGACTTCGACGCCATCATCATGAATTTCGCGAATGCGGACATGGTCGGGCACTCAGGCAAGCTCGAAGCCACCATCAAAGCGTGCGAAACCGTGGACGCGTGCCTGGGGAAAATCTTTCAGGCGCTCCGCCCGCGCGGAGGCGCGTGGATCATCACGGCCGACCACGGCAACGCCGAGACCATGATCGATCCCGTGACTGGCGGCCCTCACACGTACCACACCACGAATCCCGTGCCGTTCATTCTGATCACCGAGGATGGCCGCACGCAGTTGAAGCCCGGCGGCTCGCTCCGCGACGTCGCGCCCACGCTGCTCGGCGTGCTCGGCGTCCCAGAGCCGCGCGAAATGACCGGCCGCGACCTGCGAAGGAATGAAAAATGAAGGCGATTCAATCGCATCATACTTCCGTGCGCGGCGATGAGCCGCGTCAAGGGCGCGATCCCATTGCAAACATGAGTTCGCTCGTCATCACGGGCAGCGCCATCGGCGGCGTTCTCTCCATCGGCCTATTTGTGGTGGTCTGGGGGGCCCTTCCGGTTGCTCGGCCCTTCCTAATTGCCGCTTTGGCCGCCGGTGGGATTTTCGGTTTCATTCTGTGGCTCAGGCGACGGTAAGAAAGATGAGCTCCGTTGCTTCTGGCGGTCTCTCGTTCGGTAGAATGTTGCCGGGGGGAATGTCATGCCTACCGCTGTGCACGGCGAGCTGAACGTCTACGAATCGGCGGAAGCCCGCTTCGAAATTGCCGCTCAGAAGCTGGGACTCGAAGAGGGCGTTTACCGCTACATGAAGTATCCCGAAAGAGAAATCACCGTATACATCCCGGTCGCGATGGATAGCGGCCGATTGGAAGTTTTCACGGGCTATCGCGTGCTGCACTCGACGGTCCGCGGGCCCGGCAAGGGCGGCATCCGGTTCGCGCCCGACGTTTCGCTCGACGAAGTCCGCGCTCTCGCCGCCTGGATGACCTGGAAGTGCGCGGTCGTCAATATTCCCTTCGGCGGGGCGAAGGGCGGAGTCATCTGCGACCCGACAAAACTCTCGAAGGCCGAGCTCGAGCGCGTCACGCGCCGCTACACAGCTGCTCTCTCCGACTGGTTCGGACCCGAGCGCGACATCCCGGCTCCGGACATCGGTACCAACGAGCAAACCATGGCCTGGGTGATGGACACCTACTCGATGCACGTGCATCAGGCCACCACGGCAGTCGTCACCGGGAAGCCCCTGGAATTGGGCGGGTCGCAGGGACGCAAGGAAGCAACCGGCCGCGGATTGATGATCTGCTGCAACAAGGCGATCGAAAAGCTCAAGATGAAGCGGGAGAGCTGCCGCGTGATCATTCAGGGATTCGGCAACGTCGGCTCGCAGGCAGGACTCTTGATGCACGCAGCCGGATACAAGATCATCGGCGCGGCGGATATTCACGGTGGCCTCTACAACGAAAAAGGCATCGACATCCCGAAACTTTACGACTGGGTTTATACGCAGAAGAAACCTCTGCCGGAATTCCCCGGGGGCGGAGAAAAAACGACGGCGCAGGAAATTCTCTTCCGCCCCTGCGACATTCTCATGCCCGCCGCCACGGAAAATCAGATCACCGCGCAGAACGCCCACCGCGTGGACTGCCGCATTCTCTGCGAAGGCGCCAACGGCCCCACCACGTCGCACGCCGACCCGATCATCGAGAAGAAAGGAATTTTCATCATTCCGGACATTCTCGCAAACGCCGGCGGCGTCACGGTCAGCTACTTCGAATGGGTGCAGGACCGCCAGGGATTCTTCTGGCGCGAAAGTGAAGTGAACGAACGTCTTCAGGACGTGATGGAAAACAGCTTCGATCAGGTGGTGCGTTACGCGGAAGCGCACTCCGTGAACAACCGCATCGCCGCCTACATCATGGCCATCGATCGCGTTGCGCGAGCCTTGAAATTGAGAGGGTTTTATGCGTAAATGGCGCCCCGCTCAAAGGGGTCAGGGGGGGCGCCAATGCAACACGACTCGATCTCGCACGGTGCTGTGAAGACCGAAGAAGAACACCGCCGCGACATCTGCACCGCGGGCCGCTGGATTCACGAGCGCGGCTACGTCGCCTCGACCGACGGAAATATCTCCGTGCGGCTGGGCCCGGACCGCATCCTCATCTCCGCAACTGCCATGTGCAAGAGCATGATGGAGCCGGGCGACCTGATCGTCATCGATCGCGAAGGCCGCCGCGTGAGCGGGATGCGGCAGCCGTCCTCCGAGCTGGCCATGCATCTTTTGATCTACAGGCTCCGGCCCGACGTCAATGCGGTCTGCCACGCGCATCCGCCCACGGCGACAGGATACGCGGCAGCCGGCCTTCCGCTCGATAAACCGATCTTGTGCGAGCTCGTTATCGGGCTGGGGCGTATTCCCGTGGCTCCCTACGGCACGCCCGGGACCGCCGAACTCACGGCGGAGATCGAGCCGTTCGTGCAGGGCCACGACGCGATCCTGATGGCGAATCACGGCGTGGTCACATACGGGCCGGATCTGCTGACCGCTTTCCTGCACATGGAGACCACCGAGCATTTTGCGCGTGTCTCGCTCGTGACGGAACTGCTGGGCAAGCAAGTGTTGCTTTCCGGGAGGGACGTCGAGAAATTGGAGGCGGCTCGCGCTCGTTACGGCGCCGATACCCAACCCGCGGCCCCTGCCGCTCCGATCGATTCCGTCCATTCCGATGGCGGCCCCACCGGACGCGTCACGCTCACGCGCCGTGAACTCGAGACCTTGATCGACGAAGCCGTCCGCAGGGACCGCACTCTCCGGTGAACTGATCTTCACAACTGCCAGTCCACCCTGCAAGTTCGGGCTGGACCGAGCGCTCTCTTGTTTACTCCGCGATTTCGACGTAGCGCATCTTGCCGCCGAAATGGATTTCCTTGAGATGGTCGCCGAGCGTCACGATCTTGGAATACCGCGCCTTGCTCGGCTCGTCCTTCCATTGCACGGGCGCCTCGGCCACCACTTTGCCGTTCTGCGCAAGCGTCACTCTCGCGTCGTCCGCTGTGATGTTGTACGTTCCGGGCTTGAGCTGCTTGCCGGCCAGCGACACCGATATCGAAATATCCAGAGTCGCGCTGGTTGATTTCCCATTTTTCGCTCCAGCGTCGCGAGCCACGGCGGGCATCGCCAGCACCAGTGCGATGAAGATCGGCACGAAAAGATTCAATCCATGGCGGGACATTGTTCGTTCCTCCTCGATCGGATCCACCCCTTGCGTGCAGTTAGACGCGGGGCGTTTCGCGAGGAAAGCAAAGCGGCGCGATTTGCGAAGATTGTTTTGCCGGGCCAATTTGGCATTTCGAAATTGCGTAGAAAAGTGTCCGCATCCGAATTTTCGTATGCGCGCGCGAAGTTCTGCATGCGAGCGGCGCACCGCACCGCGTGGCCGCGTTGACACCCTCCTGTCCCTAACCGATAATCGCTCGACATGATTGGCTCGCTCCGCGGCAAGCTGATTGACAAGCGTCCCAACCAGATTCTGCTCGACGTGAGCGGCGTGGGCTATCAGGTGCAGATTCCGCTTTCGACCTTCGCCGGCCTCGGCGCGCTCCACGACGAAACCACGCTACTGATCCACACGCACGTGCGCGAGGATCAGTTCTCGCTCTACGGATTTCTCACCGCGCGCGAAAAACACTGCTTCGAACTGCTGCTGACTGCTTCGGGTGTAGGCCCGTCTCTGGCGCTGAAAATTCTTTCCGGAATGGGCCTCGAGGATCTGGTCCCTGCGATCCGCAAAGGGGACGTCGCGCTGCTGGTGCGCATTCCGGGCGTGGGCAAGAAGACCGCGGAGCGCATCGTCGTCGAACTGCGCGATAGGCTCGCCGCAGTGGACGTTCCCGAAACCGGGAAGCCGGCCACGCGCTCGCAGCTTGAAGCCGACGTGGCGTCGGCCCTCGTCAATCTCGGCTACGAACAGCGATCGGTCGAGCGAGCCGTTGAACAAGCGCGCGCCGCGGGCGACGCCGACTTCGAAAAACTCTTGCGGGCGTCGCTGCGAATTCTCGGCAGCTCTGCGATGCACAAGGGTGCGCGGGCGGGGCAGTCGTGAGCCGGCCGCGCGATTTCAGGAATTAGGGTTGACCATACCAAGGGCTACGGAGAACTCACATGCGAAAGGAGGCGGAAATGGTACGCATTGTCTGGGAATTCATGGCGCGCGCGGATCGAGTGCAAGAGTTCGAGCATTACTACGCAAATTCCGGCCCCTGGGCGGCGCTGTTTCGCAAGAATGCGGGCTATCACGGCACCCTGCTGCTCCGCGACGCGGAGAATCCGCGCCGCTACCTCACGATCGACCGCTGGGAGAGCGTCGCTTCGCACGGCGCCATGCGCAAGCGTTTCGCAAGGGAGTGGGAAGAATTGGACCGCGCCGGCGAAGCTTTCACCGAGAGCGAACGGCGCAGCGGCGTTTTCGAAGAGGCGTAGGCTTGCGGAGAAAATGACCGATCCACGACATCGCGTGATTTCCGGAAAAGCGCTCGACGAGGACGCGCGCATCGAGGCGAGCGTCCGCCCGGCCAGCTTCGGCGACTACATCGGCCAGGACCGCGTGAAGGAAAATCTCCAGATCGCCGTCCAAGCGGCGCGCGCGCGCGGCGAAGCCCTCGACCACGTCCTGCTCTACGGCCCGCCGGGCCTCGGCAAGACCACGCTCGCGCAAATCCTCGCTACTGAAATGGGTTCGTCGATCAAGATCAGCTCCGGGCCGCTGCTCGAAAAGAAAGGCGATCTCACCGCGGTGCTCACGTCGCTCGACCCGCGCGATTTTCTTTTCCTGGACGAAATCCACCGCCTCCAGCCCGCGCTCGAGGAAATCCTCTATCCCGCTATGGAGGATTTTCGCGTAGACCTGATCATCGGGCAGGGTCCCGGCGCGCGCGTCCATCCGTATCAGCTGAACCAGTTCACTTTGATCGGCGCGACCACGCGCGCGGGCCTGATCATGGCGCCGCTGCGGTCGCGCTTCGGCATCGTGCACCGGCTGGATTTCTACACGCCGGAAGATTTGGAGAAAATCGTCACGCGCTCGGCGCGGATTCTCGGCATCACGATAGATAAGGACGGCGCCGTCGAAATCGCGCGGCGCAGCCGCGGCACTCCGCGCGTGGCGAATCGCCTGCTGCGGCGGGTCCGCGATTATGCGGAGGTTCGCGCCAAAGGCCACGTCACGCTCGGGGTCGCGCGCGATGCGCTGAAAATGCTTGGCGTGGACGAGCACGGCCTCGACGAGACCGACCGCAACCTGCTGCTCACGATCATCCAGAAATATTCCGGCGGGCCGGTGGGACTCAACACGATTGCCGCGTCGCTGAGCGAGGAAGAAGATGCCATCGAGGAAATCTACGAGCCGTACCTGATGCAGCTCGGGCTGCTCGACCGCACGCAGCGCGGCCGCGTCGCCACCGCGCTCGCGTACAAGCATTTCGGTATGGAAGAACCTCGCCGCCAGCCGGGCCTCTTTTAACTGGTCTAGAAATGATGATTCCCGGCCCGATCACCGCGGTACTTATGCTGACTGCCGCGCGCAGCTTGCGGCGCTGGATCGTCCACCTTGGCGGCCTAGGCCTGATTTTCCTCGGGCTTCTGGACAGCTCCATCATTCCGATTCCCGGCAGCATGGACGTGGTGACGATCATTTTGTCCGCCCGCCAGCAGGAGTGGTGGTTTTACTACGCCTTGATGGCGACGGCAGGCTCGGTGATTGGAGGTTTCGTCACATACCGGCTGGCTCGCAAAGGCGGGAAGGAAACGCTCGAGCGCAGGTTGTCGCGCAGGCATGTGGATAGAGTTCAAAGGATCTTCGAACGATGGGGGTTCAGCGCCATCGCCATCCCAGCTTTGCTGCCGCCGCCGGCGCCGATGGTTCCATTTGTGCTCGCCGCCGGCGCCATGCGATATCCGGTAAGAAAATTTCTGGCCGCGATGACACTTGGCCGAATCATTCGATACACAATCCTGGCCTATCTGGCCGCGCGCTATGGACGGAAGATCATCGCGTTCATCGCGAAGCACGGCCACCCCGTCGCATTGACGGTCGCCGGCGTGCTGATTGTCACTGCTCTTGTGGCATTCTTTTTCTGGCGCGGACGCAGGAGCAGCGAGCGGACAGCGAGTTAGTCGGATGAAGACGATTCATCTATCGCTGGGATCGAACATGGGGGAGCGCGCGCAGAATATCGCGCGGGCGGTCGAGGCGCTGGGCATGCGTGGAGTGCGAGTGACGTGGCAATCGTCGCTCTACGAGACGGAGCCGGTGGATGTTCGCGGCGGAGGCTGGTTCTTGAACTGCGTGGTTGAGGCGGAAACGGAGATGATGCCGCGGCAACTGATGAACGCGCTGCTCGCGATCGAGCGGTCGATGGGGCGCAGCCGACGTCCTGTGTCCGACGGGCCGAAAGAGCCGCGCACGATCGACATGGACATTCTGCTCTTCGGCTCGACCGTGGTTCACATGCCGGAGCTGGAGATTCCTCATCCGCGGATGGCCGAGAGAAGGTTTGTGCTCGTGCCGCTGGCCGAGATCGCGGGCGGCGTCGAACATCCGGTGCTCAAGAAGACGATTGCCGAGCTTCTTGCGAAAACGCGGGACAAGAGTCAGGTGAAACGCTGGGTGCAGGAGTAGGAGAAAGGCTTTGGCGGGCAGGGAGAAGTTCCTCGCCCCGATTCTTTTCAAGATTCCAACGGCTTTCGGCCTAGCTGCTTGCTGCTGCTTGTGAAAGAAGTTCCCTTAGCGCAGCTGCCTGTTCGGCGGTCAGTCTAATTGGAAACATGTGGTAGCTCGCTATGGACCGGTTCACGACTTCAATTCCGACTGTGGGTGCTCCAGGTTCTCGCGATCCTAAATGGTGGAGTTTCAGCGTCGTGTGCATCGGGCCGCTCTTTCCCAAGTCCAGCTCCCCGACAGTTCTTGTGATTGGTGCTCCAAATATTGCGCCTTTCAGCCCTCGATTCTTCTTCGCTTGATAAAGGAAATTCGCCGCAACAAGTGCTGCCAGCGCCCAAAAGCCATAAATCATGAATTCCGGCTTCATCACGCTCCCTCCTCCTCGTCAGCCTCTGCCCAGATCTTTCATGTTTTTCACTTCTTTTTCGCGCTTCTTCTTGTCTTCTTCTTCCTGGCGCTCCCACTCGATCATCTCTTCTTCGGTCATCTGGTAGTCCTCGCGCGTGGCAAACATCGTGCCGCGGCGGGAATCGCGGGAGAAGCGGGTGTTCCGGTTGCGCCGCTTGCCCGCTCCAAAGCCGCCGATGCTGCGGATCGGTTCGGCGATGGCGCCGGCCTCCACCAGAAGCTCGCTGACCTTTTCGAGAAAATCGTGCAGGTGATACGGCTTGAACGAGTAGGGAAGACCTTCGCGCTCGAGGACCGGCTGGACGTTCTTGGCCATGGTCATGGGCACCAGAAAGAGCGAGCGGATATGTTTTCGGGGGCTTGGCTCTTCCCCTTCGATGGGAGGGGCGGGGGTCTCGGAATCGGCCTCGGCAAGCTCGCGCAGGATGGCGAAGAGCGGCCCGCGGACGTCCGCGAGGGCCACGTTGACGATGGCCAGATTCCAGCTTCCGGTGGCCAGCTCGGACAGGGCGTCGGCGGCGACCGGAACGATCCGGACGCGCCAACCCTCAGAATCGAGGACGTTTTTCAGTGCCTGCTGGCTGGTGACATCGTCATCGACGATCAGGATCCCTACTTGGGGCACGGGCAAAGTCTCCAGGGGTCGCCTCTCCAGTATATCGGCCGCCGGGGAAGGGCGGATTAAGGGCATGCGGGGGGATTTCCAGGGGCGATCTTGTACGGGCGACCAGCGAAACAAAAGCGAAATGTTTCTCTTGACAGGCGAAAGAAAAGCGAATACATTCGGCGCGTGCGGCGAGGCTGCCAATGGCCACTTATCCCATCCTTCGAGCGAACCCGGAGACGCTTCGGCGCCGGCCGGCTCGCGCGAAGCAAACCAGTCTCACCTTATTCCCCCAAGCCGCTCGCCACGGCAATTGTGAGCCGCCTAGCGGTGCTTCCGCGCCCCCTCCGGCGCCTGACCGGAGCAGGAAGCCCGCGACGGAACTGGTTGGCATTGCGCGCCTCGCCGCATCCTCCCCTCGCGCCGAAGCCAAGCGCGGGACGGAGTATTTTCTGCTGCCCGTCAAATCGATCCTCAACGAGTGCCACTCCGAGAGGGTGCCGTTTCGCTGGACTGCGAATCCCTATCGCGGCTGCGAATTCGGCTGCCGCTACTGCTACGCGCGCTACACCCACGAATACATGGAGCTCGATTCCGCGGATTTCGAATCGAAGATTTACGTGAAGCAGAACGCGGGCCCGCTCACCGAGCGCGATCTGAGCCGCGAGAAGCTTCGCGGCGAGCACATCGCCATCGGGACCGCAACCGATCCCTATCAGCCTGCCGAGCGCGAATTCGGCGCCACGCGCGCGATGCTCGAAAAAATGGCGGAGCGCGAGGGGCTGAGCCTTTCGATCACGACGAAATCGAATCAGGTGGTGCGCGATATCGACGTGCTGCTGCGCATTTCGGAGCGATCGTCGATTGCCATCAACATGAGCGTCACGACGATGCGGATGAGGCTTGCGCGGCTGCTCGAGCCGCGCGCTCCGAGGCCGGACCTGCGCATGGAGGCGGTCCGCAAGCTGCGCGAGGCGGGGATTTCGGCCGGGGTGTTCGCGATGCCGATTTTGCCGGGATTGACCGACCGCGAAGATGATCTCGATGCGGTCGCGCGTGCGGCGCGCGATGCGGGAGCGCAATGGTTTGGTGCGCGCGTGCTTTTCCTGATGCCGTCGTCGTGGAAATCGTTCAGCGCGTTCCTGGAAGAGAAGTTTCCAAGGCTGACCGGGCAATATCGCGAGTGGTACAGCCACTACGGAGACGCGCCGGAAAGCTATCGGAAGGAAATCGCCGCGCGCGTGGAAAAGGTGCGCCAGAAATATGATTTGCGCTCGCGACCCGAAGTGCCGACGAAGCCATCACCGATTGCACCGCAATTGCAGCTCGCCTGGGAAGATGGAGAACAACGATGCCAAACGTGAAATCACGCAGAAGAACTCGTGGCAGACGCACGCGCGCGCATGCGCCGGATTCCGGCGGCGACAGCATGAAGCCGGAAAAGAAGCTGGTTCGCGGCGTGGAGTTGAAAACCGTCTCGAGATGGACGATGTGTTTCGCCGTAATATGTCTGGCAGCATTTGCGGCAGGCCGTCCGCCGGTTTCCGCGGCGGGATCGTCACAGGCCGCGAAAAAGGAGCGTCCCGTGTTCTTTGGACTGAGGACGGCCGCGTATCAGGTGAAGGACCTCGCCAAGGCCAAAGCGTGGTACGCGAATGTGCTGGGCGTTCAACCCTATTTCGATCAACCGTTTTACGTGGGATTTAACGTGGGCGGCTATGAACTGGGATTAAGTCCGACGCCGGACGCGGGTCAGAAGAGATCCGCGGCGGGCATCGCTTACTGGGGCGTCGAGGATGCGCGCGCCGCGTATCAGCGCCTGCTCGATCTCGGCGCCACGCCGCAGGAGCCGGTGCAGGACGTCGGCGAAGGAATCCTGATCGGGGCGGTGCACGACCCGTTCGGCAACGTGCTCGGCGTGATCCAGAATCCGAAATTCAAAGCCACAGGCAACTGACGCTGCACGCCTAGGGCATGATGATGCGCGGAGCGTCCTTGGCGGCGTCCGCGGGAAGAGGGAAGCGGGCGCGGAGAAACTCGAGAAATCCCCGCGAGAGCCGGCGGCCGTTGGTTTCCTGCTTGCCGACGCGCAGCAGAAAAACAAGCAGGTGGAAGATATCGGAGTCCTTCAAGGGCGGAAAGGCGGCGCGCCCGGCGGCGTCCTTGCGGAATTCCTGCAGGAACTGGACGAGCTGTCCATAGAGCGCACGCGGAAGCGGCGCGTCGGGCGGCCGCTCGTAGTAGATGCCGGTCCCCAGCGTGCGATGGGTTTCGGCCAGGGCTTCGATTGCAGCCAGAGCCGAGCCGTCGTTTAGATCCTTATTGTCGATCTGGAAGCGCAGGATCGTGGTCGCAATGCCGGTGACGACGGGCCAGCGCTCATACACGAAGTCCGCCGGGAATTGGATATCCCGGTAGGGGAACTCTTCGGCGGAGATGGGCTGGCGGTGCTCGGCCTCATAGCGGTGCGCGGCGACAAGGTGCGGGCAGTCGGAAAGGCAATCGATGGTAATTTCGCGCTCGCGCCCGCAGCAGACCGCGCAGATCTTTTCGCCCTTCGCGGGACAAAAGCGCTTCGGCGGCCGCTTCTCGCAGATGGGACAACTCATCGAAATTCCTCGCAGTCCACGGGTGGATCAGGAGTCAGGGCAATCAGACTACGGGAAGACTCCCTGCGCGGCAAGTGGCTCCGAAGGCGCCCCGAGCGACGCTAGGCTTTAGCGGCAACGCCTGCTGCGGCCGGGCGCTTCTCGAGGGCGGCGATCTGCTGGAGGATCGTCTCGACTACGAATTCGTCGCCGAATTTCGAGTTGATCATCAGGTTGTAGAGTGAGCGAAGGGGCCATTCCTTGTTGAAGTAGTGGCGGATGAAGGAAGCGCGCTCTCGGTCGATTTCGTCGATCAAGTGGAGAGCTTCTTTTTCAGACTGGCCAATCGACTTGAGGCGGCGGAGTTTTTCTTCTTCCGGCGCGTATACGAATACGTGAAAGGCATCCGGACGGTTTCGCAAAATGTAAGGGGCGCCGCGGCCGACGATCACGCAATTCCCCTGCGCCGCGACATCCTCGATTACCTTTCCGAGCGTTGCGAACATCCGGTCGGTATCGAACAGGCGCGACTCGTTGATGGGAAGCGCTCGCTCGTAGCTGCCCCGGGCATACACCTTGAACAAGCGATAGAGCAGGGAATCGACGCGCTCGTCGCAGCTCTCCGCGGCCTTTTGATCGACATTGGCCACGCGCGCGATTTCGGCAGTGATTTCCTCGTCCCACAATTTCCAGCCGAGGTGTTCGGCGAGGTGCCGAGCGATCATGGCTCCGCCGCTGCCGTATTCGCGTTCGATGGTGATGATCCGGGCGCGCATGGTCCCCCTTGGCGCGCCAGTGTACTGCGACGGGCTCGTTGAAACCAGAGGGACCGCGGGGATTACTTGAGAAATACCTTCGGTTCGACGGACATTCCGAGACGAAGGGAATGATCGGCGTTCTGCCCCGGATTGAGCACGATTTTCACGGGAACTCGCTGCACGACTTTCACGTAGTTTCCGGTCGCATTCTCCGGAGGCAGCAAACTCAGACGCGCGCCGCTCGACCCGGCGATGCTGTCCACCCGCCCCTCGTAGGTGCGGCCGTTTGAGTCGGCTTTGATTTCGGCGCGCTGCCCGGGCATCATTTTCTTCAACTGAGTTTCCTTGAAATTGGCCGTGATCCAGATATCGTCGAGCGGGACGACGCTGAGCAATTGCTGGCCCGGCTGAACGTTCATCCCGACTTCGACATTCTTCATCACGACGCCGTTGACGGGCGCGATGATCTTCGTGTACTGGAGATTCAGCTCCGCCATTTCGAGGGCTGCCTGCTTTTCTTGCGCGGCGGCTTCGGCCGACGAGGCGCGGGCGCGCACCGACGCAACCTGCTGCGGGCCGGTTTGGGACGAGCGCCAGCCTGCCTGCGCTTGCGCGAGGCGAGCGTGCGCCTGCGTCACCTGCTGGACGGCGGCCGCGACGGAAGACTTGGCGGCGGCCACGCCAGCAGTGGACGCCGTAGCGACGGCAACTGCCTGATCGTAAATCTGCTGAGAGATCTCCTGTTTGTCGACGAGCTGCTTGTAGCGGGCGAGGTCATTTTGCGCCTTCACGTCATTGGCCTCGGCCTGAGCGAGCTGCGCCTGGGCTGCATCCAACTGGTGCTGGGCGACGGAGATCCCGGCCTGGGTGTTTGCCACGTCCGCTTCCGACGTGGAAACCTGGCTGGACGTGTTGACGGACGTCACCGGGACATCGATGCCCATGGAGCGGGCCATGGCTGCGGTGTCCGCAGCTTGCGCGCGCGCCTGATCGACGGCGACTTGATAATCGCGCGGATCGATTTCGACGAGCACCGTGCCGGCCTGCACGTACTGGTTGTCATTCACATTGACCTTCGCGACATAGCCGGAAATCCGCGCGCTGATCGGCATGAGATGGCCGTCCACCTGAGCGTCGTCGGTCGACTCGTAACTCGAGAAGTAGCGCCACGCAAAGAAGCCACCGACCAGCAGCACGAGCCCAGCAATAATCAGATACATCCGCGCCTGCGGCCGCTCCCGAAAAAATTCAGACGCGTGGGAGGGTGGAGGTTCGGCCGAGTGAGTCTCCGGAGGAGCCGGATTTTCCGCGGGAGTGACGGGCGACGCTTCGAGTTCGGTTCGCTGTGCCATGTCTCATTTTCCTTTAAAGTATTTCTTAAAGCTCTCTTCGGCGGATCCCAGGGCGCGTGCGAGAGAAATCTTTGCGTAGTTGTCGCGATAGAGGCTCGAGATGTAGCTTTCGTGGGCGCTCGCGACCGCTTCCTGCGCCTGCACGACTTCGACGGTATCGGTGACACCCGCGCGGAACCGGTCCCGCGCCTGCGCCAGCGTCTGCTCAGCCAGATCGATATTGCTCTGGGCCACGGCGACCTCTTGCTCGCCGGATTCAACGTTGAATAGCGCGGTGCGGACATCGGCGTCAATCTGGGCGCGGAGATCCTCAAGCCGCTCGCGGCTTTGCTCCAGCCGCGCGGTGGCATCGAGAACATCGCCGTGGACTCTGCCGCCTTGAAAGATCGGAATAGAGAGCGTGCCCCGCACGTCGAACACGCCGTGGGTGGAAACATCCGGATACGTCCCCGCCAGGCCGTAATCGGCGTTCATGGATAGCGAAGGCAGGTAGCCCGCTTCGGCGGCCTTCTTGGAATATTGAGCGGCGCGGACGTCCGCGAGTGCCGCTTGATAGTCCGAGCGCGAATCGTACGCGGCCTTGAGCGCGTCGTCCACGCTGAGTTCCGCAAACTCCTGGTACGGCGACTTGTCGGTCAGCTCAAATTCCTGGCCCGGTGCGAGCCCGATGGCCCGCGCGAGCTTGAGCTTCTGAATGGCGAAGTCGTTCTTCGCCTGGATCAACTGCTGCTGGCGCGATTTCAGCTCGACCTGCGCGCGAAGACCGTCGATCGCGGGCGAAGTGCCGGCCTTGACCTGATCCGACGCCTGACTGGAAAGGGCCTGAGCCGTTTTCACCTGCGCATCCGCGGTGTCGATGCGGGCTTCGTCCGCGATTGTTTGCAGATAGGTATAGCCGACGGCCAAAACGACGAGGTCGCGTGCGTCCTTGTAACTGGATCGCGCGGACTTCACGCTTTCGGAGGCAGCGCGTGAATTGTTGATGGCCTTCCAATCGAAAATGGATTGCGTCAGATCGGCGCGCGAATCGAAATACGCGAAGGGCCCCACGATCGAAGGGATCGAGACGCCGGGAATGGGAATCTTGAACGTAAAGCCGAATTCGGCGAGATCGACTTGCGAGCCGTCGATGTACGTCGAGGTCGTCACGTTGGGGAGCAAGGCGCTCATCTGCCTCCAGCGCGCGCCGCGGGCCGCGCGGACATCTTCGCCGGAAAGGAGCAAGCCGAGGTTCTGCTTCAGGCCGCGATCAAGGGCGTCTTGCAAGGAAATCTGCAAAACGCCGGGAACGAGCTTTGCCGGAACGCTTCCCGAGTAGGCGCCCTGCGGCGCTGGTGGAGCGGGCCCACCGAAATCAGAGCTCGGCGCGCCGGGCGAGGCAATTCCTCCCTGCGCCAGCGCGGAACCGGCCGCCAGCGAAAAAAAGACTGCGGCAACGATCGATAGGATTGTAGATCGCGGTGCCACCGGATCTCCTCCAACGATCCGTCGTGCTTTGGATGATGCGGCAGCGGCGGAAGACGCAGCAATTCCGCATCGGATCGCTTCCGGGCAGGGCTGGCGGCTCATGTCCGGACGCTCCGCCGGCTTTTGGCTCCCTTGCGTTTCTCATCGGCGCGAAGATTTGGGACGATCAGCTCCCACACATCTTCCGCCATTCCTCGCAAGGATGAGTCCGGGTTCAGGGCCCAGGCGAGGGTGATTCCGAACAAGACGATCTGGGTCAGCCGGGCCAGCTCCGCGGGCGAACGATCGCGACGGACCTCACCGCGCTGCTGCGCGATAGCGAAGATCTCCGCGAGCAGACGACGGCCGTGCTGAATACGCTTGTGAAGTTGGGCGCGGACCGGCGCGCAGGACGCGTGCGCGGCATAAATGGCGCGGAGCAGGGCCGCACTCTCTGCTGATTGCCCCGCGAGATCGCTGGCCATCTCCTTAAGTGCTGGAAGCGCAGGGCCCGTCCTGGCGCGTTCCAGGGCGCGCTCGATGGCGGCGATGCGCTCGGCGCCAAGGGTGGCCAGGACGTGCTCTTTGGTCTCGAAATAGTTGAAGAAGGTTCCCTTGCCGACGTCGGCGGCCTCGGTGATGTCCTCGACGGTGGTTTCGAGAAAGCCGCGTTCGGCAAAAAGATGGAGTGCGGCGCGAAAAATGCGTTCGCGGATTTCGGCCCGGTGGCGTTCGCGGCGTCCCGCACGCGGGGGGACGGCGTGCCGTGCGACAGGATTGGGGGATGCCATGATTCCGATGTCCTCCCTGACCTTAAGCCATATGTGACTTTAGGTCATTTTTGAGTGAAAGTCAATCCAGGAGGGCTGGGGACGCGAATCAGAGATCATCGGGCGAGATTCCCCGCGCCGGAGGGAAGCTCCTCCGGGCGCAGAGCATCACGCAAGGTGTTATTTCGAGCGGTTCTTGGGGCTGTGCTGATTGAGCGTGGCCGTAAGCGCTCTCGCTGCGGGCGGAACCGGGACCGCGCCGTGAAGGGCAATGTCCTTTGCGGAAATCTTCTTGCCGTAGATGCGTTCGTTCGCGTCGTTATCCGGACGGAGCGTCGATCCCTCGAGTGAAATGCCGGCGAACAAGCCGCGGGAACGCGAGTAGGTGAGGACTTCGGCGCGCATGGCGACGTCCGTATCCGCCTCGGCGTCCCGGCCCTTGGGACCGGCGGCGGCGGACGCATCGGCGCCCAGCTTCACCTTGCTGCTGAGGATGGAGCTTGCTCCACCCTGATTCATCACGAGCAGTACAAAGTCCGTCGCTTGGCCGCCAAGCTGGAGTCCGAAGCTGCCGCCTTCGAGCGCCATCATCGTCGGAGCGCCCCAGGGACCCTGAAAATCATCGCCACTGCGGCAGGTCATCGCTCCGCGGCCGTAACTGCCGCCGAGGCCAATCGCGAATTTCAGCACCGTGGGAATCACAATGACGCAATCCGCTTTGTCGATCAGGCTTTGCGGAATGTCGTCCGGAATATTGAGGATTTCTTTCAGCACCTGGCCGGAATTGTGGAGCCGGTCCTCGTCTTTTTCCTTGTTGTCCGCCCGCACGGGCGCGGCAGCCGAGAGACTCAGCAGACCGACCAGCGATGCCGCGAGCATGAATGCGAACATTCTCTTTGTCATGATTGCTTCCTCCTATGGACGCGATTCCATGATATGTGTTCTGGGTGGGGCAGCGCAACCCCGGCGGTAGGAGCGTGATCGGATGGCGTTGCCATATAATTGAGCGCGTTGAAAAACCTCCCACTGGCTATGAGCGGATTCGCGACTCTCGGGCTCGGCCGTTCTCTCCTGATCGCCGCGGCGTTTTGGACCTTCGCCGCTCCGGCTTTCGCGCAGGCAACTTCTCCACAGCATCCGGCTCGCACGAGGCAGGTGGCTGGGTCTTCGGCGCCCACCAAGGCGCGCCCGGATGTGGCGCGGTTCCGCGCGCGCGTCGAAGTCGCGCTGAAAGAGACGCAAGCGGAAAAGGGGCACTGGGGGATTCTGGTAGCCGACCGAGACACGGGCGCGACGCTCTACGAGCTAAACGCCGATCATTTGTTCACGCCGGCTTCGAACGCGAAGATTTTCACAACCGCATTCACGCTGGCGACACTGGGCGGCGACTATCGATTCCACACGACGCTCGAATCGAAGGCCACGCTCGAAGATGGCGGGCGCCTGGCCGGGGACTTGATTCTCGCGGGACGCGGAGATCCGGACCTATCAAACCGCAAGTTTCCATACGCAGGGAAGGCCGAACGCGATGGGCCGGCCGACAAAGTTCTCGCCGAGCTCGCGGACGAAGCCGTCGCGAAGGGGCTGAAGGAAGTAGATGGAGACATCGTCGCTGACGACAGTTACCTTCCGTTCGATCCGTATCCAGCGGGCTGGAGCGTGGGCGATCTTTTTTTCACGTTTGGCGCGCCGGTCAGCGCGATCGCGTTCAACGAAAACACGATTGCGGTGGAGGTGCGGCCCGGCGCATTCGTCGGCGATCCGGCGACGATCGTGACGGCGCCGGAGGCGGCGCTCAATACGTTCGCGCACGAAATCAAGACGGGCGCGGCCGATGCAAAGTCGGACTTCGCGGTGGTCCGCCAGCCGGGCGTGAATTTTCTCTTGCTGCGAGGAACGATCGGGCTCGGCCACACGCCGATCATGCTTGAGCTGGCGATGACGGCGCCGGGCGAAACGGCTGCGCTGGCACTGAAGCTATTGCTCGAAGCGCGCGGAGTACGCGTCACGGGCACGACCCGAGTGCAGCACGCGCCTCCGCCGGAAACGACGGCGGCGGGCGAGCCGGTCTTTCCGCTGAATCCACCGCCACCCGATCCGAATCCGCTCGTTCTCGCGGAACATGTTTCGTCGCCGTTGCTCGAAAGCGTGCGCCTCACGAACAAGATCAGCCAGAATCTGCATGCGGAGCTGTTTCTGCGCACCATCGCTCGGGAAAAAACAGGCCTCGGTTCGACCGCGGCGGGACTCAAGGGCGAGCGCGATTTTCTGCGCACCGCCGGAATTGCCGAGGGCGACGTTCTGCTTTCGGATGGTTCGGGGCTTTCGCGCGACGATTTGGTGACACCGCGCGCAGTGGTCACGCTTCTGGGATATGCCGCCCGGCAGCCCTGGGGCCGGGATTTCGTCTCGACGCTGCCGGTCGCCGGACTGGACGGCACGCTCGAGGATCGGATGAAGAACACCGCGGCGTCGGGAATGATCGAGGCGAAGACGGGGGCGGTGGAGCACACGAGGGCGCTATCCGGTTTTGCTACCACGCTGCGAGGCGAATCGCTCGTTTTCTCCATTTTTGCGAACAATGACCCGCAGCACGGGCCAGACGCGACCGTGGCGCTCGATGCCATCGCGACCGCGATGGTCGAGACGCTGGGCGCCGCACCTCCCGCAAAGAAGAAGAAAAATTGACGCGCAAAGCGAAGATCGTCACAGTCTTCGGAAGTTCGCGGCCGCGCGCCGGAGACGCGCACTATGCCCAGGCGCAGGCCCTGGGCGCGGAACTTGCGGCGAAGGGCCTGATCGTTTGCAGCGGAGGCTATGGCGGCGTGATGGAGGCCGTTTCGCGGGGCGCAAAAGAAGCAGGCGGGCGAACGCTCGCCGTGACCGCGCAATTTTTCAGGCCGAGCGCGAACCGCTGGATAGATGAAGAAGTCCGCGTGAATACATGGCAGGACCGTCTGTTCGAGCTGATCAAGCGCGGCAGCGGCTACGTCGCGTGCCCCGGCGGAACGGGAACGCTGGTCGAGCTAGCGGTCGTCTGGGAGATGCTCAACAAGGGCGCGATGCGAAAGAAGCCGCTGGTCGTCCTCGGAGATTTCTGGCAACCGGTGATCGAGCGCGTGCGCGAAGTCGAGCTCGGCCACTCCTCGCAATGGGGCGAGCAGGACGAACCTCTGATACGCACGGCTTCGACTCCCGCCGACGCTGCGGCAATTCTGGCGATGCATTTCGAAGCGCACTGATTTCCCACAGGCAACCGGGCTAAAATGAGCGATCGAGGCATTCGTGTCGCGTCCCGCTGAAGAACTGCTCGAATTCCACCGGCTGAAGGAAATCGTCGGCGGCTTCACTACGTGTGCGCCCGGGCGGCGCGCGATCCATGCGCTGGCGCCGGGGCAGGACGTTGCGGCGCTCGAGGCGGAGTTTGCGCTGGTGCGCGAGGCGATCGCATACTTGCGCGCCGGGTCGGAGCTGGGATTCGGCTCGCTAGCCGATCCGGAGCCGTGGCTCGAGCGGCTCGCGGTGCCCGGCTCGGTGCTCGCGCCGGCGGAATTTCTCGACGCTGCTTCCTTGATGGAGACGGCGGGCGGGGTCCGACAGACATTCAAAGGCGAAGCCGCGAAGTATCCGCGCCTGGCCGAACGTGCGGCGTCGCTGGCCGATTTCCGTTCGCTATTGACCGCGATTCGGCGCGCCGTGATGCCGAACGGAGAAATCAGCGACGACGCCTCGCCGCAACTGAAGCGCATCCGCGCGAGCATGGTTCAGGCGCGCGAGAAAATTCAGCACTCGCTGGAAGGCATCTTGCGCGCGCGAGGCGAGCCGGCGGGCGAAGATTACATCACGCTGCGGAATGACCGCTTTGTGATTCCCGTGCGCGCATCGGAACGCCGCGCCGTGCCAGGAGTGGTCCACGCGGCGAGCGCTACGGGGCAGACGGTGTTCGTCGAACCGCTGGAAGCGATCGACCTGAATAACCGTCTGGTGCAGCTCGGGGGAGACGAAACCGCCGAAATCGCGCGCATCCTCGAAGAACTTACAGAGCGTGTGCGCGCCGAGAGGGGACCTCTCGACGCGGCGGCTGTGTCCATCGCGCATCTGGATGCGATCTTCGCGCGCGGCCGGTTTGCCCGCGAATTCGATTGCGTGACGCCGGAGTTCGCGGCGGGGAATTCGCTGCGGCTCGATGCGGCGCGCAATCCCGTGCTCGAAGCCACGTTGCGGCCGCAGGGGCGCAAGGCCGTGCCGCTCACGCTGGCACTTGGCGGGAAAGAAACAGTGATGGTCGTCAGCGGGCCGAACACCGGCGGCAAGACGGTTTCGCTCAAGACCGTGGGGCTCGCGGCGCTTTCCGCGCAATCGGGAATTCCGATCGCGGCAGAGCGCGCCGGGATGCCGATTTTCGACCGCGTCCTTGCCGACATCGGCGACGAGCAATCCATCGCCGCGGACCTTTCGACCTTTTCCGCGCACATGCTGAATCTGAAGTCGATGCTGGAGGTGGCGACGGAGCGTTCGCTGATTCTGGTGGACGAGATGGGTACTGGCACGGCCCCGGAAGAGGGCGCGGCGCTCGCGGTCGCGCTGCTGGAGGAATTTCGCGCGCGCCGGGCGATGACGCTTGCGACGACGCACCACGACCGTCTGAAAGCGTACGCCTCGACAACGCCGGGCATAGTAAATGCCGCGATGGAGTTTGACGAGGAGCATTTGCGGCCTACGTACCGGCTGCTGGTCGGCGTGCCGGGAACGTCGAGCGGGATCGAGATCGCGCGGCGGCTCGGACTTCCCGCACGCGTGGTGGACCGCGCCCGAGCCACTCTTTCGCCGGAATCGCGCGAGGCGCGCGACCTGATCGCCTATCTCCACCGCAGCCGCGACGAGATGGAAACGGTGAAGCGCCAGGCCCGCGAAGAACTTGCACAGCTCGAAGCGGACCGCCGCGCGCTACAGACCGAATGGGTCGAGCGGCAGAAGAAACGCATTGCCGAGCTGGAGAAGAGTTTTCTTGCGACGCAAAAGCGGCTGGAAGGTGAAGTCGCGCGGCTTGCCGCGGATATCAAGGATCGCACGGTGCGCGCGCAGCTTGAAAAACAGGGCGGGCGCCGCATGGGGAAGATCGCTTCGGACGCCCGCGCCGAAGCGGATGCAGCGGTAGTCGAAACGCTCGCTGCGTCGCAAGCGGATTTGGGCGTCGCGGCGGGTTCGCTCGAAACGCCCGTTGCGCCTGAGAAGCTGTTGGAAGGGCAGCGCGTGCAGGTGAAAGGATTCAAGCAGGCGGTTGTGTTCAGGCGCCACGACGGGCGCATGGCAGAAGTCGAGGCTGGGCCGCTGCGGATGAAAGTCGCGCTCGCGGATGTGATCGGCATCGAGAGCGATGCGAAGGCTGCGAGGGCGGATGCCGCTGCGGCAGCCGCGCGTCCCCGAGGAATCACCGTTCACACCCAGCCGAGTGACGAACCTGCTGCCGATGAAATCAATGTAATCGGCTGTACCGTCGAAGAAGCCACACAGCGCGTGGACAAGTTCCTCGATGAGGCAGCGCTTGCAGGCAAGGCGAGCGTGCGCATTATCCACGGCCACGGAACGGGAGCACTTCGTCGGGGGCTCGGGGAATTCTTGTCCTCGCATCCCCTCGTGGAGAGAATCCATCACGAGGCAGAAGATCGCGGGGGCACGGCGATTACGGTAGCCGAATTGAAGGGCTGACGGAAAATGGAAAAGTGAAAATGGAAAATAGCAAAGAGTCGCCGCCACGCACCGCCCGCCCGCGTGTTACTGATTTCACCGAACTGGAAACTTGGAAACATGCACGCATGTTGCGCAGCGAGTTGTATACAATGGTGAGGGCATTCCCTCAGGAAGAGAAGTTCAGCTTGGCCGTTCAGATAAGGCGTGCAGCGAGTTCCGTCACTGCGAATCTGGCTGAAGGGTACGGCCGCTATTCCTATCAGGAAAATGTCCAGTTTTGCCGGGTGAGCCGCGGGTCCCTCTACGAGCTGCGCGATCATTTGACTACTGCCCTCGACGCTGGGTACATTCCGAAGGCAACATACGAAGAGCTTGATGCGATGGCTATCAGTGCCATTCGTCTTATCAACGGTTACATACGAGCGACTAAGAATCTGAAAATGTCGGCAACTCCGAGCGCAGCGAAATGATGCGGACAATGACGACCCCGAGGATCTTGCGGGTGCCATTTTCTTTTTTCCATTTTCCAATTTCCGTTCCCTAAGAATGGCTGAAGCAGGATCATTCGCGGAGAAGGTGAAGCAGCAGGCGGACATCGTCCGCGTCATCGGGGAATACATCCGCCTGAAGAAGACGGGGCAGAATTTCACGGGGCTGTGCCCGTTTCATCAGGAAAAGACTCCGTCGTTCGCGGTGCATCCCGTGCGGCAGATTTATCACTGCTTCGGGTGCGGCGCGGGCGGCGACGTTTTCAAATTCGTGCAGGAAGTGGACAAGTGCACGTTTCCGGAGGCGGTGCGGACGGTTGCGGAAAAGTGCGGCATTCCGATTCCGAGGCCGCGGGAGCGCTCGCCGGAGGAGAGGCAGGAGAATCAGCAGCGCGCCGCGCTCGTCGAGATGCATCGGGAGGCGGCGGCGTTTTTTGCACGGCAGCTCCACGAGGGACATGAGGGCAAGGTAGCAGGAGCGTATCTCGAAGATCGCGGCCTCGACCGCGCGGCGATGACGCGATTCGGCCTGGGGTTTGCGCCCTCGTCGGGCGACGCGCTGCTGCGCCACCTGAAATCGAAATATCCCGAAAAGCTGCTCGAAGCTTCGGGACTCTTGTCGCGAAACGAAAGCGGGCGATTCTACGACCGCTTCCGCCGCCGGATCATGTTCCCGATCGCAAACGAAGCGGGGAAAATCATCGCGTTTGGCGGGCGCGCGATGGGCGACGACCAGCCCAAGTATCTAAATTCGCCCGAGACGCCGATCTATTCGAAGAGCAATGTGCTATACCACCTCGACCGCGCGAAGGAAGCGATCCGGAAAGAGGATTTCGCGATACTGGTGGAAGGCTACATGGACGCGATCGCCGTGGCGCGCGCGGGATTCGCGAATGTGGTGGCGAGCTGCGGCACGAGCCTGGCCGAGGCGCAGATCAAACTGCTGGGCCGGTTCACGCGGCGCGTGGTGGTGAATTACGATCCGGACACCGCGGGGCAGGTGGCGACGGAGCGCTCGGTCACGCTGCTGCTCGAAAAAGAGTTCGACGTGCGCGTGCTGGCGCTGCCGGGGGGCGCCGATCCGGACAAGTTCCTCAAGGAGCAGGGCGCGGACGCATACCGCAAACTGCTGGCGCAGGCGCCGCCCTATCTCGACTACCTGATCGGGCGCGCGCGGCAGATGGATCGTTCGACAGCGGCGGGAAAAGTGGCCGCGCTGAATTTTCTGATGCCATACGTGCAGCGGCTGCCGAACCGCCTGCTGCGCTCCGAATGGGCCTCGCGGATTGCGTCCGAGCTGCGCGTGGATGAGCCTGTGCTGCGCGAAGAGCTACGACGCGCCGCGGTCGAGCGCCGCAGCGAGGTGAAGCCCAAAGCGGGGCTGCTTGGGCCGGCTGCAAAGCCCGCCGAACGGCAGCTGATCCGGATGCTGATCGAGGCCGAGGGATTCCGGGAGAAGCTCGCCGGAGAAATCCTCGCGAACGCCCTGCACAGGGGCCTCGAAACCGAAAGAATACTGGAGCTGCTCATTTCCAAAGTGGGCGAGCAGCCGGACCCCGCGGCACTGGCGGCGGCGCTCGAGGAGAGAGATCGGCGATTGCTCTTCGAGGTGCTTTTCGAGACGTCTTTTGAAGCTACGTGGGAAGCCGCGGAGAGCTGCCTGAGCGTTTTGCGCGGCCGCCGGGTCGAAGAGGAGCTTTCGGAATTGCAGAAACAGATCGAGACAAAAGCATCTCCCGCGGAATTGAATCGCTTGCTCGCACGCCGGCTCGAGCTGCAAAGGATGCTGGCACGCCGCTGAAATGGCCTCGAAACTCCCATCCATCGTGATCGTCGGGCGCCCCAACGTGGGGAAGTCCACGCTCTTTAACCGCCTGACCGGCACGCGGCGGTCGATCGTGACGAACGAACCCGGCATCACGCGCGACCGGATCTACGGCACGGCCAATTGGGAGGGCCGCGCATTCGAGGTGGTGGATACGGGCGGGATCGTGCCGGAAGACAAGGCCGGGATTCCCGGCGAGATTCTCCGGCAGGCGCACATGGCGATCGAGAATGCCGCGCGAGTGATTCAGGTCGTCGATGGCCGCGCGGGACCGATGCCGCTGGACGAGGAACTCGCGCAGCTCTTGCGGCGCGCGGGGAAGCCGCCCGTGCTCGTCGTGAACAAAGTGGATTCGCCGAACCAGGCGGACTTGGCCGCGCAGTTCTACGAACTGGGCGACGAGATATTTCCGATATCAGCGGAGCATGGATTCGGCATCGACACGCTGCTCGACGCGCTCACGAAGGATTTTCCGAAGGGCGAAGAGCCTGCAATCGAGCCGCACATCAACATCGCAATCATCGGCCGGCCCAACGTGGGGAAATCGACGCTGCTGAACCAGCTCGTGGGTGCGGAGCGGTCGATCGTCTCCGCCGAGCCGGGCACCACGCGCGACATGGTGGATACCGTGGTCGAGCGCCACGGCAAGACGTACCGGTTTCTCGACACCGCCGGAATCCGCAGGAAAGGCAAGACGAATCTGATCGCTGAGAAATTGAGCGTGATCATGGCGCGGCGGCACCTGGAGCGGGCGGACATCGCGGTGCTGGTGGTGGACGCGTCGGTGGGCGTGACGTCGCACGATGCGACGATTGCGAGCTACGCGGAGCAATCGGGCCGGTCGGTGATCATCGCGATGAACAAGTGGGACCTGGCGCTCGAAGCGGCGCGCGAAAAAGCCGAGAGGGAAAAGAAGCACGGGGAGAAGGGCGCGGGCGGGAATCCGAGCAAGCTGCTGGCGGATTACGAGCCGATCGTGCGCAACAAGTTCAAGTTTCTCTCGTACGCGCCGATCGTGTTTCTTTCCGCGCTGACGGGCGAGCGCGTGGAAAAGCTCTACACGCTGATCGATCGCGTGGCGACGGCGCGCGCGAGGCGAATTTCCACGGGCGAGCTGAACCGCTGGTTTTCGAGCGTGGACCTCGAACGCGGGACTTCGCCGGCGAGCCGCAAGGTAAAAATTTACTACGTCACGCAGGCCACGACCGCGCCGCCCACTTTTGTTCTGTTCACCAACCAAACGAAGCCGCTGCACTTCAGCTATCAGCGCTTTCTCGAGAATCGTCTGCGAGACGCCTTTGATTTCGTCGGCACGCCGATTCGCTTCAACCAGCGGCTGAAGAAGCGCGAACCGCGGCATGGCGAAGCCGGCGGCGGGGCGCCTCTGACGAAGCGCAAGCCGCGGCACAGCGACAAGCGCAAGTGGCACGGCGAGAAGAAGCGCGGCTCCAAGCGGTAGCGGAAGGCTATTTTCCACAACCCGTGAGGGGTTGACACGCCGGAAAATCGGCCTACGATACAGACAAGCTATGGCAAGTGCGGCCCAAGCTGCGCGCGAACTCCCGGAAAAGAGCCTTTTCCGAATCGGCGAAGTGAGCCGACTGACGGCGACGAAGACGTTCGTTCTGCGCTACTGGGAGTCCGAATTTCCCACCCTACAGCCGGTGAAAAGCCCCAGCGGACACCGCCTCTACCGGCGCGAAGATATCGAGACCGTCTTCGAAATCAAGCGGCTGCTCTACGAAGAGGGTTTTACAATCGCGGGGGCGCGCAAGCACCTTGCCGACCAAAACGGCGCGAGCGACTCCGGGACGCACGGTGAAGCGCGGAATCCAATCACCCGGTCCGCGGAAGCGCCCGCGAAGCACGGACCCGCGTCGCGCGCGCACCGGAAATTCCTGCTCGATCTGCACGAAGAGCTGCTGGCTGTCTTGACCCTCCTCGAACGCGAGTGATACGCTGAAACGCGGTTGAAAGCGGTCGGGACGTGGCGCAGCCTGGTAGCGCGCACGCTTGGGGTGCGTGAGGTCGCTGGTTCAAATCCAGTCGTCCCGACCATATATTCAGTTTCCAACCATGACTCGCTTTTGGAAGGTCTTGATTTTCGGCGTTCTGCCACTCTTGTTAGCAATTGGCGCTTACTTGGGATTCAGGAGAAGGCCGCCCGAGCCGATGCTCGTTGAGCCACTGGCGATTGCCTTCACGGAACCGGGGATGTCGTCCGCCAAGCGTCAAGCATTTCTCGCTGAGGATTACAAGATCTTGCGAACAGTGAACGCTTTCCCCTTCGCAATCCTAAAGGATTTCAAACGGCAAGGGCAGGATAGCCTCGCGATTGCCGACCCCGGTCAAGCGTTTGAAGCGACCGATGTGATAACCGACGCGGCCCTGCCACGCCGTCGGCTGATTTTCGCTGGCGTGGCCAAGGAGAGCGCCTTTGTCCACTATGAGAGAGGTGGATTTGGGCTCTCCTTCGTCATCGAGTTCTATCATCTGGAATCGAATCAGGAGGCAGTCGGATTGTGGCGGGGCTTCTGCGACAGGCCAGCGAAAAGCCTCGACGATTTGCGGTTAAGTATTGCGAATGGCCTTTGCAGAGGATCTGAATAATCTCATTCGCATTATGGGCGGTCCATACTAATCCCGGCAGCCCGCGTTCGCCGTTTCACCCGAGGCAAACTGGCATGACGAGCATCTTGATTACAAATGACGACGGGATTCACGCGCCGGGCCTGCGCGCGCTGGTGCAGGGGATAAAGGATCTGGGCACGGTCACGGTCGTTGCGCCCTCGCAAGAGCGCAGCGCGGCGGCGCAATCGCTCACTTTGCGGCAGCCGATCTACTGCGATCAGATTGCCGAGCGCGAGTACTCGATCGAAGGCACGCCCGCCGACGCGATGATCCTGGCGATTCACAAGCTGCTGCCCGAAAGGCCCGACATCGTCGTGTCCGGGATCAACCGCGGCGGCAACATCGGCGAAAATATCTACTACTCGGGCACGATCGGCGCCGCGATGGAAGCGGCTGTCAACCGCGTGCCGGCGATTGCCGTGTCGGTGGCGTACCGGGGAAGGGAATTCGATTTTACGCCGGCGGCGCAGTTCACGCACAGCCTGGTGCCTCTGGTCCTGCGCGAAGGGCTTCCGGCGGGCGTGATGCTCAACGTCAACGTACCGCAGGACTGGACTGGAGAGGTGCGGATCACGCGGCAGTCGTCGAAAATCACGCGGAACCTGTTGCAAGCCGGCACCGACCCGCGCGGGCGGCACTACTACTGGCTGAGCGAGCAGCAGCTGACGGGCGAAATCGATCCCGCCACGGATCATGCCGCGATCCGCGACGGCGCCGCCTCCATCACGCCGCTCGAGGTCGATCAGACGCATCCTGCATCGCTCGAGCATCTTGCGCATTGGGTGAAAAGCCTCGAAGAAGCCTTGCGGCGCTGACGCCGAATCTTTCTCCCGAACGATGTGCTATTTTAGCGTTCTGCCTTTCCCGGCCTGCGAACGCCGGAAGCATCCATGCCGAAAAAAGCCGCCACCGCGAAAGCCGAGGAAATCACCGTCGAAGGAATCTTTGGTCCTGGCGGGCTGCTCGAAAAGCGTCATCCGGGATACGAGTTCCGGCCGTCGCAGCTGGCGATGGCGCAGATCGCGGATGAGGCTTTCGCCAAGCACCAGCACGTTGTAATCGAAGCCGGCACAGGCACCGGCAAAACCCTCGCGTATCTGATTCCCGCCATCCGCAGCGGGCGCCGCGTGGTCATCTCGACCGCGACCAAATCGCTTCAGGAACAGCTTTTTCAGAAGGACGTGCCGTTCCTTCAGAAACATTTCGCGCCAAACCTGAAAGCGGCGCTAATGAAGGGCCGCGCGAACTTCCTTTGCCGGCAAAAGGTGCATCAGATGGACGGGCAGCCGGTCCTGAAAGGGATCGACGAGATCGACTGGTTTTCTCAGATCCGCGAATGGGAGAAGCTGACGGAAACCGGCGACCGCAGCGAGCTGACATTTCTTCCCGACGACGCCGAGCTGTGGAACCGCATCGACGCGCGCAGCGATCTCTGCACGGGCCAGAAATGCGCGGAGTTTCAGCGATGCTTCATCACGGCGATGCACCAGCGGGCGGAGGAAGCGGACCTGATCATCGTCAACCATCATCTTTTCTTTGCCGACCTCGCCATCCGGCAAGACGACTTCGGCTCGATCCTGCCGGAATACTCCGCAGTGGTGTTCGACGAAGCGCATGAGATCGAGGACGTGGCGAGCGATTATTTCGGGCGGCAGCTTTCGAGCTACCGCTTCGAAGAGCTGGGGCGCGACGCCGAAAATCTGCTGCGCGTGCTACGAATCGAAGAGGCGCCGCTGCGGAGAAATCTGGCCCGCATGCGCGAGCGAGCCCGCAGCTTTTTCGAGCGGTTCCCGGAGCGCGAGGGGCGCTACCCGTTCGGGCCGGCGGAGAGGCGTTCGTTCCTCGATCAGAATCGCGAGGAGTACGACGAGCTGGCTTCGAGCGTGAAGCGGGTCGAAACCGAACTATCGGCGCTCACGCCGAAGCCGGAAGAAGTGGTCGCGATGGCGCGACGGGCCGCCGAGATGCGCCGCGAGCTGGCATTTCTGCTCGAAAGCGAAGAGAAAGGCTACGTGTATTGGTACGAGCGGCGCGGGCGGGGCGTGTTTCTAGCGGCGACGCCGATCGACGTAAGCGGAATCCTGCGCGAAAAGCTCTTCGATCGATTCGATACGGTTGTTCTCACGTCCGCGACGCTCGCCGTCGGCGGGCGGTTCGATTATCTGAAGCAGCGGCTCGGCGTGATGCCCGCGAATGAGAGCGTGCTGCCGCAGGAGTTCGACTACCGCACGCAGGCGCTGCTCTATATTCCTCGCGCGCTGCCGGACGTGCGGAATCCGGCGTTCGCGGCGAGCGCCGCCGAGGAAATCACGCGCCTGCTCGAGATTTCGAAGGGGCGCGCTTTTTGCCTGTTCACGAGCTACGCGCAGATGAAGGACATCCACGAGCGCGTCTCGGGACGAGTGAGCTTTCCTCTTTTCCTTCAGGGGACCGCGCCGCGATCGATTCTGCTCGACCGCTTCCGCACGACGCCGAACGCCGTGCTGTTTGCCACGTCGAGTTTTTGGCAGGGAGTGGACGTGCCCGGCGCGCAGCTTTCCTGCGTCATCATCGACAAGCTGCCGTTTGCCGTGCCGAGCGACCCGATTGTCGCGGCCCGCGTGCGGGCGCTCGACGAGGATGGCCGCAACGCGTTTGCCGAGTACCAGGTTCCAGAGGCGGTGCTGGCGCTGAAGCAGGGCTTCGGCAGGCTCATCCGGTCGAAGACCGACCGCGGCATTTTGTCCATCCTCGACAACCGCATTCTGCGCATGCAGTATGGTAAGATTTTCCTTGAGTCCCTGCCCGAATACACAACCACGCAGGACCTCGCGGAAGTTGCGCGCTTCATGGAAAACCATCCGGAATAGCGTCGCTTTCGCCGAGAAGGACAGCCCATGTACGAAGTAAGTGTGGACGAGACATTCGCTGCGGCGCACAACCTGCGCGAATACAAAGGGAAATGCGAAGACCTGCACGGGCACAACTACAAAGTGCGCGTGACTCTGGCCGGCAAGGAGATCGATTCGGTCGGGCTGCTCTACGATTTCGTCCATCTCAAGCAGGTGATTCGAGGCGTGATTCAGTCGCTCGATCACAAATACCTGAATGAGCTTGCGCCCTTCGACAAGCTGAACCCTTCGGCGGAGAATATCGCGCGCCACATTTACGACGAGACGTCGAGGCAGCTCCGCCAGACGCCCAACGGGGCGGGCGTCGCGAGCATCACCGTGTGGGAGACGGAGACGACGGCGGCAACGTATCGTCCCTAGGCAGGCGTTCGTTTCTTGGAAGCACCGCACCATGGTTATCACCGAAATCTTCAAATCCATTCAGGGAGAAGGCACCCGCGCGGGATTGCCCTGCATCTTCATGCGGCTCACCGGCTGCAACCTGCGCTGCATGTGGTGCGATACAGCGTACGCATTCCATGGGGGCACGAAATACAGCGTCGCCGAAATTCTGGAGCGGGTGCGCTCGCTCGCCGGAGAGGGAGCTGGACGGATTGCGCTCGTGGAGATCACCGGCGGCGAACCGCTGCTCCAGCCTGAAACGCCCGTGCTGGCTGAGAAACTTCTCGCCGCGGGCTATACGGTGATGATCGAAACGAGCGGGGAGCGCTTCGTCGGCACGCTGCCGCGCGAGGTGATCAAGATCGTGGATGTGAAGTGCCCCGACTCGGGCGAAGCGGACACATTCGATACGGCCAACCTCGACGCCGTGGACCGCAAAGACGAAATCAAGTTTGTGATTGCGAGCCGGCGGGACTATGATTTTGCGCGCGATTTCACGGCACGCCATCGCCTCGCCGAGCGGGTCCATCAAGTGCTGTTTTCTCCGGTCTTCGCGGACCCGGAGGGGCGCTGGCCCGGGTTGAACGCGCGGGAAATGGCGGAATGGATCCTGGCCGACGGGCTGCCCGTGCGGCTCGGCCTGCAGTTGCACAAGTTCATCTGGGACCCGGCGATGAAGGGGGTTTGAGATCGGGCGATGGCGGAGAAACCCAAGGCGGTCGTGCTGTTGAGCGGGGGCATGGACTCCTGCGTGACGACCGCGATCGCGAACCAGACCCACCGCCTCGCTCTATTGCACGCGAGTTATGGGCAGAGGACGGAGCAGCGGGAACGGCGCGCGTTCGAAGCGATTGCGGATTTCTACGGGGTGCGGGAGGGGCTGGTGGTAAGGTTCGATGCCTTCGCACAGATCGGAGGCTCGGCGCTGACCGACGAGCGCATTTCGGTGCCCGAATCGGGCGAAGCGCTTGCGCCGCACAGCGGGATTCCGATTACGTACGTGCCCTTCCGCAACGCTCACTTTCTTTCGGCGGCAGTCAGCTGGGCGGAAGTGATCGGCGCGACGGCTATCTTCATTGGTGCGGTGGCGGAAGATAGTTCAGGCTATCCCGATTGCCGGCCGGAGTACTATCGCGCCTTCGAGGCGCTGATTCGCGAGGGAACGCGCCCGGAAACGCACATTGAAATCGTGACGCCGGTGATCGCGATGCGCAAGAGCGAAATCGTTCGCCGCGGCGCGGAACTCGGTGCGCCGCTGGACCGGACGTGGTCGTGCTATCAATTTGAGGACGAAGCGTGCGGGACGTGCGATAGTTGCCGGCTGCGCCTCAAGGCGTTTGCCGAGGCGGAGATGCGCGACCCTATCGCCTATCGGACGCGAGTTGCGCAATAATAGCCTTAGCAGGGGGAATCCGTATTCGGCTGTCGGAGGGATCAACCAGATGAGACGATTCATACGTATCTGGACCATGCTTGCCATAGGTCTTGCGTTTGCCGCAGTCGCCGGCGCACAAAACGCTCGCGTTGCCGGCCAAGTGCTCGATCGCGACGGGAAGCCTTGGGCGGACGTCACCGTAGTAATGAAAAGCGAATCAGGACGAACCTTTTCGCTGAAGACCGACAAGAATGGGAAATATAGTCAGATCGGGTTGCAGGGCGGTGTGTATACGTTCACTGTGACCGATACGGCGGGAACTTTGAACTTCACGGAAAAGCATCAAGTCCAAGCGGACGGGGACACCGAGGTCGACTTCAACTTCAAGCAGATCGCCGCACAGCAAGGCCCTACTGCGGAACAGCAAAAGGCTCAAGCGGAATCGCAGAACAAGTTCAAAGAGATGCAGACTCACTTCAACGCCGGGAAGGCCGCCATGGACGACTCCGCCGGCCTGCGTACACAACTCCGCGCGGCTACAGCCGATCAGAAGAGCGGAATTCAGGACAAGATGAACGCCGACTATCAGGCTGCGATCACGGAGTTTCAGCAGGCGGAGCAGGGAGTCACGGCGAAGGATGTGAAGAACCATGCGATCGTGTGGGCCAATCTTGGACAGGCGTACGAATCCGCAGGGCGGTTCGACGACGCGGCCAACGCCTATCAAAAGGCAATCGAGCTGCAACCTGCGCCGGAATATTACACGCAGGCGGCCACGGTTCTGGCCAATGTGGCGGTAGGACAGACCGATCCCGCGGTGACCAGTTCAAAAATTGCCGAAGCGATCGCCGATTGTGACAAGGCTGCCGCGCTCGATCCCACACAGGGGGTAGGCGTGCGGTGCTGGAAGAACGTGGGCATCGTGCTCAACAACAAGGGAGATTTCAAGGATTCAGTCGCGCCCCTGCAAAAGGCGACGCAGGCCGACCCGAAAGACGCGCAGGCGTGGTTCTTGCTCGGGAGCGCGTATACTGGCGCGATCGACGCGAAGCAGGAGGGAGATAAGATGACCTATATCATTCCTCCCGGAACCGCCGACGCCTACCAGAAGTGCATCGACCTGGACCCGAACGGACCTTACGCCGCGCAGGCAAAGCAAAACCTCGACGCGCTGGCCGCCATGGGCGGCGGCGAAAGCACGGCTGTCGGCCTTCGACCGAAAAAGAAGAAGTAGCAAGCTCCATTTCACTGGCCGCCGCGGGTAAATTTTCAAGAGGCCGCGGCGGCTTATTCGAGTCTCTTGTTTGAGTGAAGCGATCTCGCCCCTCGACCCGAAGGGATGACAGTGTTATCCTTTCGCAGATTGTCCCGAGGATCCTGGTGCAAGACGTGGATTCCAACCAACCAAGCACCCAGCGCCGGCGCAGTGAAAGAGTCTCCCAGTCCGTTCCTCTGATCGTTCGCGGAATCGACCTTCTCGGCCAGCCATTCGAAGAGCGCACCTCGACGCTCGCTTTGAATCTCCATGGGTGCCGCTATTCGTCGAAGCATCACTTGCCGAAGAATACCTGGGTAACCATCGAGGTCCCGCACGAGGCTTCGCGCCGCAACCTGCGCGCACGGGTCGCGTGGATTCAGCGGCCGCATTCCGTGCGGGAATTCTTTCAAATCGCGGTGGAGCTCGAGAGCCCGGCGAACATCTGGAATCTGGAATCGCCGCCCGCCGACTGGAAATCAGGTGACCTAGAGATGCAGCCCGCCGACTATTTCGCGCAGCAGGAACCGCAAACTACCGAAGCGCCGGAATCGAGCGGGATTTCAGAGGAGACCGCCACTTTCACGGAGAGAACGACGGCCCATATGACGAACTCATTTCCGGAATCCGCTTCTTTGGCTGCATCCACACTCGGACAAGAGCCCGCGCCGGCGGCCGAAAGCCCGCTTCTGCGGGAATGGAACGCGGAGATCGAACGGCAGGCGAGCCAGGCCGCGGAGACTGCGGCGGCGAAAGCGGCCGAACATATCCACCGTACGATCGAAGAGTTTGAGCGCATGCACGGCGGCGCCGTCGGGGTCTTCTCCGCCGAGGTGGCCGCGAAGCAAGAGGAACTCATCACCGGATTGCAGGCGGAGTTTGAACGCGGCTTGCGCCACGCCCGCGAGCTCTTGCACGAGCTGGACCGGGGAACGCAGGCCCTGCGCGCAGAAAACGACGCGGCGATCGAATCAACAGGTCGTGTGGCGCAGGCGCGCCTCCAGTTGGAAGCTGCCGAGGCAGCGCGGGCACAGCTCAAGTCAGACGAGATCTCCAAGGAGACGGCGGCCTCCACCGAAAACGCGGCGGCGAGCTGGCGGCAACGTCTCGAGTCGGAAATGTCGCTCGCGCAGGCGCAGTGGAATGAGCTGCTTCAATCTTCGCTTGACAGCAGTATCGAGCGTTTGGTCGAGCAATTGTCGGGGCGGTCGCAGGATGTGCTGCGCGGCGCCGAACAAAAGTTGTCCGAACGATTCGCCGAACTCCGCCAGCCCGTGGGGCAATTGCATGCCGAGGCGCGCGAGGCGCTCGCCGGTGTGAAATCAGCCCTGGAGCAGGAAGTGGCGCGCGCCCGGTCGTCGCTCGCCGAAATCGAGCATGCGGCGGGCCGGATGAAGGAATACTCGGCGCAGCTCGAGGCCGCGAGCCACGACACGCTCAACGAACTGCATCGGCGGCTCGAAAACATCCTCGATGCGCAGACGGATGAGCTAAGCCGCAGGGCCGAGAACCTGGCAGCCGGGGTGCCCCAGCGTCTTGCGCCGACGCTCGATTCCCTTGGCCAGGAGTTCGTCGAGCGGACGATTGCAGAAGTGGAGTCGAAACTCACGCCCCGCATCGAGCGTGTTCCCGAGCTGCTCCGAGAGCTTGCCGCCCGCGAGGTGGAGGCCGAAGAGAGCTTGCGTCTGCAACGCGAGCGCCTCCGGCAGGTTTCCGAAAACAATCAACGCGAGGCGGCCTCGCAAATGGCCGGGACGCTCGTGGGCCTCCGCAATGATTTTGAATCCGCTCGGAAGGAAGCTCTGACGAAGTGGAACGAAGAATTGGACGCGAGCGGCGTGCGAGCTTCCCATGCCGCCGCCGAATCGATCGGCCGCTCCTCCGAATGGTTCCAGCAGGAGGCGCGAGCCCGGCTTCAGGTGCTGGTCGAGCAGACGATGGCGACGGCGGGGAACAGCTTCGACGAGAAAGCGTCTCTCGCGGCCACCAAGTTCGAGGCGCGGCTGGAAGAGCAGTCCACCGGCCGCCTCGCTCAAATTGAGCAGCGACTCGATGGTCTTGCGGTCGAGGTCGCAGGCCGGACGAGGACGCGGCTCGACGAAGCCGCGGAGGCCGCCGCCGCATCGTTCGGACAAGTTCTCCGCAGCATCTCCGAGCAGGAAGTGCAAGGGTTTGCGATCAGCAGCCGTGGTGCGCTCGAGGAGCGGCAGCGAGAGCTCGAGGGCTTTGCCGAGCAAATCCTCCGGAACGTCGAGTCGAATTCCGGAGTGCTGGTGGAGCGCTTCCAGGCGCAGATGGCTTCGGAGATACAGACGAACATCTCGGAAGGCCGAAGCATCCTCGCGGCAGAGTTTGCGTCCGCGCTCGATGGATACCGCGCCGAGCGCGAACTGCAACACAAAGAGTGGGCCGCAAGTATCGAGCGAGCGAATGAGGACGCGGCGGGACGTTATGAGGACCGCTTGCAGACGGCGAGCGATTCCTGGATGGTTTCATCGGTGCGCCGGCTCAACGAGCACGGGCAGAACGTGATTGAGTCGCTCATGCGTTTGGCGGACCAGGCCTTGCGCGATTCCTGCTCCAAGGTTTTTGAGGGGCTTTCGGAAATGCTGCGGGACCGCACGACGAATGCGGCAGGGCCGGCGGGTTTCACGCCCGCGCCGGCGCATGAAGCGGGTGAAACGCCCGCGCCCCACAATCAATCGGCTTCGAGCAGCGCGAACGCCTGACGGCACCTCCGCGCGAAATCTATTTGTCTCCCACCACTTCCCGGACCGAACTTGCCACGAAGGCAACCTGCTCTGACGTCAAACCCGGGTGCACCGGCAGACTGAAGACACGCTCGCAGGCGCGCTCGGCGTGAGGAAAAGTTCCCGGCGGAAGCCCCAGCGACGAATATGCGGGCTGAAGGTGCACGGGCCGCGGGTAGTGGACCACGGTCTCGATTTCGCGAGCGGCGAGCTGCGTGACGATCGAGTTGCGATTGTCCGCATAAACGACGAACTGGTGATACACGCATTCGTCGCGTGGATCGTCCACGGGCATCTCCAGGCGGGTGCCGGCGAGCAGGCGGCGATATTCGCGCGCGATTTCCTGGCGCCGCGCGGTCCACGCGTACAGATGGCGCAGCTTGATTCTCAGCACGGCCCCCTGAAATCCGTGCATCCGGTAGTTGTAGCCGACGAACTCGTGCTCGTACCGCGCCGTCTGCCCGTGCGATCGCGCCGCGCGCGCAAACTTTGCTACCTGTTCGTCGTCGGTTGTGAGCGCTCCTCCTTCGCCGTACGCGCCCAGATTCTTCGTGGGATAGAAGCTGAATACGGCCGCATGGCCCAGGCTCCCGACGCGCCGGCCCCGGTAGTGTGCGCCGTGTGCCTGAGCGGCGTCTTCGAGAACGCGGAGATTGTGGCGCGCGGCAATGTCGCTAATCGGGTCCATATCGGCGGGGCGGCCATAGAGGTGAACAGGCAAAATGGCGCGCGTCCGGGGTGTGATGGCCCTCTCGATGAGCTTGGGATCAAGGTTGGCCGTGGCCGGATCGATATCGACGAACACGGGCACCGCGCCGCAGTATGTGATTGCCTCGGCGGTGGCGAGAAATGTATTGGGGCTGGTGATGACCTCGTCGTCCGCTTGCACTCCGAGAGCCAGGAGGCCCAGGTGCAGCGCCGCGGTTCCATTGGCGAGTGCAACGCAGTGCCGCGTCCCGCAGAAGTCCGCGAATTCCCTCTCGAATGCCTCGACTTCTTCTCCGAGGACGAAGGAGGCGTTCTGGCAGACACGGTCGAGCGCAGGCAGAATCTCGTCCCGCAGTTGCGCGTACTCGGCTTTTAGATCGAGGACTGGAACTTTCATGGCGCGGCGCCTGTCGAGCCGGACAAAAACTCTACTGTACGCGGCCGCTATCCGCAAGTTCGGAGCCCCAGAGCGGTGCCTCGTAAGCCGCGGCAGAAAGCCAGCCTCAACCACTCATGCCACTTAGGTGCAAGGAAACACACCCGTGCAGTAACCGTCTCGTCAGATACTCTTATTGATATACTTTCGACAAATGGCCTTGCTCAAAAGAGAGATGCGAAGGGATGAATCGCCTCGCCAGCGACGTTATAGTCTTGTTATTCTAACGGAGTCCCATGTCCCGGGAACATGTCTAAGTCCAATCGCCGGTTTCAACGAATCCCCACGCCGAAGGGTGTCTGGGTCGCCTGGCAAAACGGCACGCAGTCGAGCGTCTCGCGCGTCCGCGATCTGAATGTCGGCGGCCTGTTCATCGCCACCCCCACGACGGCGCCCTTGGGCACGGTCGTCACGATTCTGCTGTCCGTTCCGGAAGGAGAAATACGCAGCCGAGCCACTGTAAGGAACGTCGTTGCAGGCGAGGGCATGGGCGTGGAGTTCACGAACATGTCTGAAGCGGATGCGGCCCGCCTGGAAAAGCTCATCACACGTTTGCTGTCCGCGAGCGCTGAAGGGTAGGGGTTCCGGGTCGGCTCGCACCCGAAGCGATTCTTGGCCTTCCGGAAATGGCCGCTAACGAAACCAGGAGGGGGACGCCCCCGCTTTGCGGCCCGCTTCTTGGAGAGCATCCATCTGCTTCTCGAGTCCTTCTTTTTTCTTTTGCAAGTCCTGGAGTTCGCTGTTCCGGTCTTGCACGTAAATGACGCCCTCGGCCAGCCCGGTGGACGTGTCAAAACCGCCATTTCCGTATTTCTTGATCTCGTCTTTCACCTTTGCGATTGTCCGGTCCACTGCGGCCATCTGGTCCAGAAGTTTCCGCGTTTCGCCGCGCCAATACGTCTCTTCGTTATCCCCGGCCTTTGTGGAAGCGTCCGGCTTGGTCTCAGCGCCCGAACCGGTTGACTCCGGCGACGAGGAAGTTGTCGAGGCTTTCTGGCCTACGACGGAAACACCACTGCTTGGCAGGTGCGACAGGTCGTCTTGCGTGTACACCTTTGCTGGAGCGGATTTGTTCTTCTCGGCTCTGGCCTTGCGTGCCGCGTCGCCCAATGATTGATCGCCCGGCTGCGACTGCGGTTCGGTGGGAGCTTGCGATTGCGAGTGAAGCGGCGCCGCAGCCATGAGCCATATGCCTAGGACCAGCAGGCAAAGGGGATTCCGGGCGGACGACGATTTCGGTGGATGCGCATGCCGGTGAGCGGGGATCACTTGACGTCTCATCACTGAGAACTCTTACTAAACGCTACGCCGGCCGCGTTGCGGGGTCAAGGCACGGCCATATCGATTCCGGCACATGCCGCTGCTAGATGTGTGTGAGAGTGCCCGTGATTCTCGTGCGGCGAAGCGCCCAGGCAAACACCGCGAACGAAAGCGGGATCAGGACCGCCGCGAAGATGAGAAGCGCCACCAGCGAGTGCCACAGACCGCTCCAGCCGGCTCCTTCGAGAAGCGCGGCACGCATCCCTTCGAGAGAATACGTGACCGGAACGATTCGTGCGAGCATTCGCAACGGCGCCGGCAGGACGGCGACCGGATACATCATCCCGCCCACGAGCCCTGATACCCCCAGCACAATCCACTTCGCGGGATTTCCGCGCTTAAACAAGATCTGGTAGCTCGCCGATAAAATTCCGAGGCCCGCGAAGGCGAGGATCGAAGCGAGCAGAATCAGAATGGCACCGGGCCAATTGGCCGTCCTCGGCGCAAAGCCGAAAAACAGTGCGCCCATCGCGAGATAGACGCACGTCCGCAGCGCGAGGGCCACGAACGGGTACACCGCGGAGCCGGCGAGGATCACGGGGAGCCGAGTTTGCGTCACGAGCAGCGCTTCGAGGGTGCGGTTTTGGCGCGCCTCCTCGAGGCTCGAGTCGAACGCAGTCATCGACACGTTCAGGTAATCGAAAAATGCAAAGCCCACGAGCGCGAACGCAAAGTAGTTGGCGCCGGCAGGCAACGCCCGCTCGAGTTGAGGGCTATCGACGAAGCGCGCGAGATAGTAAAACGTGGCCACGCCGAAAAATTCTTCGACCGTTTGAGCCAGCAGGGCCATGCGATAGCCACGCGCGATCTGGAAGTCGCGCCAGAAGAATGCGGCGATCTTGCGGAGCGTCCCCACGGTGCTCATGGAAGCGTCTCCGCAGCGGTGCTCTGATGAACGAGATGCGCAATCGCAGCTTCGAGCGTCGCTGCGCCGGTGGCTGCGCGAAGGCCGCGCGGTGAATCGCAGGCGAGCATTTTTCCGTGATCGAGCAGCAAGACGCGATCGGCGATTTCTTCCACTTCGGCGAGCGAGTGCGAAGCAAACAGGAGCGTGGTGCCGCGCCGGCGGACGAGTTCGTCCTTGAGCAGGCGCCGGAAATCCGCCGCCGCGAGTGGATCGAGGCTGCGCGTCGGCTCGTCCAGCAGCAAGACGGCGGGGCCGTGCAGCAATGCACGGGCAAGACCGAGGCGGTGGCGCATCCCGGTCGAATAGGTGCGGACCTGGCGGTCCAGGTCGTCCGCGATGCCCATCCACGCCGAGACGGAATCTATCTTCTCGCGCGCCCCCGGCCCGGAGATGTTGTTCATGGCCGCGAAAAATGCGAGGTTTTCGCGGCCGCTCAGCCGTCCGTAGAATCCTTCGTCGCCGCCGGTGTGGTAGCCAAACTGCTTTCGCGCGCTTTCGGTATCGCGCGCGACGTCGAAACCGTCGAGCGCGGCCCGGCCGCGCGTCGGGAGAACCAGCGTCGCGAGGATGCGCATCAGGGTCGTCTTTCCCGCGCCGTTGTGGCCGACGAGCGCCATGATCTCTCCCGGCTCGACGGCGAAGGAAACACCCGCGAGGGCGCAGACCGTCGCCTGGGCGAACGGATGGAGCAACGTGCGCCACCCGGAGAGCGCGGGAGGAAAGTATTTTTCCAGGTTTTCGACGGAGATCGCGGCGGCGGGCATCCTGTGAGGTTATAACCGAATTGGGCGCAGCGAATCCAGTTCGAACGCGAGCGTCAGAATGGCGGCGGTGCAAAAGGCGTCGCGGATGGCGGCTCAAGGATTGAGATCGCGTAGCGATAGACTGCAAGCCGCGTTTGCTCGCTGATGGGATGCGCCCCGATGACTTCGCCGAAGGCCCGGTGGAGTTCGTGCATTTGATCGTCCGGGAGCGGTTCGAGAATCTTTCCGAAGCGATTCTTGGCCATCGTCATCGGGTCGGCGTCGCTTCGCGCCCGTTCCTGGGCTGTTGCAGTGTGCGGCGAATCGGCGGACGGAGGCGAATCTGTGTGGGCGGGTGGCGTCGCCGCCGGCGCGGGAGGTTTCATCGCGGAAGGAGCGGGCTTGACGGCCTTCGCTTCATACTCCTGATAGAAGATGTAGCGGAACTGTTTCTCGTAAAGGTTGGCGTAGGAGGTCTTTTGGCTGTCTGCGGGAGGCTGCGCGTCGGCGAGCGCCTTGGCGGCGAAGTCCTTCAGCGCTGACTCGAATGCGACAAAATCCGCGCGAGCCGCCTTCGTGGGACCTTTACCGCCACGCGCGAGCAAAGCCGCCAGCCGGTCGGTGCGTTCATCATAGCAGCGGCCGTAAGCGCGGATTGCGCGCAGATGGGAGTCGATGTTCGACGCATCCTTACTCGTCGATTTGGCGACCCAGTCGGACGAGGTCATTTGCAGGATTTGCGCGCACGTCATCCCCATCCGGTCTGGGTCGGCCTTTTGCGGCGGTTTGGACTGCGCGGAGATGGCACCGGGGACGATCGCAAGTAACAGCAGTGCAATTAGGCGGCGCATGTGCGAATCCTAGTCTTGCCTGTTTGATGCGCCCTGGCTGCGGGATTGTGGCGAAACCTCTGTAGCCTGCGAAGCGGCGATCAGCCACTGGCCATCGCGCTTTACTTCGGTTCGCGTGAAGACTCCCAGGTAAGGTTGTCCTGGAGAGCCGTCGGCGTTCCGCTCGCCGCTCAGAAACCAGTAGACGTGCACGATCGCTACATCGGGCGTCAAGAATCTGATATCGACTTCGTCCGTTTTCCAGACGCTGTCCTTCTCCGTCGTTTGATGCCGCGCGGTTTGGGCCTTTTCCATTTGGTCGCGCCCCTTGGCCCACGCGCCGCGAATGTTGATGAAATCCGTATCGGGCGTCGCAAGACGGGCCAGAGCTGCGGGATCGTGATGGTTCCACGCCGCCTCCCATTGCGACTCGATTTCGCGGATCGCCTTTTCGTCGTCGCTCGTGCCGCTCTGCGCGCGAAAAGCTGCGGGAAGAAAAAGCAATGAAAGCGCCACGAGAAGAAACTTCGTCCGCATAGGTGCCTCCGGGGAGCGAATGATCGACGAAATTCTCCCCGGCGGCCCGATTGGAGTCAAGGAATGGTTCTACTGGCCCACGATTTCGCGGGCCGCTCCGGACACGACGGCGGTCGCGCGCGGCACGATGTTGGTCGCATGGGATGCGACGATGAGCCACTTTCCGCCGCGCTTCACTTCGACGCGCGAAAGGATGGCGTGGCGCGCCGGCATGGGAGTGCCGTCGGGGTTGAGGTCGCCGTGGGAGGTGATGGACACGTGCACGATGGCGATCCCCGGGGTCAAGAATTTGATCTGAGTGTCCTCGGTCTTCCAGACGCTGCCCTTGACCTTACCCGAATGCAGCTCTTCCAGGCTCTTTCGGAAGGGCTCGCGGCCCTTAAACCACTCGCCCGCCAGGTTGATGACGTCCGCATCGGGCGCAAAGTCGCTCGCCATCGCTGCGACGTCGTGGCGGTTCCACGCCGCCTCCCATCGCGCCTCGATTTCGCGGATGGCTTTCTCGTCGGCCGCTGTGCCGGATTGCGCGCGCACGAGAGCAGGGAAGAGAAGCAGCGACAGCGCAAGCAGGGTGACTTTCATTTGCATGAGGTGCCTCCACGAAAAGATGCGCATTAGTTTTTGCCGCTGCCGGATGAAAACGTCATCATGAATGTGGCTCCATCTTTGATGGCGGGCGCGTCTGCTGGCAGCAAGAGCAGCCCGCGTCCGAAGCAGCTCTTGAGCCGCACGACCGTCGCGCTCACCGATTTTCCGTCGCCGGTCTCGACTTCGACGCCCTCGCCCGAGTGCTGCCGCAGCGCCGATGAGAGCCGCGCCTGATCGATCTTGTCGCGTTGGTGAAACACGACTGCGACCACCGCCGGGCTTGTGCTTGCATGGGCTTCCAGCACCCGGCATGCGATCGTATCTGCACCGGCGCCGCCGACCTGGCGAGCAATGCCAAGGGGCGCCAGACAGTTCGCCATTACAACGCACAAAATTGCGAGCCGGAGCATCCTTCGCATGAATTCCTCCGGGATGAAACTGGCGGGATTGTCCTAGCGGGGCGGCGGCAAGTCAAGGAGACAGGAAAAGCCTCGGGTTTTCCCGACGAAGATCGTGGGGACGCACAAAGCGCGAAAGACTCCAGCCGCGTCAGCTCCGCTTGCGCTGGCGCAGAAGCGCTCGCTCGAGTAGGACGTCAACGGCGCGATCGAGGCGGCGGTTGCGGGCTTCGGCGGACTTGGCGGAGTCGAACCACTGAATGAATTGTCGGCGATGCCCCGGCGCGAGCGCCTGAAACGCCTTCGATACCGAAGCGTCAAAACAAAAGAAGGCTCCGATTGCTCGGAGCCCTTTTGTTTGAAACTTAATCCTGGCGGTGACCTACGTTCCCGCGTCGTTACCAACGCAGTATCATTGGCCCAGCAGGCCAAATCAGGCAAAAACGAGGCGGCCCTTGGGTGCCGGAATCGGGCGACCCAACTCCCTCGCCGTCGCGATCCATCCACGGATGACCACTTCGGCGTTTGCGAGAGCTTGCTGGTAGGTCTTGCCGTCGGCGGCGCAGCCGGGAAGTTCCGGCACTTCCGCGATGAATGCCTGATCTTCGTGACTCCAGTAGATGATCACTTCGTACTTAGGCATCGCGAATCCTAGAGAGAAGACGAAAGTTGCTCCTCGGTGATGCGCGCATCACGCAAGAGGCGATGCAGCAGGCCGCGCTTAAGAGTCTTGTGGCGAGGAACGGTCAAAGGTTTCCGTTGCGGGTCGGTCGAATGGCGCAAACGGACGTGACTCCCCTTCTGCCGCGCACGAACGTATCCGAACTTTTCGAGAACTCCTACGAGATCGTCGCCTGAAATGACAGGCAGCTTCGGGCTCACTGATTGACGACGACGCTGCCAATCAGAACGTTGGAAGGGTCTGGAATCCGCTCGCCGTGTTCCTGCAAATCTTCGAGACAGAGTTCGATGGCTTCGCGAATGTTCGCCAGGGCCTCTTCGACTGTTTCCCCCTGCGAATAACATCCAGCCAGGGAAGGGCACACGACCACGTACCCGCCATCTTCGTCCGGCTCAAGAAGCACTTTGAAATCCAAGGTCTTCATCCACCCATGCTAACCCGGCTGGCGTGCAGCTACAAGCGACTCATGCTGGACCGCATCGCCGCAGGAAACCGCGAAGCGTCAGCACCCCAAAAACAAAAAGGCCGGTCCGAAGAATCGGACCGGCCTTTGAATTTAATCCTGGCGGTGACCTACGTTCCCGCGCCGTTACCAGCGCAGTATCATCGGCCCAGCGAGGCTTAACTTCCGTGTTCGGGATGGGAACGGGTGTGACCCTCGCGGTAAGACCACCAGGAAACTGGAAATCGAAACT
>DATNIN010000069.1:0-31757 GCA_035604415.1 Candidatus Acidiferrales bacterium
AGGTTTGGCTGACGTTGCCGCTGATGCGCTGCGCATGCTGCAGCATGCGCAGCCTGGCTTTTACCTTCCTTGCCTGGATCTGCTCGTAAACTGGATTCTTCATCCCGAACCTCCTGCGGTGGGCTGTGAGAATAACCCACCTGTCCGGGATGTCTATTAGCAGCTACATGATTGACGAACCCAGGCTTTCCTCCCTCCCCCCTTCCAGGGCCCTGCACTACAAGCTGCGCCGTTATCGGTGATGAGGACACACACCCGCAGCTTGAGCGTCATGGTCCCCACATCACGACGGCCATTGGATCCGGGAAACATCCGGCAATAATTGCAGCGTCAATCTTACCGGAGGCCGTCGGCACGAAAATGCTATCCTCAAAGATGCTGGAAACCGATGAATCCTTCTCCGAGAAGGCGGCGTGTCTACTATGATGGTGGGGTTCCTCCACAGATGAGAATTGCAGCGTTTTCGCAGTTCCCGGGTAACAACGAGATATGAACGCGCTTCCCGTTCGCGAGACCTTTGCGCTTGGACTTGGTGCATACGCACTGGGCGCTTTCGCTTGTCTCGGTAGCTGGCGTAAACCCGCGTTGGCCCGTTATCTGTGTTGTGGATTGGCATTGGCGGCCGCTGCCTTGGAAGGTTGCGCCGCTGTTCTCGGTCTTCTTCAAGGCACGCCAGTTCGATGGTCGATCTCCTCCGGAGTTCCGCTCTTTGCATACAGCTTCGCTTATGATGCCCTGGCGGGCTTCTTCAACCTGATCCTTGCCGTCCTTGCCGCCGCGGTCACCATCTATTCATTCGGCTACCTGAAGGAATTCGAAGGCAAGCGGAACATCGGTCTCTTCGGGTTTCTCTACCATATCTTGCTTCTCAGCTTGACGATCGTTTTCGCTGCTGCCAATGCTTTCCTGTTCCTTATCGCGTGGGAAGTGATGGCGCTCACTGCCTATGGGCTGGTCAGCTTTTACTACGAAGACCCGGAAACGAGACGCGCCGGACTGCTGTATATCATCATGTCTCACATTGATTCCGGGTTTCTATTCCTCGGTTTTCTTCTGTTGATTCAGGCCAGTGGCAGCGTCGAGTTCGCGAGCTTCGGTGCAGCCGCGAAGCAATTGTCCAGCAGCCACCAGGCAGCTGCGTTTGTACTGTTTTTCCTGGGTTTCAGCATTAAAGCCGGGGTCATTCCGTTTCATATCTGGCTGCCCGCGGCTCACCCGGTCGCCCCGAGCAACATCTCGGCCCTGCTCTCCGGCATCGTGATCAAGACAGGTATTTACGGCATGGCCCGCATCTTTTTCGATGCCCTGGGCGTACTGCCGGCCTGGGCCGGTATGTTGGTACTCATCTTGGGAGTCGCATCCGCCGTTCTCGGCGTCTTATACGCTTTGATGGAGCATGATCTCAAACGGCTTCTCGCCTACCACAGCATCGAGAACATCGGCATCATCCTGATGGGCCTTGGCTCGGCCCTGATTTTCCGCGTTATGGGACATCCACAACTCGCGGCGGTAGCGCTGATTGCCGCGATGTTCCACACCCTGAATCACGCGATCTTCAAGTGTCTCTTGTTCCTGGGAGCTGGGTCAGTGCTTCATTCGACGGGGACGCGAAACATGGAGAAACTCGGCGGCCTCATCCGTCCGATGCCGGCAACTGCTTTCTGCTTCCTGATCGGGGCAGTCGCCATTTCAGGCCTTCCCCCACTGAACGGATTTGTCAGCGAGTGGCTGACCTACCAGAGTCTCTTGGCGGGCTTTGGCGCGACCGGAGGTCTGACGCGCATTCTGTTCCCGATCGCCGGCTCGATGCTCGCGCTGACGGGAGCCCTGGCCGCAGCTTGCTTCGTAAAAGCATTCGCTATTACTTTCCTGGCTCTGCCGCGCGGGGCCGAATCCCACCACGTCCACGAGGCGCCCCGGTCCATGCTGATCGGCATGGGCTGGCTGACAACAGCCTGCGTCTTCCTTGGATTAGGGGCTACCTGGTTCCTCCCAATATTTGATGCGATGACCGAGCAGCTGCTCGGGCTGAGAGTCGGCGTCAATCTGATTACCGGAAAAGGTCTGGTCCTCTCTGCAGGCACGAGTCATGGAGGTACGGTGTCCACGGCGGTCATTGGCATTGGACTTCTGATCTTGATGGCTCCAACTGCCCTTCTGGCTTCCATCGGCGCGAGGCGATTCGGGCGTAGGCAGGGACCGACCTGGGACTGCGGGTTGCCCGGGCTCTCCTCTGAGAACGAGTATACTGCTACCGCATTCTCAAAACCCTTGCGGATGATCTTCTCCGCGCTGTATCAGCCGCGCCGCGAAATTCAAGCAGTTTTCGACGTTTCCCCTTACTATCCGAAAGAGATTCATTTCGAGAGTGAGATCGAGCCGACGTTTGAGAAACGCCTCTATGCTCCGCTTCAAGATCTCATCCTAAGGTTGTCCATCAAGTTGCGGGCCGTTCAGGCCGGCAGCATCCACGCCTATTTGGCGTATATCTTCATCACTCTCATCCTGCTCTTGCTCTTTGGAGTTCGCTCATGATCGTGATCCTGGTGAAATCAGGATTGCAGTTGCTGTTGTTGTTGCTCGTTGCTCCCCTCATCAGCGGCATCATCAAAACTCTGAAGGCCCGGCTCCAGACACGCCGCGGGCCGGATGTCCTACAGCCCTACCGCGACATCTTAAAGTTGCTGCGCAAAGGGATGGTAATCCCGGAGACAGCGTCGTGGATCTTTTCTGCCGCTCCATACGTGGTCTTTGTAACCGCGGCTCTTGTCGGGTTGATGATTCCCATGACTGCGACCGACGCTCCTCTGAGCCTCTTCGGCGGTGTCATCGCGGCGGTATATGTCCTGGCGCTTGGGCGTTTTTTCCTGGCCCTGGGGGGCCTCGACACGGGAAGCCCGTTCGGTGGCCTCGGCAGCAGCCGGGAAATGACGATCTCGGCAATCGCGGAACCTGCGATGATGCTTGCGATCTTCACAGTTGCCTTGAGCGCCAATTCCACAAACCTCAGCGAGATGGCCAGATTCGCCGAGAGCCAGAGCTGGAGGTTCCTGGCGCCGTCGCAAATGCTCGCATTTGCGGGGCTATTTATTGTGTTGATCGCGGAAACGGGCCGTATTCCTGTTGATAACCCAGCGACTCACCTCGAACTTACGATGATTCATGAGGCCATGATCCTCGAGTATTCCGGACCGAACCTGGCCTTGATCGAATGGGGCGCCTCCATAAAGCAGCTCATCCTGATGACACTCCTGGTCAACACGTTCTTCCCGTTCGGCCTGAGTTCTAACTGGACCGTTTCCGGCCTCGGTCTGGGCCTTTTCTTTTACCTTCTCAAGCTGCTCCTTCTGGCTTGTTGCATCGTTCTGGTCGAAACGACCAACGCGAAACTCCGCCTCTTCCGAGTACCGGAACTGCTGGCGGTCGCGTTCATCCTAGGCGCGCTGGCGCTCATTTCAACCTTTCTATTCTGAGGTCTTTGCATGCCCTTTATTCACGACCCGGAGTTCGGCGACAGAATGATCACGCTGATGGCGGCGCTGGTCCTGGTGCTACAGATCCTTGCGGTTGGGCAGAGATGGTTGATGGGCAACATTCGCATTTTCGGCCTACAGTCCTTTCTCCTGGCCGCGATCGCCGGCACCATTGCCTTCTTCAACCACGCCAACCACGTTTACATCGTCGCACTGCTCACGCTCATTTTGAAGGCTGTAGTCCTTCCCCTGATACTTGCCCGTCTTGTGGAGAGAGTCGGAATCCAGAAAGAAATTGAACCCCTCATCAACGTCCCGCTATCGGTTCTCATCTCCGGCTGTTTGACCATGGTGGGCTATGTGGTGGCGGAGTCCTTTTACCACCCCGAAGAGACTTCCGGTGTCGCGGCGCTTGGACGCAACACCCTCGCAATCGCGATAGCTCTGTTTCTGATCGGGTTCTTCATGCTGCTGAACCGCCGCAAGGCTCTGACGCAGGTCCTGGCGCTGCTGTCCATGGAGAATGGCATTTTCCTGGCCGGAATCTCTTTAACTTACGGGGTACCTCTGGTGATTGAGCTTGGCATTTTCTTTGATGTTTTCGTCGCGGTGATGGTTCTTGCCATTCTCGTCTACCGGATCGGCGAGACGTTCGACTCGATGGATGTCAGTAAGCTACGGAGGTTGCGAGGCTAGACAAAATCATGATTCTGCTCTGGCTCCTTATCGTCCCTCTGGCCGCCGGCCCTCTCGCCTTCATCCTCCGGAGGCGACCGGCCATGGAGGCCGTCAATCTCACCGCCTTCGCCGTTGTCCTGTGCCTGGCCGCCGCACTGGGTGTGCAGGTGGTTCAGAGCGGGCCCGTGTCGCTGTGGGATGGATTTTTCTACGCTGACGCGCTGAGTGCATTAGTTGTTCTGCTGAGTGCTTTCATCGCCCTCATATGTTCCATCTATGCTGTCGGCTATTTCCGTCAGGACGAGAGAGATGGGGTCTTCCAGGCGGACGGCGAAGTAATCGGCGCGCTTGGCGCTTATAAACTGCGGAAATTCTACAGCCTGACGCCTGTGTTTGTTTTCGCCATGGTTCTCGTCGCCCTCGCCAACAACCTCGGAATGCTCTGGGTGGCGATCGAAGCAACCACATTGACTTCTGTGTTTCTGGTCACGTTTTACGGAACTAAAACGTCGCTTGAGGCCGCATGGAAATACATCATGATCGGGGGCGTTGGCCTCTCTATGGCCTTGTTCGGTACCTTTCTGACATACTACTCCGCTCATCGGATCCCCGGAACGGAAACGCTGGCAGGTCTGAACTGGTCCGTCCTCGCCGTAAACGCCACCCAGCTTGACAAGCCGACCATGCGTCTGGCCTTCATCCTGATTCTGATGGGCTACGGAACGAAGGCCGGTCTCGCGCCGATGCACACCTGGAAGCCGGATGCTTATGGCGAAGCGCCCGTGCCGGCCGCAGCGATCTTCTCGTCGGCCCTGCTGAATTGTGCTCTTTACGCCCTGGTTCGATTCTACATTCTGGCGAATCGCTGTTTGGGCGCGGATTATCCAGGGCACCTGCTGCTGCTGTTCGGCATGTTGTCGATGGGCATCTCCGTGCCGTTCATCCTCGTCCAGAGGAACTTCCGGCGCCTGCTGGCCTATCACACAATAGATCATGCGGGGATCATGGTCACAGCACTTGGGGTGGGCGGCCCGCTCGGCGCGTTGGGTCTCACATTGCACATGACCTTTCATACAGTGGCCAAATCGCTGCTTTTTTTGTGCGCCGGCAGTGTATACCAGCATTTCAAGACGGACCTGTTCCATAAGGTCAAGGGCGGCGTGATCCACGTGATGCCGCTTACGGGCACCGTGTTCCTGATGGCCATCCTGGCGATCATTGGGATGCCGCCCTTCAGCCTCTTTCAGAGCGAATTCGTGATCCTCCGTGCAGCTATGGCGGCCGGCCACTATGTGCCGAGCGTATTGTTTGTTGTGTTTTCCACGGGTATATTCGCGGGCGCACTCGTGCATGTCGGCGGCCTAATCCTGGCACCGGCCGACGCAGCTCCGGTCGTCAGATGGCAGCCCTGGCGGAATCTTCCGCTGCTTATCCTGTCGGCCATCCTGGTCGTGATCGCCTTCTGGATACCCCCCCCCCTGTTCCGCTTGATCCAGGGGGCAGCGGTCATTGTTGCCAGTGGGCCGGTTGTGAGTGCGCGATGACGCAAGCTATGTTTCCCTCGTTCGAGACTTTTCAGCAGAAGTTTGGCACGCAGGTTCAATCGCTGCGTGCCGAACGCGAAGATGAAATCTATCTTATCGTCCGTAACGCGGACATTCGGGCCATCACGACATACCTGCGAGGTGAGTTCGGGGCCAGACTGGCTACGGTATTCGCAGAGGATCGGTGTTCCGCGGAAGGTGTTTTTTTCAACTACTACGTTTTTGAACAGAAGGGCGACACTCGGTATCTCATCGTGCGAGCACCGGTGCCCGCCAACGATCCTCAGTTTCCGTCGCTCGCGGCCGAACTGCCGGCTGTGAACTGGCAAGAACGCGAAATCCAAGACTGGTTTGGACTGAAGCCTGTTGGACACCCGAATCCCCGTAGGGTGGCTTTGCATGACAATTGGCCCGATGTTCACCCGTTGCGCAAGGACTTTCCAATCAATGAGGTCTTGCCACCTTTCGAGGGAGAACGCCACATCTACCGGCCGGCTTTGGGAGAAGGTGTCTTCCAAGTTCCAGTGGGGCCGGTCCACGCGGGGACCATCGAACCCGGCCATTTCAGTTTCGCAGTGGCTGGTGAACCGATCCTCTACCTGCAGCTTCGAATGTTCTACACCCATAAGGGCACCGAAAAGCTCTTCGAGAGGCTGCCGATTCACAAGGCTGTGTTTCTCGCCGAGAGTGTATCAGGCGATTCCAGCTTTTCTCACGGCACCGCGTTCTGTCAAGCCATCGAACGAGCCGCGCAGATTGAAGTCCCGTTACGAGCTCTGATCATGCGCACCATTCTCCTGGAGCTCGAACGAATCTGTAATCATGTTGCCGACATTGGGGCGATCGCCGCGGATGTAGGATTTGTCGTGGCGAATGCGCATGCTAGCCGCTTGAAGGAGATGCTGTTCACGTTAAACGAGCACTTGGCCGGAAATCGCCTCTTGCGAGGTATGGTCTGCATCGGGGGGCTCCGAAGAGCTTGGGGCTCTTGGCAAGTGGATACTCTCTGCGACACGATTAAGGCTTTCGAACGAGAATTTCAAGATCTGGTAGCCTTGGTTAATTCCTCGGAGTCTACCCGCGACCGCCTGGAACATACTGGGATTCTTAAGCCCGCGATCGCGAAGGATTTAGGCACCGTGGGCGTGGCAGGACGCGCTTCGGGGATCGATCTAGACGTGCGCCGTGATCACCCCTACGCTGCCTATCGCCGCTTCTCATTCCGGGTTCCGGTTTACCAAGTTGGCGACGTCTGGCACCGAGTGAGGGTCCGTATCGATGAGGTGAAGGAATCACTGGGTATCATCAGGAGTGCCGCAGACCACAACCTCGCCGGAGAGTTCCGCGCCCCAGTTCCGCCGATCCCCCCGAACCGCTGCGCCCTGAGCGCTGTCGAAGGATGGCGCGGCGAGATCATGCATTGGATTCGTACGGGCGCCGACAATCATCTGGAACGCTGCAAGATCAAGGATCCCTCACTCAATAACTGGCCTGCGTTGGTCGAGGCGGTTCACGGAAACATCATCGCGGACTTCCCTGTCATCAACAAGAGTTTCAATCTTTCGTACTCGGGGACGGATCGGTAAGCGATGTTCAAAATCCTCCAGAAGACGATGAGCACTGGCGTTGTTACGACGGCCTATCCCAGCAAGCCGGCTCAAATCTCTGAACATTTTCGGGGACGGCCAAGTTTCGATTTCGAGAAGTGGCAGGATGCGAGACCCGCTGCAGAGCTGTGTCCGACCGGGGCGATATCGTGTCGCGACGACGGAGACTCGCGGAGAGTCACGGTCGACTACGGCTTATGCGTCTTTTGCGGCCTCTGTGCTGAAGCGTCATCCGATCAAGCCGTGCGAATGACGCAGGAGTTTGAACTGGCAACTCCGGACCGCCGTAACCTCGTCCTTACCGTGGAATACAGCTTGAATGCCGACGGCACGCACCGGCAGTTGGGAGCTGTGCATCGCGGCTCCTCGAACGTCGAAGTGGACGTCGAGAGTGTTGGACAGAAAGCACGCGAAAAAATCCAGAAACTCCTGGGGCGGTCTCTCTGTATCAGGGAAGTGGATGCGGGGTCATGCAATGGCTGCGAACTCGAGATTGTCGCTCTGAACAACCCGATCTACGATATCGAACGTTTTGGTATTCACTTTGTCGCATCTCCTCGTCACGCCGATATGCTTTTGGTAACCGGTCCCGTGACCCGGAATATGGAGCTCGCGCTGTTGAAGACGTATCGAGCAACGCCAGAACCGAAGTTGGTCGTTGCGGTTGGCGCCTGCGGCATCAGTGGCGGTATTTTCGGTGAGAACTATGCCTCTCTTGGAGGCGTCGACAAGGTCATTCCCGTGGACGTTTACATCCCAGGATGTCCGCCCCGGCCACAAGCTCTTCTTCACGGAATCCTTCTCGCTGTCGGACGGCTGCGACAAAAGCTGTATGACGACCGCACCGGTTGATACTTCATATGAACCCATGTTGAAGATAGGGCAGCGCAGTCCGAAATTGGTCGCGACGTATGCCTGTAGAGATTGATGAGATGATGATCGCCGATTTCGGTGACGTTGTCCCTCGCCAAAATTCTGCCCGACCGCGGAATCAGTAACTTACAGCAATATCCTCGCCCCTGATTTGGTATAACTCCGTGCCATGTTCAGCCTGCTTCTCCTCTGGATCGGAGCACTGTTTCGCCGCTTCCGCAGTCGTCGGAATCTCGCCGTGGAAAATCTTGGCCGGCTGGCATCCGAAGCTCGCGTTGCCAGAGGCGAAAGGCCAATCAGTGAATCGTGTTGGCACATTCACGCCCTGAAGCACAGCCGCGTTACTTCCGTTGGAGCACCCAAGGGAATCCTTTGGTCCGGAGCCGTTGATAGAGTCTTGCCTTGGGCTGAGCCATCGCTTCATCCTCGGTAGATAGTACTGAGCGTTTTGGGAATTCAGCCGAGCTATCTGAGAAAAGTGGCAACAGTGCTGGTAACGGTTGGTGGGTTTTAGCGGTTTTATTGGGGTTTTCTGCGTTTGGTAGCGATACCGGGAATCGAACCCGGATTTTGGCCTTGAGAGGGCCACGTCCTAACCCTTAGACGATATCGCCACACGGAAGAAACTCGCGTCGCGGCAAATCAGCGGGCAAGCATTCGCAATTTTCGCACGCCCGCACCATCGGCGCAAGCCGACGAACCTCACGCCACTCGCCGTCTGGCACTGCCCTCTTGCATTTTGGCGAAGGACGCGCCAAGCTGCTGGGCCGCGACCCTGCCATTCGCCGCGTGGCGCGCAGGATCGAAGCCGGCGTGATTCCGGCAAAGCAAATGCAATTCAACGAAAGGAACCAATCATGACCGCTGATCCGAAGAAGTGGCGGCGAATCGCGACGGAAGAGGCGTTTTCAATCCCGGAGGTCGCCGCGGGCCTGCGCGGCGTCGCGCGCGCTCCCGGCAACAGCCTCGACTTGATACTCGTGAAGAGAATCTATGACGCGCAAGTGGACGATGTGCAAGCGCGCCTGCTGCCGCGCTTGATCGATCTCGAGGGCGACCGTCTTCGCGACATGGACCAGAACGGCGTCGCGATGCACCTGCTCTCGCTGACGGCGCCCGGCGTCCAGATGTTCGATGCAGACACCGCGACGGAGCTCGCCGCGCTCGCCAACGACCGCCTGGCCGCAGTCGTCGGCCGGCATCCGACGCGCTTCGCCGGCCTCGCGACCTTTGCTCCGCACTCCCCCAAGCGCGCGGCCAAGGAAATCGAGCGCGCGATGAAGACCCTGAAGCTCAACGGCCTCATCGTCAACTCCCATACGAACAACGATTATTTTGACGATCCCAAGTTCTTCCCGATCCTCGAAGCCGCCGAAGCTCTTGACGCCTGCATTTATATCCATCCGCGCGCGCCTTCGGACGGCCTCGCGGCTCCCTTCCGCGAGTACGGCCTCGATAGCGCGCAATGGGGCTATGGCATCGAAGTCTCCACGCACGCCGTGCGCATGATGGTCAGTGGAGTTTTCGATCGCTTCCCCAAGCTCAAGATCTGCATCGGCCACATGGGCGAGGCCGTACAGTTCTGGCTGTGGCGACTCGACTACATGAACAAGAACGCGCAGAACCGAAGCGCCGCGCCGAAAACCAAGCTGACGCCGAGCGAATACTTCAAGCGCAATTTCGTCATCACGACGAGCGGGCAGGAGTCGCACCTCGCGCTCGATTTTTCGATCAAGGCGCTCGGCATCGATAACGTCCTGTGGGCGATCGACTATCCGTATCAGCCCTCGGCGCCCGCCGTCGCATTCATGGATTCCGCTCCGGTTTCGGCCGCGGAAAAAGAGAAGCTCTATCACGGCAACGCTGAACGGATATTCCACATTCCTCCGGCGTAAGCCCGGCGGATCGCGCGCCGTGGTAGAATTTCAGGCTCCATGGAACGAGCGGGAGAATTTCTCGGAAAAACTCTTCGGCGCCTCGACCGGCCGGAAGCTGGGCTCGCGTGGCTTGCGAGCGCGTGGCCAACCGTCGTAGGGAAAGCCCTTGCGGCGCACACGCGGCCGGTGCGGTGCAGCGGCGGCTGCCTGGAGCTCGAGACCGACGGAAAGCCCTGGCAGAGGCAGCTTGAGACCATGAAGCGCGAACTCTGCGGGCGAATCAATCAGACCTGGGGTGGCAAACTCGTCGGCGACGTGAAGTTTGTCTCGGCTCGCCCCGGCCCGAAGCGAATCGCCCGCGAAGCCGATAACGACCACATTCCCTTCATCCGCCGCCGGCGAGCGTAGTTCAAAGCCCATCATTGAGGACCCGAAACCGCAATGAAAATTAGCCGGGAAGACGTAGTGAGAGTTGCCGAACTGGCTCACCTCGGGTTGACTCCCGACGAGATCGAAACCTATCGCGCCCAGCTCGACGGAATCCTTACCTATATCGACAAGCTCAACGAGCTCGACCTGACGAACGTCGAGCCGATGGCTCAGGTCCTGTACACTCCGGCGACGGCCTCAGCCAGAGAGAGCCATCCTGAGTTGCGCGACGACACGCTGCGCCCTTGCGACGTGGCCGGCTCGGTCCTCGAACGCGCGCCCGACGCCGTGAAACCTTTTTTCCGCGTTCCCCGGGTGATCGATCGATGAGCGCAGCCACCGCATGGACGATCGCGGGCGTGCGCGCCGCGCTTCAGGCAAAGCAAATCTCCGCCCGAGAGCTAGCGGCCGACTTCTACGGCCGGATCGATAAGCGCAACGCCGAATTGAACGCGTACCTGACGCTCTCGCCCGAGCGCGCCTATGCGCAGGCCGATCGGGTCGACGCCGCGGTGGCTCGCGGGGAGACTCTCCCGCCGCTGGCTGGCGTGCCCATGGCAATCAAGGACGTGATCAGCACGCGCGGCGTGCGCACCACCTGCGCCTCGAAGATGCTCGAGAACTACATTCCCCCCTATGACGCGACGGCAGTGGATCGCCTCGATCGCGCGGGTGCAGTGTTCCTCGGGAAGACGAACTGCGACGAATTTGCCATGGGCGGCTCGAACGAAAATTCCGCCTACGGTCCGGTGCGCAATCCGGTCGCGCTCGACCGCGTCCCCGGAGGTTCGAGCGGCGGCTCAGCGGCCGCCGTCGCCGCAGGTCTCGCCGTGGCAGCCCTCGGGACCGACACCGGAGGCTCGATCCGCCAGCCCGGATCGTTCTGCGGAATCCCCGGGTTGATGCCGACGTACGGTCGCGTATCGCGGTACGGGCTGGTCGCGTTCGCGTCCTCGCTCGATAAGATCGGGCCCTTTGCGACGAACGTCGTCGACGCAGCCGTGGTCCTGTCGGTCATCGCCGGGCACGACGCAAACGATTCCACCTCCGCCGCCGTTCCCGTGCCGGACTACATTGGGGAGACGGAGAAGCCGGTGCAGGGCCTGCGGATTGGCGTCCCGGAAGACTATTTCGGTGCGGGGCTCGATCCGGAGGTCAGGGAGAAGGTCCAGGACGGCATTGCCCTGCTCGAGAAGCTGGGCTGCCGGAGAGTTCCGCTTCAAATGCCGCACACGGACTACGCGATCGCCGCCTATTACATCATCGCGACGGCCGAGGCGAGCTCCAACCTGGCTCGGTACGACGGCGTGCGCTACGGCTTGCGCGTGCCCGGCGGGACGCTGACCGAGATGTATCGCCACACGCGCGAGCGAGGCTTCGGCCCCGAGGTAAAGCGCCGGATCATGCTGGGAACGTACGCCCTCTCCGCCGGCTATTACGACGCCTACTATCTCCGCGCGCAGAGCGTCCGGGCGCTGATCGCTCGGGATTTCGCGGACGCGTTCCAGAAAGTGGACGCGATCGTCACGCCCACCTCGCCGATTCCCGCTTTCCAGCTGGGCGAAAAGGCCCTCGACCCCTTGCAAATGTATCTGGCCGACATCTATACGGTGACCGGGTCCCTTGCCGGAGTGCCGGGCATTTCGGCTCCCTGCGGCAAGACGAAAGACGGGCTGCCCGTCGGCCTACAGATCTTTGCGCCGCATTTCAAGGAAGGCTGCGTCCTGCAAATCGCTCGCGCGCTCGAGAAAGCCGGCGGCTCCACGATTTGAGTGGTGTTTACTGCGGAATTATTTCCCTCGAAACAAATCCGTGAAACTGTAGAAACATTCCATCTATAGACTATTGTTTGCACTTTGCGCAGCGGGAAACTGGCCGCATCGTTGAGATCGGCTCGCTCGATTCCCGCATAAATTGCAGAAAAAAAGGCGCTTGGATAGGGTCCTGGCCGAAGAGTTCTACGAAGGTGGTACGGAACGACTATTGCAGGCGAATCGGGCAGCGATTAATCTGCTTCAAGCATCGGAAGGATGAGAGGTCAGCGCATGGTTCGGATTAAGTCGAGCCAGAAGTTCTTCACCGAAGAAGAAGTCACCGGTCTGACTGGCATCTGCCGCGAGCACCTGCGGGGTCTGGCGCAGAACAAGCATCTCGGAACGATGGCTGCGGCGGCCGGCGGCGGGTCCGAGAAACTGCTGTTCACGAATTCGGACCTGGCGATCGCGGCGGTCCTTCATCCCCGCTGCGATCACTGAGCCCCTTCCTCCCTCGAAACATCGGCGCCGCCCGGCCCTACACCAAGGGTCCCTCCCGTAATCGAAGCCTGTTGTGACCCAACACGCGTCGCGCTATCCTCGAATTCACTCAACCGAATGGCTGTAATCTGCATCGTAGAGTTCAGGGGAGACGCACCGAGGGTGTTTTGTAAGCTGCAAAGTGTCGAGCGTACCCTGACCGAACGGAAACTCGTGGCGATCGGGCAGGCGCTTGCACTGCTCGTCCTGGCCGCTCCGCTGGTCCCGCGCCTGACCGCGCAAAACTCCGCGAGCTCTTCTTCGGCGCCTTCCGCGAACGCCCAGCCGGCCCGCGCGGATGGCGAGTCCGTCCTGCCGCGCGGCAAGAAGCTCATGCTGAAGGACGGCAGCTTTCACCTGGTGCGTGAGTACCAGGTGCAGGGAGACCGCGTCCGCTATTACAGCATCGAGCGCTCTGCGTGGGAGGAGATCCCCTCGGCGCTGGTGGACTGGGACGCCACGAAAAGCGCCGAGGCGGAAGACGCCGAGCGCGATGCCGCGGTGCTCGCAAAGGTGCACAAGCAGGAAGCCGCGCGCCTCGCCGAGCCCATCGACATTGACGCAAGCCTGGAGGTTGCGCCGGGAATCTTCTTGCCGCCCGGCGAGAGACTATTCGCATTCGACGGCAAGGCCGTCCTGCCGCTCCCGCAGGCCGAAACCACTTCGAAGCTTTCCAAGGGCCATCTGCTCGAACAGGTGCTGGTGCCCGTTCCCGTCGTTCCCAGTCGCCGCTCCGTTTCGATCGCGGGGGCTCGCGCGAAACTCCGTCTCCAGAACGGCCGGCCCGAGTTCTATTTCCGAACCGCCAACGCCCGCGAGCCCGAAGTGGAGTTGATCCGTGCGAAGGTTCACGGTGAGGTCCGGCAGCTCGAGAATCTCGACGAGCTATGGGGCGCACAGCGCGCGACGCACGACACGGTGCCGATGCAACGGTGGGAAATAGCTCACGGCGTATATCGCTTCACACTCGGCCAGGCGCTCCCGCAGGGGGAGTACGCGCTAGCGGAAATCGTACAAGACGAGAACATGAGCCTTTATGTCTGGGACTTCGGAGTGGACGAGGGCGCCGCGTCAAATCCGAGATAGGGCGGCTCGGAATCGCCCGGGCGCCGCTCCCGGTTAACTCGCCTGAGATGGCTGCGGTTGCAAAAGTTCTGTCAAAAGCTTCGTGAGCGCGGAAATTTGGAAGGGCTTTTGGAGAACCATGGCGCCCTTTTCCCGATACTTCTCGATGACGACTGGATCGACCAGATCACCCGTCATGAACACGAATCGTGCCGGGGAGCCACCTCGTTGCGTGCGGACCTGCTCGAAAAGCTGGTCTCCCTTCATGCCCGGGAGATTGAAATCGCAGAGAACGATGTCGCAAGCATTGCTCCCGAGATAAGACAGCGCCGCTTCGGAGCTTCCTGCCGCCTCGACCTTCATCCCTCGCGCTGAAAGGCTCTCCTGCACGATTTCGCGAATACTTTCCTCGTCGTCCACGATCAGCACCGTGTGGCCACGCAGCGCCTCCGAGCCAGGCGGAGCGGACCTCACTGCGGGTTTAGAAGGGGTTGGCGCAGAAACAACGGCCTCCGCAGCAACCGGCAGGAAAACGTGCACGGTGGCGCCGGCTCGAGGCTTGGATTCGACCTCGATCGTCCCGCCGTGCTCCTTGATGACGGCGAGACTAATCGTGAGGCCGAGTCCGCTTCCCCCGCTGGGCCGCTTCGTCGTGAAAAATGGATCGAAAAGCTTCCCGATACTTTCAGGGGGAATGCCCGGGCCGTCGTCGGCGATCGTGACGCGTATTCTTTCGTCAATGCGCGAGAGCGTGATCTCGATGGTGCCGTGGTCGCTCGCGGTCGAGATCGATTGCTCGGCGTTCGCGAGAATATTCAGGAACACCTGCTGGAGAAGCTTCCGGTCGCCTTCCACGGGCGGGAGATCGCTGGGCGCCACTACGTTTACACGGATGTTCTTTCGAGCCAGCACAGCCTGTTCGATTTGCAAAGCCTCCCGGACAATCTGATCGAGCCGTACCTGCAATCGCGCGGCGGCCAATGGACGGGAAAAGGCGAGCAAGTTCTGGACGATGGCTGCCGCACGGCGAGCCTGTTGGAGAATGAGGTCCACCTGGCGGCGCGTCGAGTCGTCCGTCGCGCGTTCCTTCAGGAGATCGCTGACGCCGAGAATGGCTGTCAGCGGATTGTTGAGTTCGTGCGCCGCGCCGGCCATCATCTGGCCCATCGCGGAGAATTTCTCCTTCTGTGCAAGCTGGTGCTCGACGTGCTTCAACTCGGTGACGTCTCGCCCCGATGACACCATACCGGTGATTTTTCCGCTTTCGTCGAAAAGCGGGTTCGCGGAGACTCGCAGGGTCTTCCACGTGCCATCGACATGCCGGGCGCGGATTTCGGTCTGTATATTGGACTCGCGGCCGGACATAATTCTCTCGTACATCTCAGCAAGGTCAGTCCGGTCCGCCCCGTCAACCCGCTGGCCGATGGGCTTGCCGATATAATCCCCGGGAGGAACGCCGAGAATATCCTTTACATGGTCGCTGACAAACACGAACCGTCCCCCGGCATCGACAACGACGATCAGATCGGGGAAACACTCGATGAGACGCCGGGCGAACTCCTGTTCCCGGTGGAGCTTTTTCTCGGTCTCGCGAGCTTCGGTGATGTCCCTCGCCGACGTCACGACGCCGGTGATTTTTCCTTCCTCGTCGAAAAGCGGGCTGGCCGTGGCCAGTAGGATTCGCCAGGTGCCGTCGGTGTGCGGCGCCCGGAATTCCACCTGGGCGCGGGTCTCTTCGCCGCGGACGACGCGCTGAAGCATCGCGTGAAGCTTCGTTCTGTCCTCTTCATTCGCGCGCTCGCCGAAGATTCCTCCGATGTACTCCTTCGGCGACCGTCCCAGGATATTCTGAACTTGACCGCTGATATAGATGAACCGTCCCTCGCGATCAAGGACCGCGATCAGATCGGGAAAATTCTCGACGAGACGGCGAACGAATTCCTGTTCCTTCTGAAGGCGCTTTTCCATCTTCCGGCGTTCGGTGATATCCACGAGCGTTCCCTGGGAGCGGACCGGCCGGCCGGACGCATCGCGGATCGAGAACCCCGAGGTGAGGCAATAGATTCGCTCCCCATCCTTGCGGCGCAACACAACTTCCCGATCCTGGATGGAACCCTTCTCAGCCAAGTCCCGGAGGATCGCGTCCCGGGCGGAAGGGTCGTCGTACATCTCGCGGAAATTGTGATCCTGAAGATCCTTCTTGCTGTCGTACCCGAGCATGCGCACTAGGGCAGGGTTCGCATCGAGCAACTGCCCATCGGGGGTTACAAATAGGAGTCCCTCGCCGAGGGACTCGAAAAGCTCCGAAAAACGGATCTCGGATTCGTGCTGTGCCGTGACGTCGCGTGCCCAGCCGGTGACGGCCGTTACCCCTCCGTTTTCCAAAACCGCCTGGAGCCAGCAGTCGAAGAAGTGGACCTCTTTGTCCTTCTTGAGCCTGACGGGGAGCTTTCCCGCCCAGGAACCCTTCGCGAGAAACGCCGGGAGCGCGCGCTCGGCGTCTGCAAAGGTGGGCGATTCGATGAATTCGCTGAGCGAGTGACCGATCAGTTCTTGAAAGGAAGTACCCAGCGTTTCCACCAAGCGGAGGTTGGCGACTCGAACTTCACCCTCGATAGAAAGTGTGAAGAGAGCCTGGTCCAGGTTGTCGATCAGCTCGCGGTAGTTATGCTGGGAGCGGGTAATCATCTCCGCCAGCTTCTCAACCTGCTCGTCCGCAGCCGCCGATGCGCCAGCCTTCTCCTCGTGTCTGTGCGATGAATCCGTGGACATGAATGCGTTCGCCGTTGTGCCCTTGCCGGGAAAATGTACCCGAGCGAGACTTCCTTCTGAAATTCTACCGACGAGACGCGGCCGGCGGGGAAAGAAAGCTCGCGGTCATGCCGGGATGTTCAACAGGCTCGGGTGAAACGGCAGCCCCTTACTTGGCGCGCTGCCCCGTTTCGGGATCGAAAACCGCATTCCGCAGGAACTGCTCGGACGTCCAGGGCGGGGCGTCTCCCCCGAGATACGTATGGAACCATTCGAGATGGGCCGTGTAATAGAGCGCCATCTCGTACCAGCTTGGCCAGTGGCCGGCGCGGGAGTAGACGATCAAGCGCGACGGGACGCTCATCTTTTGCAGCGAGGTGAAGAATTGAAGCGACTGCGTATAGGGGACCCGGTAATCGCGCTCGCCGGAGATCACCAGGCACGGCGTCTTGAAATTCTTCACGTAGTACGACGGCGAAAACTTCTGAAATTGCTCGGAATTCCAGGGCTGGCCCTTGAGGTCCCACTCCGGAAACCACAACTCTTCCGTGGCGCCGTACATCGAGCGCAGGTCGAAGACCCCCATCATGGACGCGATGGCCTTAAACCGGTCCGTGTGGCCCTCGAACCAATCCATCATGTAGCCGCCGAAAGACCAGCCCATGGCGCCCATGCGGCCGGGATCGACGTAGGGCAGTTTCGCCAGCTCGTCCGTCACTTTCATCAAGTCGTCGAATACCGCCCCTCCCCAATCGCCCGAAATTTCGGCGGTGAAGTCCTGCCCGTAGCCGGTCGATCCGTGGGGATTCGCGAAGGCAACCACGTAGCCCGCGCCCGGATAGACCTGCCAATCACCGCGGAACGAATCCTGCCACTGCGACTGTGGCCCGCCATGCACGTTGAGAATCAGCGGATACTTCTTCGATGGGTCGAAATCGTGCGGCTTCACAAGGAAGACTTCCACCTTCGCGCCCGCCGCCCCCGTTACCCACATTCTCTCCGCGGGACGGATGTCCACTTCGTTGGCCAGATCATCGTTGAAATGGGAAAGTTTTCGCGGTGAGGATGCCTTCCCCCCGGCCAAATCCGCTGCGTACAGCTCGGTCGGCGCGCCCACGGAATGCCCTACATACACGATCCGACCATTGTCGCGCGACACTTCGTACTCGTTGATCGACTTGTCCGCCAGGACCTGCCGGATCGCGCCCGAGTCCACGGCCACCTGGAAGATCGGGGTGTCCCCTTCGATCGGCGCGCTGAAATAGAGAGACTTCGAATCCGAGGCCCACTGAAAATCCTGCACCCAGTTCCGGAAACTTTCCGTCAGCACGCGCGAGGTGCCCGCCGCTCGATCGTAGATGGCGATCCGGAAGAGGTCGGACTCGTAGCCCGGCTGCTTCTGAACGAGGTAGGCGATGTACTTTCCATCCGGCGAGTATTTCGGGTTGCCGTCGAACGCAGGATTGGAAGCTGTAATGTTACGCGCCTGCTGCGCGCCGGCGAGAGGAACGATCCACACGTCGCAGTTTGTGGAGGAGGCGGGATCGCGGTCGCGCTCAGAATCGAATGCGAGCTCCGCGCTGTCCGGCGAGAAGTCGTATTGCAGCGGACCGGAAAGCTGAAAGCGGGGAGAGTCGAAATCTCCCGGCGTCAGATCGCGCACCCCGCCCGTGGCAACGTCGGCCAGTAGAACGTGGGTTCGCTGCCCATCCTTCCAATCAGTCCAGTGGCGGTACAGGAGCGCATCCGCCATGTGCGCGTGCAGCGGACCCTTGCTCCAGCGGTCGCCGATCTTTTTGTTGCAGGCATCGTCGGCGCCGCATTCGGGATAGACGTCGCTTGAAAAGGCGATCGATTTGCCATCCGGGGACCACAGCGGATCGGAGACTCCGGTAGAAATCTTCGTCAGCCGCCGGGCCTCGCCGCCGTTCACCGGCATGATGTAAAGATTGTCCCCGCCGTCGCGCGAGCTGATGAACGCAATCCATTTCCCGTCGGGCGAGAAAATCGGCGAGGACTCTCCTGCATCCCCATACGTGAACTGCCGCGCGTTCGCGCCGTCCGCATCCATCAGCCAGACGTGCGTGGAGCGCTTCGCTTTCCCCAAGTCGGTGCTTGCCAGCATGAAAACGGCAGTTCGGCCGTCGGGAGAGAGGTGCATGTCCTCCACTCGGCGGACGCGGTAGAAGTCCTCGATGGTGAACGCGCGCTTGTCGGCGCGGCTCGGCGCAGCCAGCATGAGAAACGCGATTGCGAACCAAAACAGTTTTCGGCGCATGGCTTCCTTGGTCCAGCGGCAAATCATTGTCCGGCCCGCGAATTTAAGCACACTACGCGTTTGACGGGCAACGCGCGTATTCGGAAGCAGCAATGAAAAAGGGCCACCCAGCTGTTGCTCTGGATGGCCCTGAGTGACTTGCGGTTTATGCAGGCCTAACGAAGGCCCTCTTGCTTCTAGCTCTCGGCGACGGCGTCGGTGTCCTTGCGCAGGAAATCCAGCGCCGCAGCCTCCTCCGGCGTAAGCTCCGGCTCCATCGCTTGCGGCTCGTCCTTCGGAATCTCGGTGAGGAGCTTAATGTTGCGATAGCGCTCGAGACCCGTGCCTGCGGGAATCAGCCGACCCATGATCACGTTTTCCTTCAGGCCGCGCAGGTAATCGACCTTCCCGGAGATCGCCGCTTCGGTGAGGACGCGGGTGGTCTCCTGGAAGCTCGCCGCGGAGATGAACGAATCGGTCGAGAGCGAAGCCTTGGTGATGCCGAGGAGCAACGGGCGTCCGGTGGCCGGGCGTCCGCCTTCGCGGATGATGCGGTCGTTCTCCTCGCGGAAGCGGAACTTGTCCACCTGCTCCTCGAGGAGGAACGACGTGTCGCCCACATCTTCGACCTTCACCCAGCGCATCATCTGCCGGACGATCGTCTCGATGTGCTTGTCGTTGATGTTGACGCCCTGCAGGCGATAGACCTCCTGGATCGAGTTCACCAGATACGCCTGCGTGTACTTTTCGCCGAGCACGGCCAGCAAGTCGTGCGGGTTGAGCGGGCCGTCGATGAGCGGTTCGCCGGCGCGGACGTGTTCGCCTTCCTGCACGTTGATGTGGACGCCGCGCGGGATGGAGTATTCCTTCAATGTCTTTCCATCCTCGCTCTCGACGTAGATCTTGCGCATGCCCTTGGCAATCTCGCCGTACTTCACGACGCCGTCGATCTCGCTGATGACCGCCGGATCGCGAGGCTTGCGCGTCTCGAAGAGTTCGACGACGCGCGGCAGACCGCCCGTGATGTCCTTCGTCTTCGTGGTCTCGCGCGGGATCTTCGCGAGCACGTCGCCCGGCTGCACCTCATCGCCATCCACGACCATCAAGTGGGCGCGGGACGGCATCAGGTACTTCTTCTTGGAGCGGCCCGCGGAATCGCGGACGAGAATCGTCGGCTGGTGCTTTTCGTCACCCGGAGGCAGCGTGACGACAAGCTGTGAAAGCCCGGTGACTTCGTCCACCTGTTCTTCGATCGTGATGCCGGGCTGCAAATCCTTGAACTCGATCGTGCCGCCCGATTCCGTGAGGATCGAGAACGTGTACGGATCCCACTCGCACATGGTTTGGCCGAGCGTGACGGGTTGCCCGTCTTCCACCTTGAGGCGCGCGCCATACACGACGTGGTGGCGCTCCTTTTCGCGGCCCTTTTCGTCCACGACCGCGATCAAGCCGGAGCGGTTCATGGAGATGAGCAGCTTGTTGCGGCCTTCCACCACCTTCAAGTCGATGAACTTCACGAAGCCGTTGTTTCGCGCTTCGACCTTCGACTGTTCGGTGACGCGGGTAGCCGTGCCGCCGATGTGGAACGTCCGCATGGTGAGCTGCGTGCCGGGCTCGCCGATCGACTGCGCGGCGATCACGCCGACGGCCTCGCCCATCTCGACGAAGCGGCCGGTGGCCAGGTTGCGCCCGTAGCAGCGTCCGCACACACCACGCCGGGATTCGCACGTGAGCACGGAGCGGATCTTCACCCGCTCGATGCCCGCGGCCTGGATCGCGTTCGCGAGCTCTTCCGTGATCTCCTGATTGATCTCGACGATGACGTTGCCTTCGTAGTCCTTGATCTTTTCGAGCGAGACGCGCCCGACGACGCGGTCGCGCAACGGCTCGACTTCGACGCCGGCTTCGAGAATCGGCTCGACGTAGATGCCGTCCGCCGTGCCGCAGTCGAATTCGTTGATGATCACGTCTTGCGCCACGTCCACAAGCCGCCGCGTAAGGTAGCCGGAATCAGCGGTCTTGAGCGCCGTATCGGCGAGACCCTTGCGGGCGCCGTGCGTGGAAATGAAGTATTGCAGCACGGTGAGGCCCTCGCGGAAATTCGACGTGATCGGCGTCTCGATGACTTCGCCCGAAGGCTTGGCCATCAATCCGCGCATCCCGGAAAGCTGGCGAATCTGCTGCTTCGAGCCGCGGGCGCCGGAATCGGCCATGACGTAGACCGGATTGATCACGCCCTGCTTGTCCTGCTCCTCAAGTGCCTTGAACATTTCGTCGGCGACCTTCTCGGTGATGTCGCTCCAGATGGCGATGACCTTGTTATAGCGCTCGCCGTTGGTGATGGCGCCATCGAGATACTGCTGCTGGACTTTTACGACTTCGTGCTCGGCCGCGTCCACCAGCTTGAACTTCACGCTGGGGATGACCATGTCGTTGATGCCGATCGAGATGCCGGACTTCGTGGCGTACAGGAAGCCAAGCTCCTTCAGCCGGTCGAGCATCACGACGGTCTTCTCGAGGCCGAAGCGGAGATAGGCGTATTGCACGAGCGCTTGGACGCCCTTCTTCTTGAGCAAACCGTTGATAAAGGGCATATCCGACGGCAGGTGGTCGTTGAAGATCACGCGGCCGACGGTGGTTTGCAGGAATTGCTTCGAGAGATTCACGGGCTCTGTGTGCGAAACGTCCTGATCGTCGTAAGCGTTCGTGAGATCGATCACCTCGCCGGTGTAGCGCATGCGGATCGGCGTCAGCAGCTCGACCTCGCCCGCTTCGAGCGCCATGATCACTTCCTCGGTCGAGCCGAATGCGCGGCCCTCGCCCTTGGCCTTAGGCTTCGCCTTGGTCATGTAGTAGATGCCGAGCACCATGTCCTGCGTGGGGACGGCGAGCGGATAGCCGTTCGCCGGAGACAGGATGTTGTGCGAGCTGAGCATGAGCACCGAGGCTTCCACCTGCGCTTCGGGCGACAGCGGAATGTGCACCGCCATCTGGTCGCCGTCGAAGTCCGCGTTGAACGCCGTGCAGACCAGCGGATGGATGCGGATGGCCTTGCCTTCGACGAGCACCGGCTCGAAAGCCTGAATGCCGAGGCGATGCAGCGTCGGAGCGCGGTTGAGCAGCACCGGATGCTCGCGGATCACGTCTTCAAGGATATCCCAGACGATCGATTCCTGCGCCTCGACCAATTCCTTCGCCTGCTTGATCGTGGTGCAGTGCCCCGCCGCTTCCAGCTTGTGATAGATGAACGGCTTGAAAAGCTCGAGCGCCATCTTCTTCGGCAGGCCGCACTGGTGCAGCTTGAGTTCCGGACCGACGACGATCACGGACCGGCCCGAATAATCCACGCGCTTGCCGAGCAGGTTCTGGCGGAAGCGGCCCTGCTTGCCCTTCAGTGTGTCGGAGAGCGACTTCAGCGGACGGTTGTTCGTTCCGCGGAGCACACGGCCGCGCCGGCCGTTGTCGAAGAGCGCGTCCACGGCTTCCTGAAGCATGCGCTTCTCGTTGCGGACGATCACGTCGGGCGCGTGCAGCTCCATCAGCTTCTTGAGCCGGTTGTTGCGGTTGATCACGCGGCGGTACAGATCGTTGAGATCGGACGTGGCAAAGCGGCCGCCATCGAGAGGCACGAGCGGACGCAACTCCGGCGGCAGCACCGGGATGACGTCGAGAATCATCCACTCCGGCTTGTTGCCGCTCTTGCGGAACGCCTCGAGAACCTTCAGGCGCTTCGCGTACTTGATCCGCTTTTGAAGGCTCGGATCGATCTTCATCTTCTCGCGAAGCTCGGTCGAGAGTTTCTCCACGTCCACGCGGCGCAAAAGTTCCTTGATGGCTTCGGCACCCATGCGCACGTCGAACTTCCCGGGGAATTCCCGCTGCAATTCGCGGAACTTCTCCTCGGTGAGAATGTCCTTTTCCTTGAGTCCCGGCGCCTCGCCCGGATCGACGCAGACGAACGTCTCGAAGTAGAGAATGTGTTCGAGATCGCGCATCGTGATGTCGAGCAGGTAGCCGATGCGGCTCGGCAGGCCCTTGAAGAACCACACGTGCGAGCAGGGCGAAGCGAGCTCGATGTGCCCCAGCCGCTCGCGGCGGACCTTACTGAGCGTCACTTCCACGCCGCACTTGTCGCAGATGACGCCGCGGTGCTTCATCCGCTTGTACTTGCCGCACAGGCACTCCCAGTCCGTGACGGGCCCAAAAATCTTGGCGCAAAACAGCCCGTCGCGCTCCGGCTTGAAGGTGCGGTAGTTGATCGTCTCCGGCTTGGTCACTTCACCATGCGACCACGACCGGATTTTTTCCGGACTCGCAAGGCTGATGCGAATCGAATCGAAATCCGCGATCTGGCTGGCACGGTCATAAGGGCTCGATCGATACAAGGGGTGATCCTCCTGTCCGGCAACGCCGGACCAAAAAACCAATCCAGAATCTTGTGAGGCGCGTCCCGGTCCTGCCGGGACGCGCCATTCTTAATCGGCCGCTTCGGCCTTTTCGAGTTGCGGTTTCTGGCGCTTCATCAGCTCAACGTCAAGGCAGAGCGACTGCAACTCGCGCACCAGCACGTTGAACGATTCAGGCACGCCGGGTTCGATTCCCGGCTCGCCCTTCACGATGGCCTCGTAAATCTTCGCGCGGCCGTACACGTCGTCGGATTTCGCCGTCAGCAACTCTTGCAGGATATGCGCCGCGCCGTAGGCTTCGAGCGCCCAGACTTCCATTTCTCCGAAGCGCTGGCCGCCGAACTGCGCCTTGCCGCCGAGCGGCTGCTGCGTGATCAGCGAATACGGGCCGATCGACCGGGCGTGAATCTTGTCGTCCACCAGATGCGAGAGCTTGAGCATGTAGATGTAGCCGACCGTGACGTGTTGAGCGAATTCTTCCCCGGTCATGCCGTCGTAGAGCGCGATCTTGCCGCTCTCCGGCAGCTCCGTGAATTCGAGCAGGTGGCGGATGTCCGACTCGCGTGCGCCGTCGAAAACGGGCGTCGCGAAAGGAACGCCCTCGCGGAAGCTGTGCGCCAAATCGAGTATGGCTTCGTCGTCGAGGTCCGCGATCGTCTTCCAGACCGAGGTCGGTCCGAAAGCGTCCTTGAACCACTTGCGCACGGCGTCGACGCGCGCGTCGCTGTCCAGAACTTTTCCAATGCGCTCGCCCAGCTCTTTCGAAGCCCAGCCGAGATGCGTCTCGAGAATCTGGCCGACGTTCATACGCGAAGGAACGCCCAGCGGGTTGAGAACGATTTCCACCGGCGTGCCGTCGGGCATGTAAGGCATGTCCTCTTGCGGAACGATTCGCGCGATGACGCCCTTGTTGCCGTGCCGCCCGGCCATTTTGTCGCCGACCGAGAGCTTGCGCTTCATCGCGATGTACACCTTCACCAGCTTGATCACGCCCGGCGGTAGCTCGTCGCCCTTCTTGAGCTTGGCGATGCGCTCGTCGGTGATTTTCCGCAGCACGTCGATCTGCCGCGAGGTCATTTCCTCGACCTCGTCGATTTTTTCGATTAGCAGCGGGTCCTTGTCGTTGAGGCGCAGGCGCTTCAAGTTGCGCGTGGAAACCTTTTCCAGGATGTCGCGCGTCAGCTCCGTGCCCTTGGTGAGTAGGCGCTTGTTGGTGCGCTCGTCGTGGAGGTCCGCCGTAAGCTTCTGCCCGCCGAGCAGGTCGTTCAAGCGCTTCAGGCGCTCGTCGGTGAGAATGCGGATTTCGTCGGCGAGGTTCTTCTCGAGCTTCGCCACGTGCGCCGCTTCGATTGCCTTGTGACGCTCGTCCTTCTCCGCGCCCTTGCGGCAGAAGATTTTCACGTCGACGATCGTGCCCTCGATTCCCGGCGGGCAGTAGAGCGAAGCGTCGCGGACGTCGCCCGCCTTCTCGCCGAAAATCGCGCGCAGGAGTTTTTCCTCCGGAGTGAGCGTGGTTTCGCCCTTCGGCGTCACCTTGCCGACCAAGATGTCGCCGGGCTTCACGGTCGCGCCGATGCGGATCACGCCGCTCTCGTCCAGATTGCGGAGGAAGCTCTCGTTGATATTGGGAATATCCCGCGTGATTTCCTCGGGGCCCAGCTTCGTATCGCGCGCTTCGATTTCGTACTCCTCGATGTGAATCGAGGTGTAGTAGTCCTCTTTCACCAGCTTTTCGCTGACGAGGATCGCGTCCTCGAAGTTGTACCCGCGCCATGGAACGAACGCGACCAGCACGTTGCGCCCCAGCGCCAGCTCGCCACGGTCGGTGCACGGCCCATCGGCCAGCACCTGTCCCTGCTTCACGCGATCGCCCGCGCGAACCAGCGGCTTCTGGCTGATGCACGTGTTCTGGTTGGACCGCTTGAACTTCGTGAGCAAATAAATGTCGGACCCGACTTCGCGGCTCAGCACGCCGGACTGGTCGGATTCCACGCGCACGATCACGCGCTCCGAATCCACCTGATCGACGATGCCGTCGCGGCGGCACACGATCACGGCGCCGGAATCGCGCGCGGTGACTCGCTCCATGCCGGTGCCCACCAGCGGCGCTTCGCCCTTGATCAGCGGCACGGCCTGGCGCTGCATGTTCGAGCCCATCAACGCGCGGTTCGCGTCGTCGTTCTCGAGGAACGGGATCAGGCTCGCGGCCACCGACACAAGCTGCTTCGGCGACACGTCGATGTAATCCACCTCTTCGCGGCTCTTCAGCACGAAGTTGCCCGCCTGGCGGCAATTCACGAGGTCGGTCGTGATCCGCAGCTTTTCGTCGAGCGAGGCGTTCGCCTGCGCGACGACGTAGCGGTCCTCTTCCCACGCCGAGAGATAGAAGCAGTGCGGCTCGACCACGATCCGCCGCCGCTTCAGCTCTTCATTCGTCTCCTCTACTTTGTCCTTTTCGACGACTTCTCCGGCCTTGAACTCACTGTCGCCCGAATTGACGACTTGCACGTAGTCGATCACGCGGCCGCCCTTCACCTTCCGGTAGGGCGATTCGATGAATCCGAACTCGTTGATCCGCGCGTAGCAGGAAAGCGAGCTGATCAGGCCGATGTTCGGACCTTCCGGCGTCTCGATCGGGCAGATGCGCCCGTAGTGCGTCGGGTGCACGTCGCGCACTTCGAATCCGGCGCGCTCGCGCGAAAGGCCGCCCGGCCCAAGGGCCGAAAGGCGCCGCTTGTGCGTGATTTCGCTCAGCGGGTTCGTCTGGTCCATGAACTGCGAAAGCTGCGAGCTCCCGAAGAACTCGCGGATCGCGGCCATCACGGGCTTCGCGTTCACAAGATCGTGCGGCATCGCCGTGGACATTTCCTGGTATACGGACATCTTTTCCTTGATCGCGCGCTCCATGCGGACCAGGCCGATGCGGAACTGATTTTCCAGCAGCTCGCCCACCGCGCGGACGCGGCGGTTGCCCAGATGGTCGATGTCGTCCACCGAGCCGATGTTCTTGCGCAGCTTCAACAGGTACTTGATCGCGGCGACGAAATCGGATGGATCGAGCGTGCGCTTCTCGAGCGGCGTCTCGAGTCCCAGCTTGATGTTGAACTTCAGCCGGCCCACCTTGCTGAAGTCGTACTTGCGCGCGTCGAAGAACATTCCGTTGAAGAGCGCGGTCGCCGTTTCGAGCGTCGGCGGATCGCCGGGACGCAGCTTGCGGTAGATTTCGATCAGCGCTTCCTTCGGCGTGTGGATCGTGTCCTTTTCGAGCGTGCGCGAAATGATGATTCCTACGTCGTCGCGGTCCGGGAAGCAGACGTCCACTTCCGTGATTCCCGCTTCGCCGATCGTGGTCCACATTTCCGGCGTGAGCGGCTTGTTCGCTTCGAGCAGCACTTCACCGGTCTGCCGGTTCACGAGTTCGCCGACAGTTACCGCGCCTTCGAGATCGGCGATTCCGACTTCCGCCTGCGTGACGCGCGCCTTCACCAGCTCCTTGTAGAGCGCCTCGGTGATGCGCTTGTGCGCGCCGACCAGCGTTTCCTCCGACTTCGGGTGCTTGATCTCCTTGCTCAGCTTGCGGTCGATCAGTCCCTCGGTGACGTTCCAGAAAAGATCGCCCTCGCGCAGCGCGATGCGCTCCACCTGGAAGAACGTGCGCAGGATGTCCTCATTCGACTTCATTCCCAGCGCGCGCAGGAAAATCGAGCCCAGGAATTTTCGCTTGCGGTCGATGCGGACGTACAGAATATTTTTCGTGTCGTACTCGAACTCGACCCACGAGCCGCGATAGGGAATGATCTTGCCGAGGAAGTAGCTGCGGTTGTTCGCGGTCTCGAAGAAAACGCCGGGCGAGCGATGCAGCTGGCTGACGATCACGCGCTCCGTGCCGTTGATGATGAACGTGCCGTTCTCCGTCATCAGCGGGATGTCGCCGAAGAAAACTTCCTGTTCCTTGATGTCGCGAATCGACTTCGCGCCGGTGTCGGGATCCTTGTCGTAAATGGTCAGGCGGATGGTGACCTTGAGCGGCGCGGAATACGTCATCCCGCGCTCCTGGCACTCGTTCACGTCGTATTTCAGCTGGAGCGTGACCGGATCGCCGCACTTGTTGCAGAACGTGGGCGTGTTCTTGTTGAACGTGCCGCACTTCGCGCAGATCACGTCGCCGGTCTTGTACGGGTTCGTGACAACGGACGCGCCGCAATTCCGGCACGTGGCGCGCAAGTGGTGCAGGCCCCTCAGATGGCCGCACTTGCACTCCCAGTTGCCGATCGCGTAGTCGACGAAGTCCAGTTGCGACAGCCCGCGAAAATCCTGGATCGGGAACACGGACGTGAACACGGACTGCAAGCCCCCGTCTTCGCGCTCGCTCGGCAGCTGATCCATTTGCAGAAATCGCTGATAGGACTTCTTCTGCACGTCGATCAGATTCGGGATCTGGACGGTCGTCTTGATCTTGGCAAAGTCCAGGCGTTCCCGTTCCCGCATGACGCGATTACCATTCCGATGAGTCATTGACCATCCCCTTCAGGACTACGCCGAACACAGCAGCGCGTGCAGACACCCGCCCCGCCCGTCCGGGAAGGACAACTTTTGAGGTTCGGAATTCCAAAGGCGCGCGCCCGCCGTGGCGGGCGACTCCTTTGCAGCCCCGGCACGTGGCCGACTGCGGGCTGCCACTACTTGATATCGACCTTGGCGCCGGCGTCTTCGAATTTCTTCTTGATCGTGGCAGCCTCGTCCTTGTTGACGCCCTCTTTCACGGTCTTCGGGGCGCCGTCCACGAGATCCTTGGCTTCTTTCAAGCCCAGGCTCGTGACTTCGCGGACAGCCTTGATCACGTTGATTTTGTTCGCGCCGACTTCGGTGAGGACGACGGCGAATTCCGTCTTCTCCTCTGCCGCAGCGCCCGCCGCGCCCGCCGCGCCGCCCGCCATCACCACTGGCGCCGCCGCAGCCGCCGAGACTCCGAAGGCCTCTTCCATCTTCTTGACCAGATCGGACGCCTCGAGCAACGTCAGGCCCTTGATTTCTTCGAGAATCGTTTCCACTTTGCTAGCCATTGCCGTATCTACCCTCCTCCGAGATGAAAAACCTGAATTGCAAAAGAACCGAAATTACTGCGCCGCTTCAGGCGTCGGGGTGTTCTCCGGTGCCGCGCCGGCCGCCGCAAACTTGTTTGCCTTCACCGCTTCGCTCGTCACCACCGCCAGATTCCGCGGGAGCGCCGCGAGCGCAGTCGCCACGCGCTGCGCCGGAGCGTTCAGCATGAACATGATCTTGCTGATCAGCTCTTCCTTGCTCGGGAGCTGCGCGAGCTGAGTGATCTCCTGAATCGAAACTACGCGGCCTTCCACCCATCCGGCGCGGAACTTGAACGCCGGAACGTCCTTGGCCACTTTCGTCAGAATCTTCGCGAGCGCAACCGGATCGGTCTTGGTATACGCAATCGAATTCGTGCCCTTCAGGCCCTTGAGCAGCCCTTCCGCCGGAGTGCCCGCGGCGGCTCGCTCCGCCACCGTGTTCTTCACCACCTGATAGTGGCCGCCCGCGGCCTCCACCGACCTCCGCAGCTTCGTGTCTTCCTCGACCGTGATCCCCTGAAACGTTGAAAGGATTACAGTCGAGACCGTCGCGAGCTGCGCGCGAAGCTCATCGGCCTGCGTTACCTTTTCGGCTTTCTTCTTCATGCCGAACTCTCCCTCTTACGAATTCGTTACGCCGCCACCGCTGTGGCCGCTTCCGCCTCGGCCTGGTCGATGGGAATTCCCGGACCCATCGTCGAGGTCAGCGTGATTTTCTTGATGTACTTGCCCTTCGCAGTCGAAGGCTTGGCTTTCATCACCGCGCCCAGAAGCGCCTGCGCGTTTTCCGCCAGACTCTTCGCCGCGAAGCTGATTTTCCCCACGGGCGAATGGATCAGCCCGGTTTTGTCCAGCCGAAATTCCACTTTGCCGGCTTTGATTTCCTTCACCGCTTTCGCGACTTCAAACGTGACGGTCCCGGTCTTCGGGTTGGGCATCAGGCCGCGCGGGCCGAGCACTTTGCCGAGGCGTCCGGCCGACTTCATCATGTCCGGCGTGGCGATCACGGCTTCGTAATCCGTCCAGCCTTCCGTGATTTTCTGGACCATGTCCTCGCCGCCCACGAAATCGGCGCCCGCGTCCTGCGCCTCTTTCACTTTCTCGCCGCTCGCGATCACCAGCACTCGCTTCGATTTCCCCAGCCCGTGCGGCAGCACCACCGTGCCGCGCACCATCTGGTCCGACTGCTTTGGATCGACGCCGAGGTTCAGCACGAGCTCGACGGTTTCGTCGAACTTCACGAAGTGCGCCTTGCGAAGCAGCTCGGCAGCCTCCTCGAGCTTGTACGGCCGCGCTTCCACCAGCTTTCGGGCGCGATCAATATTTTTTCCACCGATCTTTGCGCTGCGGCCCATTTCGATTCCCCTTATTCGGAAACTTCGATTCCCATGTTCCGGGCGGTGCCCATGATCGACCGGACCGCGGATTGGAGGTTGGTCGTGTTCAGGTCGGGCAGCTTCGTCTTGGCGATTTCTTCCACTTGCTTGCGCGAAATCTTCGCCACTTTGTTGCGGTTCGGCTCGGGAGAACCCTTCACGATTCCCGCGGCACGCTTCAGCAGCTCGGAAGCCGGCGGCGTTTTCAGAATGAACGTGAACGTGCGGTCGCTGTAGATCGTTACGAGCACGGGAATGATCATTCCGTCCGGCTCTTTCGAAGTCTTGGCGTTGAACTGCTTGCAGAAATCCATGATGTTGACGCCGTGCGGGCCGAGCGCCGTGCCCACGGGCGGCGCCGGCGTCGCCTTCGTCGCCGGCAACTGGAGCTTGACCATCGATTGAACTTTCTTTGCCATCGCTGCTGTCCCCTGACTTGTGCGCTACGCGACCTTTTCAACCTGCGCGAAATCCAGCTCCACGGGAGTCGACCGTCCGAAAATCGTGACCGAAACCTTCAGCGTGCTGCGGTCCGAGTTCACTTCCTCGACGACGCCCGTGAAATTCGCGAACGCGCCTTCTCCGATGCGAACCTTCTCGCCTCGCTCGAAGGAAAGTCTCGGCTTGGGCTTCTCCGCCGTGGTCGTTGCGCGGTTCAAAATGTTTTGCACTTCCTCGTCGGTAAGCGGCGAAGGCATCTGCCCCGAACCGACAAAACCCGTGACCTTCGGCGTCGATCGCACGACGTGCCAGGTGTAGTCGTCCATGTCCATCTCGACGAGCACGTAGCCCGGATAGCACATCCGCGGCGAGATCACCTTCTTGCCGCCGCGTATCTCGACCACGGATTCGGTCGGGATCACGACCTGACCGATCTTGTCCGCGAGGCCGAACGCCTGGACGCGGCCTTCAAGGCTCTCCTTCACCTTCTTCTCAAACCCCGAGTAGGTGTGGACGATGTACCACTGCTTCGCCATTTCGTTCATCTCAGTGGTGGCGGAAATAGCTGCTCACCCAATAGTATAGGTCGCCGAAAATTCTGTCCGTGATGCCGAAGTACACTCCGAAGAAAGCCACCGTCACCGTCACGACGATCGTCGTCGACCACACGTCCTGGCGCGACGGCCAGTTCACCTGCCTCATCTCGATGCGCACGTCGTGCAGGAAACTGCGCAAGCGGCGCGGATATTCGCCGAGCTTGCTGACGGGTCCCGGAACCGAAAACGGCTTACCGCCTCCGGTTGTTTCTCCGTTGCTCAATTTCGCCGCCTGTGCCATCTCACCAGCCGCCTTGGCCCCATTCCGCTCCGACCGCTTTGCCCGCCTGCCGCCTGCCAAAAAACTGGCAGGGGAGGAGGGATTCGAACCCCCACATCCGGTTTTGGAGACCGGCGGTCTACCGTTGAACCTACTCCCCTGAATTTTCGAGCCGAAGGCTCGAAAATTCATCCTGAGCCCGTCGTTTCAGGGCGAAGGATGAATTTCACTCCCCGCCGCTCGAAAACTTACCCTGAGCCCGCATTTCAGGGCGAAGGATGAATTTCACGCCGGAATCTCTCAACGAGCTCCAGCTTCTTCTCTCTCCGCCAACCCTTCAACTCCGCTTCACGGCCGCGCGCCGAACCTTCAGTCGTGTGCGCTTCCTGCCAGACCAGCTTGACCGGGCGCCGCAATGCCGTGTGTCTCGAACCGACTCCCCAGTTGTGCCGTTTCGCTCGTCCCTCTGGGTCCTTCGCCGCTCCTACATACAGCGATCCGCCGCTGCATTGCAGCATGTAACAAAACCAAGGCTGTTCGCTTCCCGCCATCTAGCGCCAACCCTTCGGACCGACGCAGTCGGTCCTCAGGGTGAATCCGCTTATCGCGGATTCACTTCACTTCTTTGTGCGCGGTGTGCTTCCGACACGTATTGCAGAACTTTTGCGTCTCGAGACGGTCCGTATGCTTCTTCTTGTTCTTGGTGGTGGTGTAGTTCCGGTTTTTGCAATCGTTGCACTGCAATGTGATGATTTCTCGCATGGTCGTTTACTCGATGATCTCCGC
>DATNIN010000070.1:0-29255 GCA_035604415.1 Candidatus Acidiferrales bacterium
GACCGATCTCGCGCAAGGTCACAGCGCCGATGCGCTCGCCGAGCTGAAGAAATTTCGCGCCGATTTTCCGGATTCGGTGATGACGGACCAGGCGCTTCAGTCGCTCGGTGACGCCGCGCTCGCGGCGAAGCAGCCGGCCGATGCCGTGGCCGCGCTCGATGCCTACACTTCCACTCCGCAGCGGCCCGCACTGCTTTTCCTGCGCGCTGAAGCTCGCGAGCAGGCCGGCAAACCTCTCGACGCGGTGGCCGATTACCAGGCCCTCTACACGCGCTTTCCCACGAGCGAACAGGCTCGTCAGGCGGCCACGAAGCTGGGCTTCCTGCGCAGCACGCTCGGCGCGGACTACCCGGCGCTGCCGCTCGACCAGCGTATCGCCCACGCCTCGGCGCTTTTTGCGGCGAAGAGTTGGACCGACGCTCGCAATGAATATGCCGAGCTTCTGCCTGAACTCTCGGGCGCGGATCGCGAACGCGCGCAACTGCGCATTCTGGAGTGTGGCGCCGGGCTCGGCGCGGCACCTTCGGAGATGGCCGCGCTGGTTCCCAATGATCCCGACGTCGATGCCGAGCGCTTCGCTTCGCTCGCGGATTCGTATCGCGCGCAGCAGCAGGATACGCAGATGATCGCCGCGGTCGAGTCTGCGGTCGCGCGCGCGCCCTCGAGCCACTGGGCCGAAGCGGCGCTGTTTTTGGCAGGGAATTACTTCTGGGTGCAGCTCGATCGCGACCGCGCGGCAATTTACTACAAGCGCTTCGAAGAAAGCTTTCCGGCTTCGCCCAACGCGACCTCCGCGCAATGGCGCGTCGCTTGGACCGCGGTCCTGAAGCGCCAGCCGGATTCCGCGGCGATGTTGGAGGAGCATCTGCGGCGCTTTCCCGGCTCGCAGTACACTTCCGACGCGCTCTACTGGCTAGGCCGCCTCGCCGAGGAAGCTGGAGCTCCACCGCTTGCTCGCGGCTACTACTCGAAGCTGATCGAGCGTTATCCGCAAAACTATTTTCAGGGCCTGGCTTCCGAGCGCCTTCGGGAACTCGGCTTAGGGCCGGCGGAAAAATCGGACGTGCTCGCATCGGTTCCGCCAGTCTCTGCCCCGCCCAAATTCGACGGACCGATTCCTCCCGCTGCCGCTGGCCGCCAATCGCGCGCCGATGCTCTTCGCTCGATCGGATTTGACTCGTCGGCCGAACTTGAGTTGCGCGCCGGATACGCCGCGACGGGCGAGCCGCGTTTGCTGCTCGAAGCCGCGCAGGCCGCCGCCGATGCCGGCCACTACGGCGCCGCTGTCGTCACGGTGCGGCAGGTTTTCCCGCAGCTTGAGTCGCAACCGGTCTCCGTTGTGCCGCGCGATGTTTGGCTCATTGCTTACGCGCTGCCGTTCGAGTCCTCGATCCGAAAATGGTCCTTCCATTCGGGTCTTGACCCAATGGTCGTCGCAGGCCTGATCCATCAGGAGTCTGCCTTCGAGCCCGAGGCGCGCTCCGGCAAGAATGCGATCGGCTTGATGCAGCTGATCGCGCCGACGGCCCGCCGCCTGGCGAAGCAGGAAAAAGTTCGTTATTCAACGGCGCGGCTCGTCGAACCGGATTACAATGTCCGGCTCGGCACGGCCTATTTCGCCTCTTTGCGCAAGCAGTTTGGCGGCGTCGAATCGGCGCTGGCCGCGTACAATGCCGGGGAAGACCGCGTGGCGTTCTGGACGGCCGGGCAGACCTATCGCGACAAGGCGGAATTCGTGGACTCGATTCCGTTCACCGAGACGCGCCAGTACGTCGAGATCGTGACGCGTAACGCGGACATCTATCGCCGTCTCTATGGAGCGCAAAGTGAATCCCGCCCAGCCCAAAAGCGCCACGGTCAGTAGCCCGCGACTTTCTTCCAAAGCCGAACTCTTCACCGAATCCGTGATCCGCGAAATGACGCGCCTGGCGTTTCGCCACGGTGCCGTGAATCTCTCGCAGGGCTATCCGGATTTTCCCGCGCCTGCCGAAATCAAGCGCGCCGCGCAGGAAGCGATTGCCGCGGACATCAATCAATACGCCATCACGTGGGGCGCGAAGAAGTTTCGCGACGCCATCGCCGATAACTTCGAGCGCATGCAGGGCGTCGCCGTCGATCCCGAGCGCGAGATCACCGTTTGCTGCGGCTCCACCGAAGCGATGATCTCCTCGATGATGGCCATCATCAATCCGGGCGACGAGGTCGTCGTCTTCGAGCCGTTCTACGAAAATTACGGCCCCGATGCCATTCTTTCCGGCGCGACGCCGCGCTACGTGAAGCTTCGTCCTCCCGATTGGACGTTCGATCCGGAGGAGCTGGCCGCGGCGTTCGGCCCTTCGACGAAGGCGATCATCCTGAACACGCCGAACAATCCCACGGGAAAAGTGTTCGAGCGTGCCGAGTTCGAATGCATCCGCGATCTCTGCGTGCGCTGGAACGCGTTCGCCATCACGGACGAAATCTACGAGCACATGCTTTACGACGGCGCGCGGCACATCTCGCTCGCCTCGCTTGATGGAATGCGCGACCGCACGATCACGATCAACGCGCTTTCGAAGACGTACAGCGTCACGGGCTGGCGCGTCGGCTGGGCCATTGCCGCGCCGGAAGTAACCGCGGCGATCCGCAAGGTGCACGACTTCGTCACGGTTGGCGCCGCGGCGCCGTTGCAGGAGGCAGGAGCTGTGGCGCTGAAGTCGCCAGCGAGCTATTACGAGTCGCTCGCGCACGATTACCTCGCGCGCCGCGATCGCCTGCTGGGAATTTTGACGAGCGCCGGTTTCCGTTGCTTCAAGCCTCGTGGCGCCTACTACATCATGACGGACATTTCCGCCTTCGGTTTTCCGGACGACGTCGCGTTCGCGAAGTATCTGGTCACCGACATCGGCGTCGCCGCCGTGCCGGGATCGAGCTTCTACCGCAATCCGGCGGACGGCCGCACGCACCTTCGCTTCACGTTCTGCAAAACGGAAAAGACGTTTCAGGCCGCCGCCGAGCGCCTCGCCAAACTCAAAATAGCGAAGTGAGCAGCGGATTTCGGCGCTCGCCAAGGCGCTCCGTCACATCGCGCCCAGATCAACCGACTGTTGATACGAGGGAATCGTCACCGGCCAGTGGTATTGCGCCGCGATCGCATCGCGCAGCCCGTTGAGGCCGCTAGGCTCGCCGTGCACAAGGAAAGTCTGCTTGGGCGGCGCCTGAAAACCGGAAAGCCATCGCAGCAATTCGCTTTTTCCCGCGTGTGCGGAAAGCTGCCCGATCTCGATGATCTTCGCGCGCACGGGGATCTGCTCGTGGTGAATTCGGAGATACTTCGCGCCATCGAGCAGCGCGCGCCCGCCCGAGCCTTCGGCCTGAAAGCCGACCAGCAGAACCGTGCTGCGCGAATCCGGCAGCCGCTGCGCCAGATGGTGCTTGATGCGCCCTCCCGTGATCATCCCGCTCGCCGAGATGATGATGCAGGGCGAAACGACGTCGTTGATCTTCTTCGAATCTTCCACGGTGCGCGTCATGTGTACTTCGTGGCAGTTCAGCGGATCGTGGTTGCCGGCCGCTTCCTGCTGGCTGAATTCCGCATCGTGGTCCTCGTGATGGCTCATGTAAAGGCCCGTCACGTTGATCGCCATCGGGCTGTCCACGAACACCGGCAGATGCGGGATGCGCTGCTGCTCCTCGAGTTCGCGCAGGTAATACATCAGCAGTTGCGTCCGGCCGACCGCAAATGCTGGGATGACGACAGCTCCGCCGCGCTTCGCGGTTGCATTGACGATGTCCGCCAGCTCGTCCACCACCGAGCCTGCCGGATGATCCCGATCGCCATATGTGGATTCGCACAGCAGAAAATCGGCGCGCGTCGGCGATTCCGGGTCCTTCAAGATCGGCTGGTCGTAGCGGCCAACGTCGCCGGAGAAAACCACCAGCGTCTGCTTCCCGTTTTCCGTGATCGTCAGTTCGAGCCACGTCGAGCCGAGGATGTGTCCCGCATCGTGCGGCCGGACGGAAAATTGCGGGCTGATCGTGAACGGCTCGGCGCGTGGAATCATCCGGAATTGCTGAAGCGCCGCCTGCGATTCCGCAACGGTGTAAAGAGGCAGCGGTGGCTTATGCGCGCTGTAACCTTTTTTCGCCGCGTACTGCGCGTCTTCGACCTGTATGTGAGCGGAATCCGGGAGCAACAGCGCGCAGAGTTCGTGCGTTGCCGCGTTCGCGTAAATCGGCCCTCGAAATCCGCTCTGCACAAGTCGCGGCAGATAGCCCGTGTGATCGATATGCGCGTGCGTCAGCAGCACCCAATCGATCGTTCCTGGATCGATCGGAAGGCGATCCCAGTTGCGCTGCTTTAATTCCTTCGAACCTTCGAAAAGGCCGCAATCCACCAGCAGCCGCTTGCCCTCTGCTTCAAGCAGATATTTCGAGCCTGTGACGGTTCCCGCCGCGCCTAGAAAAGTGATCTTCGCCATCGCGAACGTATTCTAATGGGAGACGCGAAATACACGCCTGTTTTTTCTCGCGCAGTTCGCGCTTCGCAACGATGCCTGAAACTTTGGTTCGCGCGTCGTTTGACGCTTCGCGTCCCCGGGTGCTATAAAGTCAAACACTGCCGTTTTTCCTTCGGTGGGGCCGTGGCGCAGTTGGGAGCGCGCCTCGATGGCATCGAGGAGGTCGTGGGTTCGAATCCCATCGGCTCCACCAGTATCCGCACATGTTCTTCGTCTACATTCTGCAAAGTCAGTCCACCGCTCGTTTCTATGTCGGTCAGACCAAGAATCTCCAGGAGCGTGTGATCTATCACAATGCGAATTATTCGCTGGCGTTGAAAAATCGCGGTCCATGGAAACTTGTTTACAGAGAGGAATATGGCACGCGGGCTGAAGCGGTGCGCCGCGAGAGACAAATCAAGTCTTGGAAGGATCGGTCCCTGATTGAGCGCCTGGTAAGCGCGTCCCGGTGAAACCGGGAAGGTCGTGGGTTCGAATCCCATCGGCTCCACCAATCTTTTCAATAACTTACGTGAGTTCGCGTCTGGTACTTTCGGTTCATCACATCCCAGCGACATTTCTGCTATTCTTAGCAACATAGATGGGCGAGCCGGTGTCTAACCCGAAAGACGCCCTTGGGAGCGCGGTACACGCGATGGCCGAACTGGCGCACAGTCTGCCGTGGGGACGTGACGAAGCGGAGCTGGTGACCGAGCTCCAAGCGGGCTCTGAGTCAGCCTTCGATTACCTCGTCACCTACTACCACGCCAACGTGTACAACCTGGTGTACGGAATCCTCTCCGACGCTGCCGACGCCGCCGATGTGACGCAGGAGGTTTTTATCCGCGTGTTTCGCGGGATTCATGGCTTCCGCCGCAGCAGTTCGCTGAAGACCTGGCTCTATCGCGTTTCCGTTCGGCAGGCTCTGAACCATCGCCGCTGGTGCTGGCGGCACCACCGGCAGCAGGTTTCGATTGACGCCGAAGAATCGGAGCACGGCCCGACGTTCGAACTGCAAGGCGCCGAGGCCACTCCCTTTGAACAGTGTGCCGCGCACGAAACGCAGACGACGGTACGCCGGGCGCTTGCGGAGGTTCCGCCCCTGTTTCGCAGCGCGGTGATATTGAGAGATCTCGAAGGGCTTTCTTACGAGGAGATCGCGGAAGTGATGGAAGTGTCCGTGGGAACCGTGAAATCACGCATCTTGCGCGGCCGGCGAATCCTGAAGGAAATTCTCGATCCGATCCTGCACGCGCATCAGCCCGAGATTGTGGAATCCGCGGGCCATGCGGCGCGCACCGCCGTACGCCGCCTCGAAAAGATTCGTTTCGTTGCGGGCGCTGACGCCCTGAACGTTTCCCATGCAGCAGCCGGCGAGCATGCGGAGATGCACGGAGGCGGCCAATGAATTGCCGCGAAGCGCAGCGTTGCCTCCCGGGCTATCTGGACGGTGCCATCCGTCCGTCGGAGCGAGTGCGCCTGCGCGAGCATCTCGATTCCTGCGGAAACTGCCGGCGGCAGTTGGATCGTTATCGTTTGATGGCCACGCATCTCGCCAACATCGCCGCCGTGCCTCCGCCTGCTGGACTCGCGTTCAGAATTCGCGTGCAGGCTTCGCAGGCGCGCTCTCGCTGGGCAGGCGCGAGTAATTTGTGGTCGCGCGCGGTTCTGATCACGCAAAACATTGTGAGGCCGCTCGCGGTGCCCGCCACCGGAGGAGTGCTGACGGCTGTGGCTGTCTTCGTTCTCGTCGTGCAGAGCATGCTTGTGGGTATGCCGCTGGGCGGTGTTGTGCCGGACGATCTGCCTCTGAATCTTGTGCAGCCCGCGCAACTCGAAAGCCTGGCTCCGTTCCCGCTTCCGGGCATCGGCGAGACGGACGGTCGCACGAATTCCGGCGCGCTGCTGCTCGAGGCCACGCTCAATGCCCAGGGCGAAGTCCTCTTCTACAAAATTCTTTCTGGACCGAACGATGTCGCGGTCCGGCGCCAGCTAGATCAGGTCCTCTTGTTCTCCCGCTTCCGCCCCCAATTGGGTTTCGGGCGTCCGATGGGCGGCGGGCGCGTCCTGCTGAGTTTCAGCGAGGTTCGCGTCCGCGGCTGATTGTCAGTCGAAGGCTCCAAGCCGTGGATCGATCTGCAATTCTTGACTCCGCTCCGTCCGCTCGTTAGAGTTTGTACGTAGCAGTGGATTCCATGGAAGCGGCGCGCGGACGGGGAAGCTGCGCGCTTGGCGACAGGGGGCCCAGGCGTTGACAAGTACGTCCATCCGAAGTTCCTTCCGCGTTTACTCCGCCTTTGCTCTCCTAGCTCTTCTGATAGGCATTGGCGCGACGGCCGGGAAGATACACGCGCAGCAATCTCTGGTCGTCAGCGACCCCGGAATCGCTGTGGAAGCGAGCCCGCAGGTCTTTGCGACGATGTGCGCGCTGGAGGCGGCGGGATTCGACGCGGATGAGAGCACGCTTTCGGAGATGCCTGCGCGGTTGGCGCTCCGAGGCGACCTGCTTCGAATGCAAGGTCCCGCGACCGAAGCACTGCGCCAGTTCTATCGCGACCATGCGCTCGCCAATTCGGCTGAAACTCTCTCGCGCTACATCACGTTCGCTCTGTACGTCGGCCCGCCACCCCAGTTCCAGTTTCAGAGCAGCCGCGAGTTGCTCCCGCCGGACGTGCTCACGATCGAGGGGTTTCAGGAAGTCCTGGCCAACTTTTACCGGGAGGCACAGCTTGAGACCCGCTGGGCCAAAATTGAACCGGAGTCGGGACCCGCAATCGTGCGCTATCGGGCGTCGCTACGCAAGATCGTCATGGTCTCCAACGGCTATCTCCGCGAGATCGTCCGGCCGGCGAATGGCCGCCGTTTCACCGTGTATGTCGAGCCGCTCGTCGGCGCCCGGACGAACTTCCGCAACTCCGGGAGTGACTACGCGATCGTCGTTGGATCGGTTTCCGACACGTCGGAGAACGCCGTCCAGCATGCGTATCTGCACTTCATGCTCGACGGTCTGGTGCTGCGCTATCGGCCGGCCGTGGAAACGAAGCGGGCGCTTCTCAACGTGGCGGCCAGCGCTCCGCGGCTTCCCGTCGAATACCACGACGATTTCGTCGCGCTGGCGGATGAGTGCCTGATCAAGGCTGTCGAGTTGCGCCTCCGCCACCTGTCGCCGGAGAAGCTCCAATCGGCTCTCCAGGACGCGGACCAATCGGGCTTTGTTCTTGTACGTCCTTTCGTCACGCAGCTTCAGAAATTCGAAAAAGCCGAACCCGCGATGTCGTACTATTTTCCCGACCTGCTCGCCGGCATCGACGTCCAGGCCGAGAAGAAACGCTTGCAGAGCGTCACCTTCGCCGCCGCGGAGACCGCTCCTGCAGCGCAACAGAGCGATTCGGAGAATGCTCCGCCCTCCGAGTTGGACCGCTGGCTGGCGGAAGGCGATCGCGAGATCGCTCAGAGGGATTCTTCGGCGGCCGCCGCGACTTTTGAAACGGCGCTCGCCAAGTATCCGAATAATCCGCGCGCGCTCTATGGTCTGGCCATCGCGTCGGTGCTTTCCGGCCAGGGAGACCGCGCCCGGGATCTTTTCGAGCAGCTCGTTTCCGGCGCAGATTCCCCCGCGACAGGCCAGACGGATTCGGCTCAGGCCGCGGACCCAACCATCGTGGCTTGGTCTCACGTCTATCTTGGGCGGATCCACGATCTCGAGGACGACCGCGATTTGGCCGTGAGCGAATACCGCGCGGCGCTGGCCGTCCGTGGAGCTCCGGAATCGGCGCGTACCGCCGCACAGAGCGGGGTCGAGATGGCTTATAAGCCCTCGGCGCGCCCGGACGAAAACAGGCAACCGCAACCCTGAGCAGACCGTCTCATGCTGAGGTTTGGTCGGCTTGTATCACCAAAGGGGGAATAACAAAATGCGACTCTCATCCGTGCGATTCGCAATTCGAGCTCTCTTTGTTGCGTTTGCCGCCATTTTTGCATTCGTATCTCTCGCCCAGATGGGCCAGTCCGGCCAGTCGTCGGCTCCCTCGCAGGTAAATCAAGTCAATGCGATGCAACAACAAATGCGGTTAAGGAATCACATACAAACACTAAGAACTAAGAAAAGGAACCCGGACCATGAAACTTCGATCGCTATCTAAGATAGTTCGCACCCTGGCACTCGCGCTCGCCGGCGCGCTCGTATTGCTGCCCGTTTGCCTCGCGCAAGGCACCAATCCGAATAAAGTCGTCGACAAAGAGCAGCAAGCGGAACAGGACCAGCAAATGAAACAACGGACGCTCGGTGAGGCCCCTGCTGCTGCGCCGAAACTCGATCCTCAGGAGGAGGCGGCATACAAGGCCTTCTTCACGACCTCCGCCCAGGACGCCGACCAACGGATCCAGCTCGGCCAGGATTTTCTTCAGAAGTATCCTGCGAGCCGGTACGACGAGTCGGTTTATGCGGGACTCGTGCAAGCCTACTTTGTAAAGCAGGATTGGAAAGACTTCTATGCGAACGCGGACAAGGCGCTTACCCTCAACGCCGACGACGTCGGCATTCTCGCCACCGTCGGCTGGGTGATCCCGCATGCCTACGACCCCGATGACCCCGACTCGGCGAAGAAACTCGACAAAGCGGAAAGTTACGAGAAGCACGCCATTCAGGTGCTCGGCGCGTTGCCCAAGCCGGAAGCCATGACCGACGACCAGTTTGCGACGGCGAAGGCCAGCCAGTTGTCCCAGGTGCACAGCGGCCTGGGTCTCGTGTACTTCCGCCGCGGGCAGTACGACGACTCCGTCAAGGAATTGCAGTTGGCCACGCAAGGTCCCACCATTCCTGATCCGACGGATCTTTTTGTTTTGGGCTTCGGTCTCCAAAACCTCCATCGCTACGGCGAAGCGGCGGACGCTTACACTCATTGCAGCCAGATGCCCGGAGGCCTTCAGGATCGCTGCAAACAGAGCGCCGACGCCGCGCGGAAACTGGCGGCGCCATCGAAGTAGCTCGGAAAGGCGATCCCGCCATGACCGCAGAGGAGCGCGGTGAAATCGAGGCGATTCTCGGCCATCGCTTCGAGCATCCCGAACGCCTCGAGCGAGCGCTCACGCACCGGTCGCACCGCCAGAATGTGGGCGGCGTCGATAACGAGCGCCTCGAATTCTTGGGCGATCGCGTTCTCGGCCTGGTCGCGAGCGAGCAGCTCTGCGCCTCATTCCCTCACTGGGATGCTGGTAAGCTATCGAAAGGCCTGGCGCGGCTGGTGAGTGCCGTGTCGATTCATACGGCGGCGCGGCGTTTGAAGCTGGGCAGTCATTTGCGTCTGGGTCCCGGCGAGGAAAAGACCGGCGGGCGCGAAAAAAAGAGGCTGCTGGCCGACGCGTACGAAGCGATTGTCGGCGCCATCTATCTCGATGCCGGCCTGGCTGCCGCGGCGGGTTTCCTCCGGCGAAGCTTGCTCGACCCCGCCTTCGAGGGCGGCGTGGAAGGACTCGAACGCCCCGACCACAAGTCCTCGTTGCAGGAGTGGCTTCAGCAGCGCGGGCTCGGAACGGTCGTGTATCGCGTCCGCAACGAATCCGGGCCCGAGCATCAAAAGACGTTTGAGGTCGAGGTCTGGCACGGGGACCGCCGGCTCTCTGCATCCGAAGGCCGCAGCAAGAAGGAAGCGGAGCAGGCAGCCGCAAGGCTGGCGCTCGAATCGCTCGGAAGCGGCGGCGAGTCCGCCTGAATGGAAGCGATGGACGCAGAAACCTCGCTCGTGAACTCGGTCGGCGCTCCGGCGCTCGCCTCGGAAGCCGCGCGATCCGAGTCCCCGAAAGGCTCGGTGGCGGATTTCTTCGAATCGCTGCTTGTCACGATTCTCCTCGCGCTTTTCGGCACCACCTTTATCCTGCAAGCCTTCAAGATTCCTTCGCAATCCATGGAACCCACGCTTCTGGTCGGCGACCATCTGCTCGTGAATAAGTTTCTTTTCGAGGGGCGCGGCGCCTGGTACGAAAAGTTGCTTCCCTATCGCCCGGTCCGCCGCGGCGACATCGTTGTCTTCAAGTTTCCCTATGACGATCATCCGCACTACGTCAAGCGCGTGATCGGCTTGCCCGGGGATCGCATCCGCATCGTCGCGCAACAGGTTTACGTCAACGGAAGCCGTTTGGCCGAGCCGTACGTGGTCCACGATCCTGCGGCGGGCGATTCCTTTGCCGACGACTTTCCCCCCGCCGATGGCGGCTTCTCGAGATTCGGCTTGCGCCCGGAGTGGGCTGAGCAGATCATGAATTCGGTTCAGGGTGGCGATCTCGTCGTCCCGGCGGATCACTTCTTCGTGATGGGCGACAACCGCGACCGCAGTTGGGACAGCCGCTACTGGGGTTTTGTCGATCGCCGCGCGATCATGGGACGGCCGATCGTGATCTACTGGTCGGTCGAAGCGACGGCTGAGGATTACACCGACCGGAGCCTTCTCGGTACGCTCCGAGGATTCGAGGAAACGCTGGCTCATGTTTCCAGCCGCACGCGCTGGAATCGTATGCTCCGCCAGGTCCACTGATCCCGGCATCGGCCGCGTGGCTGAGCGCCGGCGTTCGCTTCACCGTAACCCACGATGTCGGAAACTCATCTGGAATCCATCACGCGCGCCGAGCCTCACGAGCAGGCTCCTTCGCGGCTGCGCGCGTGGAGTCGCTGGCCGAAATGGATTCTCCTCGTGCTGGTCTGCCTGTGGCTCGCCGCCGAGGCGATTTCCCTCGCCATTCAGCACACCCGCCTTCATCGAAAAGTGACCGCACGGATTGAGGCTGCGTTCGGACGGCCTGTCGAGGTCGGCAGCTACGACTTCAGTCTCTGGGGTGGTCCGGTTCTCGAGGCCCGGTCCGTCACCGTTGGCGAAGATCCCCGTTTCGGCAATGAATACTTCCTGCGCGCAGAGTCGATGGGGCTCCGGCTTCGTTGGCGGAGCCTTCTTCGCGGCCACCTCGAGTTCGGGACGCTTTCGCTTACCCGCCCGAGCCTCAATCTCGTTCGCGATGCCGACGGCGATTGGAATCTTGCCGCGTGGCTTCCGCGGCTCGTCGGAATGCCCGCAGCGACCGGTTTTGTCGGCCCGGTGGCCCCTGCGTCCTTGGCCCCGCGCTTTCGCAGGATCGAAGTGGAAGGCGGCCGCATCAATTTCAAGCTCGGCGATGAAAAGCTTCCGCTGGCGTTTCTTGGCGTGACCGGCACGGTCGAGGCGGACCGCCCGGGGCGCTGGCGCATCGATCTTCAGGCCACTCCCTGGCGAGCCGCTGTCGTCATGCAGCAGGCCGGCACGGTTCACGTGTCCGGTGAGGTCGGTGGAACGTCCTCGCGGCTTCGCCCCGCGGCGCTCGATGTTTCCTGGTCGGACGCGTCCGTATCTGACGTGCTCCGGCTTGTGGCCGCCGACGATCATGGCGTCCGCGGCGGTCTGGCGCTTTCAATGAGCGCGCGCACTCGGGACCACAACGATGATTGGGCCATTCAGGGACGCGTTGCCCTCCAGCAGGTCCATCGCTGGGATCTCACGCTTCGCCCGGACAATCCCTCCCTGAATCTCATCGCAAGCATGGATTGGAATCCTCGCGATTCGCTCGTTGCGTTCCAGGATCTCACGCTCGATGCCCCGCATTCGAACGCTCGCATGTCCGGACGAATCTCTTGGGCCCACCCTCGATTCCCGGTCAAACAACTCTATTCGCCAGTCTACTTAGAGCTCTCATCGTCCCAAATCGACGTGAGCGATCTTTTGTCCTGGGCCCGCGCGTTTCATCCAGGCATTGCGGATGACGTCTCGCTGCAAGGACATGCCGCTGTTCGAGGCATCGCCGCGGATTGGCCCGCACGCGTAGTGAACGCCGTCGTCTTTAGTGATGGAATCGCAGTTGCCGGCGGGGGCCTTCAGCGGCCCGCTCATCTCGGGCAAGTCCAGCTTCGATACGATCACGGCCTTGTCTCGCTGCTGCCTGTCGCGCTTTCCTTCGGCACCCCGGAGAACGGGCTGCGGTTTGAGTCCTCTGCGAAGGGGGGCCGCGGCGTCTCGAACGTGATGCGCGTCTCCGGAAGTGTTTCCGATGTGCATGAGGTCATCGCCGCCGCCAGTGCGTTCGGTTGGAGCATCACTCGCGGATGGGACGTCTTGGGACCCGTACGCGCCGACCTGCGATGGCAGGGCTCGGACCTTCCGTGGCGGACCAAACCTGTCGGGTTCATCGACTGGGGTGCGGGACCCGGCGTCGCCGTGTTGCGCGCGCCTTTCTTGAATCTGCCCATCGGCCAGATCAACGCGCGCACGGAATGGAAGCCGGGCTCGCTTCACATCGCGCTCGAATCGGCGCAGGCGTTCGGAGCGCGCTGGACCGGGACGCTCGATCGCCGCGAACCCGCAGCGAGCTGGCAATTTGCACTCTCGGCGGATCGTCTCGCAACCGTGGCGCTCGACCGCTGGCTGAATCCGCGCTGGCGGGAGAGCTTTCTCGACCGCATGCTGCCTTTCCTGAATTCACGGTCGGCTCCCGGCGCCGCGCCGGAGGATTTGCAGGCGAGCGGGCGCCTTTCGCTCGGCCAGCTTATCGTCGCTCCCGTATCCATTGGCGGCTTGCAGGGAGACTTGAAAATCGACGGCCGCCACGTCGCGCTCGAAAATGCGACCGGACAGCTTTATCGCGGAACGATCGGTGGATCTTTCGATGCGGATCTGGGTTCCACACCCGTCTATCACGCGGAGCTCGATTTTGCCCGCGTGGATGTGCCGTCACTCATCGCCGCCATTCCCGGCTTCGCAGGAATCACCGCAAAGTCCGCCGCCGGGCAAATCTCCCTCGACGCAAGCGGCGCAACCCGCGCGGACCTCGCCGCTTCGCTCGCGTGTCAGGGCAACGCGCGCGTGACGAGCCCCGAGCTGCGCAATTTCGATCTCTGGAGGTCTCTGGCCGGTCTGCCCCAGGATCGTCAACCCACTCGATTCCTCGCGGGTTCGGCAGCGTTCTCGTGCGCTCGAGGCAATATCGAGTTTCAGAGTTTGGCTCTTACGATGATGGACGGCACGATCGAAGGCTCGGGCAATGTCGGCTTCGATCGCACTCTCGACCTGCGCCTTCAGGTGAAGTCGTCCTATTCCAGTCAGGCGGGGCCGGCATTCCGCCTCACGGGGCCGCTGGCCGCCCCTCAAGTCGCGCGCGTTTCAACGCCTCCCCGCCGTACGCGTTAGAGGCTGTGCTTCTCCATCTGCAAGCCACCTCAAGAATGGTTCTTAGGGGGTCGGAGCTTTAGCTCCGACATCACAACGCCTCTAAAAGTGGGGCCTTCGCGATTTGTGCGTCCCGATGGTTTGTATCGGGAAGCATCCCGTGTCCCTCACCCCTGGGTGGTGGTCAGTTTCAAGAACACAACCGTGGTCAGCGGGCAGTTGATTGCATAACAATGTCGGCCCCCTCGACTCGAGTGGCTTTGGTTGGTAGGCTCGGGAGGACGGAGCCGGAATTCGGTTCGCACGCGGGACAGCTCGGTACCGGACAAGTGGTCTATCAACATCTCGCAAACTGAACCATCACCCACCCCTGTCCATGTTTGCCTCGCTCCCGGCCGTGTGCTAGCGTTCGTTCGATGCGGCTCAATTCTCGTCGCGCGTTGCGGATGGGCGTTTTCCCGGCAACACTTCTCCTCGTTCTGATCGCCGTCGCCGCCGCGTCGAGCCAGCGCGTGCGCTTGGCGCCGCGGTTGACTCCCGGCGAGACACTCCGCTACCGAATCGAATCCCGCTCCACCACAACAGGGAAGACCACCACGCCCATCGTCAATCCCGAGGGTGGCACTCAAGCGAGCCAGGCGATTCATCTGGTTGTCCGCTTGGACGTGCTCGACGCTCAGCCCGCCGCCGCAGCAGGTTCGGGCGAGGTGCACCTCCGCGCCACGTATGAGAAATCCAGCGCCGAGTCCGAAAGCGACGCATTCGACCCTGATGCTGCCTCTTTCGGTGACCAATATGCCCGTTTCGAGGGCCAATCTATCGAGTTCACGATGAAGCCCGGCGGCCTGCTCGGCGACTTCAAGGGGCTAGAGGAAGTCTTTGCGGACCGCTCCGCGGCCGAACCCGTCGTGTCCTGGCTCGAAGCGCTTGCTTCGGGCGCCGGCTTCCCGCGCGAAGGCATTTCCATTGGGCAGAAATGGACTAGCGAGCGCCCGCTCGATGGCGCGCCCCTCTCGGGCCTCACCTGGCGCACGGAATCCACCTATCTGCGCAACGAGCCGTGCAAATCTTCCGGCAGCGCCTCCGACTGCGCTGTGATCCTCACTCGCTTCAGGATCTTGCGCCGAGGCTCCGTTCATCCCGATGCCACTCCGGAGGAATATCGCCGCAACGGCCTTCGCACTTCGGGTTCGTGGACGGGCTCGGGAGAAAGCCTCGATTCGATTTCGCTCTCGACCGGGTTGCTCGTCAACTCGACGCAGACTGGCACGCAGGACATGGACTACGAAATCACCAGCGCCAGCACCGGCTCGAGCATCCACCACAAAGGCCAGGTCCGGACGCAGTCCGAAATCACCCTCCTGCCAAATCAAATGTAGGCCGGTGCAAATGGCGCCCGCATTCCTTCTGTGGTAGGATGCGAAAAGAGACCGAATACTTATGCGTAGTGCTGCATAATTATTCCTTTAATTGTCGATGGCACGAACGCGCAACGCCGCGCTCCCGGACGTGGAGCGCATCCACGCGATCATCCAGCCCTACGCCGACGAAGGCACGCTGCTTCCTCGGAGCATGCCGGAGTTGTGCGAAAACGTTCGAGATTTCATTGTCGCTGAGGAAGACGGTCGAATCGCCGGCTGCGGTGCTCTCCATCTCTACGGAACGCACCTTGCCGAAATCCGCTCGATCGCCGTGTCTTCGCAAAGCAAGGGTCACGGGGTCGGCCGGTCCTTGGTAAATGCCCTCATGGAGGAAGCGCGGCGGCACACGGTTAGCTGTGTCTGCCTGTTTACGCGAATACCGGATTTCTTCGGTCGCCTGGGCTTCGAAGTTGCTCGGCGGCAAGATTTGCCGGACAAAATCTACAAGGACTGCGTCCATTGCCCGAAGCTCACGGACTGCGATGAAATCGCCATGGTAATGGGTAAGGTTCCTGCGAACACGAACGGGCTGCGCGATACGCGCATTTCGATTCCCCTGGTCCAGCTGAAGCCATGAACTGAGTGCGCTATAATAGGAAGTTTAGGCAGCGCCCATTTTGCGCGCTGAGGCGGCCGGCCCATGAAATTCAAGCTTGCGAGCGACTACGACCCCCGCGGCGACCAGCCCGAAGCCATCTCCCAGCTCGTCCGCGGCGTCACCGACGGCGAGCGCCATCAGGTGCTCCTCGGCGTCACCGGCTCGGGCAAAACTTTCACGATGGCCAAGGTGATCGAGGCAATCAATCGCCCCACGATCGTCCTCGCGCACAATAAAACGCTTGCCGCGCAGCTCTTTCACGAATTCCGGTCCTTCTTCCCGCAGAACGCCGTCGAGTATTTCGTCAGCTACTACGACTACTACCAGCCCGAGGCCTACGTCCCCTCGAGCGACACCTTCATCGAAAAAGAAGCCACGATCAACGACGAGCTCGATAAGCTCCGCATGAGCGCCACGCGCTCGCTTTTCGAGCGCCGCGACGTCATCATCGTCGCCTCCGTCTCCTGCATTTACGGCATCGGCTCGCCCGAGGCGTATTTCGGCATGATGCTGATGATCGAGAAGGGCCAATCGATCGCCCGCGAAGCGATCCTGCGCAAGCTCGTCGAAATCCAGTACGAGCGCTCCGAAGACCTCCGCCGCGGCACCTTCCGCGTTCGCGGCGACATGATCGAAATCTATCCGCCCTACGACGATCTTGCCGTCCGCATCGAGCTGTGGGGCAGCCAGGTGGAAGCGATCCGCAAAATCGATCCGCTCACCGGCGAAATCCGTTCGCGCGAAGGCGAAGTCGCGCGCTTGCCGATCTACCCGAAGACGCACTACGTCCTGCCCGCCGCGCAGAAAGAGCGCGCGATACAGACCATCTACGAAGAGCTCGATTGGTGGAAGGGCGAGCTCGAGCGGCAGGGAAAGATCGTCGAGGCGCAGCGCATCGTCCAGCGCACGCACTTCGACATCGAAATGATGCGCACCATCGGCTATTGCCACGGCATCGAGAACTATTCGCGGCACATGTCGGGGCGCCTTCCCGGAGAAGCCCCTCCGACGCTGCTCGATTACTTCCCCTCGGACTTCCTGCTATTCGTTGACGAATCGCACCAGTCGATCCCGCAGCTTCGCGGGATGTATGCCGGCGACCGCTCGCGCAAGCAGACCCTCGTCGACTACGGCTTCCGCATGCCCTCGGCGCTCGATAATCGCCCGCTCAATTTCGAGGAGTTCGAGCACCGCATGAATCAGGTCGTGTACGTCTCGGCCACGCCCGGCCCTTACGAGCTGACGAAATGCGGTGGCGTCGTCGTCGAGCAGGTGATCCGCCCCACCGGTCTCGTCGATCCCGAAGTCGAAGTCCGTCCCGTGAAAGGGCAGGTGGACGATTTGCTGGAAGAGATTCGCGTGCGCGCAGAGCGCAACGAGCGCGTTCTCGTCACCACGCTCACCAAGCGCATGGCCGAAGATCTTTCTGAATACTTCGCGGAAGTCGGCGTGCGCTGCCGCTATCTCCACTCCGAAATCGAGACGCTCGAGCGCGTCCGCATCCTGCGCGACCTGCGCCGCGGCGAATTCGACGTCCTCATCGGCATCAACCTTCTGCGCGAAGGGCTCGACTTGCCCGAGGTTTCACTCGTCGCCATTCTCGACGCCGATAAAGAAGGCTATCTCCGCAGCGCCACGTCCCTGATCCAGTCCATGGGCCGCTGCGCGCGCCATATCGAGGGCCGCGCCATCCTCTATGCCGACCGGATGACCGATTCCATGCGCCAGGCCATCGGCGAGACCAACCGCCGCCGCGCGAAGCAGGAGGCCTACAACCGCGAGCACAACATCACGCCGCAATCGATCGTGAAGTCCGTCGATATGCAGCTCGCGCGAATCGTCGAAGCGGATTACGTCACGGTGCCGGTCGAGGATGTCGCGATCGGTGAGATTCAGAACGAGCAGCAGTTGTTGCAGGCCATCACGCAGCTCGAAGCCCAGATGCGCGAGGCCGCCAAAAATTTCGAATTCGAGCGCGCCGCCGCCCTCCGCGACCGCATCCGCTCCCTCAAGCAGCGCGACCTCGGCGTCATCGCTTCCACAGAATTGCCGTCCACCGCACCGCCTCCGATGCAGACCGTCGCACCCGTCGTCTCGCCCAAAGTCGCCTCCGCCGCCCGTTCACGCCGCCCCCGGTCTTCGTAGGGGCACGGTATACCGTGCCCGGCGCACATCCTTGGCCAAAGTGCGCCATTCGTTGCCGGTTTCGTAGCGGCCGCCTTTAGGCGGGCGCACTTTGCTGCGTCGCTGCGGTCTACACGACCCCGCGTTTCAATTCCTCAAGCGGATAAAATGTCCCGCGCCAAACGATCCCGCCCTGCCGCAGCGTCACAATCGTCGACCGCGTCAGCATCCACGCGAAAATCAGCGCGCCGATCGGATACGTCAGCGCATACACCGGCGATGCCTTAATGTTTATGGCCACTCCGGCCGCCACGACCAGCGGCAATCCGACGGCGATCGACGCGAACACCAGCGGCCAGCCGCGCACGAACGGCAGCGCCACCACCGGAAACACGAACATCAGCAGCAGCCCGAAAGTTTGCACGGACGTGAGCCACAGCCTGTATCCGGAAGCGGCGAAGAAATTCTTGGTCGTCCCGCGAATCGTGTTGCCCAGCCCCGCGTGCCAGTGGACGCTCACGGCATCTCCCGCGCGCGCCACGCCCGAGCGGCACCCGGCCTCTTTCGCGAGTTTTCCCAGCTTCATGTCGTCGATCACTTCCATCGCGAGCCGCCTGTGCGTCCCCATCTTTTCGTACGCGCTGCGCCGAATCAGCTGGAATGCGCCCACGCCCGTATAGCCGCCGGAGCTCCGGCTGCTCGCCTTCCATGGCCGCGTGCCCATCAGGAAGCCGACTCCGAAAAACGTCATCACGATTTTTTCACCCGGCGTGAACATCCTGGGCGCGGCCAGGAGCGTTAAATGATCCCAGCCGTTCTCTTCCGCCAGCGCGATCGCACGTCGCAGCAAGTCCGGCCCGAAATGGACATCCGCGTCGGTAAAGACAAGCCATTCGCCGCTCGATCGCTCGTACGCCGTCTGAAGCGCGTGGGTTTTCCCGAGCCATCCCCCCGGCAGCTCGTCGATTCGCACCGGTTTTAGCCGCGCATCCTTCCGCGCGGCGGCCTCTATGATCGCTCCCGTCGCGTCCCCGGAGCGGTCATCGACGGCGATCACTTCGTAACGGGGGTAGTCGAGACCCAGCATCGTCTCGAGCGCATCGGAGATTTTGTCGGCCTCATCGCGCCCCGCAAAAAGCACCGAGACCGAGGGGCACTTCGAATCCTCTAGCGGAGCGGTGCGCTCGAGCGATGGGATCAGCCGCAATCCCAGCGCCAGCTCGATGACCCCGAGTATCCAGAAGAACGCGACGGCGCCTAGGAGCGCAGCCCAGAAAATATGCAAAGCGCAATTTCCTCCACCGCAATGAGATCGGACAAGTTATGCTATCACGCTGCATGGCACGCACTATTTCCATCGTCGGCGCCGGACGCGTAGGAAAAACGCTCGGGAAACGCCTCCGCCAACTCGGCTGGCGGATCGGCGCGGTCGTCACGCGCTCGGCAGCCACGTCGCGCGCCGCCGTGCAGGCGATTGGCGCGGGCCTGGCGCGCAGCGGAATCACGATCGATGCAGCCTCCGCCGACGTGATTCTTCTCACCACGCCGGACGACAAGCTCGCCGGCGTCGCCCGCACGCTCGCGGAAGTCAGCGGCAAGGATTGGCGCGGCAAGATCGTCCTGCACACGAGCGGCACGCTCGACCGCAGCGTCCTGGCCCCGCTTGCGCGCCTCGGAGCAGCCACTGGCTCGCTCCATCCCATGCAGACGTTCGGCGGCGGCGTCACGCCAAAGCTCTCCGGCGTCATCTTTGCTGTCGAAGGCGATCTCAAAGCGCGGCGCGCGGCCCAGGGCATCGCGCGGTCCCTCGGCGGCGTGCCGGTCGTGATCGAAGGCCGCGACAAGCCCGTGTACCATGCAGCGGGCGTGCTCGTCTGCGGCAGTGGCTTTCCGTTGATCGAATCGGCGGTGCAGATGCTCGTGCGCATCGGCTTCACCCGCCGCCGCGCCATGCAGACGCTCTTACTTTTGACCCGCCAAATGCTCGATAATGTGGAGCGGCTTGGGCCGCGCGCTGCATGGACCGGCCCGCTCTCGCGCGGCGACTACGACGTCATCGCAACGCACGCCGGGGCGCTCAGGCGCCATCCGAGCGAAGTCCAGGAAGCGTACGCGGCGCTCGCGCATCTTGCCGCACGCGTTCTGGCGAAGCGGCCTGCGTCGGCCACCAAACGGCTCAAGCGCGCGCTCAAGTCGTTGAAGTTTTAAGTGTAGCGCCGCGGTCTTTAGCGCGGCATTCGCACCTGACAATTTGGCTCGGAGGACAATCATTGAATCCAGCGCCTAGAAAACTGCACATTCCGGTCGAACACACGACGCTCGCCAATGGCCTGCGCGTCGTCGCTTCGCCCGACCGCTCCGCCCCCGTCGTCACTGTCGGCGTCTACTATCAGATCGGCTTCCGTCTCGAGCCGCACGGCCGCAGCGGATTCGCGCATCTTTTCGAGCACATGATGTTCCAGGGCTCGGAAAACGCCGGGAAGATGGAGCACATTCGCCTCGTCAATTCTTCGGGCGGCCTGCTCAACGGCACCACGAATTACGACATCACGAATTATTTCGAAGCCGTCCCGTCGAATGCGCTCGAGCGCGTCCTGTGGCTCGAAGCCGACCGCATGCGCGCTCTCAAAGTGGACGACGAAAACCTCCGCAATCAGCGCGATGTTGTGAAAGAAGAAGTGCGCGTCAACGTGATGAATCAGCCCTACGGCGGATTTCCCTGGCTCGATTTGCCGCCCGTCGCGTTCCGCAACTGGCCCAACGCGCACAATTTCTACGGCGATTTCGCCGATCTCGACGCCGCCACGCTCGCCGACGTGCAGAGTTTCTTCCGCACGTACTACGCGCCGAACAACGCCGTGCTTCTCATGCTGGGCGATTTCGATCCCGCCGAAGCGTTCTCGCTCGCGAAGCGCTACTTCGAGGACATTCCCGCCGGCGCGCTGCCGCCCCGCGCGGACGTCACCGAGCCTCCTCAAACCGAAGAGCGCCGCGGCGTGGTCGACGAAAAGCTCGGCCCGCTTCCGGCCATCGCCATCGGCTACACGCTTCCGCCGCGCGAAACTCCCGATTGGTACGCCGCTGCCATTCTCGAGCGAGTCTTGCATGGCGGCCGCGCGGGGCGCGTCTTCCGCAAACTCGTGCTCGAAGAGCAGATCGCCGTGGATGCCGACGGCAGCGCGGACGTGTTCGATACCAATGGCCCCACGCAGATGGTCACGCGCATCTTTCACAAGCCCGAGTTCACTTCGGAAGGCACCGTCGCCGTTTACGACGAAATCATCGAGGAATTGCAGCAGAAGGGAATCGCGCCCGAAGAGCTCGATCCTGTGAAGGTCAAATTCCGCTCGGATTACTACTCGATGCTGGAAGGCGGAATGGGCTCCTACATGCCTCGCTTCGGCCTGATGCACTATCTCGCCTGCTTCACGCTCTTCGACGGCGATCCCAATCGCGTGAACACCATCCTCGACGGCTTCCTCGCCGTCACGCCCGAGCAGGTGCAATCCGTCGCGAAGAAGTATCTCGTGCCGCGCAATCGCGCCGTGCTCGTCCGCCGCCCGGTGAATCTCGGAGGTGCGCAGTGACGACGCCCGCGCCATCCATATCGCACCGCAGCACTCCGCCCGCGCTCTCTCCCGAGCGTCCGGTCGAATGGCCGAAGCGCACGGTCCGCACTCTTCCAAACGGGCTGCAAGTCGTCCTTGCGGAGTCGCGCACGTTTCCGAAAATCTCCGCCCAGCTTTATTTCCGCAGTGGCAACGCCGTCGTCGCCCTTCGCGCGCCCGGCCTTGCTGAGATGACCGCCACCGTCGTCCGCACCGGCACGACATCGCGCCCCAGCCGCCAGATCGAAGAGGACCTGCGCCGCATGGGCGCCGGTCTCGGCACCAGCTCCGGCGCTGATTCCAGCGCCATCTCCGCTTCGGGACTCGCGGAATTTTCCGCCGAAATCCTCGCTCTGATCGCCGATCTCGCGCGAAATGCCTCGTTTCCCGAGAATGAATTCGAGCGCGAGCGCCGCCAACGCTTCGAGGAGCTGAAAATCGAGCGCACCACGCCCGGCTTTCTCGCCAACGAGCGCCTGCGCAAGGTTCTTTTCGGCTTGCATCCGTATGCGATCATCTCTCCCACCGAGGAGCAGGTCGCTTCCTACCGCCGCGAGCAGCTCGAGGAGTTTTACCATCAGCGCTACGTCCCGTCGGACGCGCTGCTCATCGTCGTCGGCGACTTTTCGACCGGCGCGATGCTCGAGCAAATCGAGAAAGTGTTCGGCGATTGGAAAGCTCCAAAACCCGCGACGCCGGAATCGCCCGCTCCGCCGCGCCAGTCCGGCCGGCGCGTGCACCTCGTGCACATGCCGGGAACCGTGCAGACGCAGGTGCTCCTCGGCAATCTCGCCATCACGCGCCGCGATCCCGATTGGTATCGCACGGTGCTCGCCAATTCGATCTACGGCGGCGCGTTTCATTCGCGCCTGGTGATCAATATCCGCGAGCAAAAGGGCTACACCTACAGCCCGCGCAGCGGCATCAGCGCGCTCCGCCAGCTCGGCTTTTTCACCGTGCACGCCGCCGTGCGCAACGACGTCGCCGCCGCCACGCTCACCGAAATGTTTTACGAAATGGACCGCATGCGCTCGCTCCCGGTCACGCCCGAAGAACTCGACAGCGCCCGCAGTTACCTGACTGGCGTTTTCTCGCTCGGCGTCGCCACCCAGGATGGACTTCTCGGCCAGCTCTCGACCGTCTATCTCGACCAGTTGCCGGAAAGTTATCTCGAAACTTATCGCGAAAAAATTCGCGCGCTTACCGCGGACGATGTAGTCGCCGCCGCCCGCCGCCATTTCGATTCCGCGAACGCCCAGATCGTCCTCGTCGGCGACCGCGCTCAAATCGGCGAGCAGGCCGCGCTCTTCGGCCCAGTGACGGAGTACGACGCCCAGGGTAACGTCGCAGCATTCGGGCCCGGTGATACGCGGGCGTAGCTGATCCTTCTTGCGTGCGGCCGGGTTACGGGACGGTTATGTAGCGGCCGCCTCGGTTTCTAGGCGGGCGCTTTGCGATTTGTCATCGATGCCCGTCCAAAACGGTTTTGTAGGGGCACGACATGTCGTGCCCGGCGAACGTGCTTGGCTACAGTGCGCCATACGTCGCTGATTATGTAGCGGCCGCCTCGGTTTCTAGGCGGGCGCTGGTGGAGTCGCATGGCCTCTAGCTTCATGTCGCGCGCATGCTGTGCCGGCCTTGTATTGATAGCCGTTCTCGTACTGCCGTTGGCTTCTGCGGCCAACAAGAATCCCCCCGCGCATCCCATCGATCTCAACACAGCGACAATCAAAGAGCTCGAGCAACTCCCCGGCGTCGGTCCGACCACCGCCAAAGCAATCGTCGAGTTCCGCACGAAGAGCGGGCGCTTCCGCCGCGTCGAGGACCTGCTCGCAGTCCGCGGTATTTCCGAGACCAAACTGGAAAAGATGCGCCCCTACGTCACCATCGGCCCGCCGCCCAGGAAATCTCCGTAGCGCCTAAAACATGAACGCATCTTAATCCGCCCTTTATTTGACGGTTTCGAGTCCGGCAGCATACGATACCTGCGGGAATGCGGTCGGCGCCGCGCGCCGTCACAGGAGATCTCCATGCCATCATCGCGCCTTTCTTTCTTTGGGATTCTGGCAGTCTTGGTTGCGGCCTTCGCAGTCGTTGCGGGCGTGGGCGCCGCAAAACCCTCGCGGCCTGCTGCCGCGCCGGGCGCTTCCGGCTATCACCTGCTCAAGAAGATCAAGCTCGGCGGCGAGGGATTCTGGGACTACCTCAATTTCGACTCTCCGACGCGCCGCCTCTTCATCTCCCGCGGCACGAAGGTCGTCGTCCTCGATGTGGATTCCGAGAAGGTATTAGGAGAGATTCCGAATACCGCTGGCGTGCATGGCATCGCCCTCACGGGTGGCGGCAACGGCTTCACGTCGAATGGCCAGGCCGGCACGATCTCCATCTTCGATTCCAAAACGCTTCAGGTAATCGGCCAGGCGCAGGCAGGGAAGAATCCCGACGCGATCATCTACGATCCTGCGTCCATGCGCGTGTTCGCAATGAATGGCCGCAGCGGTGACGTCACGGCAATCGACGCGAAGTCAGGCCAGGTTGCGGGAACAATCCCGGTCGGCGGCAAGCTCGAGTTTGCCGCGTCCGACGGTGCCGGACACATCTACGTCAATGTCGAGGACAAGAGCGAAGAGGTGCAAATCGACTCGCGGAATCTGGTCGTCACGGCGCGCTGGCCGCTCGCTCCTTGCAAGGAGCCCTCGGGCCTGGCCATCGACGTGAAGCATCGCCGCCTCTTCGCCGGCTGCGACAATCAGATGATGGCCGTGATCGACGCCGATTCCGGCAAGATAGTCGCGACGCCGCCAATCGGCGATGGCGTCGATGCGGACGCGTTCGACCCGGAAACAGGTTTCGCCTTCGCGTCCAACGGCCAGAGCGGCACGCTCACCGTGGTCCACGAGGACTCGCCCGACAAGTACACCGTCGTCGAGAATGTGCCGACGCAGCGCGGCGCCCGCACCATGGCGCTCGATCTGAAGACCCACGAAGTCTTTCTCGTCACCGCCGACTTTGGCCCGCCGCCGGCGCCCACGGCAACGAATCCGCGGCCTTTCCCCACCCTCGTGCCGGATTCCTTCGTCGTCCTTGTTTTCGGCCGATAGAAGCTGTCTCACTCGGTAGAAGGTTGGGGCTTTCGCGCTTTTTGCGTCCCGATGATTTCCATCGGGAAGCCCCGACATACGATGACGGCGCGAAGTGCGGGGTGTGCATTCCGAACGATTCTACGGAACGCCTGCCTGCTTGCCCTGAGTGACGTGGCGAAGGGTGCGCTGCCTCTCTTGCGGCATGTAGTCTTGCCGGCGCCGAGGACATCGCGCCTCACGCGCCTACAACAACTGATGGCTGTGCTTCGCGGGCTTGATCGCGAGCGGCACCTGGTCCGTGATTTCCAAGCCGTACCCTTCGAGTGCCACGACTTTTCGCGGAAGATTCGTCAGCGCCCGAATCCGCCGCAATCCGAGGTCCTTCAGAATTTGCGCTCCGATTCCGCTTTCGTGCTGGATCACGCGCTGCACGCCGGGGTCGCGCTCCACATGTTCGCGCCGGTGGTAGAGGATTTGCGGCAGCGCGGCGCCTTCTTCGGTGCGCGAGTCGATCCGAAATCCGCGGCCCGTGTGGTGCAAATAGACGAACACGCCGCGGTCCTCTTCGGCAATTGCCTTGAGCGATCCTTCGACCATCTCCCGACAATCGCACGCGGTTGAGCCCAGCACGTCGCCCGTCAGGCAATGCGAATGGACGCGCACCAGCGGCGGCGCGGCCTGCGCTCCGGTGTCCGCCTGATCTTCCGCGATGTCGCCCCGCACGAGCGCGACGTGCAGTTCGTGGTCCACGTCGCTCGAGTACGCGATCATCCGAAAATCGCCGTACTTCGTGGCCAGCACGGATTCCGCGATCCGCCGGACGTTCCGCTCGTGGTGCATGCGGTAGCGGATCAGGTCCGCGACGGTCAGCAGCTTCAGCCCGTGTTCCCGGCAGAACTCGGTGAGCTGCGGGATGCGCGCCATCGTGCCGTCTTCGTTCATGATCTCGCAGATCACGCCCGAAGGATCGAGCCCCGCGATCCGCGCCAGGTCCACGGACGCCTCGGTCTGTCCCGCGCGCACCAGCACGCCGCCTTTGCGCGCGCGCAGCGTATAGACGTGCCCCGGCCGCGCCAGATCTTCCGGCTTCGTGTGCGGATCGGTGGCCGCCAGGATCGTTGTGGCGCGGTCCCATGCACTGATTCCGGTGGTGGTGCCGCGGCGCGCGTCGATCGGCTCGCAGAAGGGCGTCCCGAACGCGGACGTGTTCCGCGGAGATATCGGCTTCAGGTCCAGCGCGTCGCATCGCTGCTCGGTGAGCGAGACGCAAATCAGCCCCCGCCCGAACTTGGTCATGAAATTGATCGCGTCCGGCGTGATCTTCTCCGCCGCCATGGTCAGATCGCCTTCGTTCTCGCGGTCTTCGTCGTCCACGAGCACGATCATGCGGCCCTGCCGTATGTCTTCGATGGCCTCTTCAACCGTCGCGAAAGGGAATTTGTGTTCGCTCATGTCAGCTTGTTCAGGCGCAGGTCTTGGGATGCTTTGTCCGGTAGATTCCGCCGAGCATCAGCGCGATCGACACGCCGTACAGAAATCCGATCGTGGCGTGCGCCGCGTCGCCGTGCCACGGCCCGAATAGGTTTACCACCGAGCCCGCCACCAGGGCCAGAAGGCCCACCGCCGTGAGCGGATGAAACTTTCGCCGAGAACTCATGAATTCCCCCGCTTCAAATCTCTTACCAGAATACTTGACTCGCCGAATTGCCGTCAATCGCGGCCCTCGCGCGGTAGTGACCCAGCTTGCCGTTCGCAAGCGGTTTTGTGGCACAGACACTCTTGTCTGTGCGCGTAAGCCCGAGCACTCGGCAGACCTACAGCGAGGACTAGCTTTAGCACACGCAAACCGAGTCACTTCCCGCCGCGCGGCAGCGAATCGGCTTCCAAACTACTACTTCTTTGCTCCATTCCGCTTTTTTCCGAGTTCTTCCAGGCTCGGGTACGACTGCGCTTCGACAAACGTCTGTTCCCGCGGCTGCGTCCCGTCCCTGAGCGCTTGCACCAGCATTGCCAGCGCCGTATCCATCGTCAAAGAAGTCAACACTGCCGCACGCAGCGCTCCTTGATCCACCAGAGGCTTGAGCTGGCTCGAAATACCGACGCCCGCGCACGGCAGCGCAAGCCATTTCGCCCGATCCGTTTCCCCCGCATTTGTCTCGAAAGCCTTTCTCGCTCCGAAAATGAAGTCTGCATTCTGCGACACGATCAGCTGCGTCGCCTCCGGCCGCACCGTCGAAAGACTCAGCCAGGAACACACCGCGGTGTACGCGCTCTCTGCCGTCGAGCCTTGGACCTTCACGCTCTTCACTTCGACATTCTTCGGCTTGCCGCTATCCAATCCCTCGAATCGCCTCGACGCAATCGAACTCATCGACGGTCCGCGCAGGTAGAGAACCGTGCCCCCTCCCGGCAAAATCGCGCCGATCTGTCGCCCTTGAATCCGCCCCACTTCCACGTGGTCCTGCGACACCAGGAACACCGGTACCTTCGCGTTTCTGCGGAGCGCCCCGAGGTATTCCACCTGCGCGTTGCTCACCACCCAACCGATTCCCGCGGCAACCGCCGCCTCGGCCACGCGCGGCACTCCCGTGGCGCTCACCGGCTCCACAAGAATGCCGTCCGGTCGTGCTCCGGTTGGCGATTGCACGAATTTCAGCAATTGTTGGCCCTGATTCACCGGGTCCATCTCCGCGTTCAAGATTTCGAGTTCCGCCCCAAATCGGTCCGCCGTGGCTTTTGCGACGACCGTCTGTTCGCGCAAGTAGATGTTGTCGCCTGGAATCGACAGTACGCATTTCCATTTTTTCACGGTTGTTCCCAAGGTCCGGATTTCATCGTGGCCGCGATTTGCATCTTGGCTTCTTGGCCGCTGCGGATTTTCACCGGATTTTCCGATTTTGATTTCTGACTTTGTCTATTTACCCACGCGCTGTCATTCCGAGTCCGCCCTCGGCGGACGAGGAATCTGCTGTTTCTCTTCGCGCCCATCTTTACCCTGAGGCCTCGCGACTGGCGAGGCCGAACGGGCTCACCCTGAAAATTCGCCAGTGGCGAGTCTGAACGGGCTCGCCACAAACTCGCCGCAGCCACCTTTTCACCCTGCCTGCCCTGAGTCACACCGCGAAGGGAGCTAAGGGCAGGCGGCGCCTCGACTTCCGACGCGCGCATCCTAAGCCTTTCCTGCCTTTGACACAACGACTTTGCTTAGTTTACCGAGCATGAGTTCCGCATCCCCGGTTTCGGAAGTCTGATGGACTCCGCCGGAGTCCTGACATCGGACCCGGGCGAGCTTCCGGGGGGAGCAAGTCCGTCACGGCGGAGGATCCGAAGGGCTGCGCCCCCCGGCAGTCCTTTCTTTTCGTTGTCATCCCGAGCGAGGCCGCACTTTGGCCGACGAGGGATCTGCTGTTTCTCTGGTGGCACAGACACTCCTGTCTGTGCTCTTCAGACTTTCCCGCAACGATCTGGAACGGCGTGCAAGGACTTGTCCCGAGCGTAGCCGAGGGAGGGGTCCGACACAAAAATGCGGCGCGCAGCGCTTTCCATTGCGCTGATTGTCTTGCAGCAAGTACTTGAGCTCCCGTCCTCGCCTGCGCCGACGATCCGCGTTTCGTGGGGCTCAAATGTTCCAATGGTTGTGGTTCAGTTTGCGAGATGTTGATCGACCACTTGTCCGGTAATCCGACTAACCAAGAGTTAGCCAGCCGCTGGCCGGGCGGACCACTACTGCTAAAGCGATTTCCCAACATTCGTACGGAAAGACGAACTGAGGTCACGAGCTTCGACCGCAGTGCGGGAGAAACGGGACATTATTGGTCGTTATTTGATTCCGAATTGAGGTGGAATGAATCTCTGTCTCGAAAGTTTTCCACAGGGCCTTGAGCGTGTTTTGCCCTTTGCAGTAGGTTGCAGGCTCGGCCAGAGCTATACTCTACCTGTTTCCCGGATTTTTCCGCCGCGCTTCGCGACGGTTCTTCGTCCTAACTGAAGAGCCCCGAATCGGCATAAGTTTTCAGGCTCTTCCCTCGAATTGAACCGGTTCGCAGCGGTTGACACATCACGCACACCCCAGGGTTCCGCAGTCGTCTAAGATGGAAGGAGGTCGAATCATGTACACCTACACATGCTGCCGCTGTACGAATTGCGCCGCCCAGATTGTGTTGGAAGACTGGGCGGATTTATACATCCATGTAGTTCACGGGCCTCCGAGGCCTCGTGCGGGACGCGAGGCTTGTCCATATTGTCGAGCCGTGTTCGTGCCCGAGAACTATTACGTCATGGAGAGTGAGTCGCCTCTCCTGCTGCGGGCCTAAGTAGAAACCATTCCGAAGATGAACGCCAGCCCCGACAAGACTCGTCCTGCGGATAGTGCCTGATTAACGCGGCGCTCTCAATGGGTCCACGCAACACTAGCTCGGAATCTATTTGCAGCACGCTCAAAAGCTAAGGCCGTTCGCGAGCGTTAATTCAAGCAGAACACTGCCCTGGCTAGTTCTGATTGAGTACAGCCGGACAGATCGGTTCTCTAGGGAAAGCATTGTCGGAACAACTGATTAGAAGGTGTTGCATCGACCGGTTGAGCTGGCACGACTTATCAGGCACTGGCACACCAGCCTCCCGGGCTCCCGGCCGCAAATCGCCGTGATCCCAGGTCGTAAGTGTGTGCCGAAACGTAAACGCTGAGAAACGTCAGACAGCGCCCCCGTAATTTGAGTTCTATAATGAGAAGCGGCCAGACCAAGCGACTACGGCCTACGAGCG
>DATNIN010000071.1:0-59324 GCA_035604415.1 Candidatus Acidiferrales bacterium
ATCCAGGCCAACCGGAGTTGGCCAGTCCGGCTCAGCTCGCACCCAAAGCGCGAGAGCTCTCGCGCTTTGGGTATCCTTCCCCTTCGTATTTGCATAGCGACACTCTACCGAGTGTCACTAATCATTCTGAACGAGAACACGAATTGCCACCAGGGCAGACCCCAGCGAGTCCAGCGAGGTCCCGACGGCTCGCTTTTGGCGCCTAATGAACCCCGCTCACTGCCGCGTAACCGAAGACACTGCTCCGATCCAACCGGATGAGCTTCCAAGTTGTCTAACTCCTGATAAACGCGCTCATCGGAAACTGACCCACTACCATGCGGACCGATGTGTTGACACAAACAACGATGGACCAGTAAGATTCCGAGCCAAGCGACGGTGGATGGTGTATTTTTTTGGGATATTCGAGCGGGAGACCAGCGATGAACAAGATTCTTTTGGCGGCTTTGGTTTTGGGGGCGTTTATTGCAGCGGAGGCGCCCGGCGTGAGCGCTCAGGCGCCAGCGCCTGCCGCAGCACCGGTAGCCTCGGCCGCGCCGGCAGCCGCGTCGGCACAGCCTACGGGGCGCAAGAAGCGCGTCGCCGTGTTCGATTTCGATTTCGCCACGGTGCAGACGGCCTCGGCCGCCGCGTTCGGCCAGAACATCGACGTCGGCAAGGGCATCTCGGATCTGCTGGTGAAGTATCTCGTGCAGGACGGCACCTATTCGGTGATCGAGCGCAAGGCGCTCGACAAGATCCTGGCCGAGCAGAATTTCTCGAATAGCGACCGCGCGAACCCGGCTTCCGCCGCGAAGCTCGGCAAGCTACTGGGCGTGGATGCCATCATCGTGGGCAGCGTCACGCAATTCGGCAACGAGACCAAGAACACAAATGTCGGCGGTGGTGGCGGAGGCTTCGGTGGTTTCGGCATCGGCGGCTTCTCGCACAAGAACAGCAAGGCGATTGTGAATGTCGACGCGCGGATCGTGGACATTGATACGGCCGAGATTCTCGGTGTAGCGGAGGGTCACGGCGAATCAGCGCGTTCGAGCACATCGCTCCTCGGAGGCGGCGGGCACTGGGGCGGCTGGGGCGGCGGCGCTGTGGACTTCGGCAGCAGCGATTTCCAGCAGACGATTCTTGGAGAGGCCGTTAAAGCATCCGTCGAGCAGATGAGCAAGGGCCTGATCGACGACAATACCAAGCTTTCAATTCGGACCGTGATCGTTTCGGGGCTTGTCGCGGCGGTGGACGGCGGGCAGGTCGTACTGAATGTGGGCGCGAAGGCGGGCGTGAAGGTGGGCGATACGCTTTCGATCGAGCGCATCACAAAGACGATCAAGGACCCGTCAACGGGGGCTGTGCTCCGCCAGTTGAGCACTCCGGTGGGAGTGGTTCGCGTAACCGACGTGGACGACATCTCTTCCGTGGCTGCGCCTGTTTCCGGCTCGGGCTTCAAAGTGGGCGACGCCGCGAAGACCGTTACCCAATAGATCGGAAGCCGCGGCGCATCCCTTCCTGAAGCAGATTTGCGCCGCGGCGATTCTCACTCATCCTCTCGAGCAACATCCTCACGCGTGCGGACCTCGTCCTCATCGGGATCGAGCGCGTTTTCCACGCCGCTGACGACTTCCGCTTCGAAGCCCTGCCCTTCTTCTGCCAGCTCTTCGACGCTCTCGGAGTCCACGTCCTCGGCTCTCGACAATCCCTGAATGTCGCCTGATTGCCCGCCTGAACCGGCGCCGAGCCCTCGCCCCTCGAGAGGAGCGGGTGTCTCGAAGGAATTCGAGCCTCGTGGACGGCGTTTTGCGCGTTTCGGCTTTCTGGCCTTCGGTGATTTTCTGCGAAGTACGATCTTTTTCTTCTTAGCTGGTTTTTTCTTTTTGCGGACTACTTTTTTCTTTTTCGCCATGAATGCGGGTCTCCTCTTCATTCGAATCGATGTAAGCCGTCAACTCGATCACTTCAAATTCGTTTGATGTTCAGAAATGCAACGGCCGCTTTTCAGGCCGCCCGCGTCAGTTCATCGGCTCCATCGGCAGGCCGACGTAATTTTCGGCAAGCGTCTGCGAGGCGGCTCGGGAGCTCGTGACGTAGTCGAGTTCAGCGATCTGTCGGCGCCGGTCAAATGCATTGTCGGTGTCGAACAGATGCAGCATCGAAGTCATCCACCAGGAAAACCGCTGCGCTTTCCAGACGCGCCGCAGGCAGGTCTTCGAGTAGTTTTCGATCAAATCCTTTCTTCCCGCGGCGTAGAACTCCGCCAGCGAGTGCGCGAGCACGACTATATCCGAAGCCGCGAGATTGAGTCCTTTCGCTCCCGTGGGCGGGACGATGTGCGCCGCATCGCCCGCGAGGAATAGTTTTCCGTACTGCATCGGCTCGACGACGAAGCTGCGCATTCCGGTGACGCCCTTTTGCAGAATGGGTCCTTCCGTGAGTTTCCATTTGCCGTCAGCGGTACCAAGGCGCGTATGAAGCTCCTGCCAGATTCGATCGTCCGGCCACTCGTTGATGTCTTCGTCGGGCGTGCACTGGATGTAGAGGCGGCTGATTTCGGGCGTGCGCATGCTGTGCAGGGCGAAGCCGCGCTCGTGATACGCGTAGATGAGCTCCTCCGATGAGGGCGGCGCCTGGGCGAGAATGCCCAGCCAGCCGAACGGATAGATTCTGTCGAAGACGGTGAGCGCGCCGGCGGGAATCGAAGGCCGGCAGACGCCGTGGAAACCGTCGCACCCGGCGATGAAATCGCACTCGACTTCCTGCGGCTCGCCATTCGCGCGAAAGCGAATCTTCGGCCGCACTTTCGCACCCGCGTCGCCGAAGTCGTGCACGCTCACATCGTCGGCCTCGAAGAAGATGCGCCCGCCCGCGGCCAGGCGCGCGTCGAAAAGATCGGCGACAACCTTATTCTGAGGGTAAACGACGATGGAGCGGCCATTGGCGAGATCCTTGAAATCGATGCGGTGCCCGCGTCCGCCAAAGCGCAGCTCGACTCCGTAGTGAACCAGGCCTTCGCGCTTCAGCCGCGCGCCCAAGCCCGTTTCCGTCATCAGATCGGCGGTACCCTGCTCCAGCACGCCGGCCCGGACGCGTTCTTCGACGTACTGGCGGCTGCGCGCTTCGACCACGACCGACTCGACGCCCCGCAGGTGAAGAAGATGCGAGAGCAGAAGTCCCGCTGGCCCCCCACCGACGATTCCGACTTGTGTGCGCATCGTCCCCTCGATGTATTTCGGAATGCCGCCGAGTCGTCCGGCGTGCATCCGAGCCCGAAGAGCGTACCTGTTTTATATTCATCTTGCAAAGCCGCGAGATCAATCTAGAATGCTGGCACGTTCGCCGCGGATGCCCGCCGATTTGGGCGGCGGGACCGGAAACAAACAGGCACCGACTGTCGGCCAGCTTTGCGCCACGGCGCGACAGCGGTTCGTTAAGGAGAATCCAAGTGCCGAGCAAACCCGGATTCTACGGCTGGAAACTGGTTGGGGCGCTTTCTTCCATCGATTTCCTGAACCTGGGATTCCCCTTCTACGGCGGAGCCATCATCAACAGCTACATGCTGCGCGATATTTCGATGAGCCGCAGCACGCTCGGCCTCGGATTCACGCTGATCAACCTTTTCGTCGGGCTGCCCTCGACGATTGTCGCGCTGTCCATTCTCAAGCGAGGCGTCCGCACGACATACGTGATCGGGTCCGCGCTGATTTGTGCCGGATCCCTCTTCCTGGCTCTCTATGCATCGAAGCCATGGCACTATTTGGTTGGCTTCGGCATCATCAACGGCACCGGTGTTTGCTTCGGGGACATCGTCGCCGGGACGACAACCGTGGCCCGATGGTTCGAGCGTTACCGCGGAAGGGCCTCGGGGCTGGTGCTGAGCGGATCGGGGATCTCCGGGTTCCTGGCTGCGCCTCTATTGGACAAGCTGATCCGCGCCAACGGCGGCAATTGGCGCCTGGGATGGGAATTTGTTGCCGGCGCCGCCATCCTTGCGGGAATCATCGCGGTCGTCTTCGTGAAGGAACGTCCCGAAGATCTCGGGCAGGTCATGGACGGGAGCCCGGCGAAGGAGAAGCCGGGTCAGAAGACGCAATCCAGCGCCGCCGAACGCGTAACGAGGCATGAGTGGACTCCGGCAGAGGCGTATCGAACGAGCGCGTTCTGGATGATCATGATCGGCGGCTTTGCCGCCCAGTTTCCATTTTTCTTCTTCACTGCGCACTGGGTTCTTCACTTGCACGGCGCCGGTATCTCATCCGCGGACGCTGCGTTTGCGATGGGTCTGTTCACGATTTCCGCCATCGCCGGGCGCCTGATCGGCGGCTGGCTGATGGACACCATGACCGCGCGTTACGCGTTCATGATTGGGCTTTGCTGCTATCTGATCGGTTCGTTCGCTGCCTTGAAGGTGGGTCCGAATGAGCTAGCGCCGGCCTATGCGGCGGCGGTTCTGTACGGCCTCGGCATCGGGTGGACGTTTACCTGCATGACCACATGCGTGGCCCACTTCTTCGGTCCCGCGGCTTTTCCGAAGCTGGCGGGGATGACTCTTCTGCTGACCTCCGGCGGCGCTTCGCCGGCAGGCATCATCGGCGGAAAGATTTTTGACATGTACGGCAGCTACACGCGCGCGTTTGAACTCAACGTCCTGATCACTGCGATCGGCATCGTCGCAATGGCTTTCGCGACATTGCCGCGTCACCGGAGCGCGACGGGCGCCGTTGAAAAGGCCGCGTAAATGGCGGAACGCACCCACAGGAGATACACGAGTGCCGAATAAACCCGGATTCTACGGCTGGAAATTGGTTGCCGTGCTCTTTACCCTCGATTTCATCAACATGGGGTTCCCGTATTACGGCGGCACCTTCATCAACAGTTACATGATTCATCAGATTCCGATGAGCCGCGGCATGCTCGGCTTCGGAGTCACGCTGCTGAATTTGTTCGTAGGTCTTGCCGCAGTGCTGGTTGCAATGTCCATCCTCAAGTTTGGCATCCGCGCGACTTTCATCATCGGCTCTGCGATCATCTGCTTCGGCTCTCTCTTGATGGCGTTCTGCGTCTCGAAGCCCTGGCATTATCTGATAGCCTTCGGCGTCATCAATGGTTCTGGCGTCAGTTTCGCGACGCTGGTTCCCGCGGCCACTTCTGTCAGCCGGTGGTTCCGGCGCTATCGTGGACGGGCCATGGGCATCGCTCTTTCCGCTTCCGGGTTCGCCGGTCTTGGCGTCTCGCCCTTTCTCGACAAAATGCTGCGCACTGCGGGCGGCAACTGGCGCGCGGGCTGGTACATCGTCGCGGGCGCGATGGTGGTGGCCGCGCTCATTGCATTTGTGTTCGTCAAGGAAAAGCCCGAATCCCTCGGCCAGTTCGTGGACGGAATTTCGGAAGGGGCGCAGAACCAGCCTTCTCGCACCGACTCCCTGGCTACGAAGCATCCATGGAGCGCGGCGCAAGCCTACGGCACCTCTGCGTACTGGCTGATTGCGATTGCCGGGATTGCCACAACCTTCCCGTTCTTCCTTTTCGTGGGCCACTGGGTTTTGCTCTTGCGCGGAGTAGGCATTAAGTCCTCTGATGCGGCTCTGGCGATGGGCGTGTTTACGATGGGGACGCTGATTGGCCGCTGGTTTGGCGGCGTGTTGATGGACGTTATGAATTCGCGTCTGGTTTTTGCGCTCGGGCTTGTCATCTATTTCGTCGGTTCTTACTTCGCTATCACCGTCCGCGCGGACGCGCTGATGGTCATGTACCTCGCCTCCGTGCTGTACGGCGTGGCCTATGGCTGGACGTTCAGTTGCATCAGCACGATCACGGCGCACTACTACGGTCCCTCGGCCTTCCCGAAGCTGTACGGAACGATGACACTTTTGATTTCGGCGTGCGCTTCACCTGCCGGATATGTCGGCGGGAAAATTTTCGATCTTTACGGGAACTATGCGCGTTCGATCGAACTGAATTGCGTGCTGGCCGCCATCGGAATCGTGGCGATCGCGTTCGCGGCGATGCCGCGGCCTTCGAACGAAGCCGAGGCCGCGAGGCAGGCCGCATAAGTCTCACCGGCTCTCAGGGTGAGCCGCTACAGCTGAATCTTCGAGAAGAAGTAACTTCCGACCCCGAGCAAAATCCCGGTCAGAATCGTCACCACGATCAGATCCGTGGCCATTCCGTATGCGAACACGCTGCTGCACGCACCTCTCAATCCATCCACGCCATAGCTGAGCGGATTGAGGCGCAGCGCGAACTGGAGCGCCTTCGGCAATCCGTCCGCGGAAAAAATTGCGCCGGAGAAAAAGAAGAGAGGCATGATGAGAAAGTTGATGATCAGCGGGAAGCCCTGCATATCCTGAAGCACCGACCCGAAGACCGTGCCGATCCCCGTGAAGAGCAGTGCAATTAGAAACATGAACAGGATTGCCAGCGGCACCATCAATGAGTTGTGGATCCGGAAGCCGGCAATCACGCAGATCAACAGCACGACCGTTCCCTGCGCCATTGCCACGATCGCGCCGCCAAGCATGCGCCCGAAAACGATTTCCAGGCGCGAGACGGGCGCGACCAAGGTCTCCTTCAGGAAGCCGAACTGGCGGTCCCAAATGATTTCGATGCCTGAAAACACCGCGTTGAAGAGAATTGCCATGGAGATGATTCCCGGCGAAAGGAAATTGATGTAGTTTCCGCCGCCGGCGCGCGCGAACATCGAACGGAACCCGAATCCGAGCGCCACCAGAAATAGAAGCGGCTGACCCAGCGAACCGATGATTCGCGCGGGCGAGCGCACGTAGCGTTTCAGCTGCCGCAAGCAGAGAATGTAAATCGCTTTCATCGCCTTCCTCCGCCTCTCCACGCGCGTCCCATCATGCGCATGCGATCCATGGCGTTCGCTTCTTCTTCCCGGATGGCGTGCCCGGTGAGCGCGATGAACGCGTCTTCCAGGTTCGCGCACTTCGTTCGTTCCTTCAGGTCGGCGGGCGCGCCCTGAGCCACGATTTTGCCGTGATCGATCACGGCCACGTCGCCCGCCACGCGGTCGGCTTCGTCCATGTAGTGCGTGGTGAAAAAGACCGTGACGCCCTCTTCCTTGCTCAACTGCTGGATGTAGCTCCAGATGTGGTTGCGCGTCTGCGGATCGAGGCCGATCGTCGGCTCATCGAGAAAAAGAATGCGCGGATTGTGCAGCAGCGCGCGCGCCACTTCGAGGCGCCGCTTCATCCCGCCCGAATAGGTCTTCACCAAATCCTTTTTCCGGTCGCCAAGGCCGACGAAATCGACCAGCATGTCGATGCGCTTCACGCGCTCGGCGTGCGGAACGCCATACAGGATTCCGTGCAGGTCCATGTTTTCCTGGGCCGTCAATTCATCATCGAGGCTCGGATCCTGAAACACGATTCCGAACGAGCGCCGCACCTGCTTCTGGTCGCGCGTTGGGTCGTGCCCGTTCACGAGAATCTTGCCGCTCGTCGGATCGAGCACGGTGGTCAGCATCTTGATCGTCGTGGTCTTGCCCGCGCCGTTGGGGCCGAGAAAGCCGAAGATCTTTCCCTCCGCCACCGTGAACGAGATGTGGTTCACCGCGCAGAATTCCCCGTAGTTCTTGACGAGGTCGTGCACTGCGATCATTTCGCCCATCGTGACCCTTTTCTTGCCGGAATATGCCCACCCGCCCCGCGGAGCGGCGAGACAGGATACGCTGTATGCGCGGGCTCGGGCAATTAGATATAACGGGTGAAAGAGCGTGGATATTTCATCAGCCGGATATATATTCGCACGAGCGACTTAGGAGGCCCGGGACCGTGACCACGGTGCGAGAGGCAACGTACGGCGTTTTGCGCGATCTGGGGATGACGAAGATTTTCGGCAACCCCGGCTCGAGCGAGTTGCCTTTCCTGAAGGACATGCCCGCGGATTTCCAGTACGTCCTCGGCCTGCACGAAAGGACCGCCGCGGGCATGGCTCTCGGCTATGCGATGGCGCGCGAGGAAGCGGCGTTCGTGAATCTGCATTCGATCGCGAGCGCCGGGAACGGCCTTTCCGCCATCATCGACGCGTACCAGTGCCAGGCGCCGCTCGTAATCACCACGGGACAGCAGGACCGGCGGCAGATTTTGGCGGAGCCGTTTCTCGTGAGCCGCGCAGTCGAGGTGGTGAAGCCCTACGTGAAATGGGCCTACGAGCCGCTACGTCCCGAAGATGTTCCCGCCGCGATCGCCCGCGGTTATCACCTGGCGATGCAGCCGCCGCGCGGGCCGGTCTTCATCTCGATCCCGATGGACGACTGGAACAAGCCCTGCCAGCCGGTTGCGGCGCGTAAAGTTACGCAAACGGTGCTGCCGGATACGGCTGCGCTCGACGAAGTGGTGCGCGCGATCGACTCCAGCCGCAAGCTCGCGCTCATCACGGGCGCGCAGATCGAGCAGGACCGCGCGTGGAGCGACGTGATCGCGCTCGCCGAGCGCCTGAACGCGGACGTGTACGCCGAACCGATCGCGTCGCGCTGGGCGTTTCCGCGAAGCCATCGGCTGTTTCGCGGCGGATTGCTCCCCGCGCAGAAGCCGCTCGCCGATCAGCTCGCCGGCTACGACACCGTGGTGGTGCTCGGCGCGCCCGTGTTCCTCTACTACGCGTTTGTGCCCGGCGATCCGATCAAGCCCGGCACGAAACTTTTCCAGATTACGAATTCGCCGCGCGATGCGTCCGCGGCGCTTGCGGGAACAAGCGTCGTCGGCAACATCTCCGTTGCGGCCAAATATCTTGCGGGCCGCGTGAAGCCCGTGCAAGGCAGCGCGACTCCCTGCGCCAAGGCGCCCGATCCGAGTCCCGAATATCCGATGACGACCGCATATCTCTTCAGCGTGTTGAACAAGCTGCTGCCTCGCGACGCGATCATTTCGGAGGAGTGCCCTTCATCGAAGGGCGATCTCGACCGCTACGTGAAGCTCGACGAGCCCGGCTCGTTTTATTCCGTCCGCACCGGGATACTCGGTTTCGGCCTGCCGCTCGCCGTCGGGCTGCAACTCGCGCACCCGAATCGCCGCGTGGTTTGCCCCGTGGGCGACGGCTCGGCGCAGTATTCGATTCAGGCGTTGTGGTCGGTCGTTCAGTGCAAAGCGCCTGTAATTGTCGTCGTGGTTAGAAACGGAAACTATTCGGCGCTCAAGGGATTTCGCGACTTCACGCAGGTGGGGAAAAATGTGCCGGGCATCGACATTCCCGGAATCGACGCGGTGAAAATCGCGCAGGGCTACGGCATGACGGCGCGGGAGGTCGATCGCCCGGAAGATCTCGAGCCCGCGCTCAAGTGCGCGTTCGCCGCGAACGAGCCTTGCCTGCTCAGCGTCAACGTGCAGCAGGGCGGCCAGAAGACGATGGGGATGGACCAGTCGGTGAATCCGCCAAATTACGGATGAGATGTTGCGGGGCGGGGTTTCAGTCTTTCGCATCCGGCGAGAGTAGCCGCTTGCGAAGGGCATCCGCCACGCCGAGGTAACCTTCGGGCGTCTCGAGGTCGCGAAGGGCTTTGCTATCGAGCACCTTCGAGACCTCCGGCGTTTCGGCAAGCACTTCCGCAAGCCTTCGCTGCTGCGCGGTGCTTTTGCGCGTGGCTTCCTCGAGAAGCTTGTACGCAACGTCCCGCCCGAGCGCCGCGCCAAGCAGCATCATGGCGCGTTCGGCGAAAATGGCCCCGCGAGTGGCGTCGATATCCTCGCGCATTCGCGCCTTGTTCACATCGAGCCCGCCGGCCGCTTCCGCCATCGACGCGGCGGCCAATCCAGTCGCCTGAATCACCGCGGACACCGTCGGCCATTCGGCCTGCCATCCGCCGACGCCTCGCTCGTGCTCCTGGACCATGCCGGAGAGAAACGCCGCCACGAGCCCGGGCACGCGGTTCGCAGCCGCGAGCGCCAGGGACGATGCGACCGGATTGCGCTTGTGCGGCATCGTCGAAGACCCGCCGCGGCCTTCGCCGCCCGGCTCCGCTGCTTCCGCAACCTCGCTCTGCATCAGCAGGCTGATGTCGCGCGCCATTTTCCCGAGGCTGCCGGTCAGGACGCCGCACGCCGCGACGAGCGCGCCCAGGCGGTCGCGATGCGCGTGCCACGGCGCATCCGGAAATCCGAGGCCCAGCTCGCCGGCCATCGCGCGGCCGACCGCGAGACCGTCGGTGCCCAGCGCGGCCAGCGTGCCGGTCGATCCGCCGAATTGCAGCACGAGCGATTCGGCGAACGCGGCATCGAGCCGCGCGCGGCTGCGGCGGATCGCCGCGAACCAGCCGGCGGCCTTGAGGCCAAATGTGACGGGCGGCGCGGCCTGCATCAGCGAGCGCCCCAGCATCACCGTGTGTTCGTGAGCGTCCGAGAGTTTGCGGAGCGCGGCTTCGAGACGCGAAAGATCGGCTGCGAGGATCGGCTGCGATTTCTTGAGTAACAGGATGAGCGCGGTATCGGCAACGTCCTGGCTGGTGGCGCCCCAGTGCACGTAGCGAGCCGCGTCGGGATTCGCCGCGCGCACCTTGGCCGTAAGCGCGTTCACGAGGGGAATGCCGGGTGTGCCGGCGCGCAGCGTCTCGCTCGAGAGCGAGGCGGCGTCAAAGTTGCCCGCCTTCGCGGCGGCTGCGATGGCTTCCGCCGCGGCCTTCGGCACAATGCCTGAGCGAGCTTCCGCGCGGGCGAGCGCCGCTTCAAAATCCAGCATCGCTTGCAGCAGGGAATCGTCGGAAAACAGATCGGCGAGCGGGCCCGTGGTTGCGAGACTTTCGATCAGCCGCGCCGGCACGCGATCTCCCTTCCGCGGCGGGCAAGTCGCGGCGAGCGTGGCCCGCGATGGCCGCGTCGAATCGCCTGCCGCACGTTCAGACGTCGAAAAATACCGTCTCCCGCTTGCCGCTCAGATGGACGTCGCAACGCCATGCGCCGGGCTCGCCCGCAATCGGCTGAGCCATCAGCGTGGCTCTGCGCGCTTTGGGAACCAGCGCCAGCACGGGATCCTCGTCGTTGGCCGGATCTCCCGCGAAGTAGATGCGCGTGGCCAGGCGCTTCAGAACGCCGCGGGCAAATACGCCGACAACCAGATGCGGCGCTTGCACGGACTTGCCCCTGCCCGGCACGCGGCCCGGCTTGATCGTATCAAATGCGCAGATGCCTTCGCCGTTCGTCGCCATGCGCCCGAAGCCGAGGAACGCCGGATCGACGGGTTTCTTCTGCGTGTCGTCCGGATGGTTGTACTTCCCCTCCGCGTTCGCCTGCCAGATTTCGATCATTGCGTCGGGGACCGGCGCGCCTTCCCGATCGAACACGGTGCAGACGAGTTTCACGCGCTCGCCCTTTGTGTCCGGTCCCGCGATGTTCGGCAGCGGCCGCGGGTCCGTAAGCGTGATCGTGAAAAAGGGGCCGACGGTCTGCCAGGGGATCGGGACGAGGTCCGGTTTCTTACCTCTTGGTTTCAAACGGTGTCTCCTCCCGGCCGCGCAGCACGATATCGAACCGGAAACCCAAAGACCATCCCGGCTTCGTGAGATCCAATTCGAATTTCGAAATCAGGCGCTGGTGCGCTTTCTCATCCGGAATCGAGTTGACGATCGGATCGAATGGGATGAGCGGGTCGCCGGGGAAATACATCTGCGTCACCAGGCGCGTGGCGAACGCCGCGCCGAAGAGCGAGAAATGAATGTGCGCGGGACGCCACGCGTTCGGGTGGTTATTCCAGGGATACGGCCCCGGCTTGACCGTGGTAAAGAGGTAGTTGCCGTGCGCGTCCGTCAGCGTGCGACCCGTGCCGCTGAAGTTCGGATCGAGCGGCGCAGGGTGCTGGTCGATCCGGTGCGCGTAACGCCCGGCCGCATTGCACTGCCAGATTTCAATCAGCGTGTTCGGCACCGGGCGTCCGTTGTCGTCGAGTACCCGCCCCGACACCGTGATGCGCTCGCCCAGCGGCTCGCCCGCATGCTGGCGCGTGAGATCGTTGTCCGTTTCGGTGATGTCGCCGTGCCCGTAAACCGGGCCGGTGATTTCGGAAAGCGTGTGCGGCAGCACGATCAGGGGCTTGCGCGGCGAACGAGCGGGCGTTATGCGGTAGGGCGGGTACAGATACGGCGGCTGGCTCCTGGGATCATGGCGGTGGTACGGATGGATAATGAGGCTCAGCTCCTGCCCATTTTTCGCCGTCCGGCCAGACGAGCCCGACGACCGCCGAGCGACTGCCGTTGAACTGCGCGCCATGGTTGAACTCCCCTGAAAGCCGGCCGTGCCGAGCGCTTCAGCTCCCGAGCGCCTTGCTCAGCCTTTCAAACGTCGTCGAAAGATCCTCGGGCTCGACGCGAGTTTCCCCTGTGACCGTCATGAAGTTGGCATCGCCGGCCCAGCGCGGCAAGATGTGCAGGTGCAGGTGGCCTGTGATCCCGGCGCCCGCGGCGCGCCCGAGGTTCATGCCAAGGTTGTATCCCTCCGGGCGGTACGTCTGCCCGAGCGCCGTCTGGACGCGCTGCGCGATGCGCATCATTTCCGCGAGCGTGTCCGCCTCGGCGGCGGCGAGCTCGGCCACGTGCGCGTACGGCACCACCATCACGTGGCCGCTCGTGTAGGGATAGCGATTCAGAATGACGAAGTTCTTGGCGCCGCGCAGGACGATCAGCGTACTGGCGTCGTCCTTGGCAGTGAGGGCGTCACAGAAGACGCAGCGGTCGTCTTTCGATGCATTGGCGACGTAGCGATACCGCCACGGCGTCCAAAGATAATCCATCCCGCTTAGTCCTGCGCGCCGGGCCCGGACCCAGCGGCGCCGGCCGCATGCGGGTGATTGACGTAATCCTTCAGCTCTTTGCTGGGTTTGAAAAAGGGGATCTTCTTCGGAGGGACTTCCACCTTCGCCCCGGTCTTCGGATTCCGCCCGATGCGCCCGCGGCGCTGCCGCGTCCGGAAGCTGCCGAAGCCGCGGATTTCGATCTTGTCGTCCGCCTGTAGAGCCGCGATGATGCTCTCGAAGATCGTCTCGACGACCGCTTCGGATTCCTTGCGCGACAATTCCGTTGCCCGCTCGACCTCTCCCACGAGGTCGGCTTTCGTCACCGTGTGTTCGGTATTTACGCGCTCTCCCGCAACCTCTGCCATCGGTTGAGAGCCTCCTCTCACGCTCTTTTGTGTTCGTGGGCCGCGTGCGCGCCGGGGCCAGGCGCTGCACGATCTTTGCACATCATCTATGCGACCGCAAGGTAAACGCCTTTTCCCGGCGGGAGAAATCCCGCTACGACGACTGCCGCTTCGCCATAATCGCATCGCCGATCGTGGCCGTCGGAGACGACTTCGACGAACGGAACGACTGGATCTCTTCGCGCTCCACCTGCTTCTGCGCGGCGCGATAGCTCAGGCTGATCTTGCGCTGCTCCGGTTCGAGCCGGAGTATCTTGAAATCGTATTCCTGGCCCGGCGAGAGCACGGAAGTCACGCGCGCGTCGCGGGGAAGCTTCGACTTCTCGCGCTCGCCCTTTGGCCGCCGCTCCTCGATTTCCGAGACGTGGCAGAGCCCCTCGATGCCTTCGGCCAGCTCGACGAAGGCGCCGAAATCCGTGGTCCGCGCGACCTTTCCCTTCAGCACCTCGCCGATCTTGTGCGCCGCAAACCAGTTTGCCCAGATATCCTTCACTTGCTTGATGCCGAGCGACAGCCGGCGATTCTGCGAATCCACCTTCAGCACTTTGGCCTCGACCGTCTCGCCCTTTTTGAATTTCTCGCTCGGATGCTTGATGCGCTCGGTCCAGCTCACGTCGCTGATGTGGATCAGACCTTCCATGCCCTCTTCGAGCTCCACGAACGCGCCGAAGTCCGCCAGGTTGCGGACGCGGCCGGTAACGATCGCGCCCACCGGATATTTCTCCGCAGCGGCCTGCCACGGATCGGGCAGCGTCTGCTTCAGGCCGAGCGAAATGCGCCGCTGGTCCGTCTTGACCTCCAGCACCACGACTTCGACCTCGTCGCCGGTCTTCACGATTTTCGAGGGGTGCTTCGCGTGCTTCGACCAGCTCATCTCGCTCACGTGGATGAGGCCCTCGACTCCCGGCTCGACCTGCACGAACGCGCCGTAGTCCGTCACACCGACGATCTTTCCCTGCACGCGCGTTCCCGTCGGGAAACGCTCCGGCACCGTGGCCCACGGATCGGGCAGCAATTGTTTCCGCCCGAGCGAGATGCGCTGCTTGTCCTTGTCGAACTTGAGGATTTGAACTTGTATTTCTTCACCCGGCTGCACGATCGACGAAGGATGCGGCGCGCGTCCCCAAACCAGATCGCTGACGTGCAGCAGCCCGTCCATCCCGCCGAGATCGACGAACACGCCGTAGTCCGTCACGTTCTTCACGCGGCCCGTCACCACCGCGCCTTCGGAAAGCGTTTCGGCCAGCGCGTCGCGCTTGGACTTTTGCTCTTCCTCCAGAATCGCCCGCCGGCTGACCACCACGTTGCCGCGCTTGCGATTTAGCTTCAGGACGCGCACTTCGATCTCGCGGTCCTTCCAAGCTTCCAGGTCGTGTACCGGGCGCAGCTCGATCTGCGAAGCAGGCAGGAACGCGCGCACGCCCACGTCCACCACGAGTCCGCCCTTGATCCGCTCGATGATTTTTCCCGTCAGGCTGGTGTGCTCGCGGTAGGACTTCTCGATCCGCTCCCAGATGCGCCGCCGGTGCGCGCGCACGTATGACAGCAGGACGTAACCGTCCTTCTGCTCGTGCAGCCGCTCCACCTCGATCGTCTGCCCCGGGCCGAACTGAATCGCCCCGCCCGAATCGAGGAACTCCTGCGCAGGGACGAGCCCTTCGAACTTTCCGCCCACGTCCACAACCACGCCTGCATCGGTAACCGCCAGCACGTGCCCGTCAAAAATCTCTCCCTCGGTCGTCCCTGGGGGCGTTGAAAACTGGTCGAGGAGCTGGTCCATTGTTTCGGTGGTTTCGGGCGTTTCCGCGGTCTCGGGCGCTTCGGCCGGCGCCGCAACTTCCACTGACTGTGGGGGAGGAACTGCCTCGGAGCTCGCGGACTCCGTGCCGGAAGCTTCTTGGGAGCTCGAATTCGTGTCGGCGGGGGTTGTCTCGACGCGCTCTTGCGCGCGGGCGACAGCGGTGGCTGCCCCGGCCATGGCCTGCTGCGGGGCGGTTCCTGCTACGAGGCCAGCGGATACTTTCTCGGGTGCGGTATCAGGCGTGGCGCCGTCGGCGGCAGACGGTTGTAGGTTAGGGTCGTGTTCGGGTGACATGAAGAGCGGCCTCCGTACGGATTCGTACCCTGTTTGCCGAGGGCTCGGCCTCGGTCACTCCACCCTGCTGGGGGCCAGAGCAAAGAAGGGGACACGCCGCCCGCGCTCGACGACGTACCGCACAAATGATACGCGCCCGCTTCGCGCGTTGTCAACCAAACCGGGTGTTGCGCTGCATGGACACTGAAGCCGGCCGCCGTTGTGCAGCGGGAGGGATGTGGTAGAGTTTCGAGCCAATGCGGATATTCGTTTTGGGAGTGGGCGGCACCGGTTCCTTGCTGGCGGAATTGCTGGCGCGCCAGGGACACACGGTCTGGTGCGGCGATCGCGACGTCGAGCGAGCCCGCCGGTTTCTGGGCAAACGAAGCAAAATCGAGGTCGTCGAGGCCAACGCCCGGAACGTCTGGTCGATCATCCGCGCCGGGCGCGGGGCCAACCTGGTCGTCAACGCGCTGCCCGCCGTCTTCAATAAAATCGTCTTGCGCGCGGCGCTGCGATTGCGCGCGCACTACCTCGATTTGAATTCCCATCTGACGCACCACCCGTTCAAGCCCGAGCAGTTTCGCTTTCACAAGCGCTTTCTCGCGAAAAATCGCGTGGCCCTGGTTTGCGCGGGCGCCGCTCCCGGCCTCACGAACCTCCTCGCCATGCGCGGTTCTGAACTCCTCGATTCCGTGGAAGCCGTTCACATTCGCCTCTTCGAAAGCACGGAGAGCGAGGACCCGATCTCCACGTGGTCGGCGGACGTGGCCTACGACGCCGCGATTTCCCGGCCGCCGGTTTACCGCCATGGAAAATTCCAGCTCGCGAAGCGGTTCGACGAGCGCGAAAAATTCCGCTTTCCGCCTCCGATCGGCGAGACGCCCGTGTACTTGGCCGCGCAGGACGAAGTCTGCATGCTGCCGTATGTCTTCCCGGTCCGGGACGTCGATGCCAAGATCGGCGGAAACGATTTCGAGCGTCTCAGGAGGTGGTATCGCCAGGGACGCCTGAACCGCTCGCAGGGATTGGTCCACAAGCGTTTTCCCAGGACTCCCACGCCGCGGCACGTGGCGAGCCTGATCCGCCGGGGCGTCCTCGAAAATGCGCGCTTTGCGGCCGCCGTGCTCGTGCGCGGCGTGAAGGACGATCAGCCGCTGCTGGTGCGCTGGGACGTGGGCTTCCCCACGCTCTACCAGATTCGCCAGCGCGGCTTGATCTCGACTCCGATCTCGTACGCGACGGCGCATCTCGCCGCGATTTTCGTCAAGCATTTCCCGCGCGCGTCCGCCGGCGTGATCGGGCCCGCGACGCTGCCTTTGGAGGCCCGCCGCGCCGTCCTCGCCGACGCCCGCTCGCGCGATTTCCGCGTCTCGCTGAAAATCACCCGCCTCAAGAAACTCGAGGAAGATGAGTTTTAGTGCGGGCGGTTAGGGTCGATTTCCAGTACGCGCGATTGTCGGGCGTTGCGCTTATGAGCCGCGCGATGCCTGTTGCCGTCAGGCATCCATCCTCGGACTAAGAGTTCGGGCAGGCTAGTTCGTCGACTTTGTAACCAAGGGTTCCATAAACCCGAGCACCGCCTGTTTCAGTTGAGAATCTACTTCGTCCGCTATAGTCATCACGTCGAGCAGAACGGTGTCGAAATCCACACTTCCTAGATTGTTCTGGAGCGTGTTGAAGATGCAAACCTGCAGAATACGCGACTCTTCGACCACCATGGCGAGGGTATAGCCTTGCGTGCGTCGCAGACGCCCATGATCGCGCGCAGCGCTGGAAACGGGAACTGTGGCATTTGGAGGGTTGCGCAAGCGGCGGACGAGGTCGACCATGAGCAGCGGGAGATGGCCAGTTCGCTCTTGCGGTTTGAGTGATATGGACGTCAGTTCCTCGTTGCGCTCCACGCTGGACAGCCAGTTCTGTATGGCTCGACCCGAATCGCGCTCCAGAATCTCCCCGACCCGCTCTTTGTTCACCGCCGTACGAGCCTGAGGATTCGACAGCTTCCTATTTATGTGTTCGGTCAACGTAGCGACGTTAACCGGTTTCAACAGCACTTCATCGGCCTGTAGAAGGATGGCGTTCATAGCCTCTTGAAGTGCAGGGTAGCCGCTGAGCACCAGGGTGACAGCGCTGGGATGCGCATGACGCATGGCACTTACTACGGTGAATCCATCACCAGCATCTGGCATGTGAAGGTCGGATACCAGGACGTCGAAGTCTTCGGCAGAGATGTGTCTCAACGCTTCGTTTACCGTGGGAGCGGACACCACTTCGAACCCGCGCGTTTCCAGCCCTTCCTGGAAAATTTCGCGCAGGTCGTCGCTGTCATCGACGAGAAGCAGCCGATTCTTGTGCATAGGAGCTGACCCCTCATGGCCGGTCACGGCAAAGCACATCGCAATTCTCATTCCATCTGTCTTCCTTTAGGATCTGCAACATGCCGAATACCAGATTCCCTATGTGGCAAGAAACGATACCAATCTGGAATTATTCGGATATTCATCCCCCTTACAGGACAAGGGTCGTAGTGGACTCAATGAGTTGTGGTTCTTGAAGACGAGATGTCCGAATGCGGCAATTCCCGATCAGTTAGGATAATCGGAAACTGACCCAGCGTGGCGCGGGGCCGGTCGTTTGACCGCATGCGCTGCGGGCCGCTATAATTGGTGTTTCGGCCCTGCGCAGAATGCGCGCTGGGCACGGCTTCGGCGGGTGGGACGTCCTCCCGGCTAAGGTTTCCGCAAAGAGGAAACTCCAGACAGGAATTCAGGAGCAGTCATGATTAAGGCAACACTTTTGCGCCCCGGAATGATCATCAAGCATGACGGGGACCTCTACACGATCTATAGCGTGGACCATCGCACGCCCGGCAACAAGCGCGCTGCCATGGCCACCAAGATGCGCAACCTGCGCAACGGCTCCATGCTGGACCACCGGTTCCGCGCCGAGGAATTTCTCGATAAGGTCACGGTGGACGAGATCGAGTTCGAATACCTCTATAGCGACGGCGAAGGCCATCACTTCATGAACACGGAGAACTACGAGCAGCTCCAGCTGCAAAACGACATCGTGGGCGATACGAAGGACTATCTCATCCCCAACATGCCCGTGAAGATCGAGTATTACGACAACAAGCCGATCGGCGTCCTCGTGCCCGATACGGTCGATCTTTTGGTCGTCGACACCGAGCCCAGCATTCAGAAGGCGACCGCGAGCGCGGTGATGAAGCCGGCGAAGCTCGAGACCGGCCTCGTCGTCAACGTCCCTCCGTTCGTCGGCACCGGCGACAAGATCAGGGTCGATACCACTGAAGGCCGCTACATCCAGCGCGTTCAATAACGAGCTGACAACGTCGTGGGCCTGCCGCAGCGGGCCGTCCGGGGGAACAGCGTGCGCTTTTCCCGCAACCTCCCGATGTTCGCAATCGCTCTCTTAGCCGTCGCAGCATTAGCCGCTCCCGCGTATCCCTTTCCGCAGGCCACTGATTCCGTCGCAGCGCGTCCGCAGCAGGACGAACGCCCGCTGCCGGACATTCCCGCGCTCCTCCGCGACGTCAGCAAGAATCAGCGCGCGATCGAAGAAATCCGCAAGCTCTACACCTGCCACCTCTCTGAGGAAAAAGACAATCTCGATTCGGACGGCCAGGTGGAATCCCGCTCCGTGAAGGATTACGACGTCTTCTACATCGGCGAAGAGCAGGTCCGCCACCTGCTCGCGAAGGATGGCCGGGCGCTCGACGCCGGCGAGAAGAAAAAAGAGGACGAGCGCTTCAACAAGCAGTTCGACGAGCTGAAGAAAAAACAGGCCGAGCTCGCGACCGATCCGAAGAAGCGGGCGAAGAAAGAGGAAGAGGACGAAGCCGAGATTTCAGATTTTCTCCGCGCCGAGCGGTTCACCAATCCGCGCCGCGAAAGCTTTCGCGGGCAGGAAGTGATTGCCTTCGACTTCACCGGAAACCCGGACTACAAGCCGGCCAAACGGATCGACCGCATCATCCAGAAGCTTTCCGGCGTGATGTGGGTGGACGAACAGGCTCGCGAAATCGTCCGCCTGGAAGCACGCTTCGTCGACTCCGTGAATTTCGGCGGCGGCATTCTCGCTTCGCTGCACAAGGGCTCGAACTTCGTCTTCGAGCAGGAAAAGATCAACGGCGAGGTTTGGCTGCCGTCCTACGCCGAAGTGCATCTCTCCGGACGCATCGTCTTCGTGAAGCTGAAGCGGAGCGGCACCGACCGCTACACTGACTACAAGAAATTCCGCGTCGGCGCCGCCCTCGGCGCTACGAGTCCCAACTGATGGATGCGCCACTTCCTCCGCCGTATCCACCGACGATTCGCAATGTACCAGTAAATTACTTGAATTAGATTTGCACGCACGGTAGCTTTGAAGGCGCTTTTCGGGCCTTCCGTTCTACTCGCGAAACAGCGGAGCGACGACTGTATGCCGATCTGCCCGACCTGCGGCAAGAAGTTCAGCGGTTTCTCTTTTGGCCCGAACCCTCCGACAGAATGTTCCGATTGCCGGAAGGCCAAGGCGCAAGCCGCCGCTCTGGCGGGCTCAAGCTCCGCGGCCGTCGCGCCGGCGGAATCAACCATGCGGCGCGCCATTCGGCCCGTTGTGACGCTCACCCTGGTCGGTCTCAACGCTCTGGTCTACGTCGCGATGGGACTATCAGGAGTTTCGTGGACCGAGCCGAGCATCCAGCAGGCCATCCGTTGGGGTGCGGATTATGGCCCGCTGACTTTGAGCAGCGAACCGTGGCGGTTGTTCACGAGCACCTTCGTTCATTTCGGAATCATTCACATCGGTTTGAACATGTGGTGCCTTTGGGATCTGGGGCGCGTCCTTGAACCGTTGATGGGACGCAAGAAGTTCGGCGTGATGTACGTTGCGAGCGGGCTTGCGGCCAGCATCGTCAGCGTCGCGTGGAATCCGTGGCGGGTGAGCGCCGGAGCGTCGGGTGCCATATTCGGAGTCGCTGGCGCTTTCGTTTCTTACTTGGCCCTAAAGAAGACTTCCTTCGATCCGCACCTCGCGCGCAAGAACCTGAAGAGCATGGCATTTTTCATTGGCTACAATCTGCTGCGGGGACTCGGTGGGGCTGTTGACAACTCGGCGCACTTGGGCGGTTTGGTTGCGGGCTTGATCCTCGGAGCGGTGACTCCGCCAGCAGCCGTCTCAGCGGCGGGATGGTCTGGCCAGGCGACCTCCGGAATGGCGATCGGAACGAATTCGGATCTGGAGTCCAGCGAGAATCGCAGCGCTTGGACGATTATTTTTTGCTCCGCTGCGCTTTTGATTCTCGGAGGTATCGGAGTGCACGCCAAAAACATCGGCGCGGTGGGCTATGGCCGCGCCGTGAAGCTGATTCGGTCTGGAAGTCCGGATCAAGGCGTCGCCGAACTGCAACAGGTCGTGCAGCGCGAACCCACACTTCTCTTTCCGCAGGTGGTGCTGGGACAGGCGTTGCTCGAACAGCAGAATCCAGGTGAGGCCGTACTGCCACTTGAACGAGCCGCTGCACTTGATCCGAATGATGTCGAAGTCGAGCACGATCTTGCGCTTGCTTACCTCGGAGCGGGAAGACCCGCTGACGCCGAGCAGCAGATTGGAAAGGCATTCGACGCTGAAAAGGACAGCCGAGCGGTAGCTCTTTACATACGTGGAGTGGCTGAGGGAGAAGCATCACAGTTCAGTCTCGCCGTAGCGGATTTGCGCGCGACACTCCAGTTGTTCCCGAAGTGGCCTGAGGCAAAGGACGCGCTGGCACGATTTGAAGCCGCGCAGCACGAGATTTCGCAAACGAGCCTACACTCTGCCCACGATCTGAAGACCAGCGACAAACTGAATGAGGGAGGAGCGCAGCCGCAGCTCGTGATTCCGTACTCGCAACTGCTGATGAAGTCCGAAGAATGGCCTCTTCTTCCCTAATGGTTCGCCCCTTTGCGCTTCTGCAGTGGAATGTTCTTTCGGGGATTGTCAGTGCGCGGCGGAAGATTTGCTGGTGCCGAAGACGCGGCGGAAAATCGCGTCCACGGCGCGCAACTGGCGCTGCAGATCGAAAGTGTGCGCGAGGGCCTTTTCGTCGAGGAATTTTCGAATGTTGGCATCGGCGGCGATCAGATCCTTGAAACTGGTCTCCGACTCCCACGCTGCCATCGCGTGGCCCTGCACCCACTTGTAGGACTCTTCGCGCGGCGCGCCGTGCTCGACCAGGTCCTGCAAAAGCTGACCGGAAAAAACCAGCCCCTGCGTGGCGTCGAGATTCCGACGCATCCGCGCCGGAAACACTTTCATGTTCGCGACGATTTCCGTGGTGCGGTGCAGCATGTAATCCACGAGGATCGTCGAATCGGGCAGGATCACGCGCTCGACCGAGCTGTGCGAAATATCTCGTTCGTGCCACAGCGCGATATTTTCCATCGAGGCGAGTGAATTCGCGCGCACTACGCGCGCGAGCCCGCAAATCTGCTCGCTCGATACGGGATTGCGCTTGTGCGGCATCGCCGAGCTGCCGCGCTGCTCGCCGCCGAACGGCTCCTCGACTTCGCGGACTTCGGTGCGCTGAAGGTGCCGGATTTCGAGCGCCACTCTTTCCAGCGAAGCCGCGACGATCGCAAGCGCCGAAAGATACTGCGCGTGGCGGTCGCGTTCGATCACCTGAGAAGTGATGGGCGCGACGGCGAGTCCCAGCCGCTCGCAGATTTTCTGCTCGATCTCAGGGCCGAGATGCGTGCACGTGCCTACGGCGCCCGAGATTTTTCCCACGGCCATTTCGCGCGCGGCGGCTTCAAAGCGCGCGGCGTCGCGGCGATTCTCGGCGAACCAGTTCGCGATCTTCAGCCCAAACGTGATCGGCTCGGCGTGGATGCCGTGCGTCCGGCCGATTTCGGGCGTGTCCTTGAACTCCCACGCGCGCTTTTCGAGGATTTCGCCGAAGCGCGCAATCGCTTTCTCGATCAGCTTCGACGCGTCGCGTATGAGCAGCGCCTGCGCCGTGTCCACCACGTCGTTGGAGGTGAGTCCGTAGTGCAGCCAGCGCGCCGCTTCCGGGTCGGCGACCGTTTCCTGCACGGCGATGGTGAACGCGATCACGTCGTGCCGGACTTTCGCTTCGATCTCGCTGATGCGCGCCACGTCGATGCGCGCCCGCTCGCGCAGTTTTCGCGCGGCCTCGCGCGGCACGGTGCCCGCCTCGGCGAGCGTCTCCGTCGCGGCCAGCTCCACGTCGAGCCACTTCTGGAACTTGTTCTCTTCGCTCCAGACGCGGCCCATCTCCGAACGCGTGTAGCGTGCGATCAAGCGTTGCTCCCCGAATTCCGGCTATTGGCGGGCGAATTCCCTGCTCCATAATACCTCACATAGGCATTAGCGACGAGCGGCGCGGCTAAAGGTGGGATTGGAGGCGGGATGCAGCTCGAACCATGGACTGAGCCAATGAAGTGCAAACAAAAGAAAGAGAGGGCCGGCTCCGAGGAGCCGGCCCTCTCTAGAATCAGGCGGGTTAATGGCGGCCAAACTTAAAGACGACCTCCGCAGCAATGCCCAAGCTATTCTGGTTTTGGCTGACAAAATGCGTCATGATATCGTCAATCCTGGCGCGGGCGGCCCAATGTTCTCCAAGTTTGACATCCACTCCGCCGCCAAAGTACCCTGCGAACGCGCTCTGCGACCCGCTTTGTCCGCCCCCAGAAGCACCCGCCTCAGCAGCGCCGATCAAGACTTCCCCAAACGGCGTGATGGGCGACGAGTTGCGCAGGTTGATGCGAGGTCCGAACGTTTCGCTGTACACGTGCACGGAAACACCCTGTGGACTGGCATAGGCCCCTGCGAAATTACCGACAATCCCCAGCCAGCAGGACGGGTTGGCTGCAACCTCTGCGTTCCAGCCGTTTAGATTCAGGCTCGTGGACGAACTCCCTCCGCTTCCTGATTTCGGTATGAAATTGCTGCTAACTCTCACATAGTCGTAAGAACCACCAACCTCAAAACGGTCACAAGCCGCACGGGCAATTCCTGATGTGAAAAGCAGAAGCCCTGCTATGAAGAACAGTTTGCGCATTCCGTATCTTCTCCCTTCACTCTGCGAGATGGCATAAGCACTTAGGCCCATTTCCGTACCATATCGGCATAGAGTCTACAACAGTATTCAACGGAGGCGGAACAAGATTTCTGATAATAGGGGGGTTACGAGTACGAATCATCCGGCATGCCAGTTGGAGGCGATTCCCATTGTGAAACCTCGTCCGTCCGGGCACCGCCATGGTGGTCTCATCGCCAGGCTCACGGGGTCCTTTGCCGTACTTTGAGTGGCTTGGACGCTCGCGCCGAAGTTAGAATGTCAGCCCAATGCTTGGGAAGCGCAAAGGCATGAAGGCGACGGTTTCAGAACGGTCCGTTGCTGGGCGCGCCGCTGGTTTCCCAGACCGGCAAGCGCACAATAGAGTAGCCCTGCATCTCCTGCTTTTGGCTGCCGTGAGCCTGGCATTGTATGCGGATGCGCTGCGAAACGGCTTCGTAGCCGACGATACGCTTCAATTGCAGAGCAACCCTCTTGTCACGAGCTATCACTACATTCCCCAATTGTTTGCCCTCAATGTCTGGTCGTTTCTCCGTCCCGCCATCAGCAATTACTACCGTCCGCTTCATATGCTCTTCTACATGGGCGAGTACTATATGTTCGGCCTCCACCCCTGGCCATTCCATTTCGTGAATCTGCTGCTCAACATCGCGGCCATTTTCGCCGCCTACTTTCTGGTTCGCGCGCTGGCGGATGAAAATCTCGCGCTGTGGGCCGCCCTGTTGTTTGCGTTCCAACCCATCCATGTGGAGGTGGTGGTTTGGATCGCGGCCGTGCCCGAGCTGCTTTGCGCGCTGTGTCTTTTTACCGGCATGCGGTTGTACCATCAGGCCCGCGTCGGCATCCATCCCGCGCGGAACCACGGCATCGCAACGGCGGTTTTCTTTGTGGGACTGTTCTGCAAGGAAACAACGCTTGTCTTCCCGGCTTTGTTGCTGGCCTACGAATTCTTCTACCGGCGGGAATCACTTCGCGCCATCTGCCTGGGGTTCCGGCGCCTCGTGCCCTATCTCTGCGCGCTGGGGGTTTATATCGCCGTCCGCGTGAGGGTCCTCGGCTCCTTCGCGCCATCATCTCTAAACTTTGCGCCCCGGCAGGCTATCCTCAGCGCGCCGGTTCTGTTGTGCCAATACATTCTCAAGCTCCTCTGGCCCGTAAACATGAACTACTTCTATCGTTTCACTCCCGAGAACACGCTGGGCTGGAAATTCATGGCCAGCGTGGTGTTGATTGGCGTTCTGGCCCTCGCGATGTTCCGGATGCGAAAATCGCAGCCGCTTCTGGCGTTCGCCCTGGCCTGGTTTTTCATAACCATCGCGCCCGTCCTGAGCATTTCCCAAATGGGCGAGAATGTTTTCACGGAGCGGTATCTTTACATTCCGTCGCTCGGTTTTTGCATTCTGGCCGGATGGGCCTGGCTCCGAGTGAGAGAACGCGCATCACGAAGGATGGCGCTTACAGTCGCCTATCCCGCGCTGGCCCTGGTCTTGATCTTCTACAGCGTTCTGATCGTGCGCCGCATTCCAGACTGGCGCTCGGAGCTGCGGCTTTTCCAGAAAACGGTCCTGCAGTCTCCTGACTCCGCGACGGTCCAGTCAGATCTGGGGATCGCATATTACGAAGTAGGGCAGTATGATCTCGCCATCGCGCCCTTCGAGCGCATGCTCGCCCTCCAGCCGGCTTCTTCAGCCCCACACCTCTACCTTGCTGTTACGCTGTCCGCTCTGGGCGATAGCCAGGGGGCCAACGGCCAACTTCTGCAGGCCGACAAACTTAGGACCGCGCGCGATACGCCCTGGGCGTTGTACGCGCAGACATACGCCAACCTCAAGCAGTGGGGTCGCGCTATCGAATACGAGCGTAAGGAGATCGAGCTTGAGCCGCGGAATCCGGTCCTGTACACAGCCTTGGGCGAGGCGCTCCAGGAGAACGGGCAGACACAGGAGTCGATTGCTGCGTTCCGGCAGGCGATTCAACTGGAACCAGGCTATCTCGATGCGAGCATCAACCTCGCCATTACCCTGGCCCAGGAGGGAGATACGGACGAAGCGGTCGGGCTATTGGTTTCTGCGTTGCGATCTCATCCCGATGGGCCGCACGCGGACGCCGCTTGGTTCAATCTTGGCAACATCTACGCGCACAAAGTCGACTGGAAAGCCGCAGCGGATGCTTACGAACATGCGCTCGATCTGAATCCCGACTTGAGCGCCGCGCGCCAGCGCCTCGAATCCGTCGAAGCCGAGCAAGCGGCACACCAGCAATGATCGCTGCCCTATAGCCTGCGATTATAGTTCAAACGGGCCGAGGGGGGTGCGCTGGCTGGCGATGTGGAGCGTGCCGCGAAACGCTAAATCGACGGAGCGGCGGTTGAGGGCTTCTTCGGCGGAGATGCGCGCGACAACGGGGTTGTTGTTCTGTTCCGAGAGATGCGCTAGGACGAGATGCCGTGCGCGTGCGTCGAAGACTTCGGAATCGGCGAGAAACTCGCTGACGACGCTGTTCGAAAGATGCCCCGTCCGGCTCATCACGCGCTGCTTGATGTACCACGGGTACGGCCCCATCTTGAGCATTTCGAGGTCGTGGTTCGATTCGAGGATCAGGAAATCGGCTTCGCGCAGGTGCTGCTTCACAAGCTCGGGCATGTAGCCGAGGTCGGTGACGATCGCTACCTTCGTGCCGTTCGTGCGAAACGCGTAGCCCACCGGGTCGGCGGCGTCGTGCGGGATCGCGAACGGATTGATCTCGATGTCGCCGATCTCGAATCGCTCGCCCGCGCGGATGTATTCGACGCGCTCCATTTTCGCTTTTTTACCGGGATTCGCGGGATCGTCCGCGTACATGTTCAGTATTTCGCGGTGCGTCGGCTCCGTGAGATACGCGGGGCAATCCCATTCGCGCGCCATCTGCGCGAGGCCGCTGCAATGATCGGAGTGCTCGTGCGTGACTAGGATCGCGTCCAAGCGCTCGGGACGCGCGCGGCCCAGCGCTTCAAAGCGACGCCACATTTCCTTGCGGCCGAGCCCCGCGTCGATGAGGAGGGTGGTGTGCTCGGTTTCGAGCAACGTCGCGTTGCCCGTGCTGCCGGAGGCCAAAATGGATATGCGGAACGAGATGCGGTTGCCCTCAGTCGCAGATTCTGAACCGTTCTGGATATTGGCAGAGCGGAAAGAGGGCGTCAAGAAGCAGCTGCGGGCTGCCGAACAAGGAGGAGGCCGCGAGCGAGGTCAGTCCAGCGATTCGGAGGCGATGCCGATGTTCGTTTCGCCGGCGGCTTTCTTTTCGTTGTACTTCTTCACCCACGCGGCAAAGCTTCTTCCTGCGGCGGTGTCGCGTCCCGTGAACGCGAGCGCGGCGATGTCGCTGTAGGGCACGGAAAGCTTGCCGGGTTCGTCTTTCGGCATCAGGCGGACCAGACAATCGGAAAGCGCGGGCCCTTTGATCTTGCGGTCGAAGACGTAGCCTTCGATCACGCGGCCGTCCTTGAGCGTGATGGTTACGTCGCCGCGATAGTCGAATGCTTTTTCGAGGGCCGCGCGGATTTCTGGCTCCGTGGCGGTGGATGGAATCCAGCCTTCGAGATTCTCGTGGACTACACCGAGGCGCTCTTCGGAAGAATTCGGCGATGGTGTGGTGTCGGACATTTGCAATCGAGAGGTCAACTGCGATGCGTTGTCTTCAGGGGTTAAAACCCCTGAACTAAAGCAATGGCTTACAGCGGGGTTGAAACCCCGCCCTTCCACCGGGCATTCCTCGACCGGCCGCTACGCCTTCGGCGCCGCGATCTGCACGAGCTGGCCGGAACGATTTCCTGCGCCGGTTGGAGCGCCGCCCATCACGTCCGGGTCCTTGTACTCGTGGGACAGCGTTGCGCGAACGGTGGCCAGGAAGCCGCCGATCGATCCGAAGGTGTCGTTCACGGCGCTGGCTTCATAGCCGCTGTGGACCATGCAGTTGGCACACTTGGGATTGCCGCTGTGCGTGCCGTAGCGTTCCCATTCGGTCTCGCGCAGGAGTTCGTCGAACGTGTCGGCGTACCCGTCCTGCAACAAGTAGCAGGGCTTCTGCCAGCCGAACACGTTGTACGTGGGCATGCCCCAGGGCGTGCACTTGTACTCGCGCTTTCCCATCAGGTATTCGAGGAAGAGCGGGCTCATGTTGAAGCGCCACTTTTCGGCGCGGTTGCTCAGAATCTGGCGGAACAGCTGGCGCGTCTTTTTGCGGCTGAGGAAGTGCTGCTGGTCCGGGGCTTTGTCGTAGGTGTAGCCGGGCGAAAGCATCATTCCTTCGACGCCCAGGTCCATCATGTCGTCGAAGAACTGGCGGACGCTCTGCGGGTCGGCGCCCTCGAACAGCGTCGTATTCGTGGTCACGCGGAAGCCGCGCTCGAGCGCCTTGCGGATTCCCTCCACGGCCGTCTCGTACGTGCCCTCGCGGCAGACCGCGAAATCGTGGTGCTCGCGCTGGCCGTCCATGTGGACTGAAAACGAAAGATACTTGCTCGGCGTGAATTCGTCGAGCCGCTGGGAAAGCAGCAGCGCGTTGGTGCACAGGTAGATGTATTTCTTGCGCGCGACGAGCCCCGCCACGATTTCGGCAATCTGCGGGTGCATCAGCGGCTCGCCGCCGGGGATGCTGACCACGGGCGCGCCGCATTCATCCGCTGCGCGGAAGCACTCTTCGGGGCTGAGATTCTTCTTGAGCACGTGGGCGGGATACTGAATCTTCCCGCAGCCGGCGCACGCCAGGTTGCAGCGGAACAACGGCTCGAGCATCAGCACGAGCGGATATTGCTTCCGCCCCTTCAGCCTCTGGCTGACGACGTAGGAAGCCACCGTCCACATCTGCGATACAGGTACGCCCATCGATCTCCTCAGTTGCCTTGATGGCCCGAAAACGGCCCACGCGATGAAGGTCTCATGATACCGGGTTTGCGGCCCCCTGTGAACCCTGGCGAGCGGCCCGTGTCCAATTATAGGGATAGCTGGTCGCGGGTAAGTTCGAAGCCGTTGAGGTTGCCGACCACGGAGGCGGCGATGCGGCCGGGGTCGAAGAAATCCCGCGCGATCTGCTGCACTTCCTCAGCGGTGACGCTTTCGAGCATCGCGATCAGCTCGGCCGGCGTGAAGTGGCGGCCGAAATACATGTGATAGCGCGCGAGCATCGACATGCGCGAGCCCGAGCCTTCCAGCGACAGCAGCATCGAGCCTTTCAGGTGATCCTTCGCGCGGCGCAGCTCCTCTTCATCGAGCGGCTCGTCCTTCATGCGGCGAAACTCGTCGAGCACGGAGCGCACCACCTGCCCGGCGGTTTCAAGCGATGTTCCGGCATAGACCGCGAGCACGCCCGTGTCGCGATACGGGCTCACGTCGCTGAAGATGGAGTAGGCCAAGCCCTGGCGTTCGCGGATGTTTTGAAACAGCCGCGAGGACATTCCTCCGCCGAGGATATTGTTGAGCACCGAAACGGCGAAGCGGCGGCGATCGGTGAGCGGCAGCGCCGGGACGCCCAGGCAGATGTGCACCTGCTCGAGTTCGCTCTTCGTGCGCAGCGTGATGTGCGGCGCGGCTTCGGGCTTCGGGTCGGTGGCGCCGTCCGGGACGGGCGCGAGCTTCGAAAAGCGCTCGGAGACGAGATCGACGAGCTGCGCGTGCGAGAGATGGCCCGCCGCCGTGATCACCAGATGATTCGGCGCGTACCACCGGCGGAACCAGTCTTGCAGCGTGTCGCGCGTGAACGAAGAAACCGTTTCGGGCGTGCCGAGAATCGGCTTTCCCAGCGCGTGCGGCGCCCAGAAATTCTGCGTGAAGAGCTCGTGGACGAGGTCTTCGGGATTGTCCTGCGTCATGCGAATTTCTTCGAGCACGACGCCCTGCTCTCGCGCGATGTCTTCTTCCGCGAATTTCGGCTCGAGGACGATATCCGCGAGCACGTCGAAGGCTTTCGGCAGATGCTCGTCGAGCACGCGCGTGTTGAAGCAGACCATTTCCTTGGCCGTGAACGCGTCGAGCATGCCGCCGACGCGGTCCACTTCGCGCGCGATGTCTTCCGCGGTGCGCCGCCGCGTGCCCTTGAACACCATGTGCTCGATGAAGTGCGAGATGCCGTTCAGATCGGCCGGCTCGCGCCGCGATCCCGCCCCCAGCCAGATGCCCACCGAAACCGAGTGGACGTGCTCCATCGGCTCCGTCAGGACCACCAGCCCGTTCGGGAGAATTTCCTTTTGCACGTTGTGAGTTGCGTTCGTCATGTCTATTTCTATTGTGGCATGCGCGATGGCAAATGTCATTGCGGGCCGCGCGAGGCGGGAAAGCGGGTCCGCGAAGGCGTGCTAAAATGGATGCAAGATGTCGCCGCAAGTCTCTAGCGCGCAAGTGAACCTGCTCGGTAAATCCGCGGAAGAGCTGCGCGCGTTTCTTGAGTCGCTCGGCGAGCCGGGCTATCGCGGTGCGCAGATCTATCACGCGCTCTATGCCGAGCGGCGATTCGATTTCGCCGCGATGACGAACCTGCCGGCGGCGCTGCGTGAGCGCCTTTCGCGCGAGGCCTCGATCGCGCTGCCGCAGATCGTGCGGCGCTACCACTCGTCCGACGGCACGGTGCGCTACGTCCTCGCGCTCGGCGAAGGCAAGGCCGCGAATATCGAGACCGTGTTCATGCCGGAAGAAAATCGCCAGACGATCTGCATTTCAACGCAAGCCGGCTGCGCGGTGGATTGCCGGTTCTGCCTCACGGCCACTCTCGGCCTGGTGCGCAATCTCACGGCAGGCGAAATCGTGGGACAAGTGCTCGTCGCGCTGGAAGACAACCGCGCGGTGCTCAAGCCGCAAACGAACATCGTCCTCATGGGGCAAGGCGAGCCGCTGCTCAACTACGACGCGGTGATGGCCGCACTTCGAATTCTGCTCGATCCCAATGCCATGGCGATTTCGCCGAAGCACGCGACGCTCTCGACGAGCGGCATCGTCCCCGGCATCGAGCGGCTGGCGAAGGAGAAGGTGCGGCCGAAGCTCGCGATTTCGCTCAACGCGTCCTCGGACGAGCAGCGCGACAAAATCATGCCCATCAATCGCAAGTATCCGCTGGAAAAACTTCTCGACGCTTGCCGGCGCTACCCGCTGCGGCCGTGGGAGCACCTGACATTTGAATACGTTCTGCTCGGCGGATTCAACGACTCGCCCGACGATGCGCGCCGCGTCGTAAAACTCCTTGCGAACTTGCGCGCCAAGGTGAATCTGATTCCATGGAATCCCGGCGAACTGCCGTACGAGAAGCCCGACCCGGCGCGCGTCGAGGAATTCCGGCGAATTATTGCGGACAAGGGCATGCTCGTCTTCGTGCGCGATTCCCGCGGGCAGGATGTGATGGCGGCGTGCGGGCAGCTCGCTCTTGCCGCGGGGGCGTCAACGCCCGCGCAATCGTCTCCAATCATTTCGTAATCGCCTCGAATGCAATTCCGAGGCTGGTTGCGTAGCGGCCACCTTCAGGTGGGCGCCTTTCGCCGCGTTCAAATTCGAAACGACGCCGGCCTGAAGGCCGCCGCTACGACACCTTCGTCAAATTGTCAGCGGATGCCAATCGCGGCCATGAGACGGCCGGTGGTGCGTTCGCGGCGATAGCTGAAAAAGAGGTCCTTGCGGCAGGCGGTGCACAATCCAGACGACGAAATCTGCTGCGGCGGGACGCCCGCCTCGGCGAGAATCGCGCGGTTCGCGGCGATGAGATCGAGATGGGCGCGCAGCGGCGGCGGCTGATGGCCAGGCGGCATCATCGTGAGCCACGGGAGCCAGTTCGGATCGTTTTCGCCGGAGGCGAGCGCGTCGAACGGCCCGTCGAACCACTCGCGCGCGTTCGGAAATTGCGCGTGAAAATCGCGCGCGACGTCCGATCCCACTTCGTAGCAGCAGCGGCCGATGCCCGGTCCGAGCGCGGCAATCACATCTTCCGGACGAGTGCCGAACTCCATCTGCATCCGGCCAAGGGTTTTTGCGGCGATGCGGCGAAGCGTGCCGCGCCAGCCCGCGTGAATCGCCGCGACGGCGCGCCGCTTGGTGTCGGCGAGAAGGATCGGAACGCAATCCGCCGTCTGTACGACGAGCAGCAAACCCGGCTCGCGCGTGAAGAGCGCGTCTCCTTGCGGGGCCTCGGCGGCCCGCGCTGTGGAAGTATCCACTCGGTGCGCGACATCGGAATGAATCTGCCGCAGCGTGATCGCGCGCATCTTGCCCGCGCCGATCGCGTGGAAGAACTTCTTCCGGTTCTCCAGCACATGCTCGCGCGAATCCCACTCCGTGAAGCCGAGATTGAGCGCCCGCTGTGGCTTGGCATCGCCCGCGGCGAGCTCGCTCACGCCGCCCGGACGTGTGCTGAACCCGTGGACCAGCCATCCAATCCGCGCGAGCGCCGGCGCCTCGAGAATCTGCAAGCCATCCGCGCGGCGCAGATTCCATTCGGCGAGTTTTACCCGATGCTTCGACGGGGGTGACTTCTTTTTCGCAATCGTAGGAGTCATCTTCGCGACGAACGATGCTGGCCGCATCGCCATTATAGGTATAATCGCGCCGCAGGTTACTTCGTTTTGATTTAGCTAGGAGCGCACAGACAGGAGTGTCTGTGCCACAGAGACTAAGTGATCGTCGGACTGGGACTCGACATCGCCGAAATCGACCGTATCGAAGCGGCCATCACGCGCCACGGCGCGCCGTTTCTCGAGCGGCTGTTCACGCCCGCGGAAGTCGCGTACTGCGAAACCCACAAGAACCGCTACGAGCGCTACGCCGCGCGATTTGCGGTGAAGGAAGCGGCGATGAAGGCTCTCGGGACTGGCTGGCGTCGCGGCGTGCGCTGGCGCGATATCGAAGTGACGCGCGAGCCCAGCGGAAGGCCCGGGCTTCGCCTCGAAGGCGTGGCGCGGGAGTTTGCCGATCGCCTCGGCGTAAAACGCATTTCAGTTTCGATCACGCACAGCGGCAATCTCGCCCTCGCCCAGGTCATTTTCGAGAGCTGATTTCCGCTGGCTCGGCCCGCAGTTCCTCCGCAACGCAATCGCTGTCCAGGCACACCTCGTGCCACTCGTTCGCGGGATGGCGTCCGGCGATCCGGACCTTCAGGTAATTCGCCGTGAGCCCGCCAGTCCAGTCGTCTCCTCCGCGGGCAAGCGTGAGCGCGCGCACAACCCTCCCAGCCTGCGCCGCGCGAAACGCCGCCGATTTCTCTTCCGCCAATGCGCGCAAGGCGCGTGCGCCTTCGCGGATGGTTTTCAGGGGAACAGCGTCGCCGAGCGAGGCGGCCGCCGTGCCCGGCCGCTCGGAAAATGAAAACACATGCAGGTAAGTGAACGGCAGGCTCTCGATGAATCCGACCGTGTCCCCCCAATCCTCGTCTGTTTCGCCGGGAAAGCCAACGATCACGTCCGCGCCGATTGCTGCATCGGGCAGTCGGCGGCGGATGAGCTTCACGCGCTCGGCGTAATGCTCGGAGCGGTACCAGCGATGCATCGCACGCAGGATGCGGTCGGACCCGGATTGCAGAGGGATGTGAAAATGCGGCGCAATGCGATCGGACGACGCAACCAGCTCGACGAAATCCTCGGTCACGTCCTGCGGCTCGATCGAGCTGAGGCGGAGCTGCTGGATTTCGGTCTCATCCAGGATTCGCCGCACGACCCCGGCGAGCCCCGCGCGCGGCGTGAGGTCGCGCCCATAGCTGCCGAGGTTGATTCCGCTCAGCACGATTTCTTTGGCGCCCGCAACCGTCAGCGCGTGCACTTCCCGCACGACCTCATCCGGCGGCAGGCTCCGGCTGCGCCCGCGGACAAACGGAATCACGCAGTAGGAGCAGCGATTGCTGCACCCGTCCTGAATTTTCAAGATCGGCCGCGTGTGGCCGCCCGCCATAAAACTCGCTGGCGCGATCTGCACCGTTGATTGCGCGAAGATGTCGCCGGTCAAGATTTTCGCGGGGCCTCGCGCGAGAGACATGGCGTCGTCTTCCAGATGCGCCACAGGGACAAAGTCGCGCCTCTCGGCCCGCGGCGCCAGAAGCCCGCGCACGACGCCGGGGATTTCCGCCTGGTGCGAATTCCCGACCACGTACGCGACTCCGTCCATCGCGGCGAGTTCTTCGGGCGCGCGCTGCGCGTAGCAGCCGGTGACGACGATGCGCGCTCCGGGATTGGCGCGATGAATCTTTCGCACCGCCTCGCGCGCCTGGGAATCCGCCGCGGCCGTCACGGTGCAGGTATTCAGCACGACCACATCCGCCGAGTCATGCCCGGCGGCGGGCGTCAGTCCGTTCCCGAGCAATCCGCGGCGAAGAGCGGCGGCGTCCGCTTCCGTGGCCCGGCAGCCGAAGTTTTCAATCGAGAAAGTGACCATGGGGATGGGTGTGTCGCCCGGAATCCGGCGCGGGAATTATAGCAGCGAATACCAGGATCGCCGGTCTGCGGCGCGGGAAAGGGAAAGCCGCTACTGAGAGTGGAGCTAATCTCCGGCGTTGCGGCGCTGGTAGCAGAGGAGGATCAGGTCGGCCCGGCGGCGCACGCCGAACTTGGCAAGCAAATTCGAAACGTGAAACTTCACGGTGCGCTCGGAAATGTGCAGGCGGTCGGCCACTTCCTTGTTGGCCAGGTTCTCGAGCAGGGCGCTGAGCACCTCTTGCTCGCGCCGGCTGAGTTCATTCGGCGAATCCACGCGCAGCCTTCGCCCCTGCGTGCTGCTCAGAATCGAGTCGACAAAGCGGGAAAGCACGGGGCGCGGGACCCAAATACCTCCGGCCGCAACCTGCGGCAGCGCGCGGGGGAGTTGTTCGCGGGCTTCCGCGTACGTCAGGATTCCCTTGGCTCCCTGGCGCAGCAGGGCGTAGCTATCGGCCTCTTTCAGCTTGTCGCCGACAACCAGCAGGCGGGCGGACGCGTAGCGCTCGAGAATATTGCCCAAAAGCGCTCCCGTTGCCTGGCGCGCCGCGTGTGCGTCGATCACGTATACCGCCGCCTTCGGCACATCGAGATTTCGCAGATCCGGCGCCAGCATCGAATCGAGCTGTTTGGATGTGATCTGAAAGCCGCAATCCTCCAGCAAGCGATGGAATTCGTCCAAAACCATCGGGTGCGGCGAGAGGAGGCAGACTTTCAGACTTGGCTTGCCGTTCGCCTTACTCATTCTGAATTTAGGCTAGCCGAATTGATGAGCAGGGGCAAGGCGGACGGAGCGGACGATTTCATACCAGACACGGGTGCGCGCGGCATCGAAAACCAGCTGTACGAGGGGTTGAAAACGGTCGCGGCGGCGTAAGGACGAGGGCAAAAATCGGTGGTCGGCCGCGGCAGGCAGACTTCAGATAACCAGAGGGGCTGTTGCCGAAACCCTAATCCGCCTGCGCCGACGATTCCGGCGCAATTCCAGCCTCTGTTTCCACCTTGCGGCGCGGGCGCTTCGCAGGGAGACCCGCCTGGCGAACCTTGTAAAGCAGGGCGCGGTAGCTGATTTTCAGCACCTCGGCGGTTCTTCGTCGATTCCAATGGTTGGCCTGGAGAACCTTCAGTATGACGTCGCGTTCCATCCGCCGTGTGACTTGCTGCGAGATGCGCTTGAGAGGGATGTTGCCTTCCGGAGTCGTTTCATACGCGAAATGCAAAGGAGTTTTCTCGGTGCGGTCGGCGTAGAACGTTTCTTCCGTTCCCAGAACGACGTAGCGGGCCATGCAGTTTTCGAGTTCCCGCACATTTCCGGGCCAATCCCTCTGCTGCAACAAATGAAGCGTCTCATTCGAAAGGGGCACGGCCTCGCGCTGGAACCGGCGATTGAACTGTTGGCGCAGGTACTCCGCCAGATACGGGATGTCCTCGCGTCGCTCGCGAAGCGCCGGCAGCGCGATGCTGATCACGTTGATGCGGTAAAAGAGATCCGAGCGGAAGCCCCCGTTCTCGATTTCGCGCTGGAGCTGGCGGTTCGTCGCGCAGATCACGCGGGCGTCCATCTGCCTCTCTTCATGATCGCCGATGCGCGTGAAATGGCCGTCCTGAAGAACGTGAAGCAATTTCGCCTGCAAGCTCGCATCGAGCTCGGCGATTTCATCCATGAAGAGCGTGCCGCCCTGTGCCATCTCCATGCGGCCGGGCTTCGCCGCGTTGGCGCCAGTGAATGCGCCTTTCTGAAATCCGAAAAGTTCGCTCTCGAGCAGCGTTCCCGGAATCGCCGGACAATTTACCTTGACGAAGGGGCCGTCGCGCCACGGCGAGCGGCTGTGGATGAAGTGCGCAAGCACCTCTTTCCCGGTTCCGCTTTCCCCGAGAATCAAGATGGGGACGTTCAGGCCGGCCGCTCGCTCCACTTTTTGCCGGACCGCCTGCATCGTGCTGGACGGGCCGAAATAGACGTGCTCGGGCGGCAGATCGCCGGCGTGTGTGGACGCGTCAGGTTTCAACGGGGCTGTGGAGGCCATTGAGTTTGAGGGACAGAAACCGGGGTCGAAAATTCTCCCCGGATTGACGTTGCACACCGCCCGCCAAACCCTCCTCAAAACAGGCCCGTTTTGGATTCTCCACTCCAAGGCCGAGATTTCTCTAAGCCCTTCATTCCATTAAGCCTTCCCTGCCTCCCCGGGCGAGCCATGCACCACCTTACATGCATATGTGGCAAGAAATTTCCGCGGACAGTCTGAAAAAGGTTGGTACTTTCGGGAACGCGAATTCCCGGCGATGGTCCTGTAACCTCGCGCTGGATACCCACCCGCGCACTATGCTGTTGGGGGATTTAGAGGGAACATCGTGCCGCGAGAGTCCGTGAACAGGAAAGAGCGGGCGAATGTCGGCGCGAGAACGTGCGAAAAAGTGGGTGCGGGAGATGCGGCTCGTGGGAGGAATTCAGCCGATCTACTCCTCCCGCAGCCGCGCGGTTCAAAACTAAGTGTGAGAACCCTCGCCGCGAATGATGTCGTAGCGCTCGATCACCGCCGCGACTCCGATTGTCTCGTGATCGTCGTCCGACCGCTTGTCGACGCGCACGACGCGTCCATGAGCGCGGACCAACACTTCCGTGCCGCGCGTGATTTCCGCGGGTAGAGTCAGCGTGAAGTCGACTTCGGTTCCAGGGGCGAGATCTTTCTTGACCATGAAATAAACGCCGCGCGTGGAAATGTCCCGGGTCTGGCCACTGTGCGGCTTGGGTTCTCGCGTAATGGGCATGCGTATGTTGACCGGCAGCGACAAGTCGTACCGGCGGGCCATGCGACGTTCCGTCATTCCTGCTGCTCCTTCAGAGCTGGGTTGAAGTGCACAGCATTCCTTCCGTACAGAATCAGCAATCGCTCTTCCAAAGACCGCGGATCTCGCAGGGTCTGCGGCTTTTCTACATTTCTTGGGAAGGTCGCGCGCAAAGTTCTCTGCTCAAACATCTGCGCGACGACCAACCCCTTTGTAAACAACAAAGGTTTTTCTGCTATCTCGGGTGAGTGGCGTTGATTACCCGATTCGCACGCGAAGGATTTTCGCGTGTGGCCTGTTTCGGACCGGAATACTAGACCAAGCCAAGGGCAAATGGATAGTGCAATCTCGGGGTATGTGCTCTAGGTATGCAACTCTTTAGACGGGGTATAGGACTACGCACCCGCCCACGACTCGCTCGTTTCCTCGAGCGGATGCGCCCAACCGCGTGCGCGAGTTGAATTCGCGCTGGCGATATTGTGACGCCGCTAAGAACCGCGAACCGGCGCGACCGGAACCTCTTCCTTGACGGTTTCCTTTGCGGCGGTTTCTTTTGCAGCAGCTTCCTTCGCGGCAGCTTCTCGCGCGGCCGCAGCAGCTTTCGCGGCCGTGGATCGCGACCCGCGGCCGGAATCGAGATTGAACTGGCGCATCTTGTAGAGCAGCGCCTTGTAGCTGATTCCCAACATGCGCGCCGCGTCCTTGCGGCACCAGTTCGTTTTCTCAAGCGCATCGGCGATCGCTTCCATCTCCGCTTCGTCCTTCAAGCCGCGCACGAGCGCCTTGAGGCCCTGTTCCTTCGGCACCGGCGTTTCCTCGCGCGGAGTAACGCGCTGCTGGCTCGTCATCTCAAGGAGTTCGCGGAAGCTGCCCTCGTCGTCCTCGAGAATCACGTAGCGCTTGACGAAGTTCTCAAGCTCGCGGAGGTTTCCGGGCCACTGGTACCGCATCGCCGCTTCGAGCAGGTTCTTCGAAGGCTCGGGCGCCGGCTTCTGATACTTCTCGCTGTACTTGATCATGAAATGGCGAAGCAGAAGCGGAATTTCCGAGGTCCGCTCGCGCAGCGGCGGGATATGCAGGGAGAGGACGTTCAATCGATAGTAGAGGTCCTCGCGGAACCGGCCGGTGCGCATTGCTTCCTTGACGTCCATATTCGTTGCGGCGAGCACGCGGACATCGACGTTCATCACCGCGCGCCCTCCGAGACGCGAAAACTGGCCGTCCTGCAACACGTGGAGAAGTTTCGCCTGGAGATGCGGGCTCATCTCCGCGATCTCGTCGAGGAAGATCGTGCCTTTGTTCGCAAGCTCGAACTTCCCGGGCTTTGCCCGCACCGCTCCCGTAAACGCGCCCTGGTCGTAGCCGAAAAGCTCCGATTCGAGCAGTTCCCCCGGCAGCGCCGCGCAATTCACTTTGATGAACGGCTGCTGCTGGCGCTTCGAGCGCAGATGGATCATCCGCGCGACCACTTCTTTACCGACTCCGCTTTCGCCGCTGATGAAGATCGGCACGTCCACCGGGGCAATTTGCAAAATCTGCTGCCGGATCTTGAGCATTTGCGGGCTGGCCGCCAGGAACGAGATATCCTCGGTCAGGGCCTCGCAGTATTCCCTCAACGCCTGGTTTTCCTGGCGCAGCTGCTGCTTCTGCTGGCACTTTAAGAACGCCGCGTCGAGCTCCGGCTTTTCAAATGGCTTGGTCAGGTAGTCGAGCGCGCCCAGGCGGATCGCTTCCACCACCGTGTTCACCTCATTGCTGCACGAGAGCATGATCACGTTGAGCGAGCGGTCCACTTGCATCAATTGCCGCAGCGTCTCGAGGCCGTCCATCTCGGGCATCAGCACATCGAGAATAATGAAGTACGGCCGTTCTCCTTCACCGATGCGCTGGAGGGCTTCCTTCCCGCTCGACAAAGTTTCGACCTCGAAGCCGTCGACTTCCAGCAGCGTCCGGAGATATTTCCGGATGCTTTGCTCGTCGTCCACCACCATGATCTTTTCTTTTGGTTTAATCGCCATCGTTTTTTCCTGTAAAGCGAGCGACGTTCTTTCGCTCTCGCTTAATCGAGATAGATGGGCAGCAGGAAGGAAAATGAACTTCCGCGGCCCATTTCACTATCCACCCAGACTTTCCCGCGATGCGCCTGGATCAATCGCTTCGTGATTGCGAGCCCGAGCCCCATACCCGAGGATGAAGGATCGACGCGCACGAACTCCTCGAAAATCTCCTGATGAAACTCCGCCGCGATTCCGGTGCCCGTATCCGTCACGGTGATCAGAATGCTGTTCGGGCGGTCGCCATTCCCGCGGCGCCGATCCTCCGACGGGATTGCTTCGGCGAGACGCCGTTCCCAAAAGTGCGGCTCGGCCCGCAAGGTGACGCTGCCGCCTGACGGCGTGTGCTTCAGCGCGTTGTCCAGCAGGTTCACCATGCACTGCTGCACTTTCTGATAATCGAACTTGAACATCGGCAGATGGTCATGAACCTGGATGTCCAAGCGGACGTTGGAACGTTGGAATGCGTCGTGCCAGCGGCCGGCCATGTCATTGATGCAGTCTCGCAAATCGTTTTCGTGCAATTGCAGCACGAGCTTGCCGCTCTCCAGCGCCGAATAGTTCAGGAACATCGAGACGACGCGCACCAAACGGTCGCAGCTTTCCTTCGATTCCTTCAGGATGTCCCGCTGCCGTTCGCTCAGCTTTCCAAGGGAGCCGGTGAGCAGCATCTCGTAGTAGCCCTTCATCACGGCGAGAGGCGTCTTCAATTCATGCGCGGCGGACGCGAGGAACACGGTCTTCTGCTGGTTCGCTTCCTGGAGACGCAAATACGCGGCCAGAAGATTCCGATACGTGATTTCCCGCTCCTGCATCAGCTCCTGGACCGTCTCGCGCATCTCCGCCTCACCCGCGGGAGGTTCCGAAGCAGACGGCTCGAAAAAAACGGCCAGCCAGTCGGGTTCGGGCAGCCAGCGAATCCGGGCGCGGCATTTGCTTTCCGCCGATTCGATGGAAAGGCTGACTTCCTGCTCTCCGCCTTCCAGTTGGCGCAGGACTTCCTTGCGGTCGGCGTTTAGAACATCTTGAAAAAGGTTCAGCGCCGGCTTGTCTTGCAGTCCCCGTGCGCGCAAGGCGTCCTGCGCGTGCAAATTGGCAAAGAGAATCTGGCCGTGGCGATCCGAGACCAAAAGCGGACGATCGAGGGCATCCAGGACACTCGCAACCAGTTGAAAGCTCGCCTGACTGGCCGCCTGCTTGTCGAGCGTCATGCTCTTCGGCAACTCGCCCTCCCCGGGGCCTCAGATCGCGCGCAAAGACACCACTCTCATGCTTACCTCGAAAATCGAGTGGAATCGTATGAGGAAACGTATGCTCGCAAAGCGTCAAAAAAGTGTCAATGGTAAATGCGTCCTACGTTTGCACAATCCCGGAAGTGAATTCGCGCAATTTTGCACATTCCTGTTCCCCGCGTCCGGTCATGGCTCGCGTGGAATCCCGCAAGCCCATGATAGTACGTGGCTTAAATAATGCACGTCGGGCGACGGAGACTTGCATTTGAATTGCGGTTCAAATCAGTACTACTACTTGGGTACCAATGAGCGTAAGAGAAAACGCTGTCCATCAAAGGTTAGGGGTGCCACCGTTGGACGATGAACGTCGGCGCGTTCAGCGGATCCATCTCCAGGTACCGCTCTTCATCCGCGGCAGGGATGCGCAGGGAGACCAGTTCATGGAACTGGCCAAAACCCTCGATATAAGCGCCCTGGGCGCATTTATTACGAGTCCTCGTCCGCTGGCCATCAACGGCTACGTCACGCTGACGATTCCCGCTCCGTCGATTACTTCATCGGGCTTGGTCCCTGCCGGAATGCCGCCGATTCAGGCGAGGGTGAAACGCCAGCAGGAAGCAGGTGATGTTTACCTCGCGGGCGTCGAATTCCTCAAACCAATCGGCTAGGAATTTTCCACAGGTTCGACTGCGCCACCTGCATCATCCTGGGAATAAAGTGGAATCCCTTTTCACTTTTTAGGCCATCCGCGTGGATCTCGCGCAAGGCGCTGCAAGCACAGGCCTAATTTTCATCTCAGCAGCAACTTACGGAGGCCTTTCGAGCTGATTCTCGTATGGGATTTGGACTGCCTCGTGCTACATAATAAGCGTCCCCGCAGGTTGTCCTTGATTTCAGGATAGGCTAAAACTAATTCGGAACCTATTCATGCCCCAGCCCGGCGAAGCTTTTGAGCCGCAGCCATCGGCGGAAGACTCTTTTCTGGATTTGTTGGTCGAGACCCTCGACGGTCTCGACGAATCCGTCCGTGGACAATTCCTGCGCCAATTTTTTCGCACGATTTCGCAGATCGATTTCACCGAGGTGCAGAGCAGCGAATACTGGACGCGAATCCTCGAGCGGCGCCGCCAGCTCTCCGATAGTCTCGGAAAAAAAGTTTCCCTCAAGACCGCGATGGTCGATGTGCTTTCTTCCGCCAATATTCTGCGCGTTCCGATCCTGATCGAGTACGACGAATTCAAGAAACTACAGATCAACGCTGCCACCGACGCCCTGACCGGTCTCTACAATCGCCGGCTCTTCGATGAATACTGCGAAAAGGAATTGAACCGCGCAAAGCGCTACGGCCAGCAGCTTGCCGTCGTCATCCTCGATCTGCACAAACTCAAGGAAGTGAACGATCGCCACGGGCATTTGCAGGGCGATCGTGTGCTGCAAATCGCCGCAACCACCCTGAGCAAGACTCTGCGCGCTTCCGACTTCGCGTTTCGCATCGGCGGCGACGAATTCGCGCTGCTCCTGCCGCAAACGGACCCCGAACAAGCCGTCACTCTTTGCCGCCGCGTTCGCGCGCAATACGAAAGCGAATTGCGCCCGCTCAAGCTCGACGTTGGAGTGACGCTCGATTTCGGCGTCGCGGTCCACCCGCAGGATGGCGATCAGAAAAGCGATCTACTGGCCTTGGCGGACAAGAGGCTTTATGAATTGAAGCATTCGGGCCGCGCGGCTTCGCGCGTGATTCCGCTCGAAACGCATCCTCCGCGCGAGGCAGCCCCCGCCGCGCCTCCCCCAAGAGCCGCTGCTGCCGCCGCTGCCGCTGTGCCCGCCGGGCCGACCGTCGTTCCAAGCCCCGCGCCGCAGTCTGAACAGCGAAAGTGGGAGCGCGTGTCCCTCGCCGGAACCAAAGCCCACGCCGTGCTTGCCGAAATCGGCCAGACGTCCACGAAGGTGATAGACCTCAGCTATGGCGGCGTCGCTCTCCAGCTCGAAAGCGCCGAGGCCCTTTCCGAACAGTTCAACGCCGTCCTCCACGTGCCGATTCTCCCGCCGGTGCGCGTCGTTCTGCGCAAGATCTACACGGTGCGAATGGAAAGCGGCCGCATGCGCGTCGGCTGCGCCTTCGTCTCCTAATCCGGCCCCCGCTGGAAAAATCACCCTGACCGGGTTACCATATCGCTTCCGTTCTGGCCCTCCGGATCGATTGGAAGTCCCATGGCGCTCACGATGTCACTGCCCGCCGGCATCGCCACAAAGAGCATTGGCCTCGAAGTCTGGATGGACCGCGTCCTCGAGCGGGCAAATAACGCGCGACACGGCTGGGACGCTGACGACGTTCACGATCTGCGCGTCGCGCTCCGCCGCTGCCGGACCATGGCCGACGCGCTGAGCGAGGTCAACCCCGGTCCGGGATGGCGCAAACTCAAGAAGGCCAGCGGCGATCTCTTCCGTGCCCTCGGCGACTTGCGCGATACGCAGGTGGAGAAGTCCTGGGTGAAGAAGCTCGGGCCGCCGCGCGACCTCGTGCGAAAGTACATGCTGCGGACGCTGGCCGGCCAGGAGAGGATCCACCGCGCAAAAGCGGAACGCGCGCTCGACCAGTTCGACCGCAAGGCGTGGAAGAAGCTCACGCGCAAGCTGGTGCCGAAAGCGCGATTCTTCCCCATGGAGAGCGTTGTTTTTCAGCGCCTGGCGCTTGCGCAGCTCAACACAGCTGCCGACCTGTTTCAGAAAGCCCGCAAGAGCCGCAGCGCCGTGGCCTGGCACCGTCTGCGGATCGGCATCAAGCGTTTCCGCTACATCGTCGAAAATTTTCTGCCGCAGCGCTCGGAGGTTTGGGGCGACGATCTGAGGCGGATGCAGGACCTGCTCGGCGACGTGCACGATATCGACGTGCTCCGCGCCCGGATACGCCGCAGCGCCTCGAAACTCAGCCCCGCGACTCAAAAGGAATGGATCGATCGAATGGATGCGAAGCGGAAGGCTTTGCTACAGGAATTTCTCCAGATGAGCGCCGGGCCCAACTCCCCCTGGCTCACGTGGCGCGCGGGATTTCAGTGGGGCCACGCGCTCGTGGCCGCGTCGTTTCCGGCGCGGCGGACCGCTTAGATCACCCGCCTAGTCGCCCATCTCGCGCAGCGTCTTCGGCGTCAGGTACCAGAGCAGCTCCCACCGGCCATGCCCGCCGGCTTGTTCGAAGCAAGCCATCCCCGCCTTCTTCATCGCCGTGAAAGTGCCGCGCGCGCCCGCCAGATGGGATATCAGATGATCGACGTGCGGCGCATGCCCGCAGAGCATCACTTCCTTTGCTCGCAGGCGGAAGATTTCGGTGAGGATCGTTGCGGGATTCTCGTTGGGCTTCAGCGCCTCGCTCACGCGGATTTTTTCCGGCGGATATCCGAGCGCCTCGGCGAAAATTTCCGCCGTCTGCGCCGCGCGCACGTACGGGCTCGTGATCAACACATCTAGCTTCACGCTCAGCGCGCGCAGTCCGAGCGCCGCCGATCGCGTCTTCTGCACGCCCCGGGCCGTCAGCGGCCGCTCCGCTTCGGGCGGACATTTCGGATCCATGCGATCGACCGCGATCCCGTGGCGGACGATGTAAAGAATCATGGCCTACGCCACCTTTTCCCTTCGCTGATCGCGCCGGAACTCGGCCTTGAGGTGGAACTCCTTCTCGAACAAGCCGCACTTCCGCTCGAGCCCCGCGATATCGAGCCGCGTGCCCTCCGCCGCTCGAATCAGGAACACCGCGCGGTGCCCGGCGATCTGCACGTCCACGCCGGCTACGCGCTGCGCGTGCTCCGATTCCAGCTTCTCGGCGATTCGCAGCAGCGAGGTCAGCAGCCGCACCTGCCGCCTCCGCTCGCCGTCGAGCGACGAATACGACGCGTGTTCCACTTCCGGCTCGGACTTGCAGTTGTGATATCGCACCAGCGCCGCCACCATGTCGCGCCGCCAGCCGCGCAGCCCGGGAATCTCGCCGTAGCGCACCAAATACTCTCCGTGACGGTGGTGCGACTTGCGATGCACGAAATGTCCGATGTCGTGCAGCAGCGCGGCCATTTCGAGCACCAGCCGCGGCTCCGCGCCCATCTCGTGGATCGGGCGCAACTGATCGAAAAGCCCAAGCGCCAGCTGCGCCACCTGATCCGAGTGTTGCGGATTGCAATCATGGCGCCGAGCGAACCATCGCACGCCGGCCAGCAACTCTTCCGCGCGGTCCTTTTCTTCCGCCGATGCGGCCGCGCCCGAATACTGCTCGCCAACGAGATCGAGCAGCAGCCCTTCTCTCACGCCCACTCCCGGCACTAGCATCGCGCGCAGGTCGAGCCACTTCGCCACCGTCGTCAGGATGATCGACGCGATTCCCATCACTTCCGCGCGGTCGCGGCGCACGCGAAACGCGCGCACCCGCCCGGCGACGTCCAATCCCAGCAGCCGCCATCTCTGGTCGCGCAGCAGCCGCACGTTGATCGACGGAATTCTTCCCACCAACGGCCCCGGTGCGAGCCGTACCAGCGCCTCGGCGTTTCCCCCGCATGCCACCGCCATCGCGCGCGAAAGCTTCGGCGGCGAGGGCATCGCGCTGCGCAGCAGCGCCAGCGTGTGCAGCTGGAGCCGCTTCGCGCTGTCTTCGTCGATTGCGCCCTCGATCGAATACGTTTCCTTCAGCCGGATCGTGCCGAGCGGGAGCGCGACGCGGTGTTGCAGCGCGCCATCCTTAAAGAAGTTCAGCTCCAGGCTGCCGCCGCCCAGATCGAAAATCGCCCGCGGCTTCACGCGCCCGCCGAGCGTCCGCTGTACGGCCGAGCACACCAGCCGCGCTTCCTCCTCGCTGCCGATCACTTCCAGCTCGATTCCGGATTTCCGCCGAATGCGCTCCATCAGCCGCCGGTAGTTGCGCACCTCGCGCGCCGCGGCGGTCGCCACCGCACGGTACGCGCTCACGTGATGGTGGTCCATGCGGTCGCGGAAATGCCGGAAGACGCGCGCCGCCCGCGAGATCGTTTCGTCGTCGAGCATGTGGCGCGTGAACGCGTTGTGTCCCAGGCGCACGGGCGCGCGCTCGGTCTCGAGAATTTCGATGTTGTTTCGGGAGGTGGCTCGCGCGATGACCAGCCGGATCGCGTTCGATCCCGCGTCAATCGCCGCCAGTTGGACCGGTGCGGCCACTCGTCAGCGCCAGAGGTGCGCGAGCGCGTGCGAAGGCTTGTAGTGCGTGCTCCGGATTCCCAGGTGCGACGCGATCCGCCGCCGCAACACTCGGTTTACTTCGGAGACGCTTCCTTCGCCGTCCAGCTCGATGAAGCCGTGCCGTTTCGAAAGATACTCGAATTCCCGCTTGATCATCGACTGGTAGCGGATGAACGATTGAAACAAGTCGTTCGATAGCGACATGTCCCGCCCCGATTCCCAGTAGCTGATCGTCTGCGACTTCTTGAATTCCCGGTCGAACGCGACCTCCGGCCGCACGTTCAGCCAGAAGGTCAGGTTGGGCCGCAGCGCGATTTCGTAAATCCCGTGCAGGTAGTCCCGGCCGATCCCGCGGACCGCCGCGCGCGCGATCAGCGTGAAGATGTAGCGGTCGGCGAGCACGATCAATCCCGACCGCAGCGCCGGCAGAATCCGCCGCTCGAGCTGATCGAAGAAATCCGTGCCGTACATCAGCGCGAGCGTCATGCGCGTCACCGCGTTTTCGGCCAGCAGTGCGTCGATGTCCTCGCCCACCAGAAACGACCGGCGCAGCCCCATCGTCTGCACCGCGAATCCTTCCGATTCCAGCCATTCGGTCAGCAGCGAAATCTGCGTCGAGCGGCCCGAGCCGTCCGTTCCCTCCACCACGATCAGGCTTCCGCTCAGGTCCTCGGTGCGGACGCCCGGCATCGGGATTCCGTAGAATCGCGCTGCGCCGTTGCCGTTCTTCTTGGCGTGCTTCGAAGGGCGGCCGTTCGGCGGGACGTCGGGCTTGGATTGGGCGCGGGGCGGCTTCATTTTTTCTTGGGCGCGAATTGCTTCAGATCGATTCGTTCGCCGAGAAGCTGGCGCATCAGCTTCTGGAGCTTGTTCACGCGGACCGTGCCGTCCATCAGCACGAAGTGGTCCGTCTCGACCATCTGATCGTAATTGCTCAGGATTCGCTCCTGAAAAATGCGGAAGCTCTCGGCGCGATCGAGCGAAATCCCCAGGTCCATTCCGGCCTCGTAGTATTTCAGCTTCAGCCGCCCGGCGACGATCCGGTTCACCGCCACTTCCAGCGGCGCGCGGAAATAAAACGTGATGTCCGGCACCGGCGCGAAGCTATAGAGGTTGCGGAGCCAGTGGGGAGAGCAGCCGCGGGCTGCGTCGCGCGCAAACGCCGTATAGATGTAGCGGTCGGCGAGCACCAGGTAGCCGCCGTGGAGCAGCGGCAGGATTTGCCGCTCGCAGCGGTCGGCGAAATCGGCCGCGTGCAGCATCGAGAAGGTCGTCGGCGTCAGCAGCCGCCGCTGCTTCCCGCGCCGCGTCGCGGATTTCACCAGCGGCGAAGAATTCCACTCCGTGAAGTGAATGCGATAGCCGCTGATTTCGAGCCACCGCTTCAGCAGGTAGAGCTGCGTGCTTTTCCCCGAGCCGTCGATTCCCTCCACCACCACCAGCGCGCCCGGATACTCGCGCTTCGTCGCGGCCGTCTTCTGCGGCGCCGGTTGAGGGACACTCAGGATGTCGGGAGTCGTGATCGCCATGCGGGCACACCTAGGCCTAAAATCCAATGATACTTCGGAACCTTGAACCCGGCATGAAAAAAGTGTTACACCCGCATGACCAGCCTCAGCAATCACTTGCGGCACTCTGCCGAGCTTGCAGTGGTGGGTTGTTTTCCGATCATCCCACCTACCGGGCGCCAGCAATTCGGACTTTAGGCTAGCCTGACGAGCTGATTGTATACTTCTCATCGTGAGACCATTTTTCACGGTCGCGGTAATCACTATCTTGGTTGTTTGTTCCCTTACGGCTCCGGCAAGAGCAAGCGCCCAGAATCGTTGCAATGAAATGCAGGACCAGTGGCGGCATCAAGCACAGCCGGAGAACTGGGGTAGTCTCTACCGCCTATTTAAGAAATTCGGTCAGTGTAATGATGGGGAAATCTCTGATGGAACTAGCTACTACGTGGGACAACTTTTTCTGAAGCGATGGACGCATCTCGACAGGCTGAACCGTCTCATCGCCTCGGATAAATCATTTGGGAAGTTTGTTCTCCGTCACATAGATGCGACGCTATCCGAAGACGAGTTGAAGGTCATCGCCGATAAGTCAAGGTTGCACTGTCCGGTCGGGCAAGCAGAATTATGCCGTCAAGTAGGAATAGAGGCCGACCGCAGCCTTAACGAGCTGCGCAAATGAACCAATCTCCCGCTGCAAAGTCGCCCCTAGCTTGACAGGCCGATCTCTTCGTTGGAATCCTTTTGATGCCGTCAGGTCTCAAAGAAGGGGAGACATCGATATGAAAAAACCACGCATCCTTTTGCCGGCGCTCTTCACGCTGGCAGTCGTCAGCGTAGCGGCAATTCCAATTTCGGGCGCCGATGAGGCGCCTCCACCGCCGCGCGTCACGTCTTTGTCAGTTATCCGCATCGAGTACACCTCACCGAAATCTTTCGATGCTGTGACGAGTGCCATCGAGAGCCAGTTGGGCAAGTTCGACACCGCGGCTTTCAACTCGCTTATGAAGCCTCCGCTCGACACCGCAAAAGCCGAAGCAGGAATTCGGGCGATGGAAGGAAGCAGCGGCTTCATGCTCTTCGCCGTGCGGGATCACGGACAACTCCTGGGCTTGAAAGGGGAAAGCGCCTCGGCGCGGCAGTACGAAGTCGGCAATCCGCTCTTCGCTGTTGAAATGACGCAAGCGGATCTCCGCGCCGGAGAATTCGCGCCGCTAAGAATGTACGTGTACGTCGCCGCGGATAACCTGACGCACATCAGCTACGATCTTCCGTCGAGTCTGTTTGGAAGATTCAAGTCGCCGCAAGTGGACGCGGTCGCCAAAGGCCTGGATCAAAAGCTCGAAAAGCTCGTCGAGAACGCCCTGAAAAACTAGCCGCACGAAGTCCATTCCGGGAATATGTAAATTTGCTGTGAATAAATTCCCGCTTTCCCGCCAATTCGCAACGTGTTTTCTTGTGCGGCCGCCATTTGGAATCCCCTCGCATTAAATCATCGCCCTTCAATAGTCCTGTAATACCCACGCAACGCCGCTCAGCCAGCCTTCCGCGTTGTTCCACAAACGGCTGAGCCGTTAAACATCGGAGGAAAGCATGGCCAAGTCCTATCTAAGAAAATGGTGGGAGCGCGCGACAGTCGGCGTGCTTCTCGTCACGCTTACGTCGTTCACGAGTCCCGTGTGGGGCCAACCTGCCCATGATGGCGACGCTCATCATCCAGAAACCGAAACTCCGATCAAACACGTCATCGTCCTCATCGGTGAAAACCGCTCGTTCGATCACCTCTTCGCGACGTATGTGCCGACGAGCAGGGATTCGGTCCTGAACCTGCTTTCGGAAGGGATCATCAAGCCCGACGGTTCGCTCGGCCCCCATTTCTCGAAGGCGGCTCAATTCCAGGCCATCCGGCCCTTCAAAACGAAATACTTCATCAGTCTCGACAAGGATGACAAAGCGCCCTACTCAACCTTGCCCGAGCCGACTCTCAACTTCGCGCCAGTCAAAACGATATTTCCTCCCGGCACGCCGGCGCCATTCCTGGCAGCGATCGAGCCGTCCTTGGATGCGGACGACCTCAACCTTCTCACCACGGGCGCGGCGAGCGAGTTCACTCAAACCTTCGTCCTGCCCGATCCGGATACGCGCGTGCAGAATTTCAGCTCGCTGCCGAACGGACCCTTCCCGCTCAAGGGCAGCCTCCTCCCATACGATTCCTACACGGGGGATTCCACGCACCGGCTCTTCGAGATGTGGCAGCAATCCGATTGCAATATCCGGAACGCCACGCGGCGCAATCCTTCGGGCTGCTTGAGCGATCTCTATCCGTTCGTGATCACCAACTACACGAACCAGCTGGACTCCGTGTTCGACAACCCTCCGGCATTTGACGACAACGGCGGTGGCAATTCGATGGCGTTCTACAACGTCCAGGCCGGAGACGTACCCGTCCTGAAGCAACTCGCCGATCAATATTCCATGAGCGACAATTTTCACCAATCCTTCATGGGTGGCACAGGGGCCAACCACGTGATGCTCGGCACCGGCGACGCCATCTTCTGGTCCGACGGCAAGGGCAACCCGACCACACCACCATCTCACATTGCCAACCCCAATCCTCTACCTGGCACAGATGATGTCTACACGGTTGACCTTCTGTTCGACGGCAACTTCACCGAATGCGGCGATCCCACGCAGCCGGGCATCAAGCCGATCCTGGAATACCTCGAGTCGCTCCCTTACAGTCCCGATCCGAATTGCAAGCCGGGCCACTTCTATATGATCAACAATGACTCGCCCGGCTTCCTTCCGGACGGCACGGTGGACACCGCCGGCGCTGCCAGTGGCGGCTCCATCCCACCCAGTGATCTCCGCACGATCGGAGATGCGCTCAACGAGAAAAACATCTCCTGGGCCTACTACGCCGGGGCGTACAACGCGGCCGTGGCTCTCCAGCACAATCCGACCAGCACCAATCCTCTCGTGCAGGTTGGCGCGGCCTACTGCAACATCTGCAACTTCGAATCTTACGTGACTTCGATTATGGGCGATCCGGCGCAGAGATCCGCGCATATCAAGGACGCAACGGACTTCCTTGCCGCGATCGACAACGATGACCTGCCGTCAGTGTCCTTCGTGAAGCCGGACGGCTTGCTCGATGGTCACCCGGCCTCGTCGAAGCTCGACCTTTTCGAAGGAATGGTCGAGAACATCATGGATCACCTGAATGCCAAGCCGGACCTCCTGGCGGACACCGCGTTCATCGTCACGTTCGACGAAGGCGGCGGCTTCTACGACTCCGGCTACATCCAGCCGCTCGATTTCTTCGGCGACGGGCCGCGGATTCCGCTGATCGTGGTTTCTCCGTTCACCAAGGGCGGTCACATCAGCCACACCTACGCGGACCACGTCTCGATACTGAAATTCATCGAGCGGAATTGGAATCTGAAGCCCTTGACGAATCGGAGCCGGGATAACTTCCCGAATCCGGTCGCGGACGATGACAATCCCTATGTGCCGCTCAACAGCCCGGCCATCGGGGATCTCTTCGACATGTTCCACTTCGACCACGACCACGGCCACTAGCGCGTCCGGGATAGCTTCGTAAGCTGTCCCGCGCATTTTGACGAGAGTAGTTCTCTGGACCTGCCGCCGGCCGAGCCTTGAGCACGGTCGGCGGCTTTCTTTTGCAGCGTTGGCAATTCGTCGGTCGTTGCTCGGTGGACGTGCCACGTCAGCTCGGGCCCGCGGCTCGCACTATCCCCCGGCAATCGCCCCGACGATCATGAAGGGCTCCACGCCGGACGCCACCGGCTCGGGCAGCGGCGCGTCCGGCAACTCGTGCGACAGGTCTTCCTGGCAGGCGAAGAATCGCAAGAACGGCCGGCGCTCCTGCGTGACGTGGTCGCGAATCGTCCCCTTCAGCATCGGATAGCGCGCCTCGAGCGCGTCGAGCACCGATCGCTGCGTGACGCGGCCCGCGACGTCGAGGACCACCTCGCCGTTGACTCCCGCGAGCGTCCGCAGATGTGCCGGAAGCTCGACTCGGATCATGGCAACGTCTGGACTTCCACGGAAAGCACCGCCGGAAGGTCACGCACAATCGGCGCCCAGTTGTCTCCGGCGTCGGCCGACGCGTACACCTGCCCGCCGGTGGTGCCGAAATACACGCCGCACTTATCGAGCGAATCCACGGCCATCGCATCGCGCAGCACGTTGACGTAGCAGTTGCTCTGCGGCAGTCCTTTCGTGAGCGCCTCCCATTCGTTTCCGCCCGCGCGGCTGCGGTACACGCGCAGCTTTCCGTCGGGCGGAAAATGCTCCGAGTCGCTTTTGATCGGCACCACGTAGATCGTCTCCGGCTCGTGCGCGTGAACGTCGATCACGAATCCGAAATCGGTCGGCAGATTGCCGCTCACTTCTTCCCACAAATCGCCGGCGTTGTTGCTGCGCATCACGTCCCAGTGCTTCTGCATGAACAGCACGCCCGGGCGCGAACGGTGCATCGCGATGCGGTGAACGCAGTGGCCGATCTCGGCTGTCGGGTCGGGGATATAAGGGGAGCGAAGTCCCTGATTGATCGGCTTCCACGTCTTGCCGCCGTCGTCGGTGCGAAACGCGCCCGCCGCCGAAATCGCGATGAACATTCGCTGGGGATTGCTCGGATCGAGAACGATCGTGTGCAGGCACATGCCGCCCGCGCCCGGCTGCCACTTGGGTCCCGTGCCGTGGCCGCGCAGCCCGGAAATCTCCTGCCAGGACTTGCCGCCGTCGCTCGAGCGGAACAATGCGGCGTCTTCCACTCCGGCGTAAACAGTATCCGGATCGGTGAGCGACGGTTCGAGATGCCAGACGCGCTTGAACTGCCACGGGTGCTGCGTGCCGTCGTACCACTGGTGCGTGGTGAGGGGCTTGCCGGTCGCGGGAGAAGTGTCGTACACGAATTTGTTGCTGTCGCCGGGAGGCATTCCGCCCGGCGCCGGCGTCTTCTCTCCTCCCGGTGTCTCCCAAGTCTTGCCGCCGTCGCTCGAGCGCTGGATGATCTGCCCGAACCAGCCGCTGGTCTGCGACGCGAACAGCCGATTCGGATCAGCGGGCGACCCTTTGAGGTGATAGATTTCCCAGCCCGCAAAATGCGGGCCGCTCACGTCCCACTTTTCGCGCTTGCCGTCCGACGACAAGATAAACGCGCCTTTCCGCGTTCCCACCAGAACCCTTACTCCGCTCATGTCTCCCTCCTCCCGGCGTTTCGTAACGAAATCTGAATGCGATCGAATCTCTCCATCCGGAGCCGCCGATCGCGCTCCATCCACGGCGCACGCTAACTTCGCAGCGGGATGAGCGCGCGCAACCGCGCATCGCGCCCGTAAAGCCCTCCCCAAACGAGCACTCCGAAATAGATGGGGAACAACGCCTCGCTGAAGAGCGGGCTTCCCACGCGCAGGTGGCTGGCGACCGCGCCGCCGAGATAGCCTGTCAGCAGTATCGCGCCAAGCACCGACGTGCCCGGAATCACGTAGAGGACGATGCAGACGAGCTCGATACTCGCGATCACGACAGAGAGATTTTCAGGATACCCGAGCCGGACGAACGCCTCCAGCACCTGCGGCGGCTTCAACAAATGTAGGGTGCTGTCGAACAGCAGGAACAGAACAACCACGGCGCTCATGATGCGCCCTGTCCACAACATCTTCTTCGAGACCGGAGCCGCTTGCGTGGCCGTTTCCATGAGTTTTCCTCCTCATGTCTTCCGGTTGAAATTCTACGGACACTTAACTCACGCGTGCGAACAACGAGGCTCGGACCTTCCGTCCGGTTCCCGCCAATCTACCACCAACGCCGCCCTTCGCAAATTTGGGAATTCGCTGCATCATTCGCTCGGTGCGTCAATCTAAGCTCCCGACGTAATCAGCCTTGCTCGCCGACGTACCACGGCGCGCTCACCGTGAAGATGCGTTCATTGCCGCGGGCGAGCAGCACCCATTCCAGCAGCCGGCCGCGCTGATTGTGGAGGAAGTATTCATACCATCTGTCTTCCACCAGCTCGGGTATCACCACGATAATGCTGCGATCGGGATGCTCCTTCGAAAGATCGAGAATGAACTGAACGACGGGAATGATGATGAAGCGGTAGGGTGAAGGCAGGAACTGAAGCTTGGGCGGCTCCTTGCCTGCCGCGCGGAAGGGTTGCGCGACGTAGCGCTCCCAGTCGTCTTGAAGCAATTCGGAATGCTCGGTGGGCTCGACGTGCAGAGCGATCACTTCCGGTGAAAGCCGGGCGGCAAATTCAATTCCCTGGCGCGTGACGATGCTCCAGCGGTCGATCGGAACGACGACAATGGGAGCCTGGCTGAGAAGCGCCGTCTGGACGGGAACCTTGCACGTCGTGAGACTCCTTACAGCGTGGTAGTGGCGGCGGACCGCCGTGAATAAAACAATCGTCAACGGAATGAAAAGCAGCGTAATCCAGGCGCCTTGAGCGAATTTCGCGACCAGCACGACGACGACGGTGACGCCGGTCACGAGCGCTCCGAACCCGTTGACGAGTGCGCTCTTCACCCAGTGCGGCCCCCGATTTTTCAGCCAGTGCATCACCATGCCGGATTGCGAAAGCGTGAACGCCAGAAATGCGCCGACGGCATAGAGCGGAATGAGCCGGTCCGTCACGCCGCCGAAAAGAATCAGCAGCCCGCCGCAAAGCACCGCCAGCACAACGATGCCGTAGGTATAGACGAGCCGCCGCCCGCGGTATCCGAAGGCGTGCGGCAGGTAGTTGTTTTGCGCGATGGCGCGGCAGAGGCGCGGAAAATCGGCGAACGCCGTGTTGGCGGAAAGCGAAAGAACCAGAAGAATCGACGCGATGGTCAGGTAGTAGAAAACGCCTTTGCCGAAAACGGCGCCGACGAGCATCGAGAGCAGGCTCTGGTAGCCGGGCTGGCCCGGATCGGTTGCAGCGATGCCGTAAATCTTCACGAGATAGGAAATTCCCGCCAGCAGCACCGCCAGCAGAAAAATAATCACGGTCAGAGTGCGCCGGGCGTTTTTCACGGCGGGCTCGCGGAACGCCTTCACGCCGTTGCTCACGGCTTCCACGCCGGTCAGCGCCGTGCACCCGCTCGCGAAAACTCTCAGCAGCAGCCAGTAGCTGACGGCTTCGGTCATGCGCGGCGGAGGCGGAAGCGGAGCAACCGGTGTGGGATGCCCGCCGCTCAGCAGAACGCGGATTACGCCTGCAACGATCGTAATGAGCAGCGTGCCCACGAAGAGATACGTGGGAACGGCGAACGCCGTGCCCGCCTCGCGCAGGCCGCGCAGATTCAGGATCGTGATCGCGATCAGAATGCCGACGCACAGAGGAACCGTGTGCGGCAGCAACCGCGGGACGGCCGAAACCAGCGCGCCCACCCCCGCGGAAATGCCCACGGCGGCCGTGAGGATGTAGTCGGCGAGCAGCGCGGCCGCGGCAAGCAGGCCTGCATGTGCTCCAAGGTTGAAGCGCGCCACCGTGTAGGACCCGCCGCCGGAGGGATACGCGGCGATGGTCTGGCGATAGGAGAAGTACACGATCACGAGCAGCGTGATGATCGCGGCGCTGATCGGAACGATATACCGCACGCCGAGAAGGCCCAGCGGAATCAGCAGGCTGAGGGCGGCTTCCGGCCCGTATGCAGCCGAGCTAAGCCCGTCGAGACCGAAGATCGGAATGCCCTGCACGGCGCCGATCTGCTCGGCGCGTTCGTCGCTCGTCTTGATGGGCTTGCCGACAACGACGTCCAGTATGTTCATGAGCGATTGGCGTCCATGTGCCGTTCACGCCGGGAAAAGCTGGATCTGCCCACCGAGTGGGTGGCGGCCCTGACAAGGGCCAGTTCCGGCCCCGCGATTGTACGATGATTCTCTGGCGGAGCATGCAGCGCGGTTTTCGACTTCGTAGCGCTGGCTTGCCCTGATGCCTCACCGGTGGTGAGGCGGAATGGGCTTGTCCTGAGTCAGTCCGAAGGGCACCTTGCCGGCCTTTGCCTTCGTAGCGGCCGCCTTTCGCGTTCTTTGCGTCCCGGTCGAATTGTGACCGGGAAGGCGGGCGGCCTTTGCTGTCATCCCGAGAGAGTCCGCCGGGTGTTCTGGCGGACGCCGAGGGATCTGCTCTTTTTTTTGGGGCTATGTAGCGCAGTTGCTTTTGTAGCACAGCCAATCTTGGCTGTGCTCTTGGTTTGCGCCTATGTAGCGCGGCTTTCGCTACCGTAGCGCCGGCATTTTGCCGGCTTGCTTGCGCTGAACGAACCGAACGCGTTGGTGGGCGCAGTTGCTTTTGTAGCACAGCCACTCTTGTCTGTGCTCTTGGCTTGCGCTCTTTGCGCAGCGCGGCGAATGAACGTCTCGCGCTTCTTGCGTCCCGACGGGTCGTGTCGGGAAGGTGGGCCCGAGTTTCTTAGGGGGTCGGAGCTTTCGCGTCGTCTTGCCCCGAGCGAAGCCGAAGGGTTGCGTCCCGGCGCAGGGAGGCCAAAGTGGAAATCCCGGCTAATAATAAGTCAGAGGCAGCGACCGGTAGGGAAGTGTTTCCGGCAGGTGTTCGCCGGCGCGTCGAAATTCCTGGGCGCGTGCACCCTTCCGCCTGGCCGCCGCCTCTTGTCGAAGAACGGTCGCCGTTTCATGGTCACTTCGATTTGAAGCCGACCTTGGAGGACCTCTGTGCTACTTTGGACTCTCATCCAAAATGTCTTGGAGGTTCCCCATCGCGGTTTCCATTCTTCGACGATTCCTCTTTACACCAAGACAAGAAAGAAAGCTGTGATGCATGTCACAGTCGGTGGTAATGGGCTTCGACATAAGTTTTCACGTCGCTTTGCGCACCGTTCACTCTCCGAAGCCTCGGCGTAGGAGGGCGCAGTTGCCTTTGTAGCACAGCCAATCTTGGCTGTGCTCTTCGCCGCTGGTGCAGTGTTAATCCATCCCCAGTTGACGATCGCCGTGCTGTTCGGATATTTTTTGCGAGTGAACCGCTCGGCCTGCGAACGATTCTGGGAACTCTGTTCGTTCTCGTCAGCGTCGTCGTGATCACCACCACCCGCGCGACCAAGCCCGCACCCGCCCTCCCCGTGCAAGATTCCGCCGAAGCTGTGGGGTCATGATCTGCCAGCGCGGCGATCATATATCGCAGAATTGCCATCTGCCGCAGCCGACGAGCAGACCTTAGGGTCGCAACTTGCGCTTGAGGCCGCTTTGCGTCATGCTTTATGGGGCAAGATGGCATACGTCAAGAGAATCGTTTGCCTCGCGAATTCCTACAAGCCACCAAACGGACGCTGCATTGCGGGTAAGGAAGTGCTTGCAGATGGGTATGGCGGATGGATTCGACCCGTGAGCGGGCGATCTACAGCCGAAGTTTCGTTCTCCGAATACAGGTACGAGGACAATACTAGTCCCAAGCTTCTTGACATCGTCGACGTTCCACTGCTAAATGCCGATCCCCGCCACCATCAGGTTGAAAACCACGTCATCGCTGCGGCCCGTTGGGTGAAGAGAGGTGAGCTTCCATGGGATGAGCTCGAGCAACTCCGGGATCGGCCAGCGTCCCTTTGGATCAACAGCGGTCACACTAACGCAGGGCATTACGACTGCATCAGTCACGCAGAAGCTGCCACAGTCCAGGATTCTCTGCTACTTATCAGAGTGGACGATTTCGTCGTTGAGATAGGTAGAAACCATTGGACTGGACGAAAAAGCTATCGAGGCAAGTTCGAATACAACGGTGTGCACCACAATTTGAGTGTGACCGATCCCATCGTCCGGGACGCGTTTGCCGCCAAAGAAGAAGCCGATTACCCACTGAAGGATGTCTATGTTTGTGTGAGCCTGACCGAACCTTACGAACACGATGATCGATGTCACAAGCTCGTTGCGGCGATAATTACCAAGCGGCCCTTGTGAACAAAACCATGCAAGAAGCTGTTTTCACGATCGGACATTCGACGCACCCGCAAGCGCGTTTCATCGCTCTGCTACTCCAGCACGGCATCACGGCGCTTTGCGATGTGAGATCCACGCCCTATAGCCGCGCCAATCCGCAATTCAACCGGGAGGAGCTGAAAGAGTCCTTGCGTGACTGCGGCATCAAATATGTTTTCTTGGGCAAGGAGCTGGGCGCGCGGAGCGAAGACCCCGCGTGCTACGAGAGTGGCAAAGTTCAGTACGATCGCTTGGCGCGCACCGACTTGTTCCGGTTGGGCTTAAAGCGTGTGCTGAAGGGAATGAAAGGCTACCGACTTGCCCTCATGTGTGCCGAGAAGGAGCCGCTTGAATGTCATCGTACGATTTTGGTCGCAAGGCACCTAGCTGATCATGGCCTAGACGTTCAGCACATTCATGCAGACGGCAGACTTGAAAGCCACGCGGAAGCGCTGAGTCGACTGATCCGGATGCTTAACTTGCACGAGCAAGATATGTTCCAGTCCCGCGAGGAGCTTTTGGCCAACGCCTACCGTCGTCAGGAGCGGCGTATTGCGTACGACTCCCGCGAGGTTGTCCCTGAGGATGCCAGGGCCAGCGGTGCTTCTGGATGAAACTTTACACTATCGGTTTCACAAAGAAGTCGGCCGAGGCGTTCTTCACCCGGTTGACAAATTCCGGAGCAAAACGCTTGGTTGATGTCCGGTTGAACAACGTCTCGCAACTCGCAGGCTTCACGAAGAAAGACGATCTTCGGTACTTCACGAAAGCTATTTGTAACATCGACTACGTCCATGTTCCCGACCTTGCCCCAACTAAAGATATTCTCGACGCCTACAAGAAAAAGAAGGGCGATTGGGGGTTGTATGAGCGACAGTTTCTGGATCTGATGCGGTCGCGGCACATTGAAAAGAAGGTCTCACGTGACTTACTGGACGGTGCTTGTTTGCTGTGCAGCGAGGAAAAGCCGGAGCATTGCCACCGCCGACTTGTTGCCGAATACCTCCAGGAACACTGGTCGGATGTTGAGATCGAACACATTCTTTAGCTTCTATCGCCCTTTCCACCCTCCAGTAATTATTGGCATCACAGTCCACACAGGCGATCCCTTGCGCGGCGTTCTGCGTTATGGCAGCGTGGGCGTGGAGGAAGCTTGTGAAATTCGTGGCAACATCGAGACGGGTTCCCGAGGCTTCGGGACGAAGCTTCGGGACGGCCGCACGCGCGGCAAATTCCCTGCGCCCTTGCCTCCGACGACCTGACGAGGGTCGTCGTCCAGAGCGAGTTCGCCGGAGCGGACGAGCCGAGGGGCTTGCCTCCCTGCCTCCAGCTTCAAGCCTCCAGCATCGAGAACCTAATCGGTACACCAGAGGAACAGAAATGGTCGCAAGTGATTGGAAACAAACGATGACGCCTCATTCTGGCAATAATATACTAGGCTAACCAAAGGTGCTAGGATCAAGGGGCCGTGACAGGGCCAAGCAAACTGCTAGTTATCATTGCGATTTAACTAAACTCGTGTACCATTGCGCTTCTAATAGTGGGGCTGTAGGCTCAGTTTATGGGGATTTCCTCTCGCTAACTAAATCGTGGTCTCGGGCATCTGTATTAGGAGGGTGAGGGGATCATGGCTCAAGCATTGATTCAAGCGCAGTACACTCTAATCGGCCGTACCAAGCGCGAAGGCGATTGGTACGTCGCGTATTGCCCCCCTCTTGACATTACCACTCAAGGCCGCAGTGAGGCTGAAGCCAAGAAGAATCTTCAAGAAGCTGCTTCTCTTTTCATCATTAGTTGCATTGAGCGCGGCACTCTCGACCAGGCACTTCGGGAGTTGGGCTTTGTGAAAGTCGGAAATCACGATGCCCCGCGTCGCCCCCATAATTCATTCGACATGGTTATCCCGGTCCCAATGCGCTTTGCCGAAAAGACGCAACTGTGTCCCGTCTGACGAGCCTACCTTGGGGAAAAATCGTCTGCGTCTTTGAGCAAATCGGTTACAAGCGAGCCGGACAAAAGGGAAGTCACATCAAGCTCGAAAAGGCTGGAACACCGCGTCCCCTCATTGTTCCCCATTACGATGAAGTAGGAAAAGACATCATTCTAAATCTAATCAGGACGGCCGGAATCACCCGTGAGGCATTCTTGGCGCTGCTGGAGAACTGCTGATTGTCCATCCACGCTACTTTTCTCGTGGCCTAGTCCGGCGGGTTCCCATCTCTGGTAGGATAGTTTCGATTTTGCGGATATGGCCGGATATTTGCAGGTGCGCAAACCACGGCCTTGGGTGCCTCTTGAATTTTCGCAGGAAATCGGCCTTTGCGGTTATCAAAGCATCGACCCATTGAATTGGGGAGTATTTGTCGCAGCTTTCCGTCGCAATAATCGCGCATTCCGTTCTCTTGATTGCCTCAACATGCGTGTGACGCATGTTCTTGTCCATTGTGAAGAGAGTGTATCCGTTTTCTTCGCAGTGTTTGATAATCTGAGGGTCTTTCACTCGCTCTCGACGATGCGCCTCTTCTGGAAACTGCTCCGCGAAAAAAACTACCTTGAATCCAGCCGCGATGAGTTTATCGCGACAATCCCTGCCAAACCCTTGCTCCAAGAACAAAACACATTCTTCACGCCGCTTTTGGTAGGGCAAGGTTCAAATGCCTCAGTGATTCCGTAACGAGTCGCTGAGGCACGTCGTAATCCCTCGCAATATCTCTCACCGACTCTCCCTGTCTCCTTCGCGCCGCTACTGCGAGCGCGGGTATGCGGGTCCCGGTAATGACCTGACCGGGGATTTTTGTACCAGGTGAAGTGAGAGAGAATTCACCTGGGAGGAAGAACGGTCATGCCGATCAAGAGGTACAAGCCCGAGCAAATCGTGACGTTGCTTCGACAGATCGAAGTAGAACTAGCGAACGG
>DATNIN010000072.1:0-61871 GCA_035604415.1 Candidatus Acidiferrales bacterium
CACGCCAGGTCTCCCTTGATGCAGGATGAAATCACAGCCACTCGTTGCAACTCTTTCTGGCTCAAGCGAAATGTCTCCCGGTTCATAGGGTGACATTTTCACTGGGCCGTTAAGGGGTGACAGAATTATTGGGCTAAGACAGCCGCTAATCTCTGGGTTGACAGAGTTTGTACTCCGGTCATAACATGCCGCCGAAGCTACCTTCCCGCCTAGGACTCTGAGCGCAGACCGCTACGAACATTCGTCCGGGTGCTTGGGCACTATGGCAGAAACAAAAGTCGGAGCAGCACGGGCTGAATTGGACTCTACTATGGACCAACTGCGGTCGGGCTCATCAAGTACTCGCGGCGCGGTCCTTTGCGCCAACAACTCCAGAGTGGTCGTGGCATCCTGGTTTTTGCGGAGGGCCGCATGCGCCTCCTGCTAGTGGAAGACGAACGGAAAGTCGCAAGTTTCATCGCGAGGTCGCTGCGAGAGAATTCCTATACGGTGGATGTTGCCGAGAGCGGCGAGAAGGCTTTGGGCCTGGTAGCGCGCCTGAACTACGACCTCGTTCTCCTGGATATTCGCCTGCCTAAACTAAGCGGCGTCGAAGTGTGCCGGGAAATCAGAGAGGCGGGCCTTGAAATGCCCGTGCTCATGCTGACCGCACGGAGCCTGGTGGAACAGAGAGTGGAAGGCCTGGACGCGGGGGCTGATGATTACCTGACCAAGCCATTTGCGCTCGCCGAACTCCATGCCCGTGTTCGCGCGCTCACTCGCCGCGGTTTTCACAAAGGGGGACCGAAACTCCACGCTGCCGATCTCGAGCTGGACCGGCCGCACAGGACCGTGAAGCGCGGTACGGAACAGATTCAGCTCACACTAAAAGAGTACGCCCTGCTGGAACTTCTAATGATGCGTTCCCCCGAGGCAGTTTTGCGGTCCGAAATCATCGAGCACGTCTGGTCCTACGGCTTCGACACCGAGACCAACATTGTCGAGGTTTACATCAACCGGTTGCGGCAGAAGATCGACCAGGGGCATCCGGTCAAGCTGATCCACACCGTTCGTGGCACAGGTTACCGCCTCGGCCCGCCGGAGTCGTGAGCGATGAAGGGGCGCTCACTCAGGTTCCGGATGATGTTGCTGTTCTGCATGGTCGTGGGAGGGCTTCTCCTCAGCACCTACGGGATCATCTATTCCATCTTCGCGCGCGAGCTTCGCCTGCAACTGGATCGACGGCTCGGCGAAGCCGCCGGACCCATGGTGGCGGACCTCCAGGCGAATGCTCCCGAGGAAGACGTCTTTCGGCTCGACCTGCCCGACCAATACCTCGAGCTGCTCGACTGGTCCGGGAAGCCTTTGAACATGTCTCGAAATTGGCGCGAGCATCCGATCGATGTCGGAGTTCTGGATTTTCCGGAGGACTTGCCGGTATTTCGCACCGTGCGCAGCGCCAACGGACCTTTGCGCATGGAACTGATCCCGTTCGAGCTGGTCCACCAACCTGTTGTTCTGGCAATCGCCGGGCCGACCAGGGATATCGATATCGTTCTCGCTCATTTCCGCAGTGTACTGATGATCCTGCTCCCGGTCAGTCTGTTGCTGACGGCTGCCATCTCCACTTGGTACGTGGGCCGCAGCCTTTCTCCCATCGCCGAGCTGACCGAACACGCGGCACGTTTGACGCAGGCTATCTCGCAGCCAGGCCAAGTCGATCTGAAGACGCCACGGCTGGTCTCCAATTCCCACGATGAGCTCGGACACCTGGCCTCAACCTTTAACGAGCTTTTTGCGCGGATCGTTGCCGTTTTTCAGCAACTGAGGCAATTCGTGTCGAATGCCTCTCATGAGCTGCGCACGCCCCTCTCGGTGCTACAGGGGGAGACGGAGTTGCTGCTCTCGGAACGCAGGGATCCTGCCGAGTATCAGAAAGCCCTTGAAGTTATCCACGGAGAGCTCCGGCATTTGAGCCGGATTGTCGAAGGGCTGTTCACTTTGTCGATGGCGGATGCGGGCCAACTGAGAATTGCGAACGACGCCCTTTATGTGAACGAAGTCCTGGAGGAAGCCTGCGAAATTGCCGTGCCCCTCGCCCGCTCGAAGGGAATATCGATCGATCAGCACCTTCAGCCGGAGATCGAGTCCACCGGCGACGAGTCGTTTCTCCGCGACCTATTTCTGATCTTTCTCGAGAATGCGGTCAAGTACTCGCCGCCCAACACGCAGATCAAGGTGCATCTCACGCGCGTGAATGGCTCCGCCAGAGTCCAGTTCGAGGATCAGGGCACCGGCATCTCATCGGAGCATCTTCCGCACATCTTTGAGAGGTTTTATCGTGGAACCGGTTCAGATTCAGTGGAGGCGCGCAGCGGCGGCCTGGGACTGGCGATCGCGCAGGCCATTGCCAACGCCCACGGTGGAAAGATCGAGTGCGAAACAGCGCCCGGCCGAGGCTCGACGTTCACCGTGATTCTGCCGCTCACGGCGCGGGCCGTCTAGTCTTACCCGCGATGATCGTTCAACCACGCGCATCTCTTATTTCCTCTAGAAATACCCCCGCAAGCAAGATTAACAAGAATTAATCGTCGTTTCAGCCTTACCATCGCGCACCTTGGATATGCTGGCGGCCATCGGTCCGGTCGGGGGTGGGTCTACTTACTCATTTTCTGGATTTTAGAAGCACAACGCCATTCGGACACCATCACTGGAAACCGACTCCCGGCACGCCGGCGGCCGACTACGGAGCATTTTCGCGCAGGCCAAGCTGAACAAAGGAGAATTAATCCTATGCAAAAGAGTCAGACATGGGTCGTCATCCTCACGCTGGTGATCTGTCTAGCAGCGGCAATACCAGCTCACGGGCAAACGGGCGGAGGGGCGATACTGGGCACGGTGACGGATACAAGCGGCGCGCGAGTACCCAACGCGCAGGTAGCGATAAAGAACGCCGCCACCAACGAGAGCCGCACCGTCACTGCAAGCGGAGATGGCTTCTACAATGCCCCGAGCCTTGCGCCGGGGAACTACGATGTCACGGTTACTGCCCCTGGGTTTCAAACCCTCGTCCAAAAGGACGTCGATGTGATTGTCGGCCGCGATCTCACGCTCAACCTGGAGCTGAAGGTAGGAGCCGTGAGCCAGGAAGTGGAAGTGAAGAGTTCAGTTCCGCAGGTAGAATTGAACAACTCCGCGATCACCGGGTCGGTGGAAGCCACAACGATTCGCGAGCTGCCCCTGAATGGCCGGGACTGGGTTCAATTGACTCTTCTTCAGTCGGGTGTTTCCGCGCTGCGCGGGGCGAACCCGGTTGGAGTGCCCGCCATATCGCCGCGCCTTGAGAGCGGCGAAGGCCAGCAAATCTCGCTGTCCGGTGGCCGGCCGGAGATGCTTGCTTTCTTTCAGAATGGCATCTCCATCATGGACTACGCGAATACGTCCCCGGGTGCCGCGACGGGCCTCAATCTGGGTGTGGACTCCATCGAGGAGTTTTCGGTGATCGTGAGCACGCCACCGGCTTCCTACGGCAGGACCGCGAGCGGCGTGGTGAATGCCACGGTTCGCTCGGGCAGCAATGCGTTCCACGGTTCCGGGATCGCTTTTTTCCGCAATAGTGCGCTGGACGCCAAGAGCTTTTTCGACGATAACACGGCTTCGATACCGCCCTTCTACCGCCATCAATATGGTGGTTCGATCGGGGGGCCAATCAAGAAGGATTCGACCTTCTTCTTCTTTGATTATGAGGGGTTCCGGCAGTCCTTGAGCGGAACCACAACGGGTGTAAGCACGATTTCGGCAGACGCCGCGCAGGGCAAGGTTCAATGCCAACCCACAGACTACTTCAGTGGCGTTTGCACCTGCACGACGTTTGATTCCGCCAGCGGTCTTTGCTCGAATCCGACGGGCCAAGGCCATTACTGGCATCAAGTCAGCGTAGCCGTTAACCCGCTGTACTTGTCGTTAGTTCCAGCTGGTACCTGCCCGGGCGCGACCGCGGGTTTCGCCGCCGGCGGATCGGATACGTGTCCGCTTTCCGTAGTTGGGGCGAACGTCCAAAATGAGGACTATTATATCGGCAGGCTCGACCACAACTTTGGGTCGAACGACAAATTCGATTCATCGTATTTCTATGATACCGGCAACCAGGGTACTCCGAGTGCCTCGAACTTAAATACCTTTGTCCTTGGGGACATCACGCACAGGCAGGCGTTCACTCTGGCAGAGACCCACGTTTTCAATTCGAGCCTTGTGAATGCGTGGCGGGGAGGTTACACGCGAACGTACGCAACCGACACGCATGTCCTCTCTATTTCCAACCCGGCCTTGGCCAATACATCGTTGGGCTCAATACCCGGGTTGGACATGTCCGCTATTGCAGCGGGTAGCCTCGTGCTCGGTCCGGGACAGAACGCTCAGGATGTCACCTATTTCAACTTCAACACGTTCCAAATGTACGACGACATCGTCTCAACTCGCGGGAGGCATACTCTAAAATTTGGCGGCGGTTTCGAGTACGATCAGGACAATTACGATTCGCCCAACGGTCGCAGCGGAGCGTGGACTTTCACTACGGTGGAGGACTTCCTAACGCTGAACCCCTCGCGGTTGCAGGCACAGGCCCCCAACACGTCGACCAAGCGCGCGATCCGCCAAACGATCTACGGGATCTATTTCCAGGACGACATTCGCGTGCGCTCCAATTTCACCTTGAACCTCGGCCTTCGGTACGAGAGGGCCACGACCCCGGGCGAGGCGCATGGCCTGGAAGTCGGCTTGCGCAACCTCACGGATACCACGCCGACGTTTGGCAGCCTGTATGTCCCTTCTTGGATGGGCTTCTCCCCGCGCATCGGTTTTGCATGGGATCCCTTCCATAACGGCAAGACGTCTGTCCGCGCGGGGTTCGGCATCTATGATGCCCTGCCGCTACTCTACGAGATGGCCAATCGCTTCAACCGAGGATATCCGTATTACCAGGCAAGTAGTGTTAACTGGTGCGCGGACCCGGTAGCGGCGAGTCCCTGCGGCGCGGGATTCCAGCCGGCGCCAGCCGGAACATTTCCAGGCGGCGGGATCAATGATCTCGCGTTAGCCTCGCAGAACCAGACGGTCCAAGTCCAACACAATCCAAGTCGCTCCTACCTGACGCAGTGGAATCTGAATATCCAGCGCGACCTGGGGCATGGGCTCGCCGCGGAACTCGGCTATGTTGGCTCGCGGGGCACACACCTCGCGAACGGCGACTATGACGAAAACTTATATGTTCCCCAGATGATTAACGGGGCTCCTTTCTGGGATCAGTCCCTGCCAAAGCAGCTATCGAACGGTGGCGGGTGCCCGTCACCGACGCACAACCCGGCGCAAGCGTTGTGCTATTACAACCCGGCCCTTAACCCCGACGGTAGCCCGGCGTATGTGGGGATCTATGACACGCAGTGGAATGGCGTTTCCTTCTATAGCGGTCTGCAAGCGGGCCTCTCGAAAAAGATGAGCAACGGTTTGCAGTGGCAGGCCAAGTACGCGTGGTCGAAGAGCATGGACACGAATTCGCTCGCCTTCTCCAGTGGCGGCACGCTGACCGGGATTGCCAATCCGTTTCCGCAGATGCCAAAAGCCAACTATGGCCCCTCGGATTTTAACATTCCGCAGAACTTCATCTTTAACGGGCTGTATGTCATCCCTACGCCGCACTGGAGCTCCGGAATCGCGCGGGCTCTCCTCGGGGGCTGGCAGCCCGGCGGGATCGTGACGCTTTCGTCCGGAGAACCGTTCAGCGTACTCACCTGGTTCGATAACACGGGGACGGGGACCCACCAACCGGTAGGCTGGGTGCTAGGTCAGAAGCCCGACCTCGTGAATACTCCTGCGTGCAGGAATCCGGAGCACATCGTCAAGACCTTAGGGCCGCAAAACACTGCCACCTACTTTGACACTCCGGGTGGCGTACCCACCTGTTTTGCCTTTCCGGTGCCAGGCCATCTGGGTAATTTCGGCCGCAACCGAATGCACACGGCCATGGTAAGTAACGTTGATTTCTCGCTCTATAAGAACAACTACATCCCGAGGATCTCAGAGACCTTCAACGTGCAGTTGCGCTTTGAGTTCTTCGATGTATTCAACCACGCCAGCTTGGGGTTCCCCTCGTTGTTCAACATGTGGGTTCTCCCCCCGTTCCCCTTTCCAACTGCCGGACAGGCGGGATACACCGCGAATCCTCAGCAGCCCGCGCGGCAGATTCAGATGGGAGTGAAAATCAATTTCTAGCTAGGAAGCACATTTCGTTAGTGTCGACATCAGGTTGTGGCACGGGCCGATCGAAACATGATCGGCCCGTGCGTTCAGGAGCGGCATCTTCAGGAAACGCCATCGTGAAACGACTCTCCGCAGTCTGCGCAGCGATTCTTTTCATGCTACTTGTGAGCACCAGCGGCGGGCAGATCCTGCCAAGCCGGGAGACTCCTCCGCTTCAACTCGGCTGGGAGGCGCCCATGCCGAACGTCCATGGGCGGCTGGACCACCTAGCCATTGATACAAAACATGAGCGCGTAATCGTCGCGGCCCTCGGAAACGACACCGTGGAGATCTTTCAAGGCAGCGCGAACAGGTTCATTCACTCGATCATTGGTTTTGACGCCCCGCAGGCTGTGCTGTACGTCCCGGACTTCGACAAGCTCGTCGTCTCGGACGACAACGGCAAAGTCCGGATCTACGACGGCACCACGTACAAGCTCCTCAACGTGATCGACTACGGCGAGGACGGAAACGCTGACAACCTCCGGTACGATCCAGTCGCGAAGCGCGTTTATATCGGTTACGGCGACGGACCTGAATCGGCGATCGGCGCGATCGATCCGGCAACGGGAAAGGCCCTGCCGGAGGTGTATAAGCTTGAAGTACATCCCGAGTCGTTCCGGCTCGAACAATCCGGGCCAAGAATCTTTGCCAATCTTCCGGAGGCAGATCACACAATCGCGGTGATCGACCGCAAGACGGGCCGAATTTCGAAGTGGCAGGTTGAGGGCGCACTCAACTTTCCGATGGCCCTCGATGAGGAGCGCCATCGCCTGTTCGTGGGCACGCGCGTGCCTCCCACGCTCTCCGTTCTCGATACTGACTCAGGCAAAACGGTTGCCAGCTTGCCCGCTGTCGGCGACACCGACGACCTCTTTTACGACACAGCGTTCCGGCGCATTTACGTGATCGGCGGCTCCGGCAGCATCAGCATATTTCGGCAGAAGGATGCCGATCATTACGAGCACATTGCCGAAATCCCGACGTCTCTGGGTGCGCGGACGGGCTTTTTCGCCGGAGGCTCCAGCGCGCTCTATGGCGGCCGCTACGGAAGCTCGCCACTGTATCTGGCTGTGCCAGAGGGAACCAATCACGGGGCCGCGCTCTGGATGTTTGGGACTCGAGAGTAAACGCTGATCGTTGGGTCTCAGGGGACCGGCGCGCGGTCGATTTGGAATTGTCAGGGTTTCCGTTTTAAGATTTGGGATAGGGAAATCTTCGCCGCTCGGATATCCTTGGAATTACGGGGCGTTGGATGTTGGTTTCGAGGCAGTTCCTTCGGTCGGGGCCTTAGCGAATCCCTGTACGCCCGGGTGAAGCCGAATGCATTTGGGAGGAAAGGGCTGTGAAGCTCCGGCATGTTTCCTTGATTTCTGTTCTTATGTGGGTCACGACCTTGCAAGCGGCTCAGGCGCAGCAGGCAGCGCCACAAGGATTGACGATCGCAAACGCACTTGATCTCGCTGAACGGCAGAACCTCGATCTGATTGCAGCCCGCGCACGGCGCGCCGTTGCCCAGGCGGGAGTGCGCATCGCGGGTGAACGCCCCAATCCCACGTTGAGCTTCGGAGCCACGAGGGATACGCCGCACGAGAGCGCATTCATCGATCAGCCGATCGAGATCGGACCGAAACGCGGGCGGCGGATCGAAGTCGCGCGGCAGGAGAGCGCTCTGACGGAGACGGACATTTCGATCTTCGAAAAGCAGGTGCGCCGCGACGTTCGCAACGCGTATTTCGGCTTGGCTCACGCGCGCGGGGCGACGGCGCAACAGGCGGAGGCTTTGAAGCTTGCTGGACGTCTTCATGATATCGCGAAGGCGCGTTTTGAAGCCGGCGACATCCCGCAGCTTGAAGTGACGCAGGCGGAGCTTGAAGCGGCGCGCGCCGAGGCCAATCTTCAGGTAGCGCAGCAGGAAGAGAAAGTGGCGCTCAGCGATCTCAACGCGCTGCTGAACGAGCCCGCCGCGACCGACTGGGACCTGGGCGATGCATTTGGCGCGCTTTCGCCGCCTCCTTCACTGGATGAACTGCTGGCGCGTGCTGCAAACTCAAATCCGGAAAGTGCCCGGATCAGCCAGGAAGCAAAAGTGGAGCAGAGCCGGAAGGCGCTGCTCGAGGCACAGCGCATCCCGAACCTCGGTCTCCAGTTTGGAGCTGATTTGAATTCACCAGGAGGGCTCGGACAGAACACCGGGGGCTTCGAGGCGGGGCCGCGCGGGCAGCTCTCGATGGAATTGCCCATTTTCTCGCACAATCAGGGCGAGATCGCCCAATCGATAGCAAACGAGCGCGCGCTCGAAGAGGAACTGGCGGCGTCGCGCCGAGCAGCGGATGCCAAGGTCGAATCCGCCTACTTCGATCTGGAGGCGCGCCAGACGCAGGTTCGCGTCTATCGCGAGACGATTCTTCCATCGTCTCAGCGGCTCGAAGAGATGGCGGAGGAAAGCTACCGCGCCGGCAAGGCGAACATCCTGACCGTGCTGGGCACGCAGCGCGACGTTCAGCAAGCCGAGCGCGATTATCTCGATAGCCTTGTTGCGTTGCAGTCCGCATTTGCGCAATTGGAAGAAGCGGTCGGCGCGCCGCTTGAATGAGCGAGATTGTGATCGTCATGAACACTCGAATTCGAACACGATGGCTGGCTGCGGGATTTTTCGCGCTCTCAGTCGCCGGCTGCTCGAACAAGTTGGCGGACAATGCAGGCGAGGCCTCGGCGAGAGCCGAAGTGACGCTCACGCGAGTCGTCCGCGCCGACATTTCCGAGACGCTCTCGCTCACGGGCACGGCTGCCGCTCCGCCGAATGGCGACGTCCGCGTCGGCGCGCTCGTTTCCGGCCGGATCGCCGCTCTTACGGTCGCTGAGGGAGACTCCGTGGTAACCGGGCAGATTCTGGCGAAGCTGGATGACCGCTCGTACCGCAATCAACTCCAGCAGGCCGAAGCGGCCACCCAGCAGGCCAAAGCAAGTCTCGACAACGCCCGCCTCGCACGCACGCGCAACGAGGATCTCTTTCAGCGAGGCATCGTGGCGCGCAAGGATCTTGAGGACGCGCGGACGCAGGAAAGCGTCGCCACGGCTGCAATGCAGCAGTCTGAAGCCGCGCTCGAGATGGCGCGCCTGCAAGTGGCGCGCTGCGATATCGTTTCGCCACTTAGCGGCATCGTCGCAAAGCGATTCGTAAGCGTTGGCGAGCAGGTGGACGGTACTGCCGGGCAGCCCATCGTCGAAGTCGCCAATCTGCGGGAAGTGGAATTCCTCGGCAACGCGCCCGCGATGTATCTCGCCAAGATGCACGTCGGCCAACCCGTCGAAGTGACAACCGAATCCGCACCCGGGAAAGATTTCCAGGGACGCGTCGTTGCGATATCGCCGGCCGTCGATCCCGCGACGGGCGTTGGTCTTGTCCGAATTCGCGTGCCGAATCCCAAAGGACTTTTGCGCATGGGCGTTTTCTTGAGCGCCCAGATCGCGATCGATACGCACGCGCACGCTCTAACCGTGCCTCCTGATGCCATCTATCGCGATCAGGAAGGCCAGGCGCGACTCTTCGTCGTGAATCAGGATTCCGCGACCGCCGTCCCGGTGAAGCTCGGAATTCAAACCAGGGATCGCGTCGAATTGGTCGGCACCGATTCGACCGGCGTGAAGGAAGGCGACAGCGTCATTTTGACGGGTGGATATGGCCTGGGTGACAAGGCCAGGATTCAGACCAAGCCGCAATCGAACCAATGAACGTCGTCCGCTTCTGCCGCGAGAACCGCTACGCCGTTTACCTGCTGACGGCGTTTCTTACCATCGCCGGCATTGTCGCCATCTTTCGGCTTCCGAGCAACATCTATCCCGAGCTGAATTTTCCGCGCATCGTTGTCCTTGCGCACGCAGGCGATCTCGCGCCTGACGCGATGTTGCTTACGGTCACGCGGCCGATCGAGGAATCGGTCAGCACGACACCGGGCGTGCGGCGCGTCGACTCGAAGACTATTCGCGGCAACACGGAAATCTCCCTTCTTTTCCAGGCCGATGCGGATATGCAGTACGCGCTGCAACTGGTGCAGGCGCGCGTGAGCGAGGCGCGCAGCTCGCTACCACGGGAAGCGGAAATCCAGGTTGAGCGCGTCTCGCCAGCCGTGTTTCCTGTGCTCAGCTTGATCCTCAACGGCAACGTCCCGGATGCCGACCTGCGCGACGACGCCTATTACATTCTGCGCCCACTTTTCAGCCGCGTGCCCGGCGTCGGCGTCATTCAGGTGCAAGGGACGGATACGCGCGAGGTGTCGGTAATCGTAGACCCGCAGAAGATGCTGGCGCACCGGCTGTCGCTGGTGGATATTTCAAATGAGCTGCGGGCCACGAATCAGACCTCGTCTGTGGGGCGGCTCTCGAAGGACTACTCGCAATATCTGGTCCTCACGACGAGCCAGTTCGCGAACCTTGATGACATTCGCAACACGGTGGTGGCCGTCGACAATGGAACGCCGATCCGCGTGCGTGACTTGGCTGAAGTGCGGTTCGGCGTTGCGGACCACCAGACGCTGATCACCGGCAATGGCCAGCCCGCGGCGCTGATCAATATCTCGCGGCAGATCGGCGGCGATATTCTCCAGCTCGTGCGGCAGATCAAGGATCAAGTCCACAATCTCGGCACGGCCATTCCCAAAACACTGCATATTTCCGTCGTCTATGACCTGGCGGAATTTGTCACCGAGTCCATCGGAAGCGTACGCGATGCCATCCTGATCGGCGCTGCGCTCGCCGTGCTGATCCTCTTCGGCTTCTTGCGAGATGGTCGAACCACGCTGGTCGCGGCCACTTCGTTGCCGCTCTCCGTGATCGGGACGTTCTTCTTCGTGAGGATCTTCGGCGGGACGCTCAACCTGATGTCGCTCGGTGGCCTCGCGATTGCGATCGGCCTGATCATCGACGACGCCGTGGTAATCATTGAAAACATCTATCGCCATCTCGGGCTTGGAGAGCCGCGGGAGGTCGCGGCGGAGCGCGGCACTCAAGAACTGCTCGGCGCGGTGGTGGGTTCGACGGCCACGACTCTCGTCGTCTTTCTGCCGCTCGGTTTGCTGAAGGGTGTGGTGGGAGAATTCTTTTCGGCGCTGTGCCTCACACTGGGAGTGTCGGTGCTGCTGTCGCTCGTGTTCGCCGTAGCCCTGATACCGCTTCTGTCGCAGCGGTATCTTTCAGCCGCGACTCATCGCGTTGAGAAGGCTGCCCAGTTCATCCAGCCAGTAAATCGTCTGTACGAAAGGGCCGTGCGCTGGTCGCTGAACCACCGCGCGATTGTCGCGGGCGGTGCGCTTGGTTGCGTATTGCTGGGCGTAATTCTGTTCACGCAACTCCAGACCGGCTTCCTGCCCGAAATGGACGAGGGTGGCTACGTTCTGGACTGCCTCACTCCCCCCGGCACATCGCTCGATGAAACGAACCGCATCCTTCAGCAGCTCGAGCAGCGCATTGCCAAGATGCCGGAAACCGAATCATTCTCGCGGCGCACGGGCGCCGAATTGGGCCTGTTTGCCACGGAGCAGAATAAGAGCGACATCCTCGTCAAGCTCAAGCCCCGCTCGCAGCGGAAGCGCAGCACCGAAGACGTGATGGAGGACATGCGCGCGCAGATCGCGCAGAACGTTTCAGGAGTCGACGTCGAATTCACGCAAATCCTCCAGGACATGATCGGGGATCTGGAAGGCTCGCCCGAGCCCGTCGAGCTCAAGCTTTTTGGCAACGACATGAGCGTACTCCAACAGGCGGCGGACGAGATCGGTCCCAAGCTCGAAAAGATTCCGGGAGTGGTCGATTTCGTGGGATTGCAAAAGGGCAACCCGGAGATTGTCTTCCACGTGGACCCGGCCCTCGCGGGTCGCGCAGGACTTGGCGTCGATCAGTTGACGCAGCAGGTCAGTGCCGGACTCCTGGGCCTCACCGAAACGCAACTGCGCGAGGCGGACCGCACCGTCGATATTCGCGTGCGCTTCCCCGACGCGTTCCGGTACAACTACTCCGACATTCAGCAGTTCCCGATCCTGACTCCGGCGAAGCAGATCGTCCCGCTCTCATCGCTCGCTCAAGTAGAGCAGGTTCACGGCGAAAATCAGTTGAAGCGCGAGAACCAGCGTTTGATGGTGACGCTGACGGCGCGGCTGGAAAACCGCGACCTGGGCAGCGTAATCGCCGACGTGCAAAAGATGATGTCCGCAATCGCGCTGCCGACAGGAACGACCTACGAAATCGGCGGACAATATGAAAGCCAGCAGGCTTCCTTTCACGACCTCCTCTATGTGCTCGGCCTGGCGCTCGGCGCCGTGTTCGTCGTCCTTGTGATTCAGTTTCGCAGGTTCGCTCCCGCGCTGATTATTCTCTCGGCGGCGCCGCTGTCGCTCGTCGGAGTGTTCGCGATGCTGCTCGTTACCGGCACGGCGCTCAACGTCTCTTCGTTCATGGGGATCATTCTGATGGTGGGGCTGGTCGTGAAAAACGGCATCATCCTTTTCGAATACGTGCAGAAGTTGCGCGAAGAGGACAAAATGCCTTTGAGCGAGGCGCTCGTGGCCGCGGGGAAGATTCGCCTACGACCAATCCTGATGACGACGCTCGCAACTCTCTTCGGCCTGCTGCCCCTTGCCCTCGGAATCGGCTCCGGCGCGGAGCTACAGAGGCCCCTCGCGCTGGCCGTCATCGGCGGGCTGCTGCTCTCGACCTTCTTGACGCTTCTCGTGATGCCCGTCCTGTACTCACTCCTTGAACGCAATTCGCCTCACGCGTGAGGCGCGGGGCGCTTGGACTGCTTTTTCGTTCATTTCTTGGGTGTAAGGCGCAGGAGATTTCCCGCGTCGGTGAGAACGTAAACGGCGCCATCCGGGCCCTGGCGGACATCCCGGACGCGTTGTCCGAGATCGACGAGCAAGTGTTCCTCGGCGACCACGTGCTCGCCATCCAGAACGAGACGCACCAGGAATTTTCCGTACAGCGCCCCGACAAACACGTTCCCCTTCCATTCCGGGAAGAGGTCGCCAGTGTAAAACATCATTCCGGAGGGCCCGATATCCGGGTACCAGAAGTAGATCGGCTGTTCGGTGCCTTCTTTGGCCGACGCGCCCTTGGCGACCGGCACACCCGAATATTGCCGCCCATAGCTGACGTTGGGCCAGCCATAGTTCTTGCCCGCGCGAATGATGTTGATCTCATCGCCGCCGAGCGGGCCGTGCTCGTCGAGCCAGAGCTCTCCGGTGGCCGGATTGATTGCGGCGCCTTCCGGATCGCGGTGTCCGTAGGAAAAGGTTTCGGGCAGAACGGTCGGCTGGCCGAGGAATGGATTGTCCTTGGGAATCGAGCCGTCGGGATTGATGCGGGCCACGCGCCCCGTAAAGTTGCGGAGAACATCGGGATCGGTAATCTCATGTTCGAGCCCGTCCAGATCGTTTTCATAGAGCCGGAAACGGTCGGCGCCAGTGGCGTAAAGCGTGCCGTCCGGGGCAAAAGCGAGGCGGCGCTCGACGCCTTCGAGGATCACCTGGACGTTTTCCAACCGCTTGTCGTCTTCGCTGAGCCGCGCGCGGGCGACGCGCTCCGTTCCGACGTTCATCGTCCGGCGTTCGGCGACCGATTTACTGACCACTTTGTCGTAGAAAAACGAGTTCGGCCAAACGGCCGGATCCTCGCCCGGCGGCGGCGCGAAATAGCTGAAGTAGATCATGCGATTCTTCGCGAAATTAGGATCCAGCGCGACGTCATGCAAGCATTGCGCGGCCACTACTTTGACGTCGGGCACACCGGCGATGGGAGCCGAATACACGCCGTCCATCCGGGCCGTCCGCATGATTCCATTCCGCTCGGTGATGAGTATCTTGCCGTCGGGCAGAAAAGCGAACGACCAGGGACTGCTCAATCTTGCGACGACCGTCTCAACCGTGACAGCCGACGCTTTCTTCGGCGCGGGAGCGTTCGTTTGGCCTGGGAAGGCGGGCTTCGGCGGCGGGAAATCAGTTGCCTTCGGTCCCTGCTGCGCGCGGACAGGCAGAATCATCGCCGCGATCAACGCAGCCAATGCAAACGCATGCTTATTCATGGATTCCTCGCTTGATAGAGCGCACGCATGTTACCCGCAGAGGCGAAGCTTAGGCAATGGCGAAGGCTAGCTGGCGAGTATATCGCCGTAGCGGCTGAGCTCGACACCGCTGCCAACTGGCAGCAGAACCGAATCGATATCCAGCTTGGATCGCACGTGTTTGCGATACAAAAGAGCGCCCGCGCGGTAAGACTCGGGCCGCAGCATATTGTCGGCCGCCACAAACGCCCCGGGGCTGAGCTTGGGATAGAAGAGATCAAAGCAGGGTATGTAGAGGTCTTTCCACAAGTCGACCAGCACGAAATCGAAGGGACCATCGAGCGATGCGATCGTGTCGCGCGCATCGCCCAGGCGAAAATCGACGTGCGCGGCAAGGCCGGCCTTGCGAAGCATGTTGCGCGCGTACTCCTGCTTCTTCTCGCTGATTTCCAGGCTGATGAGCTTGCCGCCTGTCTTGCGCGCCGCCTCCGCCAGCCAGACGGTCGAGTAGCCGTACGAAGATCCGAGCTCCAGGATGGTGCGCGCCTTCATTCCCTTCGCGAGAATGTTGAGGAGCGCACCCGTGTCGCGCCCGACCGAAATCAAGAACTCGTCGCGGCGCTCCAGCCACACTTCCTCGGGAACCTGGCTTTGGAGCTTGGATTCCTCCGCCGCACGCTTGTGATACTCGGCGAAGACCGCGTCGATCGCCTCATCCATCCCAGAATCCTCCCGCTTTCTGGCTATACACATCTCTACGAACGAAAGGCTACGTTCGATGCGCGCGCAACACCTGCGCCGATGGCTCGGCGGCGTACAGTTGGTCTACAAGCGCGGCGCGGCGATCGAGCACCTCTCGCTGATTGAACGAGCCCTTGTCCGTGATTTCTCCGGCGTCGAGCGAAGGCGGCTCCTCCGCAAGCACCGCGCGGGCGACGCGGCTCGTGCTGCCCGTGGATTTCTTCGCAAAACTTCCCAACAGCGACTCGAAACGCGCGCGAACGGCCGGGTGCCGGACGATGTCTGCGAGAGGCGCCTGTTTGGGCAGTTCGGGAGCGAGCGAGCGGCAGGATTCCGGATCGACGAAGATGATCGCGGCGACGTAATCGCGATCGAGCCCGGCGATCACTGCATCGCGCACAAACGGCGCAAAATGGGAGAGGAGGCTCGCGCGCAGCGGACCCACGCTGACCCACGTTCCATTGGCCAGCTTGAAATCCTCCGTCAGGCGCCCGTCGAAGAGCAGGCCTTTGTTCACGTCGTTTGGATCGATGAATCGCACCGCGTCCCCGAACGAATAGAATCCCTCCTCGTCGAAGACTCGCTTTGTCAGTTCGGGCTGGCGCCAGTATCCCGGCGTGACGTTGGGACCGCGAACGCGCGCCTCGAGCTTGGCGCCGCACGGAACCAGCTTCAATTCGACGCCTGGCACTGGAATGCCGATCGTGCCCGCCCGGTCCGTCTCCCACGTCGTCTGAATCGACATCGGCGAGGTCTCCGTTGATCCAAGGCCCGTCGCCATGATTATGCGTTCGCCGCACGTCTCGAGCGCAAGTTCCCGATAGGCGTCCCAGACCGGCTGCGAAAGCCCCGCGCCGGCGTAGAACATCAGGCCAAGCCGGCGAAAGAAAGATTCGCGCAGCTCGCGGTCGGCGCGCAGGAAGGGCAGGAGATCCTCATAGCCCTTGGGAACATTGAAATAGACGGTTGTCGAAATCTCGCGCAGGTTACGAACCGTTTTCTCGATCAGGCCGGGCCCGGGCCTTCCGTCATCGATGTAGAACGTGCCGCCGTTGTAGAGCGCGATCCCCACATCATGATTCCCGCCGAAGGTGTGATTCCAGGGCAGCCAGTCCACGATCACCGGAGGCTCGTCTTCGAGGAAGCCGAAAAGCTGAGCGATCATCTGCTGATTGCTGCAAATCATCCGGTGCGTGTTCACAACGGCTTTCGGCATGGCCGTCGAGCCGGACGTAAAGAGAAACTTCGCCACTCCGTCAGGATCGATCGCCTGATGCGCGGCCTCGACGCCCTGCGTCGGATTCGTTTCCAGAAAGCCGGCGAACACGCTTGCGTTGCGGCGATCCGGAGGCGCTGTCGTAGTGATGACTTCCACATGCTCGCCCACCGCCGCTTCGATGGCGGGCGCATAGCGTGTGCCGTCGGAAGCAAATACGAGGCCGGGCGTGAGAATTTTCAGCGTGTGGCGCAGCTTGCCGAAATCCTTGGACACGAGCGAATAGGCGGGCGATAGAGGCGCCGTCGGAATTCCGACGTGCTGGCCGGCGAGGGTCAGGAGGAAGTGTTCGAGGTCGTTTTCCGAGAGAATCGCCACCGGCCGGTCCACCGAGAGGCCGCGGTCGAGAAGGGCCTGGCCGATGCTGCGCACCGAGTCCCACACTTGTGCGTAAGTCAGGCGCCGCCATTCATCATCCGCGCCGCGCCGTGCGATGCACACTTGTCCCGGCGTGACCTTCGCCCAGTGCGCCAGCCGGTCGGTCAGAACCTTCGGATACGGCCGGAGCGCTTCGTCCGGTTTGATGAGGAACCCGCCGCCGGGCAGGCGTTGCATCGAGGCTCCGGAGGTGCGCATCCGCACCCGTCGGACGCCCTCCGCGGTAGTGCTTCGTCCCGGCTGATGTATGGGATCACTCATCAGGAACGCACATTTTCCCACACTTTATTAAGGCGCTCCATTTCCGCCGCAGCCGGAACGTCGCCCGCCGTCGTTATCACCGCGGGCCGCAGGTCCGAGATGATGCGGTGAAGGGATTCGTCGAACTCGGCGCTGCTGGGGTCGCCGGGCTCGAATGCTTCGGTGGGCAGCGCGACGCCAAATCCCGCAGCGCCTAGCTCGGGGAATCCTCCGGGACGATCCAGCGCCGACTGATCCAACACGGGACAAACTACGCAGTCCCAGTGTTGCTGCAAGATCGCCTCTCGGTTTGCGGCGAACGAGCATCCGCGATCGAGGAGGAGTACGGGCAGCGCCTGATAAAAGCGGATGATATTGATCGTTGTTCCAAGCCGGGAGGCCCAGTCCGCGGCAGCGTCCTCCGACAACGTCGGGAGAACGGCTTCGCGGATGAACACGACGTTGGCACCCGCTTCCAGAAACGCCGTCGCGATAGGCCCGATCATGGCAGCGGCCAGATCGAGCATTGAGGCCGGGACGTCACCAGGGAGAGGCGCATCGCCCGGGCTCTGCTGCGTGAGGAGCGCGCCGAGCGTGTATGGTCCCGTGACGCCGGCCATGAGGAGACAATCGTCCCGGAGCACGGACTTGAGCCGGCGGATCACGTCGACCGCGACGGCCACGCGCCCCTTTTTCGCCGATTCCTGGAGCGAGCGCGAATCCTCAGGCCACTCGCCTCGCGCCACATTCGGCGGCCAACGAAGCGCGGGCGACCGGTCGTCCGCCTCCCAGTGGAGGGTCCCGCCGAGCGCTTCCGCTTCAATGTATGGATCGAAATAGCAGGAGACGCCGTCCGAATGCAGATGGGCGCGGATTTGTCTCAGCGAATTGGAGATCTTCGTAGGGTTCGTGAGGAACGCCCGAAGCGGCACATTCTCGACTCGCGCCCCGTGCGAAAACACAATCGGCAAGAAAAGCGGCCGCGGCGGCGCAATCCCCTGCAATAGCCCCTGCACGATTTGCCGAGGAGTGGCATTCGCGGGCATCTCGGACTATCGAATGACGGGGCCGAGCGGCTTGGCGTCGGGCCAGGACCCATACCACTGGAGGATTTCTTTGGGCGGGCTCTTCTTGTTCCATTCCACGTGAAATTCGTCGAACGATTTCCCGCGAGCGAGCCGCGCGCGCCGTTCCTCGTCCCGGAGCTGCTTCGTTTTTTCCGGGTCGACCTTTCGGCGTTCAGGATCGTAGGCGACATGGTAGATACTCCGCACCGTCCAGTCCGAGATGATCTGCTTGCGCAGGTCATCGAGGACCTCATTCGGCTCCCGCTCGAGGGGATCGCCGTAGCCCGGCCCGCCTCCGCTGAAGCCGAACAGCAGATCGCCCTCCTGAAAAGCTTTGGGCGGCCGCGCAATCAGCTCGAAGTTCCAGTCGCCGTGAATCGACTGATGTTCGAGTACTTCGCGGTTATCGAGAGTGAGTTGCGGATTTCCCTCGCGCATCTGTTTCAGCAAGTCGGCGTGCCGAATACTGATGCCGGGAATCGGCGAGGAGGAGTATCCGCCAAAGAGCGGCTGGCCGAGAGGCACCTTGCTGCCGTTGCCCATGCACATCGACACCAGCTCCGGCACCTTGTGAATCATCCAATGCTGCACGCCGCCCGATCCGCCGCGATGAAGCCCGGGGCCGCTGGAGTCCTTCCAGTGCTGCGAGAGCGTGACCGTAACCGGGAGTTCGCTTTCCACCTGCTCCGAATCGGGCGCGCGTCCGAAGGCGCACCAGGCAAAACCGTATGCGTCCATTCCGTCCGAGGCCGCCCGGCCGCCCTGCCCCATCGTATTGAGCGCGAAGGACAAAACGTCCGAGTAGGCGAGTTTCCACTGCGAAAGACCCGCACAAATCTGCGATGTGTGCTGGCTTCCGGGAGGCGCGGTCACCTGATGCCATAGCGACGAGTTGGAGAAGATCATCTTGGCGAAGCTGTTCTGCGTCGCGCACCGCGCCTGCATGCCGATATACACGCAGCAGCTCGTAGCCGCCATTTTGTCCGGATAAACGATGCTCCCTTCCGGGAAGATGAAATCCAGCGAAGCGAACGTGGAACTGCAGATCGGCAGGTCGTGGAACATATATTCGTACATGAAATTCGCAACGTGCCCGACCACGGCCTGCGGGTGAACGTTATATGACGAAGGGTTCTCCGGCGACGTGCCGTGGAAATCGAAGACGATGCCACCATCTTTCTTCGTAAGCGTCAGATAGCAGGAGCGCACCAGAGCCGGCGTCATTCCGATCGCATCGCTAAAGACGACCGCGCGGAATTTGCCGTTGGGCAGGTCGCGGATCTTCTTCTGCGCGCCGGCCTCCGCCGTGTCGGACATCTTGCGGAACAATCCCGTGACGAATTCCGGGCCGCGCTTGTCCGCCAGCTCAATCAGGCGCACGCGGACGCGGTCGGCCGTGGTGCAGCGCGCCCGCAAGTCCGAAATGAACATGGCCGGGGCTCGCATCCCATAGGCGGAATACATCTCGAGGAAATCGTTCCGGATTTCAAAATTCTCCGCAATCTTGATGGGCGGGAGGTTGAGCCCTTCCTCGAACCGCGTTTTCGCGCTCACGGGCATGCCGCCAGGTTCGATCGCTCCGGTCTCCGTGGTGTGCAAAGCCGCCGAGGACCACGCCAGGAGCTTCCCCTTGTAAAAGATGGGCATCAGCGCCACTTGATCCGGATTATGAATGCCGCCGTAAAGCGCGTCGTTGGTGTACCAGATGTCGCCGTCGCGAATCCCGGGGTTCTGCTCGTAGTATTTCCGGATGAACTTGATGATGATCGGCTGGATGATCGCGTGCAGATAGGTGCCGCAGGAGCCGTTGATCAAGTCTCCGTTCGCCGTGAACATGGCGACCATCGAGTCGCCGGAGACGCCGAAGTAGCTCCGCGACGACCGGACGAACACTTCCATCGCCTCGTCCAGAATGTCGTTCGTGATTTGCACGCCGATCTCGTAATCACCCTGCGGGACTTTGGCGGCGCACTCCTTTTCGTACGCCGTCGCGGGGGCGGGCTTCAGCCATGCGAGTTTTTCCGCCAGTGTGGGGATGGGCATAAATTGTCCTCGTTCCTTTTGACTGCCTACGCTTCCAAGATACCTAGCCCCTGCTCATCGATCGAAAATCGCATCTGCGGAGGCACCACCATCGTCGTGTACTGACCTTCGACGATCGCCGGTCCCTCCACCACGTTGCCGGGGCGCAACGATTCATATGTGAACGTAGGCGTCGCGCGAAAGGCCTTCTCTTCCGGCCAGTACGCCGGGCGCTCGCCCTTGCGCGCCCCCGAAGGATCGCGACCTTCGAGCGCCATCTTCGGCAAATGAACCTTCGGCGTTGTCACGATCGCCTTCAGTATGAAACTCTCGATGAAAATGCCGCCTTCGGGGTTCACAACAAATGGGCTGAAGGCTTCGCTGAACTCCTTGTTGAACGCGTCGCAGATCGCGCGGACATCTTCCTTGGAATGAATGGATAGCAGCGGCGAGAGCGCACGTTTCACGTGGAACTGTCCGCCGTACAGCATGTCCAGCTCCAGCACAAACGCGGCCGTGTCCGGATTCACACCGTCTGCGACCAGGTCCTTTCGGGCCTGTTCCACAAGCGCCTCAACCGCCGTGTTGTAGGCGGCGTATTCGTTCGTGATCTGCTGGTCGCCGGGCGTCATGAGCGTGAGCTTCTTCGAGGCTTCGTACACGTGCATGATGTCCATCGTCGAGGAACCGTACGCGCAAAACACCGGCGAAAAAGGAAACAATACGGCCTTGGCGATATCGCCCTTGAAACCTTCCGCGTGCGTGGCTCCGGCGCCGCCACCCACAAATAGAATGAATTCTTCCGGGCTGTATCCGCGCAGATGGACTTCCTTCATGATCGCGGAGGACATGTTTCCGTTGACGATCTTCCGGATGATCGCCGCGCCCTCTTCGACGCTCACTCCAAGCGGTTTGGCGATCTTTTCGCGGATCGCCTGAATCGAGCGGTTCTTGTCGAGCCGCATCTTTCCGCCGAAGTAGTAGTCGGGGTTGATGTAGCCCAGCACGACGTCCGCGTCGGTGACCGTCGGCTCCGTCCCGCCGAGGTTGAAGCACGCAGGCCCCGGCATCGAACCGGCGCTGCGCGGGCCCACTTGCATCCGGTTCTGAAGCAGGCGGTTGATCGACGCGATCGAGCCGCCGCCCGCTCCGATCGAAAGCGTCTTGATCATCGTAATGCCGACCATCCAGCGGTCGATGATCGGGCGGAAATCGTAGCTGCGGACGCTGTCTTTCACCACCAGGCCGACGTCGAAACTCGTCCCGCCCATGTCCGTCATCACCACGTTCTGGTAGCCGAGCGACTTCGCCACATGGTGCGCGCCCATCAGGCCGGAAACGGGCCCGCTATTGAACGTGCGGCTGGCCGACGTGCGGAACACTTCGGCGATTCCGCCGGAGCTCTGGATCATCAGCAGCGGTTTCTTGTAGCCGCGCTCGCGCAGCTTGTCCCACATGGCGGAAAGTTCGATTTGCATCGAGCGCTGCAAATACGCGTCGAGAATCGCGGCGAGCGAGCGCTCGTATTCCCCGAGCTTGCCCACCACTTGCCCGGCGAGAACAACGGGCATGTAGCCAATGTGGAATTCCTTGTACTCGTCGCGGATGATTTCCTTCACGCGCCGTTCGTGGATCGGATTCAGGAAGCCCCACAGAAGCGATACAACGAAGCCGCGCGCACCGCGCCCCACCAGATAGCGGACTTTCTCTCGCACGCTATTTTCATCGAGCGGGCGGATCACGTTTCCGCGCGAGTCCACGCGCTCCTTCACGCCGACGATCAGGTCGCGCGGAATCAAGGGGTCGGGCTTCCGCTGGATCGCCAGATTCCTCCGCTCGGCGACGCGCGTGCCGTCAATCCACTGCGCGCCGCGGCCGATCAAAACGACGTCTTCATGGCCCTCGGTGGTGATCAGCGCGAGGCGCGGCCCTTTCCGCTCGATCAGCCGGTTCATGGCGATCGTGGTGGAATAGCGAATCATGTCGATCGACGGCAACAGTTCATCGATCTGCAAGCCGAGCGCGCCCGCGCCTTCCTCGATCACGCGCGAAAAGCAAACCGAGAGATCGTAGGGAGTGGTCGGAACCTTCTTGATCAGGGACTTGCCCTTGAAATTCAAGACCAGGTCTGTGAACGTACCGCCGACGTCGATGTCGATCGAATTCATTCAATGGCCTCGAGCCGCTGTTCGCGGATGACGAATTCTCCCTTGCGCAACCGCTCCTTCAGGCTGTCGATATCGATTTCGATGTCGTGGGTGATCGGGTGTCCCGGCGGCAGGTATTCCGTTTCGATCTGCGTGCCGCAGCCCGGGCAATAGCATTCCACGATGCGCACCCACAGCGGGTCCGGCGAAAAATTGAAATTCGCCGAGACCAGCGACTGGTGAATCTCGCGCGGGTCGCGGTCGTGGAGAAGGCAGCCCTTCTTGTAGTTCTCGCGGGCGGGACCGATCAAGTGGCCGCACCGGTTGCACATCCATTGCTCGCGGTCTATGTCCAGGTCGAGATATTCGGTGACGCGAATCCGGTTCTGCGTTTCGGCTGACATGTCTTCGCCTTCCTATACCCGATTCAGTTTTCCGTTTCCATACGCATCGACAAACATCGCCCAGCCGTCGGGGATGAAATACGTCGTATTGATTCCTTCGAGCACGGCGCAGCCTTCGACGCGATTCCCTGGGCGCAGCGACTCCCAGCGGTACACCTGCGCCTCGCCGTTGGGGCTGCCCCAGAAGACTTGCCGCTTCCCAACCCGCGCGTGGGATGCGTCCGGACCGTGCAACGGTTGTTCAATCAGGGGCGGCTTCGGCATTGCCTTCTTCACGCGAAGGCGGAACAGGTCGAGCGAGATCGCGCCGTGCACCGATCCCACGGCGGCTGCGACAGCCGCTTGCAAGTCCTTGGCGGAGCGTAACGACGATTCCGGGCACGCCACCGGCGCCGAATGCTTGCCTTTCCCCGCGACTTCGAACTCGAGCGCGTAGCTCACGTTTTCCGGGCGAATCCCTTCGCCCAGCAGGTCCTGAGCGCCCTCCGCTTTCATCTCGTCGAGCATGCGGCGAATTCCGGCGACGCTCTCTTCCGTGATCGCCGGTTCCGGAAGCGCGCGCTCGTACACGTGCGAAATATCCGAAACGGACGAGCCAAACGCGCTGAAGACCGGCCCCAGCGAGAACGTCTGCACGTTCGCGAGCCCCGCCTTTTCGGCGACTCCGCACGCAAACAATCCTCCGTTGCCTCCGTAGGCGAAAAGAGTGTGCCTGGAGAGATCCTGCTGCAACTCCGCCTGCGCGCCCGCAATCACGCCGGCAACCATGTCGAACGCGCGCCCAATGATGGCCCGGCACGTTTCTTCCACCGACAGATGCAGCGGCCGCGCCACCGACTCCTCGATGGTTTTCCGCGCCACCTCGCGGTCGATTGGCTTGGTTCCCCCGAGGAAGTAGTCCGGGTTGATGAGTCCCGCGGTCACGAAGGCGTCGGTGAGCGTCGGCTGATCTCCGCCCAAGTTGTAGCACGCCGGCCCCGGATACGAGCCCATGCTTTCGGGGCCGAGCTGAATGGGAGGTCCTTGCGCCCCGGCGAGCGGCTTCACCACGCTGCCGCCGCCGAGCGCGATCGAGCGCAGGTAGGGAAGCGATAGTTCCACCGGAATGCCGAACAGATCGGAAGGCTTCCGATAGACCGGTTCGGCGCCTGCGAGCACGCTGATCTTGGCTGTTGTGCCTCCGACGTCCATCGCGACCACGTCCTTCAGGCCGTGTGCTTTCGCGATGTGCGCGCTGCCGAGAATCCCGAGCACGGGTCCCGATTCCAGCGTGTCGATGGCGCGGGTCTTCGCGATTCCGGCGACGCCGCCGTTGATGTGGCTCACGAGAAACGTTCCTGCGTACCCGGATGTCTCTCGCAAATCGTCCTCGGCCTTGAACAAGGTGGCCGCCAGCGCCCCGTGCGTGTAGGCGTTGATCACCGCGCAGCAAACGCGCGTGCGGTCGTCGGCGCTCTTCGAAATATCGCTTCCGGCCAGGACGGGAACGGAGCCCAAAAAATGGTCCGGATACTGCTGATCGATCACCTTCTTCCAGGCAATCTCGCGGTCGGGATGGCGGTGGGAGCCCTGGAGGCTGATGCAGATCCGGCGGACGCCGTTTTCGAGCAGAAAGCGCGACGCGTTCATGATCGTCGGGTCGTTCGCCGCGCCGTTCATGCCGATCACGTCGCGCGCGGCCAGCAGCCGATTGAGAGTCGCACTCTCCGCCTCGCTGCCGTACAGATCCTTTTCATGGCCTTCGGACACGAGCAAGCCGATACGCGGCCCGCGCAGCTCGGCGAGAACGTTCGAGGTGATCGTCGTGGACCAGCGGATGAGCTCGACGTTTTCGAGGAAAGCCGCCGTGTCCGGAAAATCGAGTTTCGCCGCCCCCTGCGCGAGACAATCGAACAGGCACACGGTCAAATCGTGCGGCGTCGTATCGACTTTTACGCAGATCACATTGTCGCCGCCGGTGAAGAGACCGTCGGTCAGCGTTCCGCCCACATCGATGTCAACCGTCCACACGAGGCCCTCACCCCACGCGCGCCGCAAGGCTGGCGCACAGTTCATCCGATTTCATCGTCCATCCGAAAAATGACTCCACGTTGAACATTGTGGTCTCGTACGTCTGCCGGCCGCCCGCGGCCATCGTGGCGTCCGCCACAAGGATAGGCCAGTAGTCGAGAAAATACGCGTCCCGCAGAGTCGATTCGACGCAGACGTTGGCCGCGATGCCCGTGAAGAAAAGATACTGGATGCCACGGTTGCGCAGTTGCGCATCGAGCGTTGTTCCCGCGAAGCCGCTGTATCGTGTCTTGATGACGACCACGTCGCCCGGCAGCGGAGCGAGCTCGTCCACGACCGCGAAATCCCAGCTGCCCTCCGTCATCAGCTTCCCCTTCAATTCGGGCTTCGCGTGCATCAGATGCATCGCCGTCTCTTTGTAATAGTTCGGGGACCGGCGGCCGCCCGCGTTGCTCAAGTCCGGCTTGTATCCCATCTGCAGATACACGACCGATACGCCTGCCGGGCGCGCGGCGTCTAGAGCCGCGCGAATGACGCGCACGACGCGGGGCGCGTCCGAGAGATCCACGCCCGCGATGTCGAGCGTGCCACCCTTGTTCACAAAGGCGTTCTGCATGTCCACCACGACGATCGCCGACCGCTCGAACTCGACTTCGACCGGCTCGGGTCTGGCCGTCAATTTCACCGCTTCGCCTCGAATCCCGTTTTGGCACTGGACCACAACGCGAAGAAGTCCGTTTCGCACGGGAAGATCGCAGGCGGAAAATGCGCCGGGAAAACCGGGCGCCCCGATGCGGCCGGGCGCCGGATGCGAGGAGAGCCGTGCACCACCACAAACGTTCCCAAGTACAGTTCTCCGGTCTGGTTCACGGAATCCCGAGAGCAGACCCCTGCCAGCCGGAATTCGCCTATCCCTTCAAGAGGCCGAAGGATACTACCAGAGCCCGCGCAGAACAAGAGCGCTGACCTTCGGCGACTTTGCCTGCCGATGGATGCGCAAAAAAAGAAGGCCGGGCGTAAGCCCGGCCTTCTTCGACCTTCTCGCCTACGTGAAGCTTAGAACGAGAACTTCGCCGCGAGCTGGAACTGCCGCGGGTTGAGCATCGTCCTCGGCAAGCCGAAGCCCGGATTCGCGTTGAACGGGATGAACAGAGCCGTGCCTATCGGCGTGGCGGCAAGAGTTCCTCCAGCCCCAGGAGGAAGCGGGATGCCGCCGTTCGGGCAGGCCGCTGCTCCTGCTTGGATCGCACGGCTCGCAGCATCTCGATAGTGCTTCGGGATGGCGCCGCCGCAGAAGACGGGTGAGCCATAGACCGGCGTAATCTCATCCACATTCGACCTGTTCAGAAGGTTGAACGCGTCTACGCTCAAGTCAACCTTCATGCGCTCCGTCAGCTGGAAGTACCGTCCAAGGTGGAAGTCCCATGAGTAAAGCGGATCGCCGACGTACGTATTCCTGCCAATCATTGTCGCGCAGTTGCTCACCGAAGGACAGTTACTTCGGACCAGCGGGCCGCCCACTCGGTCGGTTGCGCCACCAGCAACGTCGTTGAAGGTGTTGTTTCCGTAGTAAATGGTAAAGGGGCGACCGGACTGCAACGTGATGATGCTGCTGAGCGTAAAGTGGCGGACCCAGGTATCCTCGGGTCCCGTTGCGGTGAAGTTCGTTACGAGGCGGTGGCGGGCATCCTGGTTGGAATTGCCGCGCTCCGCCTTGTAGTCGAACTGGTTTACCGGCAGGTTGATGAACGTCGTGAAGTTTCCGTTGTCAATCGTGTGCGAGTAGGTGTAGTTGCCGGTGAGGTTGAAATTCTTGATTCGCTCCATCACCGTCACGGTTCCGCCGTGATACACCGCGTTGGCGACGTCGTTATTGTAATCCTCGAGTCCTCCGTTGAGCGTTTGCAAGCCCGAACCCAAGGCGCCGCGAAAGAATGGCGCGAGGCCCAACAAGGCGCCTGTCCCGGGCGTCGGCGTGCCGGTGCACGCCGAAAGTGTGCCGTTCCCGTTGACCAACCCGGGCATCCATTCCGCCAGCGGGTCTGGCGCTGGCCCCGGTTTCGTCGTGCCTTCCGGGCACGGGATGTTGATGTTGTTTCCGCGAACCAGTTTGTGCGCCCCCACGAAGATATAGCCGAGATTGATCGCAAGACCTCCGCCGAACTGGTGGTCCACCTCGAGACTAGCCTGTTCGGCGTAGGGCGTTCTGGAGTTGTGATCCATCCCTCCCTCGCCAATGCCGCAGGCGCCGGTGGTGAAGCACGTTCCGGCCATCGAAACAGTCCCGGTCGGCGTACCGTTGTTCGTGAACGAGTCGTAGCCGCCAGTGTGTATAACGCCCGCGGCTCTAGACGCTGCGCCCTGACTCGCCGGAAATCCGAATATCTGATATCCCTGGTTAGCTTGTAGCAGGTTGGACTGGATATTGGGATAATTCAGGGAAATCACGGCCCCGAACGGATTTCCGCCATTGCAAATGGCGGCGACGACAGGGACGGTGGCCACATGATTGCCGCATTGATAGCCCGCGACCACCTTTTGAGTGCCCGGTACAAAGAAGAAGGTCAAGTTCTGGCGGTCAAAGAATATCCCGAACCCGGCGCGAACCACGGTCTTGCTGTCCGGCGACCAGGCGAGCCCCACACGCGGCTGCCATTCGTTGTAGTCCCTGTTTACGTACGCCTGCAAGCCGGTTTCGACGTCCCACCGCACGCCGTAATTCAGTGTCAGCTTGGGCGTGATTCGCCATTGATCCTGAGCAAACCCGCCCCAATACCCATGGTCAATCTCGCGGCCGTAGCCCGGAAACAGCGACGGCGGAAACGCGTTCGCCCAGGTTGCGGTGTTGAGGGTGTTATTGGTTGAAGTGACCGTCGGGGTGCAAGCTGGCGCGCAAGCCGTTGGACTCGCCGGGAGCGACACACCCGAGTAGTCGAACACAACTCCGTGATCCCCGGGGACCGCACATTCCCCGGCCAGCGTATTGAGGCCGGTGGAGGTGGCTAGGTGCGCGTTGGATCCGGATGGATCTGTATTATAGAACTCCGCAAAATTCGCCATGCAAGCGATGCCCGGAATAAGCATCCGCGTCGGCATAAACCCGGGGAAATTGACCGTAGACCAAATCTTATTGCCGTCGAACCCGAACTTCGCCACATGGTTGCCCTTGACCCAGGATATCGAGTCGGAGAACTGCAACCGCGTTTCATAGAGCTGGTCATTCGTTCCGAAGTTGTGGCCCAGCTCGAGGTCGTTCAAAACGCTGAAATCGGGCTGGCCGGTCATGCCGGGGAAGTTGTAGTGCCGCCGGGCATATTGCACGAGCACGGTGTTGACCAAATTAGGTTTGACTACCGTATCCAGTGTGCCCACCAGCGATTGATCCCGGATGAAAAGATCGCGCCCCCCGCTCGGCGTGCCGATGCCGCCGCCATCGAGCGTCTGGCCGACCAGCTCACCGGAGTTCCGCGAATCCTCCACGTTGTAGCGGAGCGCCAGGCGATTGTTGGCGTTGAATTGATGATCGAGCCTTGCAAAGCCAGTGTCATTATTTGACGTCTTCAGGAAAGACTTGAGGAAACCAAGCCCCTGGGCTTGGGTGATGTTGTTCACATTGCCCGCGAAATTCGGAAGGCAGGTAGCGAGGCCCGCGTTGCAGCCCTCCGGCGCGAGTCCCATCAGCGCTTTCGCCTGGTCGATGACCTGTATGTTGTTGACGAGGTCGGGAGGAAAGAGGGGAGACTCCGCACGCCGCTTGCCCTCGTAGTTGACGAAGAAGAAGGTCTTGTCCTTGACGATGGGGCCGCCCAGCGCCCCGCCGAATTGATTTTGCCGGAATTGATCCGGCAGCAACACCGATTGCAGCCCCGGCTCCGGCTTTTGGAGAAGGTTGCGCGAATTCAAGGCGTTGTTCTGGAAGAACTCGTAAACCGAACCGTGCAGGTCATTCGTGCCGCCCTTGGTCACGATGTTGACGATGCCGCCCAGCGCCCGGCCTGACTCTGCGCCAAAGCTATTGTTGACGACGCGGAATTCCTGAACCGATTCCTGAGGCGGAGTCGAGCGCTGCACGCCGCTGGCTGCGTTGACAAAGTCCGCGCCGTCCACCGTTACCTCATTGCTGAACGAGCGCATGCCGCCGAACGAGATCTGCGTTGCCTCGTACTCCGTGAAAGTAGTTCCCAGGCTGGTGCGGCTCGTGGCCACGCCGGGGGTCAGAAGCGCGAAGTCCGTGAAGAGGCGGCCGCTGATGGGCAGGGACGCAATCTGCTGCGTGTTGACGACCTGACTGATTTCCGTCTTGGTCGGCTCAATCGTCTGCACCTCGGTGGTCACCACGACTTTCTCGCCTTGCGACGCGATCTGCAGGCCGATGTTGATCGTCGCCACCTGGCCGACCGTCAGCACGATTCCGGTCTGTGTGTAGTTCGCGAACCCGGTGAAGGACGCCTTTAGCTCGTAGTTGCCCGGCGGCAAATTGGCGACGGTGTAGAAGCCTCTCTCATTGGAGGTCGCCGTGTACGTATTGTTGGTGCCCGTATTGCGCACGCTGATCGCAGCGCCGGCAACCGAGCCGCCGCTCGCGTCCGTAATCGTGCCGTTAAGCTGCGCAGACGACGAACCGCCTTGCGCCAGCATCGAATTGGCGCACCCGAAGAAAACCGCGATCGCTACAAGGAAAACCAGCAGACCTGAACGTGCCTTCATCATCCACCCCCCTCACAAATTTTACTCGCTTGAACCACCCACGCAGATTCCTTCCCACCCCGCGTTCGGAACCCTTGGTTTGTGACCTATGCAGAGGCCGTATTCTGCACTTGCATATGCCGGATTACAAGAAAATGCCTAGAAATTATGGCTGCATAGTACATAAGACCAGCGGGGCCTGTCTAGCAATTTAAGTGCGATTGTCGGCACTAGGTGCTTAGCCGAGTCCTAGAACCAAAAACGGCCCCGTGGAGCCGCGAAGCCGGCCGTCTCATTCCATCTCGGAGGCAGAAACTCTGCGCGATCTCGGGGGATTTGGTGAAACGACGAAGAAGGATGCCCGCTAGCGGCTATTTCTGATTGGCTTCGATCTTGACGATTTCGGATTTTGAATCGTGCATGATGCCATGCCGCATCTCGGTCTTTGGCGCGGCGGGCCGCGAAGGCGAGTCTGGATGCATGTCGCGCTTCAGAAAGTAGTTGATCCACGAACTCGTGTTCTTCAGCGACCGGTTCGGCGGCGGAATGTAAGTCTTCAAATCGTCCACGCGCGACGCCGACTTCGCGCGATCGTAGACCGCGATCCAGATGCATGGCTTGTCCACCACTTCGCATCTGCCGTTCAGCGTCAGAGTGCCGCCGCACGGGCCGTTGCGCATTCCCTTCGGACACGTTTGCGGGCAGACGTATTCCATCATCCCCAGCACGCAGTTCCCGCACGCCTGGCACCCGAACATGGGCGACTTCATCGCGAATTCCACCTTTTCCAGGCCGCGCGCCGCTGCCGGACTCTTGGCGATCGCCCGGAGAACTGCGGTGAGCGCGCTGCGGAGCGCTCCCTCTTTGTAAACCGGAAATACTCGCGCCATGATGTCCAGAAAACGCGGAATGAAACCGCGCTTCTTCGGCGGCCGCACCGGACTTTCGTAAAGGTAGAATCCGCCCCTCGGAGCGTAGGTCATCTCCTCGGCGCACTCTTCCCATTTCGGCGAGAGTGCCTCGGACCTTCGAATAATCCAGCGGACGCGATCCGCACGATGATCTCCGCCAAGGTAGGCCCCTGCGTATCCGAGGCCGCGGAGGATCGCCACGATTCGCGCCGTCCGTTCGAGCCGCGCGGCCAGGCTTTTATCCTGAACTTGGGCTTCTTCCTTGATTTTCGCGAGCAGCTCGGATGAAACCCAGCAACCGGGAGGCTCGCCCTTCGACATTCTCTCGGCGGGTTTTGCAGCCAGCACGTACGCGCTGCCCAAAACGGGGATGCGAAGGTTGTGTTCGTCGAGATAGCGCTTCAATTCACGGAATTTGCGCGCGTCAAATCCAAGTTGCGTGATCGCGTAGTCGGCCCCCGCGGCGATCTTTTTCTCGAGCTTCAGGTATTGGTACGCGCAATCGGCTTCGGTGTATTTGAACGGGGAAATCGCCACCGCGATCCAGAATGGCATTCCGGCCTGCCGCATTTCGTTGATCAGCGTAACGAGCTGGACCGAGTCCAAATCGAACGTTGGTTCCGGCCCGCCGGCAGCGGCGGATTTCGGATAGTCGCCGGAAAGCGCGAAGACGTTTTCGATGCCGAGGGCATGCAGGTCCTCAAGAGCGCTCCGCGCATTTGAGCGATCTCGATTGACGCATGTGAGGTGAATGTTGGGAACGAGACCGCGGGCGCGAACGGCGGTCCCCACGCGAATCGGATCGCGTCCCAATGCGCCGCCGGCGTAACTCGTGATGCTGCCCGCGACCACGCCCGGCACCCGCGCGAGCTGCGAAGCGGCTTCGAGGACCCGCGCCTCCCGCGTCATGGCGCTCGCCACGAGCTCCACCACGTAGCAGAATCGTCCGCTGGTCAGCGCTTCCCGCAGCGGATTCGACGCGGCCATTTCACTTTCCCAATTCTTTGCGGATGATCTTCGTTCCTTCCACCATCGCGCGGAGCTTGGCAAAGGCGATGTCGCGCGCGAGATGAAAGAGTCCGCAATCCGGCATGATGAAGAGCTTCTCGGCCGGCACCACTTTCATCGTCTTCCGAATCCGCTCCGCGACGATGTCCGGAGTCTCAATGGCGTTGTCCTTCACGTCGATGACTCCAACGCCGAGCTCGAAGGCAGGTTTGAACTCCCGGAAGAGCTCCAAGTCCTCGCCGCCGCGTCGCGCGAATTCGAGGCTCAGTTGATGCACCTTCGCGTCCAGTATTCTCGGAAACAGGTAACGGTAGCTTCCTTCCCATGATGGCTTGCCGTACCGGTTTCCGTAGCAGATGTGCACGGCGATCCTTGCGTTCACGCCTTCCACGAGCGTGTTCAGCACTCCGACGCCCCACGAAATGTCCTCGGGAAACCCGGAATAGTAAGGTTCGTCGATCTGGATGAACTTCGCGCCCGCTTTTACCAGTTCCTTCAATTCCATATTCATCACGCGCGCCATGTCCATGGCCAGCGCTTCCTCGGTCGGATAGTGCTTGTTGCGCACGCGCTTGCACAGCGAATGGGGGCCGGTGATGCAGATCTTCGCCTCCCGCTCCGTGTTCGCGAGCAGGAAGCGGAAATCCTCCGCCAGCCCAAGCGCGGCCATCGGAATCTTCCCGAGCACTTCACTGTCGTAGAAATCGTAGTAGAACTTCTTCGACGAGCGGTCGATCTGAACGCCGGGAAGCCGTTCGATGAAATAGTCGATCATGTTGTCCCGGCGAAGCTCGCCATCCGTAACGATATCGAGGCCCGCCATTTCCTGATCCTTGATCGCGGATCGGACTGCGGCATCGTGGATCTCGTCCAGGTCGTGCCGGCTGATCCGCCGGGCGAAGTAATCAGTCTTCAGCCGCTCCAGCCAGCCCGGCATCGAATAGCTGCCAACCATCGTGGTGGGAAGAATGGGAAGCGTCATTGTCTTACTCCCGTCGTGTCGTGTACAGGACCGAGGTCTTCGAACCCTGCCGGTAGTGGAACGGCGCGAAATGCAGATCGTATCCGGCCCGCTCCGCGACCTCGCGCAAAAGGGCGCCGTTGACCCAGTTCACAATGGAGCCGTCCAGTTTCCCCGGGCCGTGGAAACCCATGCAGTATTCGTTCAGATCCGTCACAAAGATGTCCTGCACCTGAAGATAGCCCCGCGGATGGAGCAGGGGCAAGGTGTTGCGAAAGCTTTCGAGAGCTCCCGAGCTCAGATGAAACCGCAAGTCGCCCGGCGCATTTCGAAGGATGTCCTCCATGTGTGCCGAGCTCAAACCGGCGGGGAAGGAAGCATCGGGCATGTCCACCGAGTCAACCAGTCGCTCCTCCGTGCGCAGGGCATGCCACACCTCCATCCAGAAGGTCATGCCCTTGGCGCGGTCGGGAAGGGCTTCTGCTCCGACTTCGAGCAGGCGGTTTATGGTCTTCGGTATGTCCGCGACCGGCACTTCGCACGCCTTGCTGATCCGCGCTGCGTCCGCTGGAGGCAGGTAAGCGCGCACCTGGATCCAATAGATGCGGTTGTCGCGCCACACGACCTCTTCGTCCGGCAGGTTGTCGTACATGTTGGTCGAATGAACGTGGAGAATCTTGTGGCGCAAGAAGGAGAGAGTCTTGATCGGATCGAGGGCGTCGAGCGCGATAAAGCTACAGATGTCGAGGTGATTCTTGACCGCGGGTCTCGAGTATTCAAGGGTAGCCAGTGAATAATCGCCGAGCAGAAACCGCACGCGGGGATAGTATTTCGTCCCGCGCTCCTGATCGAGCGCGCAAAAACGGTCCAGCCACAACCCGGCTCGCGCGCCCATTCCCACGCCGATTTCCAGAACGAAGACTTCCTGCGGCAGCTGATTCTGGCTCTCCAAGTCTTTTAACAGAGTCCAGAAATCACACACGGAATCCGAGATGGCTTCCAACTGGCGGCCGTCGGACTTGCCCCCCGGCAATGCCTGTTCGTAGCTTTTGCCGGTTTCCCGCTCCCAGTCTCTCAATCGTTGCCAGTACAGCCGGTTGAACTCCCAGGCGATGCTCGTGCGAAACGACCGGGAATCCTCCAAATAGATCCGCCCTGCGGCTTCGGACTCCGAGCCGGCGGGGCTCATTGCTGTTTGCAGGAGACCGCGGAGCGCGCCGGGAGCTACTTGCCGGGAGTCGACGCGGATCTCCATGGGAGAATTGCCGCCGTCCTGCTCTCTGTCACGGCGCATCACCATTACCGCTTCCCGGAAATTTTGCTTGTACTGAAGCCAGTCCAGATGAATCTGCAGCCGCGCGAACTGCGCCGGCTCGAGATGTCCCTCTTCGAGAAGCGCAAGCACCGTGGCGACCACCTCGCTCGTACCCGCGGCTGCGGAGTCTTTTCGAGTGTGATTGAGATGAAGGTTCATCGTTTGAGCCGGGAGATCCCCCCGTTCGGGTCGGCCCCGCCTATTGGCCGGTCCGCGCCGCTTTCATCCCTGGCATGATTTAGTTTGCGACCGCACCTTCGAGCGGATCAGCCCCAAACCTTCCGCGCCGTTTCCACCACGAGTCTCATCTTCGCCCACTGCTCGTCTTCGGTCAGCAAATTACCCTCCGCCGTCGAAGCAAATCCGCACTGAGGGCTCAGGGTCAGATTCTCGAGAGGGAGATATTTCGCCGCCTCATGGATGCGCCGCACGATGTCGTCGGACTTTTCCAGCTGCGGCTTCTTCGTGGTGATGAGTCCGAGCACGACGATCTTGTCCTTCGGAACCAGACGCAGCGGCTCGAATGTCCCCGCTCGCTCGTCGTCGTATTCCAGGAGGAAGCGGTCCACCTTCAGCGTCCCGAAGAGTTTTTCTGCAATCGCGTCATAGCCTCCCGCGGCGTACCAATGGCTGCGATTGTTTCCGCGGCACAGATGAATGGCGAGAATCACGCCGGGCTTTCGCGCTGCCTCGAAGCAGGCGTTATCCGCGCGGATGGCTTCGTCGAGCGCCGCCTCCGGCTCCTGTCCCATCTCCTTCTTGATCCATTCGCGCCACTTGGGGTCCATGTAGTAGCTATAGCGCGGCGCGTCGATCTGGATATACTTCACGCCCTTCGACGCGAGCGTGGCGATATCCTTCTTCATGATCTCAACGATGTCCCAGAGCAGGGCGGAATGGTCCTTGTAGACCATGTCCGTGACGCCCCTTTTGAACGAGATCGCGGGAAACTGCGTCGCGCTCGGCAGCAGCACTTTGATATCGCCCGGGCTGTGTTTTTTCAGAAACGGGAGCTCATTCGCCGTGAGCGGCCGCACCTCGCGAAGTTTTGCGCTGACAATCCCAGTGACGTGGCTGACGTGTGCCTGTTGCGCTTGTCCCTTGGCGCCCCAGTCGCGCGCGATTTCGGCGTCGAGGTCGAAGCCCTCGACGGAGTCGGTGAAATTGCTCATGAAATTCCGCCGCCGCAGCTCACCGTCGGTGAAGATCTCGAAACCGAGTTCCTTCTGCTTCGCAAGCACACTGAGGATGTGCTTGTCCTCGATGGCCTTCAAAGTCGCCCCATCGGATCTCTCTCTCGCTCCGAGCAATTCCGCGGGCCGCAGGAAACTCCCCACATGATCGGCTCTGTATGACACTGGCATGGGGTCGGTTCTCCTTGAAATTCAGATTGCGCTGCGTCGAATCAAAAGCCGCTCGCCGCGTTGCCATCGCCGAGGCTTGCGGAAATCCTTGCCGCGATTTCTTTCGTCAGCGCAATCTTCTGCGCAAGTTCCTTGCCGCGGAATCGCGGAGTCGGGCCCGCCATCCCCACGGCCGCAATCACGCGGCCCTCGCGCGACCGCACCGGCGCCGCCACGCCGCTCAGCCCGCGCTCGAACTCCTGGCTGTCGAGTGCGTAGCCGCGCGCGGCAACCTGGCGCAGGTCCTTTTTTATCTCAGAAAGGCTCGTCAGGGTAAATGACGTATACGGTTTGAGCCCCGCGATGGAGAGAATTGCGTCCAGCTCGTCTTCCGGGAGATAGGCGAGGGCCGCCTTGGCGACCGCTGCGCAGTGGGCTGGGAACCTCGCGCCGATCGGAGTGCGCACAGTAGCGATGCTGTCGCGGGAGTCCACCCGATCGAGGCAGAGCACACCTCCCGGCCCGGGCACGGCAAGGCTCACCGTCTCGTGCGATGCACGTGAGAGTTCCAGGAGGAACCGGTGCGCTTCCGACCGCAGCGTCCTTGATTCTACCGCCCGCGTTCCGAGTTCGTGGAGTTTCAGCCCCAGCCGGTACCGATCGCCTTCCGGATTCTTCTCGATCAGGTCGAACTTCTTCATGGCGTTGAGCAGTCTATGGACGGTCGTCTTGTTCAGGCTCAATCCCGAGGCGAGCTGCGTTACGCCCAGCTCCGGTCCGTTTTCTCCCAGATAAAGAAGAATGCGAAGGGCTTTCTGAAGGGACTTGCTCGAACCGGCTGCCGCTCTCTCCGGTTGGCCCGGCCCGATCTTCGAAATCAGAGCGCTCGTCACCGCTTGACCTCGTGTTTGCTTACGCACAGCGTGGGATTATTATCGCGCCCCGCTACGCTTTCGAAGGACCCGAAAACGGTTCGCTTGACGCATCGGGCATTGTAGATTGAATCATTTTGTTGTCAATATGAAAAGGCATTTCACATTGTAAAACAGGTGCTGACATGCAGCGGAACGTTGCAGGCTGTGGCTAGGAGCCCCTTGGGGTGCGTGCAGCGGACGATCGGTGAAAACTCGAATCGTGAAGCCGGGACGGGCCGTCTCGACGACCCGCCCCAATTTCGTAGCCTTGTTACTTTTGAGCGGTGCGCCAACCCGCCGCGTACGACGTGCGTGCAGCCACCGAGTACGGGACAGGGCTGACAATCGCCCGGATTTCGATCTGCTTGTGGCGTTCGACCGTCGGTTTCTTCGTACCGCCATTTTCTTCGCCCCAGAGAAGCTTGACCTCGTTGCCGATCTCGACGTCCGGATCCACGGTGGCCAGCGATAGCATCGACCGCTCGTTGTAGCTGTAGCCGCTGAACATGGACACGCCGACCATTCTCCCGCCCACCAGCACCTTGTCATACGATGCGGACGTGTAGTTCGAGAGCGGCAGGTCGATGTATTTGTAGTTTTCCCCGCCCGGCACGAACATGGACGCGAAGACCTTGATGACATCTTCCGCGTTCCACGCCAGCGTCACTTTCTTCCGGTGCGGCTTGTCGGCGATTTTCTCCAGCGCTTCTCGTCCGATGAAGTCGTGGTCGAACTTGACGAATGGCCCGTAGCCCAGCGCGTAGGGCGTCATGTAGTAGTCTTCGACGTTATTGGAAACGTAGCTGCCGCCCAGAGAGCCGGAAGCCTCGTAGCTCGTCGCCGGCAGCCACTGCCGGTAGGCCTTCATCTTGTCCCCGGTATAAACCGCCGGAAGCGGCGACGGAATCCAGCCCGACTCCAGCGTGTTCGTCGCGTAGGCCCTCGCTCCGACTTCCTTAAGCCCAAATTCTTTGCCGGTATTCACGATCGCGGCCCGGATTTCCTCGCGCTCTTCGTACGGCCCGAAAACTTCCAATCCGGGCGCGCCGGCCATGCCGTGGCGCAACGCGCGGACTTTTCGTCCCGCGATTGTGATCTCGTCCATGGCGAAAAACTTGATCTCGGGAATCGGACCGCCGTTCATCTTTTCGATCACCTTCATGGCGTTGGGCCCTTGAATCTGGAAGCGGTAAGAAATTCGATTGACGGCCTTGCCGCGCGCGTTCCCGGGCGACCGGTCGTCCTTCTTCGTCTTGACGTTGTAGCCGCCGGTCTGCGCGTGGAATTCAATCCAACTGGCCGACGGCGCGCGGCCGACGTACACCAGGCTGTTCTGTTCCATGTGAAACAGAATGCCGTCGCCGATCACGAAGCCGTCGTAGCTGCACGGAACGAACTGCTTGGCTCGGTTGACCGGAAACTTCGCGAAGCTGTTGATCGCCAGGTTGGAGAGCAGCTTCAGCGAATCGGGTCCCTCAATATACAGGTCCACCATGTGGTGGGACTGGTCGAAAAGCACCGCGGTCTCGCGCCACGCGCGCTGTTCGTCGCGCCAGTTTGAAAATTCGGCGGGGACCGTCGGATAAACGTAGGCACCTATCTGCGAATTGCGCAGCATTGTCACCGGATTCCCGGCGGCCTTTAACAAATCCTCCAAACTTTGATGACTCATAGCTACTGGTAACCTCCTCCTAGTGAGAATAATCTTTGGTCCTGCCCCATCACTGGCACAGGTCGCGCCTCGGCCCCTGCGGCAAGTCAATTAGTGCGGACGCTCGGCTACGAACGCGGCAGACAGGCAATCGGAGATTCTGCCTAAACGAAGGGCGCGGAGCAAGTGAAAACTGAGAGCGAATCGCGGGGTGCTTAGACCGAATGTTGCGCGCGACGGCGCGCTCAACGGCCCTTAGTGCACGGCGCGGTCTGCCCCGGCCCAGTACGGTGCGCGGAGAAGTTTTCTGTCGGTTTTTCCGGCCGCTGTCTTGGGAATCTCGGCGCGGAACTCCACGGACTTCGGTGCTTTCATGCTTCCCAGTTTCGCCTTGCAGTGGGCGATCACGTCTTGCTCGCCCAACGACGCGCCCTTCCGCAACACAACGATGGCCTTGACGGCCTCACCCCACTTGTCGTCGGGCACTCCGATCACCGCGCAGTCAGCCACATCCGGGAGCGCCATGATGCCCGCCTCAACCTCGGCCGAAAATACGTTGAAGCCGCCAGTGATGATCATGTCCTTCTTGCGATCGACGATATAGAAGTAGCCGTCCTCGTCGCAGTAGCCGACGTCTCCCGTGTGGTGCCAGCCGTGGCGATGAATTTCCTCGGTGGCATCGGGCAGATTGTAGTAGCCGGGAGTCACGAGCGAGCCCCGCGCGACGATTTCGCCCGTTTCGCCGGGTGGCAACAATCGTCCGTCGCCGTTCATTACCGCGAGGCGAACCGCCGACGTCGCCTTGCCGCAGCTGCGCAGTCGCTCCGGATGAATCCCGGCGGCCGCCGCAGCCACCGCCTTGGGTTCGAGCCACGTCAGCAGCATCGGCGCTTCCGTCTGCCCGTAGCACTGGCACAAACATGGGCCGAAAACCTTCACACCTTTCTTGAATTGATCGGGCGAGACTGGCGATCCCGCGAGAAGGAGAATGCGCAAGCTCGAGTAGTCGAATTGGCCCACTTCCGGCAGCGCCAGCAGCTTGTAGAGCGCCGTCGGAGGCAGATAGAGATGCGTCACCTTGTGGCGTTCGATGGCGCGCAGCACCTCCAGCGGTTCGAAATTCGGGCTAGGCATCACGATGTTTGTCGCGCCGAATCCCAACGTAGCGATGGCAACCACGCCGGCAGCATGCGATAGCGGCGCCGCGCTCAGGCAGACTGCCTCGCTTTCGTCCGACTGCCAGTAGTGCGAGGCCATGTCCAGCATCGTGCCCCATGCCAGATTTGTGACGCGCACACCCTTCGCGGGACCGGTCGTCCCGCCGGTGGGCACCAGCCCCACGAGACCGTCGAGATTGCCGAACGGATCGCCCGAATCGGTCGCCGGTTTGTCGCCGCCCTGCTCCATGAATGCGTCGAGCGACGGGAATCCGCGGTCTTCGGCATCGATGCAAACGAGATGGTGCAAACTGGGAACGCGCGATTTCAATTCGTCCGCCTGACCGGAAAAGCTGCTGTGGTAGAAGAGCCAGCGCGCCTCGACGTAATTCATATATTCCGCACTGGCATCCACGGCGTTGCGGTAGTTGAGGGGAACCCATGCCGCCCCGGCGCGCATCATTCCGAGCATGCACAGCAAAACGCGACCGTCGTTGAAAGAGAGGATGGCGGCGCGATCTTCCGGGCGCAGGCCGGCGCCCTGCATCGCCCGGGCAATCTTTTCTGTCGAACGGCGAAGTTCCCGATACGAATAGCGGGTGCCGCGATCGAAGATCGCGATCCGGTGTGGGTAGGTGTCCGCTGCTTTGTCGAAGTAATCGATGGACCGCATTGCGCGTGAATCTATCCCGGAATCCTGGGTACCCTGAAAGAAATCGTCACTTCGCTATGTGCGCTAAGCATAGCGGTGGACGACTTGGCTCCCTGTGCTCGCATGGCTGATTACGCGGCGCTCCCGGCCCGCTGCCCTCACGTATAAGTCTTCACCTTCGAAAGGCCGTGGCTTTCGAGAACCTTCAAAATCTCGCGGTGCCCGAAGGCCGCGGCGGGCGACGCATAACCCACTTGGCGCGGGGCGCTGTGAGTGAGGTAGTGAGCCGCATACGCTTGCATCAGGCCCGTCTGTTTGTAACAGCACGTCCCAAAAAGCACCACCTGCGTGGATTCCAGCGTGCCGCGCCCCACCACAACGTCAATCGTACGCTGTTCCCGGGAATTCTCCCGCGGCGGAGTGCCGGCCTGCACCGAGTTGGCCATCTCGGCCAGCTTCTTTTCTTGTTCGGCCTTTGGCAGCGGGCGAATCGTCGCCTCGAAGTGCTTTTCGGTCGCCAGCACGTTTTCCATGATCTGGCGATTCAGAAGCCCCCCGAACGACTTGACGTTGGCGGCTTGCGGATGATCCTTGTACCAGACCGGATGGGGGAATCCGCCCCAGCTCAGCGCGAGTTGCGTCCGGATGTAGCCTGGCACGACGGCCTCGTATCCCACGGCGCGTTGCCACGGCTTGTACTTGTTCTGATCGAGGTAGTACCCGTCCGTCTGAATCACCGCGAAGATGGTCTGCGTGGAACCGAAGGTCGGCATGCCGTCGAACATCGTGAGAATCTCCAGGCTGTCGATTCCTCCGGACTCCAGGCACAGCCGCGCCGCGGCGTCGCTGGGCGCGGACATGAATGCCATGCCCGCCGCGATCAGCAGCCCTTTCGCGGCGAACTTGCCGCTCCACTGCTCGGCGAGGGTCCGGTGCCACGCCTGCTCGCCCGAGATATCCAAGTAATGACATCCTGCTTGCAGGCACGCTTCGACGACCGTCGGACCGTAATAGATAAAAGGACCAACGGCGTTGCAAACGACTTTGGCGCCGGCGAAGAGCTTCGCGAGCGCGTCAACCGTGTGCGCGACCTCGACCACTTCGAAATCGGCCGTCTCGATTCCCGGGACGTGGTTCATCACCTCCTGGATCCTGGCCTTGTTGCGTCCCGCGGCGATGAAAGGCACGTTGTACTCACGCAAGTACTCCGCAGCGAGGCGGCCCGAGAATCCGCTCGCACCATATAGAATGACCGGTCTTTTGCTGGACATCATTCCTCCTATTAGATGGAACGCGGCCGTCGAAATCAGCTACTGCCGCTTTGGTTCGATTGTGATCCCGGGCGTGGATCCCCGACCGTCGTCCCCGTTTCGATATGTTGTGGCCAAGGTGCCAATTTTAAGCTACAGTCTCCCGCTGCCCAGTAGGCACCTTTGGGACACTTAGTACCTTCGGAGGATTCCTTGGTCGAACCCGAATGCCCCGTTAGGCTCACCGCTGAAACCATCGGCGGAAAGTGGAAGCCGCTCATCCTCTACTACCTCGAAGGCGGAACTCGTCGATTCAGCGAATTGCAAAGGTTGATTCCCGGCACAAACAAGAAAATGCTCACCAAGCATCTCCGCGAACTTGAGAGAGACGAACTCGTTCACCGGAATGTGTTCGCACAGGTGCCCCCCCGCGTCGAATATTCTCTCACAAGACACGGACAGAGTCTTAGGCCCATCCTTGTTCAGATGTCGGCTTGGGGCAAGAAGCACCGCTCTCGATACGGCGCGAAGAAGAAATAGAGCCGCTGCCCACAGCGCCCCTCGTGGCCGCCCGCAGAAAAAGTTCCTGGTCAGGCTCCTCGAACTGTGGTGTAAACTCTCGCCGTTCTGGGGAGGGGATTCTGAGCCAGGCCGGACCGGCCGGCTTTTCAGGAATCACACGTGGCAGGTGAACGCTCGATCCCTCGCGGTAGCGAATCGCCCTTGAAATTTCTCAATCGTACGGGAGGCCTTTATGGAAGCTGTCGCAATTCGTGACGAAAAGCAGTTTATCAACGGCGAATGGACCGGTGCGCTCGACGGCAAGACGTATCAGAAGAAGAATCCATTCACGGGCCAGGTTGCCTCTCAGATCGCTGCCGGCAAGCGCGAGGACGCGCGCCGCGCGATCGAGGCCGCCGCCGCTGCCTTTCCGGCGTGGAGTTCCACGGCTCCCGGCGTGCGGCGTGGCCTGTTCCTGAAGGCCGCCGATGTTCTGGAACGCCGCATGCCCGAGATCGCGAAGATCACCGCCCTTGAAACCGGCCAGACCTTCGGCTGGGGCATGTTCAATTGCATCTACACGGTCGGAATCTTGCGGGAAGCCGCCGCGCAAACTTATGGCTTGATCGGCGAAGTAATCCCCACGGACCTGCCGGATACGACTGCCATGGCCATCCGCCAGCCCGTCGGCGTGGTCGTTGGCATCGCGCCGTGGAACGCGCCTATGATTCTCGGCATGCGCGCGGTGGCCGCCCCGGTTGCCTACGGAAACACGGTCGTTCTCAAGGCCTCCGAGGAATCCCCCGGCACGCACCTGGCCATCGGATCCATCTTCGAAGAAGCGGGCTTCCCCAAGGGCGTGGTCAACGTGATCACCAACGCTCCTCCGGATGCCGCGGAAGTTGTGGATGAATTGATCTCCCATGCGAAGACCCGCCGCATCAGCTTCACCGGCTCCACGAAAATCGGCCGGCTCATCGCGGAAAGCGCCGGTCGGCATCTCAAGCGCGTCGTGTTGGAGCTCGGAGGCAAGGCGCCGCTCATCGTCTTGGGTGACGCGGACATGGACGCGGCCGTATCGGCGGCGAACTTCGGTGCGTTCATGAATCAGGGGCAAATCTGCATGTCCACCGAGCGCATCGTCGTCGAAAAGTCGATCGCAGAGGAATTTGCCAGGAAGCTTGCCGCCAAGGGCCAAGCGTTGAAAATGGGCGACCCTCTCGATCCCCAATCGCAAATCGGCTGCATGATCAACCCGGGCGCTATAGCGCGCGTCCAGGCGCTGGTCGACGACGCCGTCGCGAAGGGCGCGAAGGTTCTTTGCGGCGGGAAGGCGCAGGGGCCGTGCTATCCCCCGACCGTGGTTTACGGCGTCACGCCCGCGATGCGCATCTATCACGAAGAATCGTTCGGCCCGGCAAAGCCTGTGATCATCGCCAACGATGCTGAGGATGCCCTCCGCATCGCCAACGACACGCCCTACGGTCTCTCCAGCGCCGTCTTCACCCGCGATGTGAACAATGCGCTCCGGATCGCCGAAAAGCTGCACTTCGGTATCTGCCACATCAACGGCGCCACGGTACACGACGAGCCGCAGATGCCTTTCGGCGGCCAAAAGGATAGCGGCTACGGCAAATTCGGAGGCAGGGCGGGACTCGAGGAGTTCACGGAGCTGCGCTGGATCACGATCCGGCGCTCGCCCACGCCCTATCCCATCTGATATTGAGTGCGGCGGGCGCGCCTTTCCCTGCACGCCCGCAGAGGCACAATCGAACTAAGTCGCATTGACATAACGATATCAATCGTATTAGAAAGGGGAGCCGGTTCCTTCGTGCTCCCCGCAGATGGCCTGCTGGCTCTCGCCGAACCGGCGTTCGCGGTTCGCGCCCGGAGAAACGGCCTTGACCCTCTGTGAGTATCAGTTCGAGTCGTTCGACGCGCTCGGCAGCGATGAATACTTGGACGAGTTCGCGGCCCGCCTGGACGATTTTTTCAACGCGGGCTGGAAACTTTCTGGCGCCGCCCGGGATCCGGCTTTACGGGGCATGTGGCGGGTTTCCCTTTCCAGGGACGCGGATCCTCAGGGAGGAGAAATCTCCCGCAGCGTCGCTCCTTGAGCATGCTTGTGATCGACCGCGAATGCGCTGCGGAATCGCTGGAGCGCAATGAAACGAATCTGAGGTCCGGCCCGTCCGACTATCGTAAGTAGTCCCGGTCAATGCCGCCGGTCCGATAGTGGCTCATTGGAAGTGCTTTCAAAGCGAGAGAGTCGTTTGGGGGGAATAGAATGAAGCGTTTTCACAAGGGTTTGGCAATTGTTTTCTGTTTGGCACTGGCAATCTTTGTTGTATCCCGCAGCGAATTCGCAGGCAATCACTCCGCGGCTGGCGCGCAAGGCTTCACACCACCACCGAGCCATGCTGTCGACCCAAACGCTAAGCCCGGCACCCCGGGCGTGTTTACGGATTTCAAGGGCGAAGCGCCGGGCAACGTGCATCACATTACGGCGAACGATCTGCCGGACCCCTACGCGACGAAATCCTCCGCCGTCTTTTCGCGGCCTGTGCCAAGGCCTGCGGATGTCTGGCCGCAGGCGCCAGCTGGTTTCAAGGTCGCGCTCTACGCTGAGAAGCTGCAAGACGCGGACCAGAAACCTCTGGCTCCCCGAACGATTATCACCGCGCCGAATGGCGACTTCTTCGTGGCCGCGACGAGCCAGGGCAAGATTCTCGTTTTCCGCGGCATTACGGCCGACGGGAAACCCCAGCAGATGGAAGAATTCGCAACGGGCCTCAAGCTCCCCTTCGGCATTGCGTTCTATCCGCCAGGACCGAATCCCACGAGCGTCTATATCGGCGATACCGATGCGGTCTTGCGCTTCCCGTATCATAACGGCGATCTAAAGGCTACCGGTCCTTCTGAAGTAATTGTCCCCAATCTCCCTGCCGGGCCGAATCACTTCGCGCGTGGCGTTGTCTTCTCGCTCGATGGCAAGCGAATGTTTGTCTCCGTCGGCTCGCACAACAACGTGACGGATATCGACACGGACACGAGCGAATTCCACCGCGCCGATATTCTCGTGGCGAATCCGGATGGCTCGAACCTCACCGTCTTTGCCTCGGGAATTCGCAACGGCTCCGGCGTCGCCGTCAATCCTCAGACGGGCGAGCTATGGACATCAGTGAACGAGCGCGACGAGCTCGGCGACAATCTCCCGCCCGATTACATCACGCACGTCCAGGAGGGCGGCTTCTACGGCTGGCCCTGGTATTACACCGGCGGCAACCCCGATCCGCGCTTCCCGGGGAAACATCCCGAGTTGAAGGACAAGGCGATCGTGCCCGACGTGCTGCTCGAACCGCACAACGCTTCGTTGAACATGACCTTCTACGAAGGGAAGCAGTTCCCGAAGCAATTCAAGGGGCAGATGTTCGCGGCGGAGCACGGGTCGTGGAATCGCTCGGTCCGCACGGGTTACGAAGTGATTCTCGTCCCGATGAAAAATGGCCACGCCACCGGCGAGTATCAGGATTTTCTAACCGGGTTCGTCCTTCCCGACGGCAATGTGTGGGGCCGTCCGGTTGGAGTCGCGGTGGCGCCGGATGGTTCTCTGCTCGTGACCGACGATGGCTCGAACTCGATCTGGCGAGTCACGTACGCGAAGAAGTGAGCCGGCAGCCAGGAGACAATTGATGCGTCTTCCCATCGTGCGGCCATTCGGAACTCTCGTGCTGATGCTAGCTGCCGGTGTCGCGTCCGCGGCCGCGCAGCAAGCAACTGCGCCCCCGCCGCAGCGTCCGAATGTTGGGCCGCCGCTAACCATTACGATTCCCGCGTTCAGCGATGGCGGCACGATTCCGGTGAAGCATAGTTGCGCGGCCACCACGCCGCCTCCCGGAGGACGCCTCAACGTATCGCTCGGCGTATCGCCCTTGGTGCAGTGGTCCAATGTGCCCAAAGGCACCGCCAGTTTCGTTCTGATCTTGCACGATGAGGATGCGCACATCGCGAAAGCGTTTGAAGACATCCCGCATTGGGTCGTTTTCAATATTCCAGGAGATGCTACGTCCTTGCCCGAAGGCGTGCCGCCGGACGTTGCGTCGCCGAACGGCACGATGCAGGGAAACAACATGATGGGCAGAGCCGCTTACCAGGGGTCCTGTGCGCTTCCGGGTCCCGCTCATCACTACACGTTTGAGCTCTACGCGCTGGATATCAAGCTGGACCTGCCGCAGGGCGCCGGCCGCAGCGACATTCAAAAGGCGATGGATGGGCACGTTCTCAGCGGCGCCGTCTACATCGGGCTTTTTCACAGGTAGACTCGCGGCTGCCGCGGAGTATTGTCAAATCACCGAGCGTGGCCTATGATACGCCCCGCTCAACCGCGTCAGATCGGCGCGGCCGGCCAGAGCTGAGAAGGCGGCTCTGCCGGTTAACCAGACTCCGCAGAAACGCATCTCACGATGTGCGGTTCAACCCGAGTGACGATTGCTGTGAACCTTGAAGCGACATCCCCGCCCGCACAGTCTCGAACCAAACGAAATCTGAACGCTTGAATCGAAGGAGAAAAGAGATGGCCACTGCTACGCAAGCTGTACGGCTTGAAGAGAACGTAACTCGCTACGTTTCGAAGACGCGCCAAATGCTGATCAACGGGAAATGGGTGAACGCCGCTTCCGGAAAGACGTTCCCCACCTACAATCCCGCCACCGGCGAGGTGCTCGCCCAGGTTGCCGAAGGAGACCGCGAGGACGTCAACCGCGCGGTCGCCGCCGCCCGCGCCGCGTTCGACAGCGGCCCGTGGTCGAAAATCACTCCGTCCGAGCGCGGACGTCTCATCTGGAAGCTTGCGGATCTCATCGAAAAGCACGCCGAGGAATTCGCGCAACTCGAATCTCTCGATAACGGCAAGCCGCTCACGATCGCGCGCATCGCGGACATTCCCGGCACCATCGACATGTTCCGCTACATGGCCGGCTGGGCCACGAAAATCGAAGGCAACACGATCCCGATCTCCGCTTACGGCGCGAAGTTCCTCGCGTACACGCTGCGCGAGCCCGTCGGCGTGGTCGGCCAGATCATCCCGTGGAATTTCCCCCTGATGATGGCTTCCTGGAAACTCGGCCCGGCCCTCGCAACCGGTTGCTGCGTCGTCCTTAAGCCGGCCGAGCAGACTCCTCTCAGCGCCCTTCGTCTCGGTGAGCTGATTCAGGAGGCCGGCTTCCCGGACGGCGTTGTAAACATCGTTCCCGGCTACGGCGAAACGGCCGGTGCGGCGCTCGCCGCGCATCCGAATGTGGACAAGGTCGCGTTCACCGGCTCCACCGAAGTCGGCAAACTGATCTTGCAGGCCGCCGCGGGCAATCTGAAAAAGGTGTCGCTCGAACTTGGCGGCAAGTCTCCCAACGTCGTTTTCCAGGATGCGGATATCGAAGCCAGCATTCCCGGAGCGGCAATGGCCATCTTCTTCAATCACGGCCAGTGCTGCTGCGCGGGTTCGCGGCTCTACGTCGAAGATAAGCAATTCGACAGGGTGGTCGACGGCGTCTCGCAGATCGCATCGAAAATGCGCGTCGGCCCGGGCCTCGAGCCCACCACGGACATGGGCCCGCTCGTTTCGCAGGAGCAGCTCAATCGCGTCTGCGGCTACCTCGAGTCCGGGTATTCCGAAGGCGCCAAGGCCACCGTCGGCGGCAAGCGCCACGGAGACCGCGGCTATTTCGTCGAGCCGACGGTGCTCGTCAACACCAGCGATAAGATGAAGGTGGTGAAGGAGGAGATTTTCGGACCCGTCGTCACCGCCATCCCGTTCAAGGATGTGGACGACCTCGTCGCAAAGGCCAACAACACCGAGTACGGCCTCGCGGCCGGCATCTGGACCAACGACATCCGGAAGGCGCACCGCGTCGCTTCGCAAATCCACGCCGGCACCGTCTGGATCAATTGCTACAACGTCTTCGACCCGGCGCTGCCCTTCGGAGGCTACAAGCAGTCCGGTTGGGGCCGCGAGATGGGCCACGAAGTCCTCGAGCTGTACACCGAGGTCAAGTCGGTCTGCACCCCGATCTCGTAGGAAGCTATTGTTGTCATCCCGACAGAGGCCGTCTTTTGGCCGACGAGGGATCTGCTTTTGATTTTCAGCAGGGCCTTCCGCCCTTCCCGCTCCCGAGGCTTCGGGACCGGGGAGGGCGGGGCTTGCCTGTAATCCGTCACGCTTTCCGGGAGCAATCATGGCTTCGCAAGTCGTACGAAATTTCATGAAGCAGCAGGGCTTCGCCGAGGAGTCGCCCGACGCTTGCGACATGCACTTCGGCGGCCTCTATTTTCAGCCCCGAATCATAGGCTCGCTCGTCGTGGTCGCGATCATCCTTCATGTAGCTGGGCTTATCTCCTATTCGTCGAGCCTGTTTTTCGTGCTCTCCGCGCTTCTCTGGTGGAACGTCCTCGTGCCGGCGCTGAATCCCTTCGAGCAGTTTTACAACCGCGCGATCGCTGCGCCGCGCGGGAAGACGACGCTCGCACCCGCGCCGGGGCCGCGCCGTTTTGCGCAAGGGATGGCCGCGGCTTTCATGATCGTCGCCGGGGTCGCCGTCATGCAGGGCTGGACGGTTACGGCGTGGATTTTCGAGGCGTTTCTCGTTGCTGCGTTTTCAACGCTGCTATTCGGAAAGTTCTGCCTCGGGGCTTACATCTATCATCTGTTGCGCGGCGAATTCTCCTTCGCCAACGCCACGCTGCCCTGGGCTCGTCCATAAGCGGCAGGCCCGCGCCCGCCGCGGCTACTCCCAACCTGTCAACGATCCGTACGGCAGTATGAAGCCCATCGCTTCAATCTCGTGAATCTTGCCGTCGCGAATCTTGAAGATTTCTCCCGCTTCCAGGTCGCTCGGACGCGTGTTCATCGGCATCTCGTCCAATCCGGGAACTCCCAAGATCTTGATTGACCTCACGTTCCCCCGGTGATTGAACATCGGAAAGCCGAAGACCAGTCCTTTCTCCTCGTCGATGATGATCAGCCGCCGCGGCCGGATCTTCGTGATGTAGCTCAGGGTGCGCGTGTTGATGTTGTCCCGGCAGCCCTTCATGCGGATTTGTGCGTGCAAAGAATTGATCGGCGCATCCGGGGCATCGGACGGATCGTGCGTGGGCACCGTGTTGCTCGTCGTCTGCATGCCGTTCTCGCGGCGCACGCAATCGTCGGCAAACGGCGCGAGGTTTCCGTCGCTGTGCTCGATGGCCTCGAAGTAAGAGTTGGCGATCCGAAACATCTCATCGCGGGAGACGCGTTCGGCTGGCGGCACCGTCTCGAGCAGACCGGCCCTCGGCGTCGTCAGATTGGGAAGCGAGGAATCCCTCACGTTGCGCGCGACCACGTGCTCGATCTCGGCAATCCTTCCATCTTCGATTTTCAATCGCAGCGCCAGGATCACGGGCTTGTCGAACTCTTTCATCACCGCGAATAATCCGGCCTGATGCGAAGTCGGGTCGAGCGCGTAAATCTTGAACGTCGTGGGAGCCTCGGACGCGCCCACCCAAAGCCCGTCGCCCAGCGCCATCGTCGCGGTGTTCTCGGTGTACTTGTAGTCGGAGGCCAGGGGCAGTCCCGAGGGATCGTGCTTCACCATGGCCGCGACGTACCGATCGACCATGTTTTGCAGGCACGCCCGGTCACATGGAGCCTGCGGCGCCGGTATCCCTTCGGCCCCATTCGCAGCCTTCGCTTGAACAGCCGACCCCATGCTCAGCAGAACACTCACGGCCGCAATCGCGAGAAGTCGTGTACGCATTTGGTCCCCCCGAGGAAAAGCGCGCCGATGATACCACGCCGCCGATTGTGCGATATCCGCTTCCGTGCCGCCCGAAATCGCAGTGGCCCGGCTGTTCCTTTTTTTGCGTGACGGGGCTAAAATCGCGCCAATCCATGTACAACCAGACCACCTACGGAGATCGCTCTGAGCAAAGACTCGCAGGCATGGCCGTGGCCGGATTCGCTCGATGCCGTGATCGCGGCGCCGAAGCATCACAAATTGCTGTTTGAAAACGAACGCGTCCGCGTTCTCGAAGTCCGTATCGCGCCAGGCGAACTGGTTCCGGTGCACACGCACCGCTGGCCCGCTTCGATCTACGTCGCCCGGCAGAGCGATTTTCTTCGCCGCGACGGCGAAGGCAATCTGCTCTTCGACAGCCGCACCGTTGGCCCGCCGCCGCGCGAGCCTGTCGCACAATGGACACCGCCGTTGCCGCCCCACACCGTCGAGAACATCGGCACAACCGAAATCCTGCTCATCTCCACCGAGTTGAAGCAGCCCGCTTGACGTTCGCCGCGAGGAATTTGAAACAGGAGCAGCAAAATGCCCAGAAAATCCTTCCCCTTATCTGAAGTCTATCGGTTGCTCGAGCCAGGACCGGTCGTCTTGCTCACGACCGCTCGCGGCGGCCGCGCCAACGTCATGACCATGTCGTGGCACACGATGATCGATTTCGAGCCGCCGATCGTCGGCTGCGTCGTCAGCAATCGCGGCTATTCATTCAACACCTTGAAATCGACGCGCGAATGCGTCATCAACATCCCTACCGTGGAACTTGCCCGCAAGGTCGTGGGCTGCGGCAATACTTCGGGGCGATCGATCGACAAGTTCAAGAAGTTTCATCTCACTTCGGCGGCCGCATCCTGCGTTCGCGCCCCGCTGATCGCGGAGTGCTACGCCAATCTCGAATGCAAGGTCATCGACGCAAGCATGTCCGCCCGTTACAATCTCTTCATCTTGGAAGTTCTTAAGGCGTGGATCGACCCTTCGCGCAAGCATCCCCGTACAATCCATCACCTGGGGCGCGGCTACTTCATGGTTGCCGGCAAAATCATCAAACTGCCGTCCAAGATGAAATAGGCGCCGGTCCATCGGCTCGCTTTGTATCTCGTCGATTACCCCTGTCCGTTCGCAACTCAATGTAAACGGGACGCTTACACTGCGGGTTTCCGGCCGTGAGTCCGTGCTGGCCGCGTTCAACGGTCGCCTTTTGGGCCTTCACCCACCCTTCGCCGCCACCCGGCCGCGCATTGTCAATTGCGAAGCAGCAGCGCCCCTGCGCGTTTGCCGGGGGAAGGGCCTGTGCTATAAGTAATAGGCTTCCCGATTTCGAGGAAATCGTGCCATTTATTAACTTTCCCGCTCGCGAGATTAACTGCAAGCTTGTGTACTACGGACCCGGCTTGGGCGGGAAGACCGCCAATTTGCAGTGGATCTACGACCATACGGGCACGACCCAGAAGGGCAAAATGGTTTCGCTTGCCACCGAGACCGACCGCACGCTTTTCTTCGACTTTCTTCCGCTCGATCTCGGCACCGTCCGCGGATTCAAGACGCGCTTCCACCTCTACACGGTTCCCGGACAGGTGTTTTATGAAGCGAGCCGACGCTTGATTCTGAAGGGCGCCGACGGCGTCGTGTTCGTCGCCGATTCGCAGGAGGAGCGGCTCGACGCCAATCTCGAAACGCTCGATAACCTGCGCGAACATCTCAAGGATCACAATCTCGATTTCGAGACGATTCCCTACGTCTTGCAGCTCAATAAGCGCGACCTGCCCAACATCCTCCCGGTCGACGAGCTGCGGAAGCAGCTCTCCGTGAAAGGTGAGCCTTCGGTCGAAGCCGTCGCCGTCACGGGCCAGGGCGTCTTCGACACGCTCAAGGAAGTCGCCAAGCTCGTCCTCGCCGAACTCAAGAAAAACGCCTGACGATGCGACGAGCATCGTCATCCCGAGTGAGGCCGATTTTAGGCCGACGAGGGATCTGCTTCGCTCCGCCGCGTTGCCCGCGTCCCGGTTGGATTTGCGGGACGATGAGGATTGTCATCCCGAGCGAGGCCGGTTCCAGGCCGACGAGGGATCTGCTTTTGGCGAACACCGCACCTTAAGCGCCTTTGCATCCCGCCAATCTCGTCCGCGCATGAACACTTCGCACCCGAGTTTCTTCAACGTCTCGACCAAACATTCTGGGGGTGCCGCACTCTTCGATTCCCAGAAGGGTGCGTCTTTCTGTCTCCCCGCTTCTAGGTTTTGTCGGGTGACGCATCCTAAATACCTCTGCATTTCGCCAGTTCCATCCGCACGTGAACGCGTCACACCCGAGTTCATTCAAAGTCTGGGACAAACATTTTGGGGTGCCGCACCCTTCGTTCTTTCAGAAGGGTGCGCGAGGTAGCGTTGCCTGTCAGCGTTCTTCCTTCGGCTTCCACTCCGGATTCGGCGGGCACAGATTCGCTTTCCCGGACGAATAGAATAGGTAGCTGCTCCACGGCCAGTCCTTCGGATGTGCCACGAGCCCCCGCTTCACCGGATTGAAATGCATGTAGTTCATCTTCTCGTACCTCTTCTTCGAGCTCCACACGTTGAAATCGTAGAACCGCCGCTGCCAGAACGGCCTCTGCTTCCTTGCGGGCTCTTCGTCCCACAACCGCATCTGTCCGAACGGCGCGCGCTTCCTGCGTCGCTGCGAGTGCATCGCGCGGGAGACCCGCTGCTTCAACACCTGCATCACCGTCGTCGGGGTTCCCACCCTCGGCTCGCTCATCAACAAATGAAAGTGCTCCGGCATTGCCACGTAACCCAGCAACGCGAAATCATAACGATCCCGAACGTCGCTCAGGATCGTCAGAAAGACGTTGCGCGCCCTCTCGGTCCCCAGCAGAGGCTTGCGCCGGTAGCAGCTGCACGTGATGAAGTGCAGGTGGCCCATTCCATAGCGGCGTTCCAGTCGATGCTTCATTCCAGACCCGCGCACCCTTCAAACCCGGAAGGGTGCGGCACCCGACATGGGTCAGCGAACTGAGTAGTAAGCTATCGGTGTGGTATTATCTGCTCATCTCGCGATGTCATTGCGAAAAATCGTCGGAGACAAAAGGGTGGGCCACCCGCCGATGGGTGTCGGTACGAAGCTGCTCGGTGTAGCGGGGGCTACGGCCGTCGGGGTTGCCACGGTTACAGATCTCCAACAGCGAAATACTTGCATGCAGAAGGCTAACCCGGACATGACCGATCCCATACTGTCGTCCCCATTCTAACGCAATGGCTCGAATGCTAAGTGGCTGTCCCACGCTTTCGGCGCTTGGTCTGGCCCTCGCCTCTGGGAGTTGGAGCTACCAACCGTGGCTATACCTCCTTCTATCCTTAGCTTGCTCGGCCGGCTGGCTGCTTAGCAGCCGCCAAGACGTTGGCTTCCGCGCGATAGCGGGCGCAGTTCTGGGCCAGCTACTAGCGCTTTTTTTCTTGATCGGAATGATAGTCAAGGCGCTGCTGTCCCACTGGTGGACACAGGCTGTGATAAGCGCAGCCGCGCTCTCTCTTGAAATATGGCTTGTAAACCGCTGGTATTTCCGAAGAGAGCCGAAGTAGCGGCCTGGTGACCTGGCGGGTGGCGCAGCCTAAGCGCCTTTGCACGCCGCCAATTCCGTCCGCGCATGAGCGGGCCACACCCGAGTTCATTCAACGTCTCCGACAAACTTTGAGGGTGGCGCACTCCTCGTCCGCCGCAGGCGGAAAGGGTGCGACGGGTCGCTTAAAATTACCTCTAGCATCCAGCCTCTAGCATCGAGCGTCTAGGACAGTCCACAGGGACGCACGCTTGACAGCCTCTTCCCCTCTGCTAGCCTGACCACGTGGTCACGAAGTGGTCATGAACATGGGCACAACAACTCGAAACGGTAGCTCACCCCGGATGGCGGCTTACCCCCGACTGCTGGGGGCACGGCTTTCACCGGCCCCTCCCGGCTATGGCCTTTCCCCGCACGAATCACCCGCCTACGTTCGCCGCGGCGAACTTCGGCGGGCAGGCACGTCACTCCCGAAGCTTCGGGATCACGAGTCACGCCCCGGTCTTACTCGACACACCCTGCCACCTGTTGCGCCTTCTAACTCATTGAAAACAAAGGAAAGTGACACACCTTACTCGACACACTTTTCGGGTGGCACTAACGGGCAGATTCTCGCTTGGCGGGCGGCATTTTGCATGCTTGGGACAAGTTCGCTGCGGGAAGTATCCAGCCAAAATAAAACGGGAGGCAAGCGCCAAAGGCGCCCACCTCCCGGGGTGGGTGGGGTTTGTTGCCGAACACCCAGCAGGAATTTTGGTGTTCCCGCGCCTGGGTGCCTCAGCAAACCGGCTGTCAGCCGGTGCCACGTATGCCCCACGGTTATCACACCTCAAGAGTGGGTGTCAACACCTAATCGCGGGGAATCCGCCGGCCGCTGGTCGAGCGTTTCGCGGATTTTGTGCGCCAGGTCGCGCGACGAATACGGCTTTTGCAACACCGGCAGGCCCTGCGCCTGGACTTTGCGCAGCAAATCGATATCGGGACTGTATCCGGTGGCGAAAATCACGCGCAAATCCGGTTTTTCTTCGCGGATTCGGGCATAGATTTCGGGCCCGTTGATTTTGGGAAGCATCACGTCGAGCAGGGCGAGATCGATCCGGTCGCGATGCGCCCGGAATTCCTGCATGGCCTGTTCACCGTCGATCGCCAGCACGATCTGATATCCGAGGCCCGCCAGCGTTTCCTGAGCCAGCTCGCGCAGGCCTTCGTGGTCCTCGGCCACAAGGATCGTCTCCGATCCTCCCTGGATTGGGCCCGCATCCACGGCCTGTGCCGGCGATTCCGGCGAGACCGCGCTGACCGGGAAGTACGCGCGAAATGTGCTTCCGGTCCCGAGCTCGCTATATACGTGGACGAAGCCGCCGTGTTGCCGGACGATCCCGTACACCGTGGCCAGGCCGAGCCCCGTTCCCTTCCCGAGCTCCTTGGTCGTGAAGAACGGCTCGAAGATTCGATCGAGTGTGGCTGCGTCCATTCCGGTTCCGGTGTCTGTGACGGAGAGCATGGCGTACACGCCGGGACGCGCCAGCGGTTGCAGTGCGCAGAATCGCTCATCGAGCGCGGTGTTTGACGTCTCAATGATCAGCGAGCCGCCGCCTGGCATGGCGTCGCGCGCGTTGATGCAGAGATTCATCAGCACCTGTTCGACTTGCGTCGGATCGGCGCGCACCACGGAGAGGTTCGGCGCGAGGTTGGCCTTGATCTCGATGTTGCTGCCGATCACTTTTTCGAGCAGGCTCAGCGTTTCGATCGCCATCTGATTCAGGTCCACGTTGCGCGGCTCAAGAATCTGGCGCCGCGCGAAGGCGAGCAGTTGGCGGGTCAGAGCAGCGGCGCGCTCGGCCTGTTGATGCACTTTATCGAAATGACGATGGAGCCGCGAGCCGGACTCGGTTTCCTCGATGCCCATGTCCGCCCAGCCGAGAATCGCGCCAAGCATGTTGTTAAAGTCGTGTGCGATTCCGCCGGCCAATTGGCCGATGGCCTCGAATTTCTGTGCCTGTACAAGCTGCTTTTCGAGTGCCATCCGCTCGGTGATGTCCTCCACGATCACTTCCGCGCATTCGGATTTTCCGTCTGCGCCGGTGGCGTGCCTGCCGTTCAAGCGGACGGTGACGATTTTTCCGTCCTTACGCTTCCACTCGACGGTGGCATCCGCGCGTCCGCGGCGCATGTACTCGGCGATGATTTTGTCCTGGTCGGCGGGATTGCAGTAAAGCTTCCGCGTATGTTGAATTCGGAGGAGGCCGTCAACGGAGTCATATCCGAGCATCGCAGCCAGCGCCGGGTTTGCGTCGAGTAGCTTGCCTTCCGGTTCCTCGGCCAAAAACATTCCGTACGTGGCGTTTTGGACCAGGCTGCGATAGCGCGCCTCGCTTTCCCGGAGCGCTGCGTGCGCCTGCATCTCAGCTTCGTGCAAGGCCTTCTCTTCCTGCGCGCGGCGCAGCGCCCTCGGCAGCCGCGCGAGCTGATCCTTCAATACGTAATCCGTGACACCGAGCTTGATGCACTCAACCGCGAACTCATCGCCCAGCGTTCCACTGAGGAGCACGAGCGGAACGTCAGGGCAAATTTCCTTGACGGCGGCGAGGGCGTCCATTCCAGTCCAGCCCTTCATGCGGTAGTCGGCTAAAACGACGTCGAAAGGCTGTTCACGCAGCTTCTGTATGAATTCCTCCCGGGTCGAGACCGTGCTTGCTTCGAAGCGGACTCCCGATTTCTTCAGATTGCGGAGACACAATTCCAAGTCGTTCGGATCGTCCTCCGCGATCAGCAATCGAAGAGGCTTCTCGAGAGGAGAGTCGCCCTTGGCAGGGTTCCTGGACATAATCTCTGGGCTAACTCCTGGCAAACGCCGCTGCGGGGGGGGCGTTGTTCACCAGTAGCCAGTACATGCCGAGTTGGCGGACCACGTCCTGAAATTCGCTGAAGTTGACCGGCTTCTGAATGTAGCTGTTCACTCCGAGCTGGTAGCTGTTGACGAGGTCGCGCTCTTCCTTCGACGACGTAAGCACGATGATAGGGATCGCCTTCGTGCGCGGATCGCCCTTGACCTCGCGCAGGACCTGCAAACCGTCCACTTTGGGCAGCTTGAGATCGAGCAGAACCAGACGGGGACCGTTCGCGATGCTGCGGCCGGCACATGCTCCGCGGCAGAAGAGAAAATCCAGCGCCTCTTCGCCGTCGCGCACGCGTTGAATCTCGTTGGCGAGCTTGCTTTTCCGCAAGGCGTGGAGTGTCAATTCCGCGTCCGAGGAATTGTCTTCCACCAGCAGGATTTCAACTCCTTTAGACTCGCTCATGATTTGCTCCTCTCGCGCCTTCGTGCACGATCTGTTCGGGCCGTGGCCCGAGCGTGAAGAAGAAAGTGGCGCCGTGTCCGAGCGCCGACTCCGCCCAGATTTCACCGCCATGGCGCTGGATGATTCGCTGCACGGTCGCCAGTCCGATGCCGGTTCCCTCGAAGTCTTCCTCCCGATGGAGGCGCTGGAAGACTCCAAAAAGCTTATCGGCATATTTCGGGTCGAAGCCCACTCCGTTGTCGCGCACGAAAAAGGCCGTGGCGCCATTTTCCGTGCGCGCACCTACCTCGATCACGGCGGTTGGACGGGTGCGCGTAAACTTGGCGGCGTTGGACAGAAGATTAGAGAAAACTAATCTTAGAAGCCACGGATCGCAATCCGCCTCGGGAAGAGGCTCAATTCGCCACTCGATGTCGCGATTCCCGACGTCAGGCGGCAGGTCGGCGAGCGCTTGTTTGGCGATTTCTCCCAGCTTGACCCTGCTCTTGCGCATCTCGCGCCGCCCGATGTGGGCAAGATTCAGGAGGTCGTCCACGAGATGTCCCATGTGATTGTCGGCCTCGAGGATGCGGTCCAGGTAGCGCCTTCCTTCTTCGGGAAGCGACGCGGCGTATTCCTCCCTGAGGATGCGCGCGAAGCCATCGATGTGCCGCAGCGGCGCGCGGAGATCGTGGGACACCGAGTAGCTGAAGGATTCGAGTTCCTTGTTGACCGCGCCCAACTCGGCAAGTTTCAGGTTTAGATCGGAATTGAGCTTCTGGATTTCCGCTTCCGCACGGCGGCGCTCCGTCACGTCTCGAATGGCGCTCGAAAAAAGCGTGCCCGCGGTGGTCGAAAGCGGGCTCAAGCTGACTTCGACGGGGAATTCCTCACCGTTCTTGCGCCGCCCGTAGAGCTCCAATCCGGCGCCCATGGCTCGCGTGTGGGGTGATTGCGAGTAGCCCTGCCGGTGCCCGGCGTGCTGATCTTGAAATCGCTGCGGCACCAGGATCTCCACAGGCTGGCCGATCAGCTCTTCGCGAGAATAGCCGAATAGCTTTTCCGCCTGCACGTTCACAAGCTGGATTCCTCCGCTCGTGTTCACGATTACGATGGCGTCGGGAGCTGATTCGAGTAGATTGCGGAATTTCTCCTCTTCCTGCTTGCGCTGGCTGATGTCGCGATTGGTTTCGAGAATCGCAGCCGGATTTCCATCGGGACCGCGCTTCAGGGCCCAGCGGCTGGACACGATGATCTGGCCCCCGTCGTAGCGGCGATGGACGAGGTCGCCCTCCCACGAACCCCGCTGATAAACCTCCCTTTCGATTTCCTCCAGCGGCTTTGGGAACATCGTATCGAGAAGCTCGTGGCTCTTCTTGCCGCGGGCCTCATCCTTCGGCCAGCCATAGAGCTGCTCCGCGCTTCGATTCCAATACGTGATCTTCCCTTCGATATCGCGCACGAAGATGGCGTCATGCGTTAGATCGAGCAGTTCGGCTTGTTCCCGATAGGCGGTCTCGCTGGCGCGAAGCGCGTGTTCGAGGTCGCGGCGATCGCGCACCTCCTTTTCCAGGGCTGCGTTTGCATCGATCCACCGCTTCGTGCCCGGGAGTTCGAGTGCGGCCGGTACGATTTGCGCGAGAAGAATTGCCGTGGAGACCGAGGCGGCTGCTGTGACGCCTTTCACCACGCCGGCAAGCCAATAGTTTGCGTGCCACAGGTTCCAAACCTCCATCGCGTGCGTCGAGCCGCAAGCGACGATGAAGACGCCAAAAAGCACGAACATCCAGCTGAACGGCAGATCGCGCCGCTTCCGGACAAACCTCAGGAGAATCACGGGAATCGCGAAATAGGAGAGCGCGATCAGGGAATCGGACAGGACGTGCAGCCAAACCAGCCGCATATTCCACAGATAGCAGTAGCCGTGCGGCATGAAGCCGCCTGAGTCGAACAATTGTCGCAGAAATTCCACCGCATTCCTCCCGCGGGGTCGCATCGCGCGCCGCCGCTCGACCGCGCACAAAGGGCCATCTCAGGGACGAGAAGGAGAGGACTTGCTGCGTCTTAGAGAAACCAGTGCCTGGCGAAAAAGCATGTCCAGTCGAAAAGAAGAATTCTTGGAAGGGAATTCCATTCTGTGCCAATGAAGAACAATGTCAAGGCGGGAGGCGGCGCGAATTGCCGCAGAGTCAATCGCGAGAGGGGTTCAAATAGCGCAAGATTCGGCTCGCAGGGCTTGCCGGAATCGCCCGGTCTAGCTGCGGTGATCCAGCGGAATATAGCTGCGCAGATCGTGGCCCAGGTATACCTGACGCGGCCGCGAAATCTTCTGTTCGTGGTCGAGCAGCATTTCCTCCCATTGCGCGATCCAGCCCGACGTCCGAGGAATGGCGAACAGCACCGGAAACATGGTCACCGGGAAACCCATCGCCTGATAGATGAGGCCCGTATAGAAATCGACGTTCGGATAGAGGCGCCGCGTGACGAAATATTCATCCTCAAGCGCGATGCGTTCGCATTCGAGGGCGATGTCGATCAGCGGATTGCGTCCCATGACGTCGAAAACTTCGTAAGCGATGCGCTTCACGATCCGGGCTCGCGGATCGTAGTTCTTATAGACCCGGTGGCCGAATCCCATCAGCAATTTTTCGCCGGCTTTCACGCTCTTGATGTAGGCAGGAACATTGTTGACGGTTCCAATTTCAAGCAGCATCCGCAGGACCTGTTCGTTTGCTCCGCCGTGGAGCGGGCCATAGAGGGCGGCCGTGGCCGCGGCCGCGGCGGAGTATGGATCGACGTGCGAACTGCCAACACCGCGCATGGCCGTGGACGAGCAATTCTGCTCATGATCGGCATGCAGGATAAACAGGATGTCGAGCGCGCGTTCGAGGGTCGGATTCGGGCGGTATTGAAGTTCGGTGGTGCGGAAGAGCATGTTCAAAAAATTGCCGCTATAGCTCAAATCGTTGTCGGGATAAACGAACGGCATCCCCAGGCTGTGCCGGTAGGCGAAAGCAGCAAGCGTGGGCATCTTGCCGATCAGGCGGTAGGTCTGCTTGCGCCGCGATTCCGGATTGAAAATGTCTTTCGCGTCCGGATAGAAAGTCGAAAGCGCGGCGACGGTCGAGATGAGCATGCCCATCGGATGCGCGTCGTAGTGAAAGCCGTCGAGAAACTTCTTGATGCTCTCGTGGATAAACGTGTGGTGCGTGATGTGGTAGTTCCAATCCGCAAGTTGCGATTTCGTGGGAAGCTCGCCGTGGAGAATCAGGTAGGCCGTCTCCGGGTACGTGCTCTTATCCGCCAGCTCTTCAATCGAATAACCGCGGTAGCGGAGGATTCCCTTGTCGCCGTCGATAAACGTGATCTTGCTGATACAGGACGCGGTGTTTGAGAAAGCCGGATCGTAACTCATCATCCCGAAATCGGATTCTTGGATCTTGATCTGGCGAAGGTCGAGAGGGCGGATCGTGTCATTCTTGATGGGGATTTCGTATTGCCGGCCGTTGCGGTTGTCGATGATCGTCAACGTGTCCCGGCGGGCTCCCGGGGGAGCATTGCTGCTGACGGCTGTTCCTGACTTGGTCGGATTCATTTCCTGGCCCTCTCCGAAAACGACAGAAATGTGCTTGCGCTTGGCGTACGCGTAACAATGTACACCAAAAAGCGGCGAGGGCGAATGAGTTTGCGTCGAGCGGTGTCAAATTGGGAGTCCGCGGATGCCCATACGGTACCGTATGGATGCCGAAACGGGACTTCCTTGAAGATCAGCGGGATTTCGACTTCAGCGGCGCAGGTTCTGTTTGAGAGGACTCGGCGTGAACCGGCACGAGCGAGGCGGCGAGGACCACGCGGTTGCGGCCCTGTTCCTTCGCGCTGTAGAGAGCTTCGTCGGCAGCATGAAGGAGTTCCTGGGAATCGAGCGGTTTGCCGGCTTCACTGACAGCGACTCCGCAACTCGCCGTGACGCGTAATGGGCCGTCGTCGGTACTGACCGGCACCGCAGCGATTTCCCGGCGAATCCGCTCGGCGAGCGCCATGGCCCCGACGCAGTCGGCGGAAGCTACGACAACCAGGAACTCTTCTCCGCCGTAGCGTCTCCTACGGTGTCGTACGGGCGGGCGCAGGAGGCCATTCGCCGTGCCACTTCCTTCAGCACGGCATCGCCCGCGAGATGGCCGTGGACGTCGTTGACGTGCTTGAAATGATCGAGGTCAACCATGATGAGTCCGAGAGAACCGCCCTCGCGCAATTGCCGGGCATGCTCGCGGTGAATTGCGTCGAGCACGACGCCGCGATTGGCGATGCCGGTGAGCGCGTCATGGGTGGCCCGGAAACGCAGCTCATCTCGCGCCGCAATCAGACCCCTCTGGAGATCCAGAATGCGCTGGCCGACTTTCAGGCGAGCGCGCAGCTCCTGTGCGTCAAAAGGTTTTGTCAGGTAGTCGTCTGCGCCGGCTTCGAGGCCGCGGAGCAAATCGTCCTTCTGACTGCGGGCCGTGAGCAGGAGAAGGTACACGTAGGGACGGTCCAGATGCTCGCGGACGCGCTGGCATACTTGGGGGCCTTCCAGTCCGGGCATCATCCAATCGAGCACGGCGAGCGACGGCGCATCCTGTGCCTCGAGGATTCCGGTGTCGATGGCGTTGGGTGTACGGACTGCATCGGAAATGGCCGCCCACAACGCCTGATTGGAGCTAGGCGTCCACACTGCGCGGGCGCTCGGCATCACGTTGATCCCCGTGTAGTAGTTGTGCTCGAGTATGGCTCCCGCAGTCAGGTACACGCGGTCCGGGATAATCGCGATTTCGTCTTGAACGAGCGCACCGAATAGCTGTGTGTTGAGGTCAGCGGGAGTCACGGAGATAAAGAGGTTCCCGTCGGTGCGGGAATTTGAGTCGCGATAAGTCAGCCCCCAAACGATGTTCTGTCGCGTCCCCCAGGCGATGTGGTCCTTGAACTCGAGATACAGTGTGCCGCGATTCTCGCGGAGCTGGTCCCTTCGTTCGTACTGGTCGTAGGCGACTTGCAGCGAGGTGTCCGATCTCGGAGAGTACACGTGATTCCAGACGCCCTGAAGAAAGCCGCCCGTCACGTTGACGAGCAGTTCAGCGTTCACGAGGCCGGGGGACGTGATGGACGGAAAATCCTGGGTGGGAACTCCCTCGCGGACGCTATACATGTTTCCTTGAAACATTAATGTGTCTTTCGGCGAGAGCGCGGTATCGGTTCGAAAGCCTCCTTGAAGCATGTGCCAGCCGTCTCCGCCATCCTGGCCGCTGGAATCGGGGAAATGGGCGTTGTTGAAGTACTTTGTGTACACGCGGTAATCCGTCGATTTCGCCACCTCGCCGCCGTATTGGGCGGTCTCGAATCCCTGGTTGACGTTGCCGCCTCCCGCAACAACGAGTCCTCCATGCGTTTCGGAGGCTTTTTTCGTAATGATGTTGATGACGCCGTTGACCGCGTTTGCGCCCCAGATCGACCCGCCGGGGCCGCGGATCACTTCGATTCGATCGATGTCTTCGAGCGGAAGGTCGAGCGTATCCCAGAAGACACCGCCGAAGGCCGGGGTATATACGCTCCGACCGTCCACCAGTACGAGCAGCTTGTCTGCGAATCGCACGTTGAATCCGCGAATGCTGAGCGCCGTGACGTTGCTGTTGATCTGAGCCACGTCCACTCCGGGAACCATCCGCAGGAGATCGGGAATGCTGGTGGCATTCGAATGGGCGATATCGTCCTGGGTAATCACGAAGATCGCCGATGCCGTTCGGGAAAGTTTCTGTTCCGTTTTCGAGACCGAAGTCACCTCGATGTTCATCAGGTCTTCAATGCTGTGGTTCGTGAGGTCGTCTGACTTTTGTTGCGGCGATGCAAGGAGTGGTTGCGACACGAGAATCGCCAGCAGCACGCCCGCGCGAATCGCTCCGCGTGCGTGGCAGCCTATCGAAACGGAACATTCGGTTTTTCTTGGCATCTTCTTAGCTCCTTGCTGCGGATTAGGCCGCGCGCGTTCAACGCTTTCGGCGGCGAGTCACGATGTTGGGCGAAACGGCATTCGCTGCGCTGTCACCAGGGTTCGAGTGGCCGGCATCGCGCGTCTCTCGGAAATGGCGGCGGCTTCGGTCATGGGATCGGGCACAGGAGAATCCATCGGTACCAGCGCCCCTTCCGCTTCCTTCAGAAACGTCAGCCCCATCTCCCCGCCCTTCCAGTCAATCGAGATCACGTCTCCTAGCGCCACCTGCTCCGTC
>DATNIN010000073.1:0-21960 GCA_035604415.1 Candidatus Acidiferrales bacterium
ATCCAGGCCAACCGGAGTTGGCCAGTCCGGCTCAGCTCGCACCCAAAGCGCGAGAGCTCTCGCGCTTTGGGTATCCTTCCCCTTCGTATTTGCATAGCGACACTCTACCGAGTGTCACTAATCATTCTGAACGAGAACACCAGCGAGTGAATTTTTCTTCTGGAGGCACTGGGCCGCGGCGTCGGTCTGTCGGAGGTCAATCTCCGCCCCAAGAAATCACTCAGTGGAAACGATTTAGCTCTACGCGGGCTGCGAGCGTGCGGGTCACGATGCAGCGGACGCGGCGGGCATTTGGCGGGGGAGGGGGTGGCGCCGATGGTGCCGACGAGCTCTTCGAGGTAAGCGGGCGAACTGACGCGGGCCAACTGGGCGCGGGCGAGGGTGTAGCGGCTCTCGAAATCGATGTCGTCGCGAGGAGGGAACTCCTGCTCCGCCAGTCGAAATGTTTCCAGGGAATTGCCTCGCTCCCGCCGGAGCCCAGCAAGCCTCAAAGCCTCTTAGGGGATGATGACGCCGGGGAGGCCGCGGAAATGGGTGTCGGCGGTGACGAGTTGAGCCTGGCAGACGCGCGCGGTGGCGTAGACGATCGAGTCCGCGCCGGAGAGGCGATGGTCGAGGCTGGCGTTTGCGGCGGCGAGCGCAATCGTCTCGTCGAGCGGCACGACGCGGCGGAGAAGCGCCTGGGAGGCGAAGCGGTCGGCCAGGGCGCGGCCGCGGTGCTTGGCGAGGTGCCGGTAGACGTCGTAGATGACGAGCGACGGGACGAGGACGGAGGCGTCGCCTTCGAGGTAATGTGCGAAGGCGGCGGCTTTCGAGTCGTCGGTCAGATACTCGAGCCAGCCGGAGGCATCGACGACGTAGAGTTCAGAACCGCTCCGAGTGGTCACGATGCTCGTCCTTCCATCGCAGCCCCTTGGCCATGCCACGAAGCTCGCGGATCGAGCGGCGCGGGACGAGGCGCAGCGCGCCGTCGAGCGAGTACATCACCAGCTCCTGGCCGGGCTCGATCTTGAGCTCTTCGCGGAGAGCCTTCGGGATGACGACCTGGAATTTGGGAGAGACTTTGACTTTCGCTTTCTCCATGTGCGAAACCCCCGTGCATCGTATCGATTGGCACAGCGTATGTCAAATGGCATATCGATGGACATATTGTAATACCGCACCGGCACAGCTTCACGGATCGAGTTCAATTCAGGAGTGTTAGCCGGGGGATTGGCGGGAACTCAACGGCTCACGCCTTCTCACCTGCGAACCGAACGGGCAGGAAATTGCGCAGGTGAACAGCGGACGCTGTGCTTGCTTATGTGCGCTCCGGCGGGAGTGAATCAGAGGAGCGAGAATGCGAGCGCCGCGCGCGGCGCTCGCATTCCGTTGTGCCAATTTGCGCGGCAGAAGAATCTTCTCTCATTTGCAGACGCGGAAAATATTCCTGTCGGCGCGTCGACATCTCGAATCTGCTTGAAAGAAAACTTCGCCGGTTTATAGAGAAAGTTTTCTTCAGAGTTGGGAGTTCCAACTGTCGATGAACGTCGTCCCGCCGTCGTTGTTCGTGATCTCGATCTTGCTAAATGAAAAGCTGACGTCCTCGAGCTGCCGCGGATCGGACGGCTCGCCGGCATTCGGGAAACCGATGTAGCGTTTCACGGACGAGATCGTCGCATCGGTGAGTTTGATGGTCTCGTAGACGGCTTCCTTGCCGTCCGGACTCGTTCGGAGGAAATCGAATTCGACCAGCGAGAGAACTTCATTCGTGGAAGCGGCCTCGAAAATCTCGGGCGAAGAGGCATCCCATTCTTTCGTGATGGTGACGGGTGAATACTGGCGCTTTCCGCTGGCCTGACCGGTCGACGCGTCTCGCGGTGCAGCGAGTTGCATCAGGAACTGGAATGCTTGAATTTGATTCTGGCGCTGCCTGTTCGTGGACTGTCCCTTGAAAACTCCCTGTTTCACGCCGCGAATGGTCACATAGAAAATCTTGTCGCCTGCCGCCAGGGCGGGAATTGCTTGTTCCTCCTGCACCGCGGTGGAGGACTGGTTTTTGTTCTTCTTATTCTTCTGGGCTTGCGCTGTTCCGAACGGCGCAAGGCAGATCATGGCAAGAACCATCCCAAGAATTGCGAACTTGCATCTCATCACTGACCTCCCTATCCATCAGGTGTGAATTGAAGCCTGAACCTGAAAGAAAATTCTATATCGCCAAACCTGCCATGCAGGACAAAAGGCCGGCGGGCGTGCCGGGTCGATTACTGTATGAGACGCACGGAACCGCCCCACGTCACGGTGTCTCAGCAGGATCATGGACCGGAAATTACATGGCGCGCCGCGCCCTATCGTGTTATTCAGGCTCCTTCGCGCATGTGCGGGGATCCAGGCAAAATGGAGGATGAGAAATGAAGAAATTCTGGGTTGGGCTCGTGGTGGGCGTGCTGATACTTCCGGTGCTCTTCGCGCTGTACGTTTTGAGCGGGCGCATGCCCGCGGCGACCTCCGATCCTCCCATTCCGTTTGAGGCGCTGATTGCCGGGATTGCTTTGCACGCGCGGATTCGCCGCGAAGCGCCGCAGCGCGATGTTTCCGGGCTCACGACCGCTGACCTCGTAAGCGGCGCGGACGTGTATGAGAAGAATTGCGCGGCTTGTCACGGGCTGCCGAACCAGCCAGCGCCGGCCATTGCGAAGGGGATGTTCCCGCCTCCGCCGCAGCTTTTCACCAAGGATGGAGAGGTCACGGACGATCCGGCCGGCGTCACCTACTGGAAGGTGAACAACGGCATACGGCTGACGGGCATGCCGGGCTTCCATGCGTCGCTGCTGGACCAGCAGATGTGGCAGGTGACGGCGGTCGTCGCCCGGGCCGACAAGCTGCCGCCGGAAGCGCTCGATGCGCTGAAGCCCGCGCCCCCAGTGCTGCTGATTACCGCCGGGGCGGCGAATCCAGCGGCGAGCCAGCCGAGATAGTTCCGAGCAACAGTAGACGCTGCCAGGAAGACAGATCCCTCGGCTCGTCCGCCGCGGCGGGCTCGCTCGGGATGACAATCCTTATCGGATTGTCAAAAATCCGTGTGGAAGCGGAGTCCAGGAACGGTGACCGGGCCTCGAGCCTGGTTATAGCCGGGATTGTTGATGTGCTGGAGATCGAACGACGCGAAGAAGCCGCGCCAGAGGTGCGCGGTGTAGAAGCCCTCGAAGATCTTTTCCGGGCCGTAGGTGAGTCCGCCGTCGCCGAGCAGGAAGCCAAGCCCGCCGAGAGCCAGGTACTGCTGATGCGCCGCGACGATGCCGTTGGCTACGAAAACGGCTCCCGCGCGGTCGTTCCGGCGATGCCATAAATCGCCTTTCGTGAAGCCGCCAAGCTCGAGCGTGCGATCCACTTCCGTATATGCGAAGGATTCGTTGCGACCATCGCTCCAGCCGAGACGCCCGAAGGCGCTCACCTGCGGAGTAATCTCCTGCTCGAAATTCAGGCCGAAGCCGTATTTATGGCGGCCCTGGCGGCGGGTCAAGGTGATGTCAGGCGGAGCAGTCTTTGGACCCGCCAGGTAGTCATCGATCGCTTCGCGATAGTTTCCCATGTCTGCGTGATTGAGATAGCTCAGGAATCGCACCGTGCCCGCGCGATGCGCGATCAAATTTCCGCGGGCCTCGAGCTCGAGATTTTCCGCGCGCGCCCGGGCCACGTCTGCGTCAAGGTTGATCCCGTTCGCCACTTTTGGCATCAGCGCCTCGGCGAAGCGCGCACTCCACCAGTGGTCGTCGTATTCGAGGATCACGCCATCGGTGTAGCCGCGCGTGTTGGCGGCATAGTCGTACGCGCCATTGTTGTCCGTCGTCCAATTCAGGAATTGCAGGTGGCTGTCCGAGCCGTAGGTGTTCAGATCGAAGAAGTCAACGAGATCGAGCTTGCCGACGCGGAATTCGATCCGGCGCGCAGGGAGAGAGGTTGCGAGATGCAATTCGTCGCGATCGGCTTCGACGCGTTGGTCGCCGAGCGGAATGATCTGCCTCAACATGACCCGCGCTAGGTAGGGCTTTTGGCTAAGAGTTGTGTTGCGCACCACGTCGAGATTGGTGATGCCACCGAGGCCGAGGGCATTGCTGATCCCGTGGCCGCCGGCACTTTCGACGTCGAGAAAGACTTCGGTGGTGGGCGTGAGCGCGTAGCCGAGGTACAGCGTATAAACCTTGGACGTTGCATTCTCCGCGTGCGACCGCAGGCTGTTTGGTCCGCTGTACGCCGCCGGAAACGCGGGATGCCATTGCAGGACGATGTTCGCCTGGCCGGAGATCCAGTAGCGGCTGGTGTCGGAATGCGGGAAGAGCGTCAAGGGATCGTCCGAACTCGAATCGGCGGCGGTCGATTCGGGTGGTGCCGGGGCCTGCGCGTGTGTGGAGAACGGAACCGCGGCGCACACGAAGAGTGCGCAGAAAATCGACAGGACGAATTGAGCCAAAGAGCGTCGCATCGGGAGACAGGCCATGAGACCACAGATCTCGTTAAGATTTTGTAAATGCGAGGCTTGTTTTACAAGGGAAACGTGAAAACAGGCTTTACGACCCTGCCGCTGGCCTGATCCTCGATCGCTTGATTGATCTTCTCAAAGGGATATTTCGTGACGAGTTTGTCGAACGGGAAGCGCCCTTCAAGGTGCAGGTCGATCAGGCGCGGGATGAAGGTGTCCGGGACGCTATCGCCCTGAACGATGCCGCGAACGCTGATGCCGCCCAGCATAACGGCAGAGAGATTCAACCCTTCCGCCGGGATCGCGCAGAAACCGAAGTGGCCCTTCGCGGCGAGCGAACCGATCGCCTGCTGAAAGCTGTCCGCGCGGCCGGTCGAGTCAAACGCGTAGTCCACGCCGCTGGGAACGATTTTCCGGATTTCTTCCGCGGCTTTCACCTGAGGGCCTGCCAGCACAGCGTGCGTGGCGCCGAGCTGCCTGGCCATGGCGAGGCGCGATTCGAGCACATCGACGGCGATGATCGTCGAGCAGCCGCACACCACTGCACCCATCACGGCGCTGAGGCCGACGGGACCGGCTCCGACGATTGCAATCGTGCTGCCGGGCTTGGGCTGAAAAGCGTTCATCACGGCGCCTGCACCGGTCTGGACGCCGCAGCCGAGCACGCCGAGGATTTCGAGCGGAGCGTCCTTGCGCACGAGGATCGTGTTGCGCGTCCGCGAAACGGCGTAGGTGGAAAACGAGGATTGGCCGAAGAAATGGCCGTGGATCGGATCGCTTCCCTTGCGGAAGGCGCCGGGCTCGCCGGATCGGCCGTCGGTGAAGTTCAGCGCGCGCGTGTGTTCGCAGTACGCGGGATTTCCCCCGGCGCAGGCGCGGCACGCTCCGCAGGAATCGTAGGTGAGCACGACGTGGTCACCCGGCTTGACCTTGGTGACGCGCTCGCCGACACGCTCGACGATGCCCGCGCCTTCATGGCCGAGGACGATGGGCTTCGGCACGCCCATGCCCTCGCGCGCTTTCACGTCGGTGTGGCAAAGCCCGCAGCCGACGATGCGAACCAGAATGCCGTCCGGTCCGGGTTCGCTGAGATCGAGCTCCTCGATCGCGAATTTCTCCCGGCCTTCGTACGCCACCGCCGCCTTCACCTTCATATTTTCCTCTTGTGGGCGGGGTTCACGGCGGATGCGCTAGGCGCGGCGGAGGGCGGCGAGGACGCGGTCCGGCGTCAGCGGAAACTCCGTCATGTGGACGCCGGTGGCATCGAAGAATGCGTTCGCGATGGCACCCGCGGCGGCGGCCATTACTTCTTCGCCCGCGCCGGTGGATTTCTGATCGAGGCGCTGCACGACGATCGGCGTGACCTCGGGGCATTCCTCGAAACGAAGAATCGGGTAGCTGTTCCAGTCGAGGCTCGTGACGTTGGTCGCGTTGAACTTCACTTCCTCGAGGAGCATGCGGCTCGCGGTCTGCACCAACTGGCCGCTGATCTGATTTTCGATGAACGCGGGATTCACGGCGAGGCCGGCGTCGATCGCGCCGTACATGCGTTTCACGGCGACCTTGCCGGTTTCCTTGTTCACTTCGATCTCTGCGACGGCGCCGCCGTAGGACGTGAGATGCGTCCCCAGCCCGATGCCGCGCCCGGTGACGACCTTCGCATGCGAGAGTTTCGAGGCGGGCGGGCGCGGCGTCCACTTCGAAGCCTGCGCGACGGCATCGAGAACGCCCATCCAGCGGTCGCTCGTGATGTTGCGCTTGCGGAAGGCATACGCGTCCATCCCCGAAAGGTGCGCAAGCTCGTCGATGGTCTGCTCCGACGCGAATGAAAACGAAAGATCGAGCGGCGAGCGCAGCCACGCGCCCTTCAGATAGTTGAGGCCCGGCAGTTGGTGATTCACGAGACGCACGTTGGGGATGTCGTACATTCCGCCGCAATCGGACGGGTTCACCTGCTGCGCCGCGCCGAGCCGCCATTCAGCGGCGGGCGTGCCGAGCGCGAGCTGCGCGGACGTTTCAATCGCGCTCCAGTTGTGGTGCCAGCCGTCGTATTGGTACGCGACGATTTTGCCATCGGCATCCGCGGCGGCGCGGATTTCTCCCACGTGCGCGGGGCCGTAGAGATCCCACCCGTGCTCGTCCCAGCGCATGAATTGGAGACGCACGGGCTTTCCGGCGAGCTGCGAGAGGATCGCGGCGGCCTGCGCGACGTCGTCGTAGCAACTGTGGCCGTAGGTGCCGGAGCCTTCGTAATACTGCACGCGAACTTTTTGCGGCGGCAATCCGAGCACGCCCGCGAGGGTGTTGCGCGTGGCGTACACATCCTGCGTCGAGCAGATCACCAGCGCGGAATCCGGCGTCACATCGCCGAGCGCGCAATTCGGGCCGAAGGGAGCGTGCATCTGGTAGGGGCAATGGTAAGTTCCGGAGGCAACGTGCGGAGCGCCGCTGAGCGCGGTCGAGACGTTTCCGCGCTCGAGCACGACGCGGTCCGTGGTCTTGTCCGCGCGCATCTTTTCGTACAGGCCCGCGTTGCCCGGCAATGTGGCGGGCATGTCCCACGTGATTTTCAATTGCCGCGCGGCGCGGACGGCGTCCCACTCGCGCTCGGCGACGACGCCAACAAAATCGCCCTTGCGCACGACGCGCGCGCCCGCGATTCCGGCGATGGAGCTTTCGTCGATGGTGGCGACCTTCGCGCCGGCGCCGTAAACGCCCTGGCCTCGCGGACGCACCACGCGCCCGTGGAGCATTCCCGGCAGGCGCAGATGCTGGATGTAAACGTACTTGCCGCTCACTTTGTCAGGGATGTCGTTGCGCGTGGGGCGCGCGCCCACGAGCTTGTAGTCGGAGACCGGCTTCACAGGGGCCGTGCCGGTGAACGCGAGATTGAACGGCTTGTCGCCCACCAGCTCGCCATAGGTGACGGACGGCGCCTCGCCGCCCAGCCCTCCCACGGTCACGACGCCTTTCGAAACTATGAGGCGCTCGACCGGCGCGCCAAGTTTTTTCGACGCGAGCGCGAGCAGCGCCTGGCGCGCTTCGGCGGCGGCGGTGCGAATCGCCGGGCTGCCGCGCGCGATCGACGAGCTTGAGTAGGTGCCGCCCTGATTCGGCGTGAGGTTGGTGTCGAGGCGGACGGTCGAGACCTGGCTCATCTCGAGATCGAGCTCCTCGGCCGCGATCTGCAGCAGCGAGGTGGTCGAGCCCTGGCCGAGCTCGACGTAGCCGATGTAAACGGTGGCTGTGTTGTCGGCATGGATGGCGAGCCAGGTGTCGATCTGCTTCGGATCGGGCGAACCAGCAGCCGCGCCGCGCGCCGCGGTTGCCGTGCCCTGCGCAAAGAGCGCGTCGCCGAGGAAGCCCGCGCTGCTAAAGCCGATCACGAGAGCGCCGCCGGCCTTGAGGAATTTGCGGCGCGGGAAGAAGTGCGACGGAGCTGTTTTGGCGCTGCTCATCGCGCCACCTCCGCCTTCGTTTTATCGATTGACGCGTGCAGCGCGCCGCTCGCGATCTGCGCCGCGCGCTCGATCGCCTTGAGCACGCGCGGATAACTGCCGCAACGGCACAGATGGCCGTTCATCGCCGCGCGAATCTGCGCCTCGGTGGGGCGCGGAGTTTTCGAGAGGAGCTCGGCGGCCTGGATGATCATGCCGTTGAAGCAGTAGCCGCACTGGACCGCTTGCTCGTCGATGAACGCCTGCTGCACGGGATGGAGCGCGGGAGCTTTGGCGAGCTTCTTCTGCTTCGCGTACCACGCGGGGAGTCCCTCGAGCGTCGTTACGGACTTGCCAACGACCGCGGAAACCGGAGTGACGCACGAGCGGATCTCCGCGCCATCCACCAGCACCGAACAGGAACCGCACTGCGCGAGCCCGCAGCCGAAGCGCGGGCCTTGCAGTTGCAGGTCGTTTGAAAGGACGTAGAGCAGCGGCGTATCCGGCGCAGCGCTGACGCTGTGCACCTGCTCGTTCACTCGTATCTTGATTTCGGCGGCCATTTCTCGCCTCCCGGCGTTGCTTCAGGGTATGAGTTCAGTCGCGCGATAGCGGTCGAAGGAGCTTCGCGCCAAGAGGGTAACACGCCGTGTCAAGGACGTGGCTTTCGCTTTGTATTCGCAACGAATGTAGCTCGAGTCCGTGGCACCAGCAAAGTCAATTATATTAGTCACTTAGCGCCATATTGAATTAAACACTTCCATCATTCAAAGAAGTGAGTTAAACTTTTTCACAGAAAACATTAAGAGTGGAAGGTCGAGTTAAAGCTCCCGTTCATTCCAGCCATGGTCGATCCCAAGAACTTCACGTCCAAAGCTCCGGGAGATCTCGTCGCGATAGCAGACGGGCATTTCGCCTTCGTCCCACATCCACTTCCCCCCGATCTCGAATACGAAGCCAGGATCATTCGTCCCTTGGAGGATGCGGCCTTAGCGTTGGGACAGTTGAAAGGCATCGGACAGACGTTACCCAATCCCCATATGCTGATCAGGGCCTTTCAGCGGCGCGAGGCTCTCCTGTCCAGCCGTATTGAAGGGACCGTCGCCGATCAACAGGAGTTGCTCTTTGCTGAAATGGATAAGACAAAGGCACCTGCGGAAAACGTCAGAGAAGTTCGCAACTACGTCGATGCCTTGAATTTCGGCCTAAAGCAACTCGACAAACTCCCCGTGTGCCTGCGCCTGATCCGAGATGTCCATCAACGGTTGATGCGGGGCGTCCGCGGACAAGAACAGCGGCCAGGAGAATTCCGCGACGTGCAAAACTATGTAGGCAAACCGGGGGGATTCGGCAACGCACGCTATATTCCTCCACCGGTCGCGCAAATGACCGAATCTCTCGGGCACTTCGAGAGGTTCTTGCATGAGGAAACAGAAATTCCACCGCTGATTCGACTGGCACTCATTCATTATCAATTCGAAGCCATCCACCCTTTTCGCGACGGCAACGGCAGGATCGGCCGACTCCTGCTCGCGCTGCTGCTCTGCGATTGGAAGCTCCTCTCGAGTCCCCTCCTGTATCTGAGCGCCTACTTCGATCATCATCGCGATGAATACTTCGACCACCTGCTGGCTGTGAGTCAGCGCGGAACTTGGAACGATTGGATTGTTTTCTTTCTCCAGGGTGTTGCCGAGCAGGCACGCGATGCCGTCGATCGGGCGCAAAAGCTTCTTGCACTTCGCGACGAGTACCGAACAAAGATGCAATCTGCTCATGCCCCGGGATCGTGCCTCCTGCTGATCGACAGCCTGTTTGAGGTTCCGGCAATAACTGTGCCGCTGGCGGCGGACAAACTGAAGCTGTCGTATCCAGGGGCTAAGCGGAATGTCTTGAAGCTGGTCGAGGCAGGGGTACTTACAGTAGCGTCCCCCAAACTCCGGCCGAAGCTCTACTTGGCCCCCGGGATCATGGAATTGGTTTCGGCCTTTTGATTCGGACCCCACCCTGTGCTTTCGCTGCGGTTTTCAGTGCTTGCGGAGGAAGTCGGAGACGTCGGGCGTTGAAGGAGCGGCGGGAGCAGATGGATTGGCCGCGCCCGAGTGGGACTTGTCCATCGGAGGATGGACGAACTGGCCGTCGGCGGGCTGGCTGTGCATGACGAGCCAACCAGTCGCGTGGCGCTGGAGGGAATAGGTCATCACCATTCCGGTGCCGCCCTGCTTGAGGTGAAACGCGGCGTTGGCCTGAGCCTGATCGCCATTGATACTGACCGAATCGACGGTCATATCCATCGCGACCATGTTGATGCTGTGGTCGTTGCGCAGATGGTCTTCGATCGCGGCCCGGACGGCGTCGGCATCACTGGCGGAAGCCTGCGGCATCGGATTCGCCGCGGTAGTCGTTCCGGCGCTTGCGCCGGGTGCAGTGGCGGCGCCGCTCGGGGGCGCCACAGGCTCGGCGTTCTTCGAGCAGCCGGCTGCCAAAGCCGCGGCGAGAATCACTGCGATCGCTGCAAAGCGTATGTTCATGCGATAGTCCTCTTCGCTTTCGCCGAGCGCGTCCGGATCATCATCGCGTGACCAGGGCCGGCGAGCCGATCCCTGCGGGCGGCGCGTTCCTCTGCCGCGCTTCGTTGCCACCTTCCGAAGTCATGTCGCGCATTCCGAACTGTACACCGATCTTCTTGAGGAAAGCATTGGGAGGCTCGCCGCCGGCGAAGATCCAGACGTAATCGTTGGGAATCTCCTGCGCCGCGCCACCGACTTCCAGAACGGCGGAATGCTCCTTGAACTCGGCCGGATTCGAATTGAATACAACCTTGAGCTTCCCCTTGCGGATGCACTCCTCGATCCGCTGCGAATTGCGCTCCTTGAGGCGGCTGAAACCTTCCTTGCGATAGGAGAGCGTAACCTGATTGCCGACCTGATGAGCAAGCCCCATGGCCGCTTCCACGGCGCTGTCGCCACCGCCGACCACGAGGACCTTCTTGTTGATGTAATGGTCCGCTTCGATGAGGCGGTACATCACCTTGGGCAGATCCTCTCCCTTGACGCCGAGCTTGCGGGGGCTGCCGGTCCGGCCCAGGGCGAGAACGACCGTGTGCGCGCGGTATTGGGCGTTCGGGGTGACGACGGTGAAGATGCCATCGTCGCCCTTCTTGATGTCGTCTACCTTTTCGCCCTTGCGGAAGTTGAAATCGACCCGCTTGAGGACCTTGTCCCAGAACGCGATGAGCTCTTCCTTGGAGAGTTCCGTCTTCTTGAACTTTCCATACATCGGGAATTCGACGGGGCTGGTCATCACCAGTTTCTGGCGGGGATACTTCGCCACGGTGCCGCCGATTTCGCCTTCGTCGAGGGTGATGTGGTTGAGTTTTCTCTCGATGGCGCGCAGCGATGCGCTGATTCCTGCTGGGCCCGCGCCAACGACCAGCACGTCATGAACGCCGGGAGCCGGCTTCCCCGAGCGGAGCGCCGTGACTCTGCCCGCAATCGTATCGACGCAATCGCGTCCCTGCGAGATCGCGTTCTTGATCAGAGCGAGACCGCCGAGCTCTCCGGCAATGAAGAGATTCTGGATGCTGGTTTCGTATGCCGGAGTCAGATGCGGCATGTCGGCACCCATGCTTGGGCTGGCCATTACCATTGTGATGGCGCCTACCGGGCAAACCTCCGCGCACAGGCTGTGGCCGATGCACTTGTGTCCGTTGACGATGACGGCCTTGCCGCCCAACATCGCGAGGACGTCGCCCTCAGGGCAAACCGACGTGCAGGCGGCGCAGCCGATGCAGTAGGCGGCGTCGATGTGCGGGTGCTGGGCTTGGAATCCGGAGGAATGGAATTTACCCTTTTCGGCGGCCTTCTGCGCCTGCTCGTCCTTCTTCTTCATTTCCTTCAGATAGCGGCGCATGAAGAACAGCAGGACGACCGCAGCGATGATAAAGGCGACAAAGGTGTCCATGACTCAATTGTCCTACAGATAGCCCAGAAACATGGCGGTTGCGATGTGCAGAATCGCCAAAACGACAAAGGCGTAGCTGAACGGGCGGTGCACCACGTGCCAGAGCTGAAAGACCTGCTGGGTCCGGGACAGGAACACCATGCGCTTCGACAACGCCGCCTGGCGGCGCACGGTTCGAACCACTTGTTCGAGCTCGTCATTCCCGCTCGAGAGAAAGCCGCCGAGAGTCGTCAACACTCCACCGAAGCCGAGGATGCGACGCCGCAGCGAAGCGACGCGGAACGGACGTGCGATGTCCAGGGCGAACATCCATAGCAGGGCACCCATCGCGGACTTGTGCTTCACCATTTCCGCATCGGGAATGTGAAAGGCGGCGACGAGCTCTCCCGCGGTAAACATCTTCTGCGCGGCCATCTGTTGAGTGAGGGCCACCTGCTCATCCTGCAATTCCTGCCAGCTGTATTCCGCCGCATTCAAGTGGCGCGGGATTTGCGCGTAGATGTAGCGCCCGACGATGCCGCTGAGGGCCACCGCCACCATGATCCAAAACGCCATGCCGGCAATGCCGCGGAATTTGAAAGCGGCGTGGAAAGCGATCACGATCGGCGCCGTGACGCCCAGCACGATGTGAAAATCGAGCCAGTGTTTCGTCTTGCCGATGCTGGCGAGCCATCCCCAGCGCTTGCGGAAGTAGTAGAGGTAAATCGAGAAAAACATCGCGACGCCCACTATGCCCAGCTTGATTCCGATCGCGCCGCTGGGGCGGAGCAGCGCGTGCTTGGCCGAAAGCGGCCGTGCCGCGGCGCTGAGCGTGTAGTAATCGAATCCATAGGCTCCGACTACAAGCAGTAAAGCGATGGTGATGGCCCAGGCGCCGGCGAGCCGGATGCGGTGCGCGCGTTCGGCGTCGGGGACGGGGGTTGCTACTGCTGTAAGGGTTCGAATTGAAGCGTTCGTTGTCATTGTGTGGCAGCTCCCGGCATATTCATGGCAACCCGGTACTTCCTGTAATCGGTGTAGTGATGCACGTTCCGCCAGTGCTGGCGGGGCGTCTCCAGGTCAATCGTGGCGGACACGGGAAGAAACTGGAGCTCCGTTTCATCCCGGAGCGCGACCGCGGCGTACACCAATTCCGCGCGAATCGTCTTGACGCCCGTGTCGCTGACGGTTGACCCGAAATCGGCATCGATGCGGTGGATTTCTCCGTTTAGCGGATCGATCCATGCGGTCCCGGAGACTTCCAGCGGCCGGTCGGGGCCGATCATCTGATACAGGACGGGCGTGGGCGTGTTCGGAAGATGAAAAAACCGGACTCGCACGAGCGACTTCCCGTCCAATACATCGGTTCCCGACTGCTCGAAGCGAAAGCTCGATTCGTAGTAAGGATGGAAAACCATGGCGAGCGTCGAGAATCCGTATGTGTTGAGCAGCGGGCGCGCCTGAACGTGCCTCGGCTTTTTGTCCATCAGCCGCTGTTCATCGACGCGGAGTTTTCCGTCGTCGAAACGCATTCGAATCATGGAGTCGTAAACCATTTCCTGCTTATAGGCGACTTTGTCGTTGTTCTTCAGCTTTTGCTGGACGACGTCCTCCTCATACCGCAGGTAGGAGTAGTCCTCGGCGAAGTGGCCGACCAGATCGCGCGTCTTCGCAAGAGTCTGCTGGAGCCCGTCCGCGCTCTGCGCGCGGGCGCCGCCCGCCGCGAACAGGCAGAGTAGCGCCAAAGCTCCGAGCGTTCTCGCTGTACGAGCCAAGTGGGGATTCCTTCGATGAAGGCGAGTGGTCATCGTCAAGCGCCCTTAAAACCTCTTTCCCACCATGACTCGAAACTGGTCATAGTTCATCGTGCCGCCGCGCTGGTACGTGTATCCCGCTTCAAAGAATAGAAGCCGGCCGACCGACCAGTCGAGGTCGGTGTTGATGAAGTGTGTCTGGGAAGTCGACGTGAGCGTGGAATTGAAATTCTGGAACCCAATCTGCGTTTGAAATTGGAGCGTATCGCGCAGCGTGCGCGAGAGTGAAATCGCCTTGTAGTCGCCGCTTCCGAACGAGCTGTCGAACTTCGAGTAGCGAAAATCGGCGCGCACGCCGGTTCGCCAGATCTCGCCAAACGTGATCCCGTACATTTTATTCCAGGAGCCGTTCGCGTCTCCGCTCGCGGAGCTCTTTCCGAGGTCCGTGTAAACGCTGATTTTTTTCGGTAGATTCACGCGCACTCCCCCGCTCAATCCCTGAAAAAGATAGCGGTCGAGCAGGCCCGTGCCGATCAGCGCGGGATCGAACGACGGGAAATCGCGGAAATACGTGTCGTTGAGTTGAAATTCGAGGTGCGGGTCCGGCTGGTAGCGGAGAGTGAGGTAGCTGCGATTGATTCCGGCGGTGTTTCTCGTTGTCGGAGTGGGAGGCGTGCCCGACGTGCCCGTTGGCGTGACGACGACGGTGTGGGGCATGTCGATTTCCGTCGCGTCGTACAAAGACCAGTTGCGTTTGAACGAGATCGAGGTTTCCATGAACCCGAAATCGCGGGTGGCGTGCCATCCGATGGCGCTGATGGCAACCCCGAAAGTTGCCGAATAGCGAACGTCTTCGAAGGAACCGCCCTGAAAATTGAGGAACATCCCGGCGACCTTCCCATTCGGGTTGTAGTCGTAGGATGTCGGGTCGGGAGTCGTGCCCGCGAAGACTCCCAGGATCCTACCGTCTCCGTACCCAAGCTTGCGACCAATGTAGCCGCCGTCCATTGTGTCGAGGCTCGTGGCCCACGGCAGATAGAGGCGTCCGCCTCCGGCAACGAGCCGCGAGTCGGGATTGTTGTACTGCGCGCTCAGGGTATAAGTCCGATTGACCAAATCGCTGACCGTCACGGGCACCGCGGTGCCGGAAATGGTGGTGAAGCGGCCCCGCCAGTAGCCGTTGAAATTCCAGTAGGTCCCGGCGATGCGCGACATTTCGAAACGCGCCACGACGCCGACTTCAGAACTCGTCGTGGATGGATTGTTGCGGCTGATAACGGAGCTGTATTCGAATCCGATCCGGCCCCGCATGCGGTTGATTTCAGGGGAAGGCGGACGCGGAACGGAAGCGCGCACTTCTTCCACGACCGGGTCATCGCCCGTCGTGAAGGTGATGATCTGCGGGTACTCCCGGCCGCCGACGAGGCGCTGCGCGTCCTTGTCTTGGTCGTTTTGCTCGACCACGTCTGGCGCGAGACGCGCAAAATCTCCCACCTGCACGGGTTCATTCGAGGTGGCAATTTCGCAGACGGCCGAGGAGGCGGCGACCGACGTCACGCGCAGGGTTGCGATAACGGTCGAAGAAGTCGGTGGCGCGGGTTTTGAGGCTTCATCCGTGGACGGCGCGGCGTCGCGCTGCACGATCAACCGCTGCCCTTCCTTGAGGCCCGCGGCCTGGCCTCCGTCGAGATACACAGCGCCCTCGGCAAGATATTTCACGCGGAACGTGGTTCTCTCGATCGATTGCTGCGCCGCCAGCACAGGGGGCCAAGTCGCGATCGCGAACAGCGCCATTAGTAAAAGAATAGGAAGCCGATCCCGCATTAACCTCCGCCCCCGCTCTTGTGGCACTGGTAGCAGTTGATGCTGTTGTAGACATAGCCTGATACCCCCGAGTGACGAGGATTGGTTTGCGCGGCCGTATGGCAGTTCGTGCACTGAAAGACCGAATAGTCGTTCGGGTTCGTGTGGCAGGTCGAGCAAACTCCGTTCGCGTTCCCGTGGTTCATCGGGAACCAGGTGTGATTGAAAGTAGCGCCGGCCCAACTGGTGGTGGTGTGGCAGGTGGCGCACGTAGTTGGGAAGCCCGCCGCCGCGTGATTCGGATTCGTCGTTCCTGCGTAATCGGCCTTGTGGCAGGAGTAGCAGTCCGTCGGCGTTCCGGCGAACACGCCCCCAATGTGGCAGCTGTTGCAGGGCACGGTGACGTGGAAGCCTGTCAGGGGGAACGGCGTGCTGTTGTGATTGAACGTCGCATTCAACCACGTCGCGGTCGTGTGGCACATCGTGCAATCTTGCGGGTAGCCGAGCGTAACGTGGTTCGGCACTCCGGTGATCGTCGCCGTGTTGTTGTAGTCCTTCTGATGGCAGCCGATGCAGGTGGTCGGCAAAGTTCCCGCGTAGTTATCCGTGTGACAGGTTGCGCAAGGCACGGTCGTATGAGCGCCCGTCAGCGGGAAGGAAGTGGTGTTGTGATTGAACGTCGCGTTCAGCCACGTCGTGGTCGTGTGGCAGAGCGTGCAATCCTGCGGGAAGTTGGCCGTCACGTGGTTCGGGACGCCAGAGATCGTCGCGGTATTGGTGAAGTCCTTCTGATGGCAGCCGTAGCAAGTGGTCGGCAACGTTCCCGCGTAGTTGTCCGTGTGGCACGTTGCGCAGGCCACGCTCGTATGCGCGCCCGTCAGCGGGAAGGAAGTCGCGTTGTGATTGAACGTCGCGTTCAGCCACGTGGTGGTCGTGTGGCACTGCGTGCAATCCTGCGAGAAGCCCGCGTTGACGTGGTTCGGCACTCCAGCGATGTTCGCCGTGCCGGTGAAGTCTTTTTGATGGCAGCCGTAGCAGGTGGTCGGCAAGGTGCCCGCATAATTGTCGGTATGGCACGTGCCGCACGGGACGGTGGTGTGAGCGCCCGTCAATGGGAACGACGTGGTGCTGTGGTCAAACGTCGCCGGTTGCCAGGCAGTGGTGTTGTGGCACACCTGGCACTGATGCGGCATGCCCGTCTGAACGTGATTGGGGCTCGTGGTCCCGTTGAAATCGTTGACGTGGCAGCTGTAGCAATCCGTGGGCGTGTTGGCGAACTGCCCGTTGATGTGGCAGAGATTGCAGGCGACGGTTGCGTGCGCGCCGGTCAGCGGGAACACTGTCTTGCTGTGATCGAACGTAGCTGGAATCCACGCGCTCGTGTTGTGGCAGCCCTGGCACTGCTGCGAGATGCCGGACTGGGCGTGGTTCGGATTCGTGGTGCCGTTGTAGTCCTTTGTGTGGCAGCTGTAGCAATCCGTGGGCGTGTTGGCGAACTGCCCGTTGATGTGGCAGAGATTGCACGCCACGCTCACGTGCGCGCCCGTCAGCGGAAAGACGGTCTTGCTGTGATCGAACGTCGCCGGGATCCAGGCCGTGGTGTTGTGGCAGGTCTGGCACTGCTGTGAAAAGCCAGCCTGCGCGTGCGGTGGATTCATGGTGGCGTTGAAATCCTTGGCATGGCAGCCGTAGCAATCCGCCGGCGTGCCCTGGAATTTTCCACCGATGTGGCAGTCCGTGCACGGAAGCGTCGCGTGCGCGCCGGTGAGAGCGAAGCCGGTGAACTTCAAGTGGTCAAACTTGGCGTCGAACCAGGTGTCCGCGCTATGGCACGTTTCGCAGGTCGAGGGGAAGTTGAGCGCCTTGTGGTCCGGGTTCAGGGCCTGTTGGTAATCCGCGGTGTGGCAGGAAATGCAGGTGGTCTGAAGGCCGGTGAACTGGCCTACGGCCTCACCCTTATGGCAATCGGCGCATTCCAGGGTCGCGTGCGCGCCGAAAAGAGGAAACCGGTTCGTATGCTGCCTCACCTGATCGGTCTTAATGTCCCAGCCCTTTACCGTGTGGCAGCGCTCGCAATCCGAGCCGAATTGGCCGCGGTGAATATCGGCGTGGCAATCCGCGCAGCGCGTGCTTACATTCGTGAATACGAGGTTGGTGTGGCAGAGCGTGCATTGAACCTTCTCGTGCATGCCGCGCAGCGGGTAGCGCGTGCGATTGTGATCGAATTCCGGAACGCTTCGAATGGGTTTCCAGCCCGTGCTGGTGTGGCAGTTCTCGCAAGGAATGCTGATGGCGCCGTGAGGATTCTTGCTATATGTACGCTCACTCTGAGCCTGAGCGGATTTTTGCGCGACCCCCAGGGAGCCCAATAAACAAACCGCTAATGCGAATAGGGTCGTCTTTCGCATGAGACACCACGCCCGAATAAGTCGTGGAGCGTTGGCCGGGCGAGAGGCTTCAAAAAGTCTACGTATTCAATCGTCTGCAAACAACTGTCCCAAAGGTCAGGTTTGGACCAGCGATACATGGGTTTAGGGCTCGGAGCGCCGAGTGGCACTACTCCCACTACGAGAAACCTGGGCGTTTTCCTCTTACTGATTCCTGTTTGCGATCGCAACGCCCCGACTTGCACGAACTCCCCGAACTATCGCGGTCCCAGGTGGTTACGTTCGATTCCGGTTCCCTTTTGCAGGTTGTCCGCGCGGATTGAATTTTCGGGCGATCGCGGGCTAGTTGTGACAGCTCGCGCACTCGCGCGGAGTGGGCTTGTACATGAGCACACGTTCGCCATCGACGATTCGATAGCCCGTATGACAATCCTTGCAAGCAACGTCCTTATGGGCGCCTTTCAGCGAAAAGTCTGTCTGCGTCTCGTGGTTGAAGAGAGAAGGCTGCCAATGTTCCGAATTGTGACACTGCTCGCAGGTCTGAGGTTTCCCCGCTTTGACGAACTGGCCCGCGTGCGGATCCTTGTGGCAGCTCGCGCACGCTGTCGGCGTCGAACGGAAAGACGCCTCGGTGAGCTTGCCCTCGGTACCGGCAGGCTTGTGGCACTCTTCGCAGTGAACCTTCGCGTGCGCGCCAAGCAGTGGGAACTTGGTCTTGGAATGGTCGAAACTCGGGAGCTCGAGCCAGGACTTCACGGTGTGGCAGGCCTCGCATCCCGCCGGGCTGCCGTCCGGCTTTTTCTGCGCCATGCGGTCGCGGAATTCACCGTTGTGCGGATCCTGATGGCACCCGGTGCACGAGCGGTCATCGAGCCTGTAGGGCACGACTTTCGCGGCGTACCCTCCCTTGCTCTCCGTGTGGCATTCGGCGCACGTCACGGCGAGGTGCGCGCCCGCCAGCCGGAAGCGGCTCTTTTGATGCTGTGCGATCGTGAAGGTCGAAGGATGGAATCCGCCGACCGTGTGGCACGACTCGCACCGGTTGTTGTACGGCGCCGCCGCAAACTGCCCCTCGTGAACGTCCTTGTGGCAGTCGAGGCATTTCGCGAACGCAAGCTTGTACCGCGTCGCGGTCCCCGCGGGAACGTGGCACTTGTCGCACGACACCTTGGCGTGCTTTCCTTCGAGCGGATACGCGGAGAGAGCGTGCTCCTTCACGCCGAACAGCGAAGGCTTCCAGCCATCCACGGTGTGACAGGCGGAGCATTCGCCCTTGTCCTTCCGCTCCGCGAATTGCCCGCCGTGGGGATCGGGATTGTGGCAGTCCGAGCAATTCGCGAACGCGACCTGTTTCTTGAAATTGCCGTCCGTGTGGCACTTCAAGCAATCCACCTGCGCGTGCTTGCCGAGCAGGGGAAACTTCGTCTTGGAGTGATCGAACTGCTCGCTCGCCGGAATCTTCTTCCAGCCGGAAGTGGTGTGGCACGTCTCGCAGGATTGCGCGAACGCGCCGTGATGCGGATCGGTGTGGCAATCACTGCACTTGGCAAAGGGAATGCCGGTGAACCGCGGCTGCCCGCCCGGCGCCGCGGCGGTATGGCACTTCTCGCACGCGACCTGTGCGTGAAGGCCCGTCAGAGGGAATCGCGTCTTGGAGTGATCGAAATTTGCCGCTGCTTTCCAGTCGTTGAAGTTGTGGCACTGGAGACAATTTTGGCCGAGCTGTCCTTTGTGCGGGTCCTGGTGGCACGTCACGCACTCCTGCGACAATCCGAGGAACGTCCGGTTCAAATCCTTCATCTGAATGAGCGGCCGGACGGACCCCTGGACGTGGGCGGCGGTATGGCACTGGGTGCAAGCGATCCCCGCGTGCTTCCCTTGCAGGGAATAACCCGTTTTGCTGTGGTCGAATTCCTTGAGCGACGGCTCCCAGTGGATCAAAGGGAAGTCTTCGCCATTGTGCTCCGAATGGCATTTCGCGCAGTTGTCCTTGTCGGGATAATGTGCGTGCAGCCCATGGCCGGAAGAAAGCTCCGCCGCGATTTCTTTGTGGCACTCCTGGCACTTCAGGACCTCAGAGCCTTTTCCGACGCTATGGCAGCTGGTGCACTGCGTCGACCCGCTGAGAGAAGCGTGAGGTTTTGAAAGCGGCCCCGGTGAAATCTGAGCTTGAACAATCACGCCCGACATGAAAAACAGAATTCCAAGAAGACAGAGCTTCGTGACGATGAAACGCGAAAGTGAAGGATACGACCTGCGCGAAGATGAGAGATGGTCGGTTGACGCCATTTGTCTTCGTGTTTTCCCAAGAGGCCGCTTCAGGCCGCTGGGTTGCCCGTCCGGGCGAAGATCGCGTCAACGGCTTCGTGCGCGGCCTTCCGACCGTCGGAACACCTCTCGTCTGGGGATCAACAGGCTAGCATGTGGGATGGAACGGGAAGGCTCAAACCGCGAAACGGTGTGCGTGCCTGTGTAACTGGACCAGGGCCCTTGCGCGTCTGTACCGACGGACAGGTCTTTCTTCGGCGCCGGAATTCCGGGACACCTTAAAGCAGGGACTGGTCAACGATCGAGGGGAAGGCTTGAACGCAGAACGACTTCAAAGGGCAAGCGCGAGGCAATGCCAGACTCCGCCAATCACCCTGAGTTGATGGACTCTCCCTTCGTCTGTGCGAAGGAAATAGTGCCCATCCGGGAAGACTCTTTTTTGAGCGGAGCGAACGAAACACTTCGCCCAACGAGTGGGTTGCGAAACTCGCCCGTGGCGTGGCGCCGCCGGAGGGGACTTGATTTCGAATTCGACCGGATACTCGATGCCGGTCGCTTGTGCCGGTACTAACCGCCCCCGTCCCTCTAATTCTTCAGTGGAGGGCCGGCTATTTCCGTCTGCCACGCGCGATGTGTTTTCGTATGCCACGGTTCCAGTTTCCTCGCGATCCGTTCACGCTTTTTCAGATGCAGTGGTTACGGCGTTTTCTTCAGCTTGAATCTCAGCTTGAATCTCAGCTTGAATCTCATCGCCGACGATTTGGTCTTGCGCCGGCGTTTCGGAACCCACGGTCTTCTCGAGTTTCCTCTGCGCGCGGCGCTCGGCTTTCTCGCGCTGCTTTTCACGCCTTTTCATTTCCTTCTGGCGCTTTTGAAAAGTGATTCTCGACACGGCTTCTCCTTGAGTGCGTTTATGTTTACCAGCGGGGCTCGCGCGGCTGGCGCGCGGCCTCGCCATAGTTCTCGGTTGAGAACGAGTTTCGCCCGCGGCCGCCCGCTCCGCTGCCACCGCTGCTTGGCCCACGAGACTCCGTTCGCTCTGCCCTAGGGCGCGCCTCGTTCACCTTGACGTTGCGGCCTTCGAAATCTTTTCCGTCAAGAGCGGCGATCGCTTTCGTGGCTTCGTTATCGTTCGGCATTTCCACAAACGCAAAGCCACGCGCCCGGCCTGTTTCCCGGTCCATCGCCATGTGAACGCGCGTAACTTGACCGAATGGCTCGAACAATCCCCGCAGAGCGCTTTCGGTGGCCTGAAAACTCAAGTTTCCAACAAACAGACTCTTCATGTTTCTCCTCTACATCCAGTCCTAAAAGTCTTCCATCGCCTTGCGGTCAAACGAATTTCGACCCTTCTTAGGCGAATGCGTGCTGCGGTAATCGTCGAGATCGATGTCGGTGATATCAAAGTGATTGCGAGGCGGTTGATTCGCGTAGGTCGCGAGCTCGCGACGCAGCCTGAGCGAGCAAACATCCGGCGCATCCTGATAGCGCACGCGATGGTCATTGAACGCTTTATTCGCAATCGTCACCGTAAATTCCCGCGGCTCGCTCGAGGACTCTCTCACCGTAAACGTGTACTTGCGGCCGAGCGCTTTCGACTCAAATCCGACAAATTGCACCATGATTGCGCTGCTCACTTCGAGCCCGCTGCCGGCGCCGCAGTCGCGGCTTTCTTTCGCCTCTTGGACCGCTTCGGCGGTGTTCCTTCGGCGAGCTCGACCACCATGATGCTGGTGACGAATTTCTTCATGCCGTGAAGATCGAAGTCGATGGACGTGCGTTCGGAGTCCGACTCCGTGATGACGCCCAGGCCGTACTGGAAGTGCTTGATATAAGTGCCTTCTTCGAGAGCTTTCATCGGAACTCCTCGATCACCAGCTTTTGAAAAGAAGGGCGGGCCCGCCAATGGCGGG